>JAJZME010000049.1 GCA_021803035.1 Acidobacteriota bacterium | reverse complement strand
TTTTTGTACTCGTCGTAATGGTCCTGCCATACGTCGGAGATGTATTTGAGGAAGAGCAGCGTGAGGACATAGTCTTTGTAAATGCTAGGATCAACGACGCCGCGAAACGTATCGCAAGCCCCCCAGACCGCCTGGTTGATTTTCTTTTGCTCGATTTCGTGATTCGTCATTTCCGGCTCCCTTTATTTCTCTCTTAGCAACTAGGCCAGCAAATCCCGTGCGACAAGATTCAGCTCGCGCTTCCTGTTCTCCATCAGTTGCTCCATGAGTTCCTTTTCGCGCTGAGCAGCCTGCGCAACGCGGACCAGTAATTGTTGTCGGTTGATCGTGGGGATCTGCACAGGGAATGCCTCCAACACTTGCCGACGGATGCTGGTGATGTAACTGCCGGTCGCAGACTGAGAGAAATAGCGCTGCGCGTCCGGTTGATTCATCTGCCATGCCAGGAACTCAGGCAATATCAGCCGCACATCCTTAACTCGAATCAAGAAGAAATGTGGGGAACAAACAGATTTGGTGGGCGGATGATCAACGCAGATCGCGACGTTTCGCTGCCCGCGAGCAGAGAAAAGAATGTCACCAGGTCTAAGCCAATCGGGTTCTCTCCGTCCTGTTAAAACAGTTCTGGTGACTGCAGGCCAATCCACGCCAGCGCCAGCATTGACATTCTTGATCTGGACGACAGCGACATCGCCGTCGGGCACGCTCCGTACCGCGTTTCTTATTGGGTGCCCAGCCGTAATTGTGGCCAGCTCTCTAAGAATTGCTCGCTTGCAATGCAGCATGCCGTATGATGCACACTAGTTGAGGTCGTTGTCAAGCAAAATAATGCGTCATCGGTAATGATGCACATCTTCTGAGAGGCTTTTCACTCGTATTAGCGGTCATCGACTCAGGCGCCCCCGCGGTGTCCGCATTGGCCAGGATTAGCGGCGATGGATGAACAGCTTTACGCGTGGTGATACTTCTGGTGATACTTAGTTTTGAACTTCTATGCAGGGTCGTGCAGCTTGGTGCAGTGTGGTCGTTTATCTCAAGTGATTGATTATATTAAAGATATACATCAATGCGCAGGCTTGTGCAGTTTAGTGCAGTTCGATGCGTTGCGGTCAATATCGGACTTAAAATCGCGAGTTCGCCCCATCCCTTCCCAGGTCAGAAGCGAGAGCTGGGGCACCCGCTGTGTGGTGGTGATCCTCATGCCGGAGATCCGGACCCGCCGGGTGATATCGAGATCTATACCTGCAGATATTCAGAAAACTGCGTTTTCTGATCAGTGATGACATCGAAATCTGCGTCGTCGGCACGCTGCGCCGGAATACCCATCCACGTGGTCCGCGCCGGGAGCGTCTCGCCCTTCATCAGAAGAGAGAGATCTTCGAGGCGCGCGCCGTCCTCCATCTTCGAGTCGTAAAGCACCACGGAATCCGCTCCCACTTTGCAGTCCGTGCCGACGTGCAGCTCCGCGGCCTTCTGGATGCGGTCTTCGAAGAGGTGGGTCTGAAGGATGCAGTCCTCATTGAGGGCTGTGCGGTCACCGATATAAATGAGATCGAACTCCACGAATCCTGTAGTGCCCACATACACGCACGAGCCGATGCGCGCGCCCAGAAGCCGAAGATACCAGGAGAGGAAAGGTGTGCCTCTCAGAAAATCCAGGACGAGAGGCGTAGCAAGAAATTCATAAAGCGCGTTTTGCAGCTCGAGGCGCCAAATGAAGTTGCTCCAGAGGGGTTTCACGAAGGGCCGGAAGCGCCCCATCAGAGTCCACTTGACGAGCGCCACGCCGAGCAGCACGGCGACGCAACTGGCGCCGTAGATCAAGGGCAGCAGCAGAAGGGTGGCGGGCAGCCCAAAGGGGGGCAGCAGCAGGAGCGCTGATTCAATGACAATGGCTGCGACGATGATGAAGCCTGCCGGCGGCAGGGTGACACGCAGGAGCTCAAACGCGGCGCGGGCAAAGCGGAGTTTGCGCGGCGGGGTATAGGTTCGCTCCTCAGAGAATCCGGCGCAGGCCTGGCGGCGAGGCAACAGGATGGGCGGGGAACCGAGCCATGAACAATGCGGCTTTGCCGCTTGATCGGGGTCCGCGGGGGCGATGGATAGAACGCCGATCAGAGAACCGTCTCCCAGCACCGCACCTTCCGGGAGCATTCCACTGTTGCCTACAAAAGCGCGCTGCCCCAGGCGCGTTGGCATCACTCTCATCCATCCGCCTTCGATATGGGGAGTTCCCATCGAGGCTTCGTCGGCCACGGTTCCCCCGTCGCCGATTTCCAGCAGGTCGGGCGATGTGGAGGTGGCGGTTGAAAGCTCGACGAAGCGCCCCAGTTTGGCGCCAAGCGCACGGTACCACGGCACCACATACAGTGTGGAATGCAGCGGTCCGAGAAGATCGAGGCTGAGGGAACGCAATTGTTCCACGCTCCAGTGGCGTATGTAGAAAGCGCCATCGACCGGGTACACCCCGGGACGAACGCGGCCCAGCAGAAGCCATTTGAACACGATCACTTCGGCCATGAGGAGCAGGACAAAGGAGGCGCCCACCAACGGCGCCGCGGCGAAATAGCGCAGGGGATGAATGAAGAGGTCGATCCGAAGCAGCAGGATCATCCCGGGCAGGATGGCGGTGAAAAGGAGGATCGGAAATGCGAACGTCAGAGCAGCGTAGAGGACGCTGGTTGCGAAGCGGCGCAAGGGGCCGTGCGCCGGTGCAGGCGGCATAGAGGTCACGGGATCGGAGACGCGCCTGGCAGGCGAACCGGCCCACGTTTCTCCTGCGGGTATATGTGCCCCGGCGGGAAGCAGAGACAAATCTTCCAGGCGCGCTCCGTCCTCCATTACCGTGTCGGGAGCAAGCGCCGTGCGGCCGCCAACGAAGCACCGGCGCCCGATCTTCACCGCGCCGATAACCAGTTCGCCGTTTTCGACGGTAAAGCCAGGCAGCGATGCTTCATCGCTCACGCTTGCGCCATCGCCGATGGAAATCAAGTCGAAAGCAGCGATGCTATCGCTGGCCAGATGCACGTCTTTTCCCACCTTGACGCCGAACATCCGATAGATGAACGGAAGCAGCGGTGTGCCGCCGAGGTAATCCAAAGGCAGCATGCCGGCGACATTCTGGACAAACCACCACCGCAAATAAAACCAGCCCCAAAGCGGATAACGCCCCGGGCGCACCCGTCCCAGCAGCAGCCATTTGGCGGCGAGAGCCAGCAGCAGGAATGCCGGAAAGATCGCGGCGGCGCTCAGCGCGGCCCACGCCGCTGATTCGATCATCGAATGCCCGTCGTGGATGAGGAGCAAGTAGAGCAGATACGGCGTGATCCATTCAGCGGCGCCCATGCCGAACATGAAGTAGAGCGACACGGATTGGCATGTCCCGGCAATAAAATGCCGTCTGCGCTCTGCTGCTTCCGGCTGGCGGGGTGCATTTGCGGAAGGCGCGGGCGGGCACTGGTGATGCGATTGCCGCTTGCCTGCCTCCAGGGCGGCCGCCAACGAAGCGATGGTCGGATGATCATAGACGTTCGCCACACACACCGAGGCGAAATTTGGCTGCGCGCGCAATTCGGAGACCATACGTGCAACCCGCAACGAGTCTCCGCCCAGGTCGAAGAAGTCATCGTCGGGTGAGATGGATGGGACGCCGAGCGCGGCTTTCCAAGCCTTCGCCAGGCACTCCTCCGTAGGGGTCAGAGCGCGCAGTGATGGAGAATCCGGTTTGGGTTTGGGTTCGGCTTGCCTCGGCGGCGGCAGCGCCGAACGGTTCAGTTTGCCGCTCGGCAGCAGGGGCAGCTCCGTCAGCGTCTCGATTACCGCCGGCACCATGTAATTGGGCAGGCGGCTGCGCAGAAATGCGCGCATGCGCTCGTGGTCTGGCTGGTTGCCGTTACGAGGAACAATGTAGCCGACCAATTGCCCGGCGCCGGTTGTCTGCTCATGCCACACCGCGCAAGCGGCAGCGAGGATGCCGCTATCGGCCTGCACCAGGACCGATTCGATTTCGTCCAGCTCGATGCGGAATCCACGCAGCTTGACCTGCGTGTCGGCGCGGCCCATGAATTCGATGTCGCCCGCGCTGTTGATCCGTCCCAGATCCCCGCTGCGGTAGATGCGCGCGCCCAGTTCGTCCGGGAGCGCGAACGGATCGGGCACAAATCGCTCGCGCGTTTGCTCGGGTAAGCCCACATAACCACGCGCAACACCGGCGCCTCCGATGCAAATTTCGCCGATCTGGCCGTGCGGCACCGGTTTCAGCTTCTCGTCGAGCAGGTAGACCTGATAGCCGGGCACGGCGCGGCCAATGGTGACAGGGCTGTCAGGCGAAAGTTCGGCGTAGGTGGCGATTACGGTGGTCTCGGTCGGTCCGTAGGTGTTCAGAATGCGAAGTCCGGGACGTGCCCAGCGTTTAACCAAGCCGGCCGGGCATGCTTCTCCCCCCAGAATCAGCAAGCGCAGCGACGGCACATCCTCGCCAAGCATTGCAAGCAGAGTCGGCACGCAGGAAAGAATGGTCACGCCCCTGGCGGCGAGCATCCGGGAAAGATCGGGTCCGGCACGCATCATTTCCGGAGTGGCAGCTACCAGAGTTGCCCCTGCGTGGAAGGCTATCCAGACCTCTTCGACCGACAGGTCGAAAGCAAGAGAAGCGCCTTGATAGACTCGGTCTTCCGGTCGCGCCCCATACATGTGGCCTTCGGCACGCACCAGCCATGCCGCGTTCCGGTGTTCGACGATCACGCCTTTCGGCCGGCCCGTTGATCCTGAGGTGTAGATGATGTAGCAAGGATCGTGCGCGCTCACGCCGACCTCGGCATGAGACAGGCGCGCCGAGCTTTCCGCGGCTAACGCACCGCGGTCGGCATCCATGCGGATGACCACCCCGTCAAAGTCTTCTATCTTCAGGGCGAGGTTTGCAGTTGTGACCAGAGCCGCGGCGCCGGAATTTTTCAGAATGTAGGCAATGCGGTCCAAAGGGTACTCGGGATCGATCGGGACATAGGCAGCGCCCGACTTGAGGATTCCCAGCAAAGCTATGTAGGGATCGAGGGAACGAGGTAGGAGCATCGCCACGACGGCGCCGCGTCCGACACCTGCAGCGCGCAAATGCCGCGCAAGGCGGTTGGCGGCGCTTTCAAGACCAGCGTAAGTCAACTGCTGGTGGCCGAACATCACCGCTGTTGCCGTGGGGGCTTGTCCGGCTTGGGTTTCGAAGATTTCGTGCAGGATTTCTACGCGCTGGGTTCGGGATTCCGGGACCTGCGACCTGGTTTCCCCTATTGGATCGGAAACGACGCTCATGAATTCTCCTTATAGAGGATAACAGGGCCGCCAAACTACACAAATATGCCACCCAGGAAAGTATGAGATCCTATAAAATTTCAGTCCGTCAGCCAGTCCGGATTTGACCGCTGTGGGGACGGTCATTGTTGCTCATAATTGGCTATCCATCATGGGGCTGAGCTGCGCGTGCGGCTGTAAGTGAGGGTGATTTGTCACACGGTGCATCTTGTGCCCCAGGAGCGCAGGTGGGCTGCATGGGTAGACGGTGTGGACAGGCAGGGTCACCAGCATCTGCGCGCACGGCTGCCGGGCGGGCCACCGCACCTTGAGGTAGCCTCGCCGCAGGCGCAGATACGCCCATCATCTTTGAGCCGCGCGTGATGAAATTGCCGTTGCAATGCGTCAAGAGCATCTACTTTTGTGACGAACCGAGGGTGAGAGGCTTCATTTCCCCATTGGGTGGGAGGAGTTCCCGGAGATGAAGTTGTGCATCCATCTGTTCACCGTTCCAGGTATAGCGAACATTGACCTCAGTGCCAGCCTTCTCTGAAAGTACCCGGTCGATTGCCGGCAGCGATGTACCCGAAGGGATCATTCCGTTCAGAGAAAGAATGGCGGCGCCAACCGGAATGTTGGCTTCCGCCGCCGGCGTGTCAGGATTCACGCGTTGGACAAGGACTTTACCGTCAATTGCTTGAGCCAGCGTCATGCCGCTGCGATTATAGGCAATCGGCATTCCATATTCACTCGACCGGACGAAATACGCTTTCTGGTGTTCGTAGTCGAGCGTGAAAACGAAGTTCCTTAATACCCTGAAGCCCAGGTTGCCGGCGATTGAGCCGGTAGAGAATGCTCCTTGGGGGGCAAAACTAAGAGTAACGAGGGGGTGCTTGAGTTTCCAGCGGCCGAAGCCGAGGCTGCCGACACGTGTTAGTAACGCCGTGCCAAAGCCTCCAATCCCGCCCTGTGATCGAGTTTGCGCGGGTTGTTCTATCGGGAACTTATGCGCCAGGTAGAACGGGCCGAAGATCGTGGTGGAACCGTAGTCTCCTGTATCTATGCCGAATATGCCTGCAACGCCATCGACTGTAACCTGCATGTAGGGGTGACCACCGCCGAAGTAGAGCCTGAAAGCTTGTGCGTCTGATGGTTCGGGTGGAACCATTCCCGGCTGGTAAAAAGTCAGCGTTTTTTTGGAGTAGTTGAAGGTTGTCGGAAAGCATCGCAGCAATTGAGCACCGACAAGTCCTGCAATTGGCGCTTCTTTTCCTCTGTTTTCGAGGGTCTCTGGAAGTGGGCCAATCACAAACACCTGGTTGAGCATTTGCACCGCGCCCAAGCGCAGCTCACTCACTTTGGCAAAGTGGGCGTTTTCCTGTTTTTGTCCTACTCCATCGAGCGGAATATTCCCGCTCCCGCGCACCCCCAGTTGCTTTGCTGCCTTTGGAGTCAGGTAATTTCTTCCGCCTGTATCAAGCAGGAACGGAACAGGGGCGTGCCCGTTTATTGAGACTTGGATGAGAATGTGCCCGGTGAAGATGGTGAAGGGAACGGTCACAGAACTTCGCCCCCCCAGCAGCCGCGCATCCTTGAACGTAGAAGGCGGCGCAATGAATGCAGCCTGATCGATGGTCGATGAAAACCGTATCGTCTCAACCCGCTCGACGATGTTCTGGCTTCTATCGCCATTTGACAAGCGCACAAGAAAGGGAATCTGTACGCCGTCGATCTTTTGGTAGTCGGAGAAAAAGGTGATGTCCTTGTGATGATCGGAATCCAGTTGATCGATGCGATAGAGCAGGTGGTTGCGAGCGTTGAGCCAAAGCGTCATGCTGCGGCCGCCGGGCGGTGTGACGGTGACCAGGTCGTATTTTTTCCCGTGGGACCGCCGGGTGCCGTCGTCGACCAGTTCGTTCTCCGGAGGATTAAACCAGCCGTTACGATCTTCAAATGATCCATCGATCGCAGCTCTCTTCGCCGTGGGCGTGTCGCTGTAGGTGACGATTCCGTTTTGATTGATCTCCCAACTGGAATCGGTCAGCGTGACATCTTTCGTTCTCAGCGGGCCGGCATTGATCTCTGTTACGTCTCTACCATGCTTCAAATCGATAAGTTGATAGATGCTGCCGCTAATTCCACCAAGGTCCAATGTGCCCGTAACTTCCTCCTGGGCCAGTGGAGCCCAGTTGTTTCCTCCGCTGGCGAGATAGAAAAGATGCAGCAATTCCATCGCCCGGCGAGGCCTTTGAGATGACAGGGCACGCGGCGCCAATAGCCCAAGTCCGCAAAGAAGCAGAAGGCTGTGTTGCAGAAAGCGCGTTGCCCGCATGAATCGCTCCTTCGGTTGCTTTATTCGGCTCATTCAGCGCTGCTCATTTTTCTTCCCCATCGGATCATTCCGGACGTTTCCTGGGATGGGTGATCAGGGCGTCAGCAAGTGAATAAGCGATTTGAGGGGTCGTCCCTTTGACGGACACTGCCAGTTGAGACCCTTATTGCCGTTTGCCGTAAAAATCTCGACCGGCAGGACCACTTTACAGCATTCTGACGATGGCGGGTGAAGCGGAAGCGGGTTCTGGTGGAGGCCCCCCGCGAGAAATAACCGGACGGAGACTCGTGCGCACCGATAATTTGGCCGCGAGACCGGAAACTGAGGCATATCTACTGGGAGCCTTTTCCCCAATGGCTTACGGCTGCCACAAACTGCACGTGCTGGCCCTCCATGGCACTCGTGGTTCAGGCCCTTTTTCCTCACCTCGCCTGGACGGGAGTTTAACGGGTGTCGTGGGCCGTGCAAATCCAACTGTTCCGTGAGTGGCGCAGAAGCAACGGGGCGCCTGCCGCTGAGGGAGAGCATTCAACAATTCCAGGCTTTGACACCGGCAGCCGAGACAGATCGCGTCAATCTGCTCTCTACTTCACCGCTTGTTTTCGCGGCATGGCGCTGGCAACGGGATTGATCGCCGGCTTTCCATCCAGGACCCGCGCCACGTCTTCGCAAACCGCCCTCGTCACGCGCTCCTGCGCTTCACGCGTGAAGGCCGCAATGTGCGGCGTCAGAATCACGTTGGGCAGCGTCTCCAGCTCACCGACCGCTGGCGGCTCCGATGAGCGTACATCCAGCCCCGCGCCGCCGAGCGCGCCGCTTTTCAATGCCGCCAGCAGATCGGCTTCCGCAACTACGGCGCCGCGCGACGTGTTCACAAAGAGTGCGCCTGGCTTCATCTTGCTAAAGCACGCGCTGTTCATGAGTCCAGCCGTCTCGCGCGTTGCCGGCAAATGACAGGACACGACATCAGCCCTGCGCAACAACTCGTCCAGACCTACCAGCTTCGCCTGCAAATCGCTCAAGAGCACATTGTCCGGGCTCAGATAAGGATCGTAAGTCAGGATCTTCATGCCAAAGGCCATTGCGCGCCGCGCCGTCAGGTATCCGATCCTGCCCGCGCCCACGATGCCCAACGTCTTGCCGTACAACTCCACGCCTACAAACTTCTGCCGGTTCCAGTTGCCCTGCTTTGTGTCGCGATCCGCGGCGGGAATCATGCGCGCCAGTGAGAGAATCATGCCAATTGCCAGTTCCGCTGCGCTGATCGAGTTCTGGTCAGGCGTCGATGCAATGACAATCCCCGCTTCTTCGGCGAATTTTATATCCACATTGTCCAGCCCAACACCGGCGCGGCCCACAACGATCAATTCCGCCGCACCGCCAAGCAACTCCGCCGTTACCGGCGTCTGGTTGCGCACAATCAGCGCCCGATAGCCCTTGAGTTGTTGCGCCAGCGCCCGCGGCGACTTCCACAAATCAGGCTGCAGGGAAACGTCAAAGCGGCTTTGGAGCGCATCCACACCGGCGCCCCGAATGTTTTCAGATATCAGAATGTCGGACATAAATTAGCAAACCACCTCCGGGCAGGCGAATGCGACCTTGAGCCGCAAGCACCACTGCTCCATTTCTGCAACCGTTTCGTCAGAGACCGGAATTCCCGCGGCGCTGTTGATGTGGGCCTGCCGCGCCGAGCGTTCTCCCGGAACCAGAATTTCCTCGACCCCTGGCCGCTTCTTGGAAGCCTTGATGCGGTCGATGGTCGCATCCACCCTGCAAAGATATTCTTTGTAATCGAGAAATGCCTCGATGTCGAAGAGACAGAAGAAATGGCCCACGTCCTGTTGACGGTTCATGTTTTTGTACATGGATCCCACATCCGCGCCGATGGCCGCACCGGAAAGCACGCCGCTGAACAATTCCACCATCATCGCCAGTGCGTATCCCTTGTGCCCGGCCATGGTCAGAACGGTTCCCAGCAAGGCCGCGGACGCGTCGGTTGTGGGATTGCCTTCGCGGTCGAGCGCCCATCCGGCTGGAATTGCCGCGCCCTTTTTCTGCGCGGCGATGATATTGCCGCGCGCCACCGTCGAAGTGGCCAAGTCTATCTTCACCGGGAAGCCCTTGCCGGTGGGGAACGAAGCGGCGATCGGGTTGGTTCCGAAAAACGCCTCGTATCCGCCTTCGGGAGACATGGCAGGCTCGCAATTGGTCATTGCCAGCAGCACCATTCTTTGGCGCGCCACATAATTGCAGTACCACGAGAGGGCGCCAAAGTGTTGCGAGTTGCGAATCGTGGCCGCGGCAACGCCATTTTGGCGCGTAAGCGGGAGCAGCATGTCGAGCGCCTTTCGCGCCTGGACCTGGCCGAGCCCGTTCCCCGCGTTCAGCGCCAGGATGCTGCCACTTAGCCTGTCGATCATGAGCTCCGCTCTCGGATCGATGAGTCCAGCCTCGATTCGCTTCAAATAGATGTTCAGCCGCGAAACGCCATGCGTGGAAACGCCGCGCAGGTCCGCGTCCACCAGCACCTCCGCGAACCGTGCTGCATCTTCCGTGGGCACGCCCATGCCGGCCGCCAACTTCGTAACCAGGTTTTCCAGCGGTTCCTTCGCATAACGCTTCGTGGCCATCTTCAGCTCCATGCCTAGGCGCTGCGGTAGAGCTTGGTCATCACAAATTCGCGATGGCCCAGCGCCTCAGCCGCGGTAAGCCTGCCGTTTGCCGTGCGCACAATCATATCGATCAGTGCGTCGCCGGCCTGGTCGAGCGTCATCTCGCCCTGCAGAATGGGCGAAACGTCCACATCGATGTGTTCCTTCATCGCCGTCACCGTTTTCGGATTCGCGGAAAGCTTGATGACCGGCTCAATCGGGTTGCCGACGATATTGCCCTGCCCGGTGGGGAACAGATGTACGACCGCGCCCGACGCGGCCCACAGCGTTACTGCTTCTGCCGCGGCGCTCGACGTATCCATGAACCACAGACCGTCACCGCCCGGCGCTTCCGCAGGTTGCAGGCAACCGACAAACTTCGTCTTCTTGCCCAGCTTCTCCACGTTGCCCAGAGCCTTTTCCTCGATCGTGGTGAGCCCGCCTGCAATGTTGCCTTTGGTCGGCTGCGAATCCGCGAGGTCGTCAACCTTCTGCGCAAAGACCAGCTTCTGGTAGTCGTCGAATATCGCCATGAACTGCTTGCGCACTTCTTCGTTCGCGGCCTTTGCCGCAACGATGTGCTCGGCGCCCGTCAATTCCGTCGTTTCCCCGAAGGATGCGGTGCCGCCCCTGGCGCAGTGCTTGTCAATCACGTTGCCCACAGTCGGGCAACTTGCAAGCCCCGTGGTTGTATCGGACTCGCCGCACTTCACGCTGATGTAAAGCTCGCTGAAGTCGCATTCCGTCCGCTGCAATTCCGATGCCCATTGCACGAACTCCTTCGCCTTCACCGAGGCCTGCGCCACCGTGGCAATGTCGCCCTGGCCCTCGATTGAAAATCCGGCCACCGGCTTGCCTGTCTTGGCGATGCCGTCCACAATTCGTTTTGTCCAGCCCGGCTCAATCCCGATCACAATCGCCGCGGCTACGTTGGGGTTGCTGCCTGTGCCGATCATGGTGCGGAAAAACAGTTCCAGATCTTCGCCGAATTGCAGCCGTCCATATGCGTGGGGCAGAGCGAGCGTCCCCTTGATGTTGTTGCCCACTGCTTCACACGCGGCATTGGAAATATCATCCACGGGCAGAATGATCACATGGTTGCGAATGCCCACGCGCCCGTTTTCCCGCCGATACGCAAGTACCTTCCGCTCATTCGCCATTATGCCCACCTCTTCGTCTTCAGGTTGTGTACATGAACGTGCTCGCCAGCCCGGATGGGCTTTACCACGCGCCCGATCTCGCAGCCGTATTTAATGGCTGTATCGCCCTCTGCGAAATCCCGCAGCGCAAACTTGTGGCCCAGCGGAATAGCTTCGGCCGTCTTCGCCTTCAGCGGCGCATTGGTCGCAAGATCGCGCCCGGCGCATTCGGTTCCAGCGGCTAAATCCACCACGGCCACGCCCACAGTGTCTGCCGAATCGTGAACTAAGAAATGAATCATTATCCCTGCTCCTTTTCTATGCTTGAAATGTTCTTGCTCCTTCTTTCTTTGTCTGAGATGTCATCTACGCCCTCGATGGAAATGTGTTTTCGTCTCCAGGAAAGCCCCTGGAGCTTTGCGGCCGGGCTCCAGTCCCCGGCCGCGGCGCTTCATGCTGCTGAACAGGCTTTGACTCGCCGCCGGCGATGCTGCACATTGCTGCTTCAGTCCGCACCATCAGCCTGAAGATGCGCCCTAATCGCGCGCCTCCTCACTGGTCGGAATTCACTTGCCGTTGAGATATATTTGCCGTGTTTGCTTACATGGCCGGGTTCATTGAAGTACTCCCGTCTTAATCCACCCACTTGGGGACGAAGTTACCCTGGCGCCCCTCGGCTTCGATTCTGCCAGCCGCGTCTGTCACATGCATGCGCGCCAGCCGCTCCGCTTCATCGGCGACATTTCGCTCGATTGCGTCCACGATTGCGAGGTGTTCTTCGTAGATGCGTTGCTGCTCTCGCGATGCCTGCACTGTCATACCCAGCACGCGGTAGCTCTCCGCTAACTTGATCAGAATTTTGTTGCGCGAGAGTTTAGTGATGTAGAAGTGGAACTCCCGGTCCAACCGCCCGCGTTCGTCCTCGTGTCCCTTCCTGGCCAGCTTGTAGATATCTTCCGCGATGGTGCGCAGCGTCGAAATGTCAGCCCGTCCCGCGTTGTTGCAACTTAACCGCGCTGCCAACCCTTCCAGTACCGCGCGCACCTGATAGGCCTCGCAAATGCGCTCCACATCCAGCTTTCCTACGAACACCCCCAGCCGGTCAATCGACTCGACCAGTCCGAGCCATTGCAGTTCAAACAGCGATTCCCGAACCGTTCCCTGCGCCACACCCATCTCCCGCGCCAGGCTCTGCTGGCTCAATCGCTCGCCGGGCCGCGTTTCACCCGACAAAATACGGCGTTGAATCTCTTCGCGAACATTGTGACGCGCCACCCGATCGAGCATGGCCTCATGTTTCTTCAACCGCGATTTGCCTGCCACTGCATTCATATCAACTCCCGGATCATAGCCCATCTTCAATTGAACGTACGGCAATCGATTTCAGCAGGACTTTCGTTTTCGCGTTACACCTGCCACTTCACTCGCGCCGCCCCCGCAACTCTTCCTCCGCAGGCCGCGCGTGAGGAGCCAAGCGTGGCTCCAGGACTGATGCAAAGCCTTCGCACTTCGCCCTGCGGCCAACGGCCCGATCAAGTGCTTTGCCATAGTGCAGATTCGGATGCCCGAGCCAGCAACTCATTGGCGGTGAATAGCGCCGCAGGCCTGGGCATCTTGCACAATCACAGCAGAGTCGTGCTCAACCTCGGGGTGGGTTGCCACGCTCCATTGCCAGCAGATTTCGTCGTCTTATGCCGAGCGTCGCACTTCAGGCCAAGCTATCGGCCAGCGCATGCCCTCCCGGGGAATGAAGGAGTAGCTTATAATCGATTAAGATCAATTGTCAATCTAACGCTGGCATTAATCCAGCCAAAACGAGTCAGCTTAGAGCCCTCAATCAGCCGCCGGCAAGCTCACTCGCCGGCGCCATCGGCGTCTATGTCCTGCCTCCTCGGATCTATCGTCGCTTGGCGTACCGGTTCAGAATCGTCTAATCAGCAGATTCATCCGATTCCCGGTTTGCTCTCGGCGGCGCCGAAGCTGTACCAGACGTCGAGGCTTCAGTTGCTCACAGTTACCTGGGGAGAGACTGGCGGCGAGACGTCCGAGGCGATACTCTTATTTTTCGTAGAGCTTTTGACGCTTTAACAAGGAGATTTGTTCCATGCATCGCATTCGTGCGCTTCTGGCTTGCGGGGTTCTCTGCTTATCAGTATGGGCCGCCCATGCCGAACCAGGTCAGCCTGCGCGCATCAGTGCGCCACCGATGGGTTGGTCTTCCTGGAACAGCTTTTCCAACACCATCGACGCGCGGATCGTGATGCAGCAGGCGCGAGCGATGATTTCCACGGGATTGAAGCGGGCAGGCTACCAATACATCAATATTGACGAAGGCTGGTGGCTGGGCCAGCGCGACGCCAAGGGGAATATCGTGGTGAATCGCAAAGCCTGGCCGGCGCTTGCTCCGGGCGAACATGCCGGGGACATGGCGAACATCGTGCGATACATTCACGGGCTGGGCTTGAAGGCCGGCATCTATACTGACGCCGGTTTCAACGGCTGCAGCAGCATGTATCCCGACATAGGCCCCAAGTACCTGCATACCGGAAGCCAGGGACACTACGATCAGGACTTTTTGCAGTTCGCCAGGTGGGGCTTTGATTACGTCAAGGTGGACTGGTGCGGCGGCGACGAGGAGCATCTCGACCCTTCAGTGCAGTACGCCGAGATTGCCCACGCGATAGAGCGCGCGGAAAGACTGACTGGACACAAATTGTATTTCTCCATTTGCGAACAGGGCACGGACAGCCCGTGGACCTGGGCGCCGCATATCGGCGGCATGGATGCGGATATCTGGCGTACCAGCAGAGACATTGTTGCTCCGATTGTGGCCAGCAGCCCACATGCGAACCGGAAGGCGAGCTTTGCCCACGTGATTTCGAATTTTGAGGAGGGCATCCATCCCGCGGCCGAGCACACTGGCTTCTACAACGACCCGGACATGCTGGTCGCCGGTATGCCGGGTCTGACCGCAGAGCAGGATCGTGTGCACATGGCGCTATGGGCTGTCTCCGGCGCTCCGCTGCTCATTGGGGCGGATCTGACCAAACTGAATGACGCGACGCTGAAGACTCTTAAGAACCCCATGATGCTGGCCATCGATCAGGATCGCCTGGGGCTGCAAGCCATCGAGGTGGCAAGGCCCGGCCGCGGCCTCGAAGTCTGGTCGAAACGGCTGGCTACTCCCGGAGAGCGCGCGGTTGTGCTCCTGAATCGTACCAGCTCGCCGGCGCGCATTGCGGTCCAGTGGAATGATCTGGGGCTGGTGCCATCCTCGCCGGTGCAGGTAACCAACGTGTGGACCGGCAAAACGCTTGGCTTGCTGCGGAACAGTTACGCAGCCGCGGTTCCTGCCAACGATGCGATCTTCCTGCTGCTTCGCGGAAGAGAAGGAGGAATGAATCGCTATACGCCCCTGCGCTCCGGTGAAAGACATGCGCCGGAAACTCCAGCGGGAAAGGATGCTCCGGTGCGATTCTCCGGCGTTGTTTCGTCTCACCGCTGGGCCGCCATTGCCATCACTTACACCAATCCAAGCGCATCGCCACGCTATGCCAAACTCCATGTAAACGGAATGGTGGGAACGTGGATTGAGTTTCCTCCGACTGGGAACCGGGCGCGTGTGGTCTGGATTCAGGCGAAGCTTGAGCGTAACTCAGCAGGCAATGTGCTGGCGTTTTCGGCTCGCTGCGCTCCCAGCGCGCGGATTTCGTCCATTGAGGTGCAATAGATCCAAAGCGAGGGTGCGACCGCAGAATTCCACGGCGAGTATCCCGCCAGGCCGATGCGACAGCGCCGGCGCGGACGAGGCAAGCAACAAAGATGTGGCAGCGTGGCATCTGAGGTACTTAGACCGTCGTGAATCTCACAAATGGAGACGGTGATTCAAGGTTGAATTGCTTCCTTCAGCGAGACGAGCGTTACGTGAAGCGTTCATGCGCGGTTCATTCAGTCTTCATGCAGGGTCCTATGATGGGTGACACCTGTATACTGCCGGCGCGGGAGCGTACATGGCAGCAGTGTCTTGCAGCAGGGCATGCGGACTGAAGGGGAAGTGAACAGAGGGATTTTCCTACTGCAATCATCACATGAAACAGGTGAGTTTTTATCCGGTTCCCATGGAAAAGGGCAGACTAAGGTGCAAGCCGGGCTCCATATTTGTCAGACGAAAGTCCCTCGGAGGAGTGAATTGAACACAGATTCCGATCGTATTCCCGCCAACCTGTTTGCAAATCCCCCGGAAAGAATCGTGGAAGTGCTTACCTCGAAGGAATCGTTCCCGCAGGGCGCTGCGTCGGGGATGCGCGTTCTGAGTTTCTATATTTCGCGTGTCGGCAAGGGGCTGACTGCCACGCGGCGGCGCAATCTGGAGAAAGCCAGAAAGCTGCTCTCCATACGCGTGGAGACCGAACTCGCGGAAGCCAAGGCAAGGCTGCACCGCAACGTCGCTTAGCACATCCTGTCTGCCCACATTCGGCGCCTCACAATCAAACTGAAATTGCGCTCTCACCCAAGTGCGGTTAGAGTTTGGTGTGAAGGAGTGCGACCCGCAGTCCGGGTGCGATCGTCAAATGGACCACGACAGCAAGCTCGCAACGGGGATGAACAAGCTGTGGCCGGATGCACGCAGCGCGCTTCGGGACATCGTCCGCGACGGCATTTTGCTGGCCATCGGCGGCTTTGGGTTGTGCGGGATTCCCGAGACTTTGATTGCCGCCCTGCGCGACAGCGGCGCGCGCAATCTGACCATTGCTAGCAATAACGCAGGCGTCGATGGCTGGGGCCTGGGAATCCTGCTTGAATCCCGGCAGGTCAGGAAGATGATTTCCAGTTACGTGGGCGAAAATGCCGAGTTCGAGCGCCAGTATCTGGCTGGCGAACTGGAAGTGGAGTTTTGTCCACAAGGCACATTGGCCGAGCGCATGAGAGCCGGCGGCGCAGGCATCGCGGGCTTCTATACCCGTACCGGCGTTGGCACATTGGTGGCCGAGGGCAAAGAGCATAAGGAGTTCGACGGCGTTACGTACATACTGGAGCGCGGCATTCAGGCCGATGTGGCGCTGGTGAAGGCATGGAAGGCCGATTTGCACGGAAATCTGATATACCGGCGCACGGCACGCAACTTCAACCCGCAGGCGGCTGCCTGCGGCAGGATTACCGTGGCTGAAGCGGAGATCGTCGTTCAGGCGGGCGAACTTGATCCCGACGCGATCCACACGCCGGGCATCTACGTCCATCGTCTCGTTCATAATCCGCATCCGGAAAAGCGCATCGAGAAGCGCACCATTCGCAAGGAGTCAGCCAGTGGCCTGGAAGCGTGAACAGATGGCGGCGCGCGCCGCCAGGGAAGTGCGGGATGGCTTCTATGTGAATCTGGGCATCGGCATTCCCACGCTGGTTGCCAACTATATTCCCGCGGGCGTGTCTGTCACGCTGCAATCGGAGAACGGACTGCTTGGCATGGGGGCGTTTCCGCGCGAGAGCGAAGTGGATGCGGACCTGATCAATGCCGGCAAAGAGACGGTCACGTTTGTACCCGGAGCGGCCACTTTTTCCAGCGCTGAATCCTTTGCCATGATTCGCGGCGGGCACATCGATCTGGCCATTCTCGGCGCGATGCAGGTTTCCGAGCGCGGCGATCTGGCCAACTGGATGATTCCCGGCAAGCGCGTAAAGGGCATGGGCGGCGCGATGGATCTGGTGTCGGGCGTGCGCCGCGTTCTGGTTCTGATGGAGCACACAACTGGCGATGGCAGCGCCAAGCTGCTGCGCGTCTGCACGCTGCCGCTTACCGGCGCAGGCGTTGTCCACCGCGTGATTACCGATCTCTGCGTGCTCGATATCACCGGCGCGGGCTTTGTGGTTTGCGAGCTGGCTGAAGGTGTCACGCGCGAGCAGGTGCAGGGGCGAACGGGCGCACCAGTTATTTTTCGCGAGGATGCGGTATAGGCCGGGGCTATTTTCCCCACTCCGGTTTTCTTTTTTCAAGAAACGCCGCGATGCCTTCGCGAAAATCTCCTCTGTTTCTTGCCTCGACACTGGCCTCGATGGCACGGACAATCGCGGCATCCAGCCATGCTTTGTTCTGCTCAGCCAGCAGTTGCTTGGTGGCGCGAATGGCCTGCGGGCTGTTGGCCGCCAGAAGTACGGCAAGCGCACGAGCGCGCTCCATCAGCTCTTCCGGCTGCACAATTTCATTAGCCAGTCCCAGACGCAGGGCTTCCTCTGCAGCCAGGATGCGACCGGACAACAGCAGGTCGCGGACTCGCTTGTCGCCTATTTGCTGCATCAAAAATGCAGAAACCAGCGCGGCGACAAAGCCGATGCGCACTTCGGTAAAGCCGAACTTTGCCTCGGGCGTTGCGAGGGTGAAATCGCAGATTGTGGCCAGTCCCGCTCCGCCGGCAACGGCGGCGCCATTCACCGCCGCGATCGATGGCATGGGCAACTCGTGCAGCGAGAGAAAGAGGCGCGCGATACGCTCGGCGTCTGCGCGATGTTCGGGTGCGGACTGGTTCGGCATTGCCTGCAGCGCCGATAAATCCAGCCCCGAGCAAAATGCATTGCCGGCTCCGGTCAAAACCAGCGCCCTGACGTTGCTCGCTGCTGTTTCTTCGAGCACCGCGATCAGTTCCATCTGCATCGCGGGCGTCATGGCATTGCGCCGCTCGGGGCGATTGAGTGTGATCGTCCGCAGCAGGGAATCGTCGGCAACCAGAATCGATGTGTAGCTCACAGCACCCTCCAACACCGCAACTCTACTTCGGCGCCGAGGCCGGAGCGCCTCAGGCACGCGTGAAGGCGCCACGGCCCGCGGCGATCGCCGCGCTGGCGCGCATCAATTCGCCAAGAGGCGCCAGCCTCGGAAGCTCCGCGCCGCATCGGCGCAGCACCTCAATCAATGTTTCCGTGGGCAGATTGCCTACTAGTGCATCCTGCGCGAAGGGACAGCCGCCCAGCCCGCCGAGGGCCGCATCAAAGCGCCGGCAGCGGGCCGCGAAGGCGGCGCGAATGCGCGCTTCCGCGTCGTTTCTTCGCGCATGAAGATGAACGCCGATCTCCATCGTGTCATGCGCGGAAATCACTGCCGCTACGGTTTCCGCAATCTGTTCCGGCGCTGCCATGCCCACCGTGTCCGCGAGCGAAATTTGTTGCACGCCGCAGGCAGCCAACTGGGCACAGGCATCGAGCACGGCGCGGATGCTCCACGGCTCGTCATAGGGATTGCCGAAGGCCATGGAGAGATACGCCACCACGTTGAGCCTGGCCGCTGCGGCCAGGGCGATGATCTCTTCCAGCGTGCGAAGCGATTCAGCCGGCGTTTGATGCTGGTTGCGGCGAAGAAACTCAGACGAAATCGAGTAAGGAAATCCCAGCGTGCGCACCGCGCCTGTCGCAATGGCGCGCTCGGCGCCTCGGGGGTTCACAACGATGCCGATCATCTCGACATGCTCGGGCGGCTTCAGTAGTTCAAGCACCCGCTCGGAGGCGGCCATCTGCGGAACCGCGGCGGGCGAGACAAAGCTTACCGCGTCGATATGTGTAAAGCCCGCATCAATGAGCTTGCGCAGATAGGCTACCTGGGCCTCCGGCGGAATGATCTCCGGCAGCCCTTGCCACGCATCGCGCGGACACTCGATGATTTTGACGCGCTCGTTCATCTGCTTTTCAGCACCGCACCTCATCCGCGCGACGGATAGACATTGAGAATCTCTCTGGCGATAATCATGCGCTGAATTTCGCTTGTTCCTTCGCCGATGGTGCACAGCTTTACATCGCGATAGAACTTCTCCACGGGGAAATCCTTGATGAAGCCGTAGCCACCGAACAACTGCACCGCCGTATCGCAGATGCGCGCCGCTGCTTCACTGGCGAACAGCTTTGCCATGGACGACTGGCATGTGACCTTGCGGCCCGCGTCTTTCAGCACCGCCGCACGCTGCGTCAGCAACCGCGCCGCATCCAACTCGGTCGCCATATCGGCCAGCTTCCATTGAATGCCCTGGAACTCCGCGATAGCCTTGCCGAACTGCCTCCGTTGCTTCACATATTTCACGGCCGCGTCCAGCGCCCCGCGGCCGATGCCCAGAGCCATGGCGGCGATGGAGATCCTTCCGCCATCGAGCACGCGCATGGCGTCAATGAATCCTTCGCCTTCAATGCCCAGGAGATTTTCCGCAGGGATTTCGCAGTCTTGAAAGATCAGCTCGCTGGTGTCGCTGGCGCGCAGGCCCAGCTTGTTTTCCTTCTTGCCCGGGCGGAATCCCTTGGTCCCCTTTTCTACGACAAAAGCTGATAATCCATGCGTGCCGCGGTGCTTGTCGGTTACCGCGATGACCACTACCACGTCGGCGTAATGCCCGTTGGTGATGAAGGTCTTGGTTCCGTTTAATACGTACCGGTCGCCTTTTCTGACGGCAGTGGTGCGCGCGCTGCTTGCGTCCGAACCAGAGCCGGGCTCCGTCAGGGCCCACGCCGCCAGCCATTCGCCGCTGGCCAGGCGGGGAAGATAACGGCGCTTCTGCGCATCGTTGCCGGCTAAAACGATGTGATTGGTCCCCAGCGAGTTGTGCGCGGCCACGGTGAGGCCGATCGAGCCGTCCACGGCGGATAGCTCTTCAAGCGCCAACGCATAATCCACGTAGTGCAACCCCGCGCCGCCGTACTCGGAGGGCACAAGGACGCCCATAAGGCCCATCGCGCCCAGCTTTTTCACCACGGCGAGAGGGAACTCGCTTGCCTCGTCCCAGGCGGCCACGTGAGGCGCGATCTCATCGGCCGCAAAGTTCCGGATCTCGTGCTGGAGCTGTTCCTGCTCTTGGGTCAAAATAAACAGCTGCAAGCTTTCCATCGATTCCAGTTCCGGTTTCATCTTCAGCCTCCTGTCCGCTTTCGATGAAATGACCCGCCACTGCTGGCTATCATGATGCCGCTCAGGTCTGCAGGACTCCAGGATTGAAACGCGCAATGTCGGGATTCAGTGCGCAAGCTTCCAGAGCGGCAATCAGCACCTCCCGTGTTTTGGCTGGATCGATGATGGCGTCGATCCAAAGCCGCGCGGCGCCGTAGCGGGGATCGGCCTGGGCATCGTAAGTGGCGCGAATCTCCTCGTAGAGCGCCGACTTCTCCGCCTCGGAGAGCGTTTTGCCGCCGCGCTCCATCTGCCGCGCGCGCACCGCGGCCAGTGTTGACGCAGCCGATGCGCCACTCATCACCGCGTAGCGCGCCGTGGGCCAGGCAAACAGAAAACGCGGATCGTACGCCTTGCCGCACATGGCATAGTGGCCGGCGCCGAAGCTGCCGCCCACGATCACGGCGATCTTGGGCACCACGCTGGTGCTTACCGCAGTCACCATTTTGGCTCCGGCGCGAATGATTCCCGACCACTCCGCGTCTTTGCCCACCATGAATCCGTTGACATCATGAAGAAAGAGGAGCGGGATCAGGTTCTGATTGCAGTCCATGATAAAGCGGGCCGCCTTTTGCGCGCCTTCGGTGTAGATTACGCCGCCGACTTCGATGCGCATGGCCCCCGCCGCCGGGCCTGTCGCTACCGTCTGGCTCTGGTTAGTCTTCTGGTTGGCGACGATGCCCACAGCGTGCCCGCCGATCCACGCATAGCCGCAGAGCACCGTGCGTCCGAACTCCGCTTTGTACTCGTCAAACTCGCTGCGGTCCACGATGCGCGCGATTACCTCGCGCATGTCGTAGATGTTACTTGCGCCAGGCTCGGGATTGAGCAATCCATAGAGATCCTCCGCCGCGAATCTGGGTGCATCATGCGCCGTATCGAATTGCGCGCGGCGAAACGGGGCGGCGGCGCGTTCGCCTATCTTCGCCACCAGCGAACGCATGCGCGCCAGGCAATGGCGATCGTCAGGCTCCCTGAAATCGACGGTTCCGGAGATCTCCGCGTGCATAGCCGCGCCGCCCAACTCTTCGGCACTGGTCTTTTGCCCGATGGCTGCCTGCACCAGCGACGGCCCGGCCAGAAACAATCCCGACCCTTCGGTCATGAGCACGGTATCGGTCATCACCGGCAGATAGGCTCCGCCTGCCACGCACATGCCCATGATCGCCGTGATCTGCGGAATGCCCAACGAGCTCATCACGGCGTTGTTGCGGAAGATGCGCCCGAAGTCGTCGGTGTCCGGAAACACATCCTCCTGGAGCGGCAGGAAGACGCCGGCCGAATCCACCAGGTAGAGCACAGGAATGCGGTTCTCCAGGGCGATGGTCTGCGCACGGAGCACCTTTTTGGCCGTCATGGGGAAGAAGGCGCCAGCTTTTACCGTGGCGTCATTGGCCACGATCATACACAGCCGCCCGCTTACGCGCCCAAGGCCTGTGACTACACCCGCAGCCGGCGCGCCGCCGTATTCGGCGTACATGCCGTGCGCCGCCCAGAGGCCCAGCTCCAGAAACTCGGCGCCTTCGTCCAGCAGCAGGCGCAGCCGTTCACGCACCGTCAGACGGCCCTTGCCGTGCTGCGCCTTGGCGGCTGCCTCTCCGCCGCCACGCCGGATCGTGTCTTCTTCGGCGCGCCATGCCGCCAGCAGCGCAGTCAGCTTTTCGCGGTTTGTCCGCACCCGCGGCGAGCGAGGATCAAGCGCGGACCCGATCCCGCTCTCGAATTTGACTTCTTCCGCCATGGCGCTCGAACCAGTACTGGAAGCGTACAGCATTTTCGATGCGGAAGGAGCATCTTTGGCATCAAGAGCGCCAAGCGGGAGCATTCTTACTGCAGCGGATTGGTAAATCCCTTTGGCGGGGTCAATGACGCTCCGGGGATGACCATAGGCGTCACGCCGGTCTGTTTGCAGGTCATGGGCGGCGGGAATTCGTTGACCACCGCGCTCGATATCTCAGCTTGCGAGGCCGGGATGGGCGGTTTAGTCCCGGCCAGCCGCGCCGGATCGAACCCGCCGAGCAGATTCGTGATGCGCGGGTTGGTGTCGCGCGGGCCTTCAGGCATGTAGGGCTTCTCGTCGGGCAGGGAAGCGAGCGGCGGCAGATTGTAGAGAACGTCAAGAAATTTGGCGAAGGAGGCCGTGTCGCCGGGATTGGAGACGATGCCGCCCGATTTGGCGTAGGGCGAAATCAGCAGCAGCGGCACGCGCGGCCCGTCGCCGCAGGGATGTTTGTCCGGGCAGGTCTCGAACTGCGGCGGCGGAACGTGGTCGTAGAAGCCGCCTGAGTCGTCCCAGGTGATGATGATGGCCGAGTCCTTCCAGTACGGGCTGTGGGCGATTGTATTGATCACCTTGGCCACCAGCGATTCGGAAAGCTGCGAGTCGGAGTAGCCGGGGTGGTCGTCGTCGCCGAGAAAATGGGTGGCCTTCTGATTGGCCGGCTTCCACCCAAAGGGATTCAGACTTCCGCCTTTGACAAATACCACGCTCCGGGCCGGCAGTTCGCGCTTCTGCATCACCGTGAAGAAGTCCCGCAGGTTGTGTTCGCCGCTCCACAGCGACTGATTCTTGCGGATGTAGCCGAAGTACTGCGGCGCGTTGTGGTGGGTAACATAGCCCGGGTGGTGGTCGCCTTTGCCGTTGCCGAAACCTTCCTGGTACCACCCCCAGGAGATGGCCTTGCGGTCCAGTTTGGCCAGCTCGCCGATGTCCTGCTTGATGTCGTCGGTATCGATCTTCACCTTGCTGGCATTGTGTCCGCTCAAGGTGAGCATCAGGGTCGCATAGGTCTGGTCGTACTGATGCGGGCCTTTCGCCTGGCCGGGGGTTGCGTATGGCCCGAAAGCCGGATTCAAATCATCCACCACCGGCTCGCCTGGGCCGGATGAGTTGGATTTGAAGGCTTCATTTGGGTGACGCGCCGCCTGGGTTTGTCCGGTCTGCCCGGCGATCAGGTCGATATTGCCCGGCGTCGAGGGACCATACATGGCCTGAAAGATGTGATCGTAAAGAGCGAAGTGGTGCGCGTACATCCACAGGAAGGGAATGGTGTGACAGTCCTCGTGCGCCATGGTCAGGATGGCGATCTGTCGCGCAAGTTCGGGGCTGTCGTGCCGCACGTCCGTAAAGTAATGCTCTTCGTAGCCGACGAAGTTGTCCATGCGGCCGTGGTCGCTCTTGGCCAGCAAGGCGGGACGCGAGTGGTTGGGATCGGCGGTGTCGGCGGCATTGAGGAGAAACGGCGTGATCCACTCGTGGCCGATCGCATCCCACTGGCGGAAGCCGTGCGCCCGCGCCTGGGCCGTGGCCAGATTGTCGGCGCCGGGAAAGGAGCCGAAATACGAGTCGAACGAGCGGTTTTCCTGGTAAATGACAAAAACGTGATGAATATGCGCGCGCAGATTGGCGATGAGTTGCTGGTTTGCGTGCTGGCTCGCGCTGTGGCTTACGGCTTTGTGTGATTCAGCGTTCGCGGTCAGCGTTGCCGCCGCGCAGCACAGCATCGCTGCCGCGGCCAAATACCGCCGGCCGGCAATTGGTCCGCATCGGAACCCGAAAATATTCAATTTCATGCCTCCCCGCGCCAGCGCGGGCGTCCCAACAGGTGAATCCCAGGGCCGCGCTAATCGTCACTGTATGTTATACATGCGCTGCGGGGCGGCGGCTGTTAATTCACGGTAACAAGTTCCTCAAAATGGTTTCATCAACGCACATCCGGCACCCGAAAGGTCCAGGGCGGAATGCGTTGGGGAGCCATGGCGGAAGTTGAGGAGACGAAAGCCAGGATATCGAATGTTTTCATAAAGGGTTCCCGGGATCTTGACGCCGCCGAATGGGAAGCCTAGACTCACTGAGGCTTGGAGAAATTTTTATGGCATCAATAACACCCGCGGTCACTTTGGACCAGGAAATCAATCCCTGGGAAGCACAGAACGCGCGGTTTGACTTTGCGGCACGGAAGCTCAATCTGGACGAGGGCCTCTGGAAGCTGCTGCGCACGCCTGCGCGTGAGATCATCGTTCATTTTCCCGTGTCGATGGACGACGGGCGGATCGAGATTTATACCGGCTTTCGCGTACAGCATTCGATGGCTCGCGGACCGTGCAAGGGCGGCATCCGCTACTCGCCCGAGGTGACGCTGGAAGAGGTGCGGGCGCTGGCCAGTTGGATGACCTGGAAGTGCGCGGTTGTCAACATCCCGTTTGGCGGGGCCAAGGGCGGGGTCATCTGCGATCCGCGCAAGATGAGCCAGGGTGAGCTGGAGCGGATGACGCGCCGCTACACCTCCGAGATCAGCGATTTCATCGGCCCGGAAAAGGACGTGCCCGCGCCGGACATGAACACCAACGAGCAGACCATGGCGTGGATCATGGACACCTTTTCCATGCACGCCCGGCACACGGTGACCAGCGTGGTGACCGGCAAGCCGCTGAATGTTGGCGGCTCGCGGGGGCGCATCGAAGCCACGGGACGCGGCGTGATGGTAGCGTGCAACGAGAGCCTGCGCTACCTGAACATGCCGATCGACAGCTGCTGCGTGATCATTCATGGCTTCGGCAACGTTGGCTCCAACGCCGCGCGGCTGATGATGGAGAACGGCTACAAGATCACCGGCATTGCCGAAGTGGATGGCGGGCTTTACAACGCCGCCGGGATTGACATCCACCAGTTGCTCGAATACAAGTTCCGCAACAACTCCATTCTCGGTTTTCCCGGCGCCGAAGCCGTGCCGGCCGAAGAACTGCTGGTTGCCGAGTGCGAGATTCTGATTCCGGCAGCTACGGAGAATGTGATTACCAGCCGCAATGCCGAGCAGATCAAGGCGCGCATCATCGTCGAGGGCGCAAACGGGCCAACCACCGCCGTGGCGGACGAGATTCTCACCGAAAAGCGCATCTTCATCGTGCCCGACATCCTGGCCAATGCCGGCGGCGTCACGGCCAGCTACTTTGAGTGGGTGCAGGACCGGCAGGGCTACTTCTGGAAAGAAGCGGTGGTGAACGAGCAACTGGAAACCATACTGCGCGACAGCTTCGATGACGTGGTGCGCTACGCCGAGGCGCACAACGTGAACAACCGCATCGCGGCCTACATGCTGGCCATCGATCGGGTCGCGTTCACCATCCGCCAGCGCGGAATCTACGCGTAGCCGGCCGATCGCCTGTTTCCATGCGGCAATCGGCGCCTCTGGTCTGATTTCGCGCCCTGGGGCGGCGATATGCCGGAGGCATATTTCCGCGTTCCGGATCTACTCGCCGCCCAGCAGCAGCTTGGCGATCGTGGTCAGTTGCATGAAGGAAGTGCCTTCATAGATTGCGCCGATCTTGGCGTCACGATAGAGCTTTTCCACGGGCGTGTCCTTTACGAATCCCAAACCGCCGAGGACCTCGACGGCGAGACTCGCCACGTGCTCGGCGGTTTTGGAGGCAAGGTACTTGCACATTGCCGCTTCCTTGCGGCAATCGAGTCCGGCCTGGTTCCTCCGCGCCGCGTTGTAAACCATCAGCCGCGCCGCCTCGATCCCGGCCGCCATCTCGGCAAGCTGGAAGCGCATGGCCTGAAATTCCACAATGCGCCGGCCAAACTGCTTCCGTTCCTTCGCGTGCCGCGCCGCGTGGCCCCATGCGCCCTGGGCCAGCCCCACCATCTGCGCGCCGATGCCGATGCGGCCCTCGTTCAGCGTCTCCATCGCGATCCTGTATCCCTTGCCCGGCTCACCCAGAAGCTGCGCTTCGGTTACCACGCAATCGTCAAGGATGAGCTCGCAGGTGCTCGACGCGCGGATGCCTAGCTTGTCTTCCTTTCTGCCCACAGTGAACCCCGGCATGCCTTTATCGACGATGAAAGCGGTGATTCCCTTGTAGCCGGCCGCGGGATCGACAGTTGCAAAGACGATGAACAATCCCGCTTCCCGGGCATTTGAGATCCACAGTTTGCGGCCGTTCAAGACATAGCCGTCGCCACGCCGTTGGGCGCGTGTCTCCAGCGCAAAAGCATCCGATCCCGCGCCTGCCTCGCTCAGCGCATAAGCGCCCACGGTATCGGCCGCCAGCCGGGTAAGATAAGTCTGTTTCTGCTCCGGAGTCGCCCAGCGCAACAAGGCTTTGATCGCAAGCGTGTTTTGTATGTCCACCAGCAGGCCAATCGCGGGATCGACAGCCGAGAGCGCCTCCACGGCCAGCACAGAATCGAAGAACGTTCCGCCGCTGCCACCCAGATCTTCGGGAATCTCAATGCCCATCAGGCCCAGCTCGAAGAGCTTGCGCAGCAAGCCCGCGTCCATCTGCTGCGCTTCGTCCATGCGGCGCACCTGCGGCGCAATCTCATCCTGGGCAAAACGCTCCACCGTGCCCCGGAAAAGCATCTCGTCCTCGCGCAGTTCGGTGAGTGAGCGCACGGTGCCCTCCGCTGGTTTGCCGCCTGAATCAGTGCTCAATGGCTTTTCGCCTCCTGTTGCCGTTCAATCCTGAAGTATTATCACAAATAGTCTTCGTTGGGAGCGGTTTGAAGCAAAGCAAAGAGGGCATTCCATGCAGATCAGCAACCACGTCTTTCTCGTTACCGGCGGCGCATCGGGATTGGGCGCGGCCGTGGCCCGTCTTGTTGCCGGTCTGGGCGGCTTTGTGGCCATTGCCGACGTCAACCGCGAAGGCGGGGCGGCAATAGCGCGGGAGCTGGGCGCGAGCGCCGTCTTTGCCCCGACCGACATCACAAGCGAGTCCGACGGCAAAGCCGCCGTCGCGCTCGCCGTCAAAAGCTTTGGCCACCTGCACGTGCTCGTGAACTGTGCCGGCGTGGCACCGGGGGCTAGGATTCTGGGCCGCGAAGGGCCGCATGCGCTGGACGCCTTCGCACGGACGGTGAGCATTAATCTGGTGGGAACGTTCAACATGCTTCGCCTGGCCGCCGAAGTCATTGCCAAAGGAGCCCCGGACGACGGCGGTGAACGCGGCCTCATCGTAAATACGGCCTCCGTTGCCGCCTTCGAGGGGCAGATTGGCCAGGCTGCGTATGCCGCGTCCAAGGGCGGTGTTGCAGCGCTCACGCTGCCCGCGGCGCGCGAGCTGGCGCGCTACGGCATTCGCGTGGTGACCATTGCGCCCGGCGTCTTTGAAACGCCGATGGTAGCCTCGTTTTCGCCGGAAGTACGGCAGTCGCTGGCCGCGAGCGTGCCGTTTCCGCCGCGCCTGGGGCGTCCTGCGGAGTACGCGGAGCTGGTCCGCCACATCGTCGAGAACCCCATGCTCAACGGCGAAACCATCCGTCTGGACGGCGCTCTGCGCATGGCGCCGCGCTGACGGTCCGCGTCAGGGGAGGGAAGAAACATGGATACAGACGATCCCGTTGTCATTGTTGGCGCCGCGCGCACGCCCATCGGCGGCTTTCTGGGCGAGCTGAAGGAGCTGACCGCGCCGCAGCTTGGCGCCGCCGCCATTCGCGCCGCCGTCGAGCGTGCCGCCATCGAGCCTGCCTCGGTCGAAGAGGTGCTCATGGGCTGCGTTCTGCCCGCCGGCCAGGGACAGGCGCCGGCGCGGCAGGCGGCATTTGCCGCAGGGCTGCCGCAGGCAACCGGCGCAACCACGGTGAACAAGATGTGCGGCTCCGGGATGAAGGCCGCCATGCTGGCACACGATCTGCTGCTGGCTGGCAGCGCCCGCGTGGCCGTGGCCGGCGGCATGGAGAGCATGAGCAACGCTCCCTATCTCCTCGACCGCGCCCGCAGCGGCTACCGGATGGGCCACGGCCGCGTTGTCGATCACATGTTTCTGGACGGTTTGGAAGACGCCTACGACAGAGGCCGCCTGATGGGTACATTTGCCGAAGACTGCGCACAATCGTATAAATTCAGCCGCGAGGCGCAGGATGAATACGCGCTGTCGTCTCTTGCGCGAGCGCAACAGGCCACGGCCGACGGCAGCTTTGCCGCGGAGATCGTGCCGGTCACGGCCAAAGTGGAGAAGCAGGAGCGCGAAATTCTGCATGATGAACTGCCCTTGCGGGCTACGCCCGACAAGATTCCCCGGTTGAAACCGGCCTTTCGCGAAGCCGGCACGGTTACGGCGGCAAATTCCAGTGCAATCTCCGATGGCGCGGCGGCGCTGGTGCTGATGCGCCGCTCCGAGGCGGAGCGCCGCGGCGCAAAGCTGCTGGCAACAATTGTGGGTCACGTTACCTACTCGCATGCACCGGCCTTGTTCTCCACCGCGCCCATCGGCGCCATCCGCAGGCTTGCCGAGTACACTGGCTGGGCTCTTGACAGCGTGGATCTATTCGAGATCAACGAGGCCTTTGCCGTGGTGCCCATGGCCGCCATGTACGATCTCCGGCTGCCGCGGGAAAAGGTAAATCTGCGGGGAGGGGCATGCGCGCTCGGACACCCCATCGGCGCTTCGGGCGCGCGCATCGTGGTCACGTTGCTGTCGGCGCTCCACGGACTGGGGCTCAAACGCGGCATCGCCGCGCTTTGCATCGGGGGCGGCGAAGCCACGGCCATGGCGATTGAATGCACCGGGTGACCAGATGCTTTCCAACCCGCTGGACTCGTTTTGTAGGGGGTGAGCGGCCAATCCTATACGGCAGTTGGCGCCTGGCAGCGTCTAAGAAAGAACGGGCTTTTGCTGTGCATTCATGATGTGGGTCCGCGAAGACGGATATAGTAAAGAAAGGAGATCCACTTCGACCGTCGCGGAACGGCACACAGTTCGCAGATGATTTCGGCGAATGGGCCCCGTCTCACTCAATTCGGATTTCATTTTTCCCGTTTAAGGAAATACGGTGAACCTGCCCAATTCCATCACGATGAGCCGCATTCTCATGATCCCCCTGTTCCTGTGGATCCTGTCGCCGTATTTTCCGGGACATGGCCACTTCGGTGAGCAGGAGATTCTGGCCTCGGCTCTCTTTGTGCTGGCGTCAATTACCGACGGGCTGGACGGCTACCTGGCGCGCAAGCGCGGACAGATCACCACGATGGGCATGCTGCTCGATCCGCTTGCCGACAAGATCATGGTTACGGCGGCGCTGGTGGCGCTGGTGGCCTACAACCCCGTGGTGGTCAAGGTCTGGATTGCCGTGGTCATTATCGGCCGCGAGTTTCTCATCTCCGGCTTGCGCTCGATTGCCACGTCTGAGGGCTTCACGATCCAGGCCAGCGACTTGGGCAAGCTCAAAACTGTTCTTCAGATTATCTCGGTGGTTTCGGCTATTCTGGCGCATCACTGGTATCAGTGGCAGTTTGGCGTCGTTGTAGTCCCCGTGCAGTGGATCGCCATCGCTGCGATTTACTTCACCGTGCTCGTCTCGATCATTTCCGCCGTCGACTACTTCGTGGGCTTCTGGAAGCAGATCGACCACGCTTCGAACACCCGGCGCAAAAGTTTTGTACTCAGCCGCCGCAAGAACGCGGGAGCACGGTGAGAGAAGCAGGGAATTATAGGTCCCATCTGCAAGTCTCATACGCGGTTCACTTCACCGCGCCTCCATACTGCTGCTAATACTCTTTTCGGGCCGAAGTCAAGCGCTTGGGCGATTAAAGGCGCAGTCGAATTCTCCATGTGCTTCCAGCGGCAGATCGATCTTGCCTTGAACAGCCGCCAAAAAACTTTTGCACTCAGCCTCCGCAAGAACGCGGGTACATGTCTCGAATATCGAGAAGAGACTCATTCCCTCACTTGAGTTACACGTGGAATGACAAGCGATTTAGCTGATTATTCCGGTGTCCGATCGATCTCGCCTAAAATACCGCAAAACACTTTCATGCCGCCGTAAGAGCACAGGCGCATGTCTCGAATATTGAGAAGCGATCCATTGTCTCGCTTGAGTTATAAGTGAAATGACTATAACGTTAAGAGTGTTTCATTCTGGTGAAGTGCTTTTAGTTATTCCCCTCAATCAGAAAGAATCGCTGTGAGTTATTCCTCAATCAGAAAAAAAGGAGAGGTCATGCGAAAATCGTTAACAATTTTGTCTTTTCTTGTTCTTGGTTTGGTCAGTGCATGTGCGCAGAAGAAACAAGTCACACACCGGTGGAACGTTTTTGCCGGTTATGACTTT
>JAJZME010000062.1 GCA_021803035.1 Acidobacteriota bacterium | reverse complement strand
AAGGATCAGCTGAAGACCAAGGATCAGCTGAAGACCAAGGATCAGCTGAAGACAAAGGATCAGTTGCAGAGTAAGGACCAGCTGAAGACGCAGGATCGGGATCAGCTTAAGGTCAAAGATCAACTGCATACACAGGATCAACTGAGCACCCCGGACCAGCTGAAGACGCAGGATCGGGATCAGCTTAAGGCCAAAGATCAACTGCATACACAGGATCAACTGAGCACTCCGGACCAGCTGAAGACGCAGGATCGGGATCAGCTTAAGGCCAAAGATCAACTGCATACACAGGATCAACTGAGCACCCCGGACCAGCTGAAGACGCAGGATCGGGATCAGCTTAAGGCCAAAGATCAACTGCATACACAGGATCAACTGAGCACCCCGGACCAGCTGAAGACGCGGGATCGGGATTAGCTTAAGGCCAAAGATCAACTGTATACACAGGATCAATTGAGCACCCCGGACCTGCTGAAGACGCCGAATCAGCAGCAAATCCGCAAAGGCCAGAACACAGAACAGGGCCAATCGGTGTTAGCAGGTCCGAACGGCCGCTGGCGCGGGTATCGACGAACAGGTTGCGGTCGGCAGCGGAGCCCAGGTGTTGGCGCATGGTCTCCAGCCGGCTGATGAACTGCGGCATCGGTAACTCGAACTAGCAGACCAGCACGCGGCACGGCCTGGCGACAGGGAACCCGAGGCGGTCCGAGCCCGCCGCCAGGCCAGCGCGAGATTGGTAACCAGCAGCGATTTTCCAACCCTGGGTTCGCCGCCCACAAACAGGATGCCCTGTGCCGGCAACAGGCCGGGCTCGACCAGGCACGGCGCCGGCTCCGGCGACTGCTGTTGCGGCAGCTCGGCCAGGGAAAGGACCGAGGCCGGCGGAGTCTTGTTCATAGTAGCGCCTCGGTGGTGGCATCGAGCAGAGTGCCCTCGTTGACCAGCGACAGCTTGCGCGCCACGGCCAGCCGCAGCGCCGTCATCACCAGCTTGTTGACTTTGCGCGGAATGCCCTTGGTGGCCTGATAGAGCGCCTGACAGGCGGTCTCATCCAGCAATGGCTGGGAAACTCCCGCACTCTTGAACTGGTGGGCGAGATAGGCGTCCAGTTCCTCGCGCGAGAGTCCTTCCAGGTGGTATTGCACGGCAATGCGCTGCCGCAATGGCTCGTGCATCTGCAGCGACAAGGTGCGGCGCAGCAGCGGCTCTCCGGCCAGCAGCAAGGTCAGGTAATGCGAGGAGTCCATGTCGAAGTTGAGCAGCAGTGGCAACTGCTCCAGAGCGGGGTGGCGCAGCAGTTGCGCCTCGTCGCAGATCAGGACGGGATGCAGCTTCTTGCTCTTGTTCAGATGCACGATGGCTTCCGAGATCTGGCGGACCAGATCGCCGCGATAGTGGGCCGACTCCGGATCCGTGAAGTTGTGCTGGTCTTTGGGGTTGGGCTTGGTTGCTCGGAAGCACCTTGCGTGGGGCATGTCCCCCTTCCTTTTCACATTGACGAGGCTCTGATTTCAATTGGTATGCTGGCGTAGGTGCTGACGTCATCGTTATTCGCATTGTTCAGTACTTTCCTGTCTTTCCAGTCATTTATATTCATTAATTTAGAAGAGGTTGTGCCGGTGGCATGGAAGATGTCGCCGGTTTGATCCCGACCAGGTCCGCGATCTTTCAAAGTTGGCCTTTCACCATCGGCTGTCAGGCGCGGTGGCGGAAACCTCAAGTAATTTCGCGTGATTACCATGCAAAGGCTTGATTTGTTACCATGGGCCATGTCGGCAACTCCCCTTTTTGCGCCATTGCTTCGGTAAGATCAAGTCATTAAAGTTGAGCCACGGCCCGGCTCAGCGACATGAAACTGGAGCCCGTGGCACCTTGCAGACGAATATTCACAGGCGAATAGCGAACACATGCAAGAGTTGCGGGCTTGCCTGTCCGGTTAAAAGACAAAGAGCATCAATTGGTTGACGGAGCCGCGTGACCTGTTTATGAAAGCAACTGTCTCTCAAATGACGCGAGAAGCAGGAGTGTCCGTCAACGCTTATTGGGCATATGGCCTTCGCATTCATGCGGAGATTGTTGCTCCAGAGCTTCCGCTCGATCCACGACCAGGCGGAAAGCCAGATGTCATCATCTGCTTACGGCCAGCAGTGCCGCGCATTTCAGAATCTCTTGAAAATGGCTACTACGAGGTTCGGCCGGGTGCCTTTCGACTGGCGGTCCCTCGCGTGGGCCAGTATTTGGTCGAGGAGGGAAAGCGAATTTCGATCGAACCGCAGGCCGGCTCATCACCGGAAGAAATTCGACTGTTCCTGTTGGGTTCGGCCATGGGTGCGCTTCTCTACCAGCGAGGTTTGTTTCCCCTACATGGAAGTGCAATTGAAACGAGATGGGGTGCGATGATTATGGTTGCGCGCAGGGCATCGGCAAGTCTACGCTCGCGGCCGAGTTTCATCGCAAGGGGTATCGCTTGCTATCGGACGACGTCTGCGCTGTGGAGTCAATTCCCGAGGGATTGCGAGTTCTTCCTGCGCCAGCCCACTTCCGGCTTTGCGCTGATGCTTATGAGCGTCTCGGAACCCCGCAGGGCGCGAGCTTCAACGTAGACAAATTCGTGGTTCCCATGAAGGAAGGCTACTGTTCCGATCCAGCGCCGCTGAAGGCAATTCATATACTCGCCGAACAGGCGAGCGGCGATCCGAATTTTAAGGTGCTTAGCGGGTTTGACCGGGTGCATCGCCTGCTTGAGAATCTATATCGCCCCCAGTACCTGAAGGGCCAAAGCACACAAGGTAATATCATGCGGCTGGCAGGGCAAATTGCGGAGCAGGCGACGATTGTCGAGGTGTCGCGCCAGCGAGATCGGAATACGATCGAAAGGCTGGTCAGTTTCCTGGAATCGGCGTGGGCGGCACGTTTTGGTGCAGATCAGAAAAAGGAAAGGAGCTAGATGCGTCGCTTCAACGCGGGAGACAAATTAATTCGCAACAGCGAGATACTTTCTACGGAACTCGATCAGGAGACGATCCTGATGAGCATCGACGCGGGAGCTTATTACGGTCTTGCCGGAACGGCGCAATGGATTTGGGAGAAGCTGGAGTCGCCCATCACTTATTCAAGTCTTGTAGACGCATTGTTAAAGGAATATGACACCACACCAGAGGCTTGTGCAGCCGACTTGCAGGGATTTCTCGAAGGGATGGAACGCGAAGGCCTGCTGCATGTGGAATGACCTGAAGCGCTTTTCGCGGATTCCTTCAGCACGCAAGCGTCTTCTGTGTGAAGCCCTGGCCTCTCTGGCTGCCGCCCGGATTGTCATGGCTTGCATTCCTTTCCGGCGCATCGCAGCATGGCTGGGAATGTCTGGCGCAGAGAGTTCGGTCGCCGCAACTCCTGAAGAAACTCGCATGGCAGAATTGGTCGGGTGGGCCGTGGAGGTCATGGGTAGGCGTGTGCCCTGGGATGGGCGCTGTCTTGCCCGGGCATTGGCCGCCACGAGTATGCTGCGACGCCGGGGTGTGGAGGGGACTGTCAGCTTTGGAGCGTGCGAGCGGGAGTCGGGTGGCTTTGACGCGCATGCATGGCTGCGTGTTGGGTCAATTATCGTTACCGGCGGACCCGGTTATGAACGCTTCAAAACATTCACAACATTTGCCCGAAGGCGATCATGAGTGGAATATACGGAATTTACCGATATGATGGCGCGCCGGTGGACCCGCAATGGCTGGAGCGGATGAGATTGGCCATGGCTTACTACGGGCCACAGGGCGGAATCTCCAGGATTGACGGGTCTCTGGGCATGGGGCATCTGCTGTTGGAGATCAATCCCGAGGATGCTTTTGAGAGCCAACCGGTCCGTGGAGAGCGCGGCCTTGTCATCAGCGCCGCTCGACTGGACAACCGCGACGCTCTTCTGGAGACCTTTGGCATAGCGGCGCCCGATGCTCCTCGAATCGCAGACGGGCATCTGGTGAGTTTAGCTTTTGAGCGATGGGGTGAGGAACTCTGCTCGCACCTGGAAGGCGCCTGGGCGCTGGCCGCCTGGAACGCTAAGGAGCGCCGGCTCATTCTGGCCAGAGATGTTTTCGGTTTTGAAGCGCTCTACTATTACGCAGGAAGAGGGTTCGTTGCATTCGCATCCAGCATAAAGGCCTTGCTGGCACTCCCGGGGACGGTTAAAGAGCCGGATTTGCTGCGTCTTGCTGAGATTTTGTACGGCTGGCATTTCGATGCAGATTTGACCGCCTACAAGGGGTTTCGATCCGTTGTCGGCGCCCATGTCATGGCTGTCGGATCAGACGGCCATATCCAAGACCGGCGCTTTTGGTCGTATGGGCCCCGTGAGCCGCTCAGGTATCGCCGGGATGAGGAGTACGAGGAAGCGTTTCTGGAACATTACACGCGGGCGGTTCAATGTTGTTTGCGGACCGAAAAGCCCGTGGCAGCGGAACTCTCCGGCGGACGTGATTCAGGCTCGGTGGTTGCGCTGGCCGCTCCGATTCTGGCCAGCCGCGGCCGTGAGCTGACTGCGTTTACCTCAGTTCCTTATTTTTCTCCAGATGGTGCGGGTAAGGAGCGAACCGGCAATGAATGGGACCTGGCGCACGCAACAGCGACAATGGCAGGTGAGAACGTCAGGCACATTCCCCTTGACGCAAGGGACTATCGAATCATTGCAGGCGTGGAATACCATCTCGACATGCACGATGGTCCCGGCCATGCAGCGAGCAACCAATATTGGTGTAAGGCAGTCATGGACGCTTGTTCCGGTAGTGGAGCCGGGGTTCTTCTGGTGGGAAGTCTCGGCAACGCTACGACATCATGGATGGGAAATGGATCGGCAGCCCTGGCTTTTCGCCAGGGAGACTTCGCAACCGCTTTGCGGCTGCTCTTTCAGGGGGAGGCAAATCCCTGGCTGGCGCTCAAACGGCAGGTCCTGAAGCCGATACTGACGCCGGGGCGGCGGCTGCTGCGACAGGTGAGAAGGCCCTTCGAGAGCCCGTGGCGGCACTATTTTGCGCTGAATGCTGAATTCGCCAAGCAGTTGGATATGGACGGGCGAATGCGGGACGCTGGATTTGACCCAACATTCACTCCGAACCCTTTCGTCGATATTCGACAGTACTTCTTCTGGCCTGAGTTTGGAACCACCGCCTGCGCCTGGTCGGATTTAAATGCCTGGCATTCCATGCCTTGCCTGGATCCAACCGCCAATCTTTCCCTGCTCGAATTCCTCTTGCGTGTCCCCGACGATCAGTCCTTCCGTAACGGCGAAGGCAGCTTTCTGATTAAGCGCGCTCTCCGTGGCCGAATGCCTGATCCAGTGCTCTACTCACGCCGAAAGGGGCTGCAAGCCGCGGATCTGGGCCATCGGATCATCCGTGAAAAGGCGGAATTTCGCGAGTGTCTTCGCTCTCTGGAGTCGATCCCCGAGGCCGCTGCTATTCTCGACTTGCCGCTTCTGCACAGAAGCCTCGCGGAGATACTCAAGGAAGTGAATCCTCGAACCACCGCGAACGCGGTAAATTTTCTTATTCGTGGCATCGGTGTGGGAGTCTTTCTGCGCCGCGTGGCCGAATCCAGCGCGTAGGGTCGTTAGCAACATGCTCAGAAGCCAAATCGCCCAATTCTTCCGCCAGTTGCCAGCGGGAAGGCGCGCCCTGGCCCTGATTTGGCGCTCTGCGAAGTGGTGGACGATCGCATGGGCAATCCTGCTGATCATCCAGGGCCTGATCCCGGCTAGCCAGGCTTTGCTGCTGAGAAGCCTGGTGAATGGGTTCGTCGCTTCGCGGCATTGGGCCGTGATCTTGCCTCCGGCTCTCGGAATTGTTGGCATTTGGGTGCTCGCACAACTTCTCAGCAGTGCCTTGACCTGGGTCCGGGCGGTGCAGGCCGAGCAAGTTCAGGACGAGGTCCATCGGCTCATCCACGACCATGCACTGCGTCTTGACCTGGCTTTCTTCGATCGCTCAGAGTCTTACGATCAGCTCTACCGGGCCCAGGTCGATGCCATCTCGCAGCCTCTTCAACTGCTCGAAAACTTTGGCGGGCTGGTGCAGAACGGCATGAGCTTTCTGGCCCTCGCCGCGATTCTCTGGTCATACGCCGCGTGGCTGCCCATCCTCATGGTGCTCACGGCAGCCCCCGGCCTGCTTCTGGTTGCTCGGCACATTCTCAAGGAACACCGCTGGCACCTGGAGCATACCGTCGAGGAACGCCGCGCACGCTACATGGACTGGCTGATTACCGACCAGAGCGCGGCTGCCGAATTGCGCCTCTTCAATCTGGGAACTTTCCACCGCAATGCCTTTGAAATCCTGCGAACGAGCCTGCGAGAAGGAAAATTGCGGCTCGTGCGGAAAGGAGCAGGAATCGAACTGGGAGGTGGCCTGCTGGCCTGGGCCGGCAGCTTTGTCGGTCTCGGCTGGGTGCTTCGTCAGACGATCCTGGGAAAAATCAAACTCGGCGGATTGCTGCTCTGTTTCCAGGCGTTCCAGCAATGCCAGTCGTTGCTCAGGTCCATGCTGACAGGCGCCGGCAAGGTTTACAAGAGCCTGCTCTTTGTTGACAACCTGGAGGAGTTCTTGAAGGTCGAACCGGAACATCGCCCCGGCCAGCCCGGCGAGCACTCGCTGCCCGTCAAGAACTCGATTCGCTTCGAACACGTCAGTTTCTCTTACCCCGGCGGGTACAACCGGGCCCTCGACGGCTTCAACCTTGAGATTCCAAGTGGAAAGATCACAGCTCTGGTCGGGCATAATGGCGCCGGCAAAAGCACGCTCGTCAAGCTCTTATGCCGCTTTTATGACCCGAATGAAGGGCGGATTCTTATCGATGGCGTGGACCTGCGAGCGTTCGACCAGGAAACTTTACGCAGCGGCATCGCCGTTCTCTTTCAGGAGCCCGTTCATTACCATGCTTCGGTTCATGAGAATATCGCCTTTGGCGACGTTACGAGACTTAGGGACCAGGCACGCGCGAGGGAAGCGGCGCACTACGCCGGAGCACTGGAGCCGATCGTGCGTCTTGACGCCGGCTTCGAGACCGTCCTGGGTAAGTGGTTTGGGCATACAGAACTCAGTGGAGGCGAATGGCAACGGATCGCTCTGGCCCGTGCTTTCTTCCGCCAGGCTTCGCTCGTCATCCTCGATGAACCGACAAGTGCCATGGACTCCTGGGCCGAACAGGACTGGCTCGCCCGTTTTCGCGCTCTTGCCGACGGCAAAACGGCGCTGATGATCACGCACCGGTTCACGACGGCGATGCACGCTGACATCATTCACGTTATGGACATGGGACGCGTAATAGAGTCGGGAACGCACGCACAACTTATCGCCCTTGGCCAAGAGTATGCTACTTCCTGGGCAGCACAGATGCGCGAAGTCGATGCAGGAGACCGGGAGGGCATCAGATGAGCGGGCCTGAGAATGCGAGCGCTGCTTTCCGCTTGATGATCGCCACTTCCTGGCTGGCGCCGGATGCGTGGCAGGAGAATCAGGAGAAAGCCATCCGGACAGCCATCGAGGCTCGCCCCGACTGGACAGAGTATCTCCGTCTCATTGACCGGCACGGAACCCCGGGCGTGAGTTGGGCTTCCCTTTGCCGAATTGCAGGAATTGAAATTCCGGGACCCGCCGCGCAGCAATTGCGCGAGCGAAGCGACACTTGCCGGAGACAGGCTGTCCATCTTGCCCTCATCCTGGCCGGCGTCCTGCAACGCCTCCAGGACGCTGGAATACTTGCGATGCCGCTCAAGGGTCCGACTCTTTCTCTCGACCTTTACGGAGACGTCGGCCTGCGCTTCTCCCGCGATCTGGATGTGGAGGTGCCAAAAGGGGATCTTGAAAAGGCGCAGGCATGTCTTCAGAGCGGAGGCTGGAAGCTGGAATCGACCTTCTTTCCCATGAGCCCTCGTCAATGGGAGAGTTTTCTTGGGCACGAACAGCACGTCAATTTTGTGGACGCCCGCACCGGGTCCCTGCTGGAAGTTCACTGGCGCATGCAATGGGAGACCACGGCTGCCACGGAAGCGCGATGGGCCAGAAGCATTCCCGTCCACTGGCAACGATATAAGATCCGGGCGATGCACCCTGGTGACAATGCTCTCTACCTGTGCCGGCATGGCGGCCAGCATGTCTGGTTTCGCGCCAAATGGCTCGGGGACCTGGCCCGTGCTCACTCATTGGGGCTCCTGGATTGGGAGGCATCTTTCGAGACAGCAAGGAATTTGGGCCAGGGGAGGGTCTTGTTGGCAGGATTGGGCCTCTTGCGCGAACTCTACGGCCTTCCACTGCCCGATCTGCCCGAGTCCGCCTGGAGGGGGTGGGCACCGGTTCTGGTCGAGATGCCAGTCCGGGCCCTCATGGATCCTGCTGAGCCGGCCAGTCGAGTAGGTCCGGCAAAACTCCGCAACCGGATGCGCCTGAGCCGCTACGAGCGGCTGTTGAGGCCTCTGAAATCCCACTGGAGCAGTTTCTCCGATCTGTTGTACAGCCGCGAGGATTACAGAACGCTGACGCTTCCGGACCGGTTCTTCTGGGGCTACGCGCTCATCCGGCCCTTCCTGTGGCTGTGGAGATGGATCAAGCGAGCTTTCGACTTCTTCGCCCCAAAGACCTGGAAATCATCCCGGATCCAATGATGAAGCAGAGCTTGGAAGTGCTGAAGAAGAGACGCCCAGCCCAAAATTGTGAAACTAAGGTAACTTATTCGTGTATTACCATATTGCTTATTATGCAAACGCAAGTTACTATTCTATTGGTAACTGTAAGTTATCCCCTCGTAGGAGGCCCTCCCCCATTATGTCTAGCATTTCTGAGTCCAAAGTGGACGCCACAGTGGAATCCAAGGATGTTCATGCCAAGAAAGAATGGGTTGCACCGCAGTTGAAAAAAATCAGCATTGAACAGCTAACGGCCATCAATGCAAATCCTGTCGGCACCGACGGTCAGGCATCCATGAGCTAGCGATGATTTGCAGATCTTCGGCGGATGGAGAGCAGAATGACTGCTCAAATTCGTCAGCGATCACTGTTGTGCGGTTGCGGCATTAAGCTTCTGGAACCGTTAAATCTGACATGATAGTGTGTCTATAATTTTGGGAAAGCATCCTGTAGCCGTCACTATAATTCCATCGGCCGGTTGTCATTCTTCTGATAAGTAAGGTGTTCGGCATCGCCCACTGTGGCTGTGGAGAGGGGTGAAACGGGGCGTCTGCTGCTTGATCCCGAAGGCTCAAAAGTTACCACGGAGCCAATCACAAGAGTACTGGGGTGACTCAAAGAACGCGTCCAGCAGGGAGCTGGTGGCACGGAAGTACTATATCTCTTGCATAGTTACAGCTTGCATTTCCGATGTGGCTTGGGTAGTATTCAATCCGTAGCAGTCAAATCACCTCCCCTTATTAATCACTCATCCCAGGAGGGCACAGATGTCTAGTATCTTTGAAAGCCAGATCGAATCCAAGAATGTTCATGCCAAGAAAGAATGGGCTGTGCCGCAGTTCAAGAAAATCAGCCTTGAAGAGATCACGGCGGGCAACCAACTCCCTGGCAATCTCGACGGGCATTCAAACATGAGTTAGCGATTCATCGCACGCGCAGGTCTTCGGCGGAAGAAGAGCAGCTTCGGCTCTGGGATGATTCTGGAAGACCTGCCGGCCCACCGCACAAGTGGCACCCGCGAATTCGAAAATCTGTCACATCGGAGTGCACATGGGCGGTGGGAAGTTGTGTATGGCCAGCAAGATGGGTGTGTGCTGCGACAATGCACCTCCTGATGCGCCATAAGATTTTCCTGGAGTAGTGAACAGGCCCGCAGGTTAGCGATTTCTCAAATCAGGCCGGGGGCAATCGGTTGTCCGCAGAAAGACAATGGGATTTGCCCGGTGAGCGCCTTCTAACATTGGCAATATGCAATAACATGCCTCAGCGTCGTCCTGACTGCACAAGTTCGTGTGTGGCAGCACAATGAAGTATCGCCCAAGCCCGCCGCTCCAGCTCGTTCGCCGCTTTCTTCGCTCTATCGACAATTACGGTGTTCGTCTTGCGTTGGTCCATGCTTACCAGCGCCTTTATCGCTCTTTAAAGAGTCATGGTTTCAGCGGCACCTTCGAACGGGCATTCGTGAGGGCTCCTGCAGTGCCGCACATTGATCAGCTGCGACAACCTCATCCCTTTGATCTGCTTCATGGCACGGACACGGGCGGCAGATATTCAGCGGCTGATCTCGACTCAGTTTCCCTCTCGTCGCTCTATGCTACCGGCTATCTTGGCATTCCACCGTCCACGCTGCGTTCCGCACTCGCCGCATTGCCTGTAAACCACGAGGACTTTTCCTTCGTGGACATCGGCTGCGGCAAAGGCCGCGCGCTTTTCGTGGCGGCGGAGTTCCCGTTCCGGCGCTTGTTTGGCGTGGAGATTGCGAGCAAGCTTTGCGAAGTGGCATGGGCGAACGCGGCTCGTAATCCGGCGTGGGAAAAGCGGGTTTCCATAGCCAATCAGGATGCAAAGTCGTTCGTTTTCCCTGATGGTCCACTCGTGCTTTTCTTCTACTACCCCTTTTATTCACGTGTTCTGCGGCGCGTATTGGCCAATGTGGGGCGTGAGCTGCGTCAGTCTCCGCGTCCGTTTTATCTTCTCCATGGCCACCTTTATGTGAATGCATCGGATTCGAGCGCAGAACATGTCGATATCCGGACCTATCGAAAGGTCATGCAATCCTTTCCGTATTTTCGGGAAGTTTCGGATGCAGTGTATCCTCTTTCCGCCGCGGATGCCGCCGCGGAACCGTCCGGCATCACGATGAACCGTTTTCTCCTTTATTCCGCCGGCGTCACGGCCTGAAATCAATTCCGTGGCAGAATCGGCAGACAACTTTCGGGATGCACCCAGCACGCCCGCACCCGTTCTCTGGAGCAGTGAATGATGCTGACAACGGAACGAGGAGACCAAGCGAACGGGGATAACGTACGATTTCTTTCGCACATTTGATTTGCCATGAGCCGTAGACGGTTGGTACAAGCAGGGGGAGCGAGACCTCCGAGGCGGGTACGACATGGAGCCAACGATGACGGTGGAAGGCATTGTGAACGGGGGGTAAGTCTGTTTCCGGGCCCGTGGTTCAGATCGACGAGGGTCGCATCCAGGCCCACTCGGACGAGGGGGTTCGTTCAACGGTCGAAGAGACACTGAACGCGTTGCTGGATGCGGAGGCCGACCGGCTATGCGGGGCCAAGAAGTACGAACGCACCGAGGGCCGCAAGGACACGCGGGCTGGCAGCTATGATCGCAAGCTCGGTACCAAGGCCGGTGCAGTAACGCTGACCGTGCCGAAGCTGCGCACGCTGCCTTTTGAGACAGCGATCATTGAGCGCTACCGGCGGCGCGAGTCTTCCGTGGAAGAGGCGCTCATCGAGATGTACCTGGCAGGCGTCAGCGTACGGCGCGTCGAAGATATCACGCAGGCACTGGGGGGGCGCGCGTCTCGGCATCCGCGGTCAGTGCGCTCAACCAGAAGATCTACGGCAAGATCGATGAGTGGCGCGAGCGCCGTATATTCTGCAAAAATCCGGCTGCCGCATCGATTCCACTTCAGCGGTATCCGGATAGGAGTCCTGGTGACATATCGAGATGATTAGGCTACATTCTTGTAGCAGTGCCTGGATTGCCACCCGGTTTAGCGGAGATTCGCTCATGCGCCTTGTCCGGCAGGCAGGGCGGATCGGTTCACGTGCGATATCCCGCCGCAAGGAGCTACCGTTATGACAGATCGCGCCAGTAATTCGCCTCAACCGGAGCCGCCCGCGCCGGCCGGCGCAACGGAGCGGCAGCCCCGCCGCCGCATTCGCGTACTGGGCGTTCCGCTCGACATGGGCGCCAGCCGCCGCGGCGTCGACATGGGACCATCGGCCATGCGCGTGGCCGGTCTCCAGGCTCGCCTTGAGGCGCTCGGCCACCATGTCACTGACGGCGGCAACATTCGCGTTGAGGTGCCTGAGACACGCGCCTCCGGCGACCGCAACGCCCACTATTTGGCCGAGATCGCAGAAACCTGCGCCCACACTGCGGACGCAGTCCTCAAGACGCTCGAGGACGGTGTGATTCCGCTGATCCTGGGTGGCGATCATTCGCTGGCGGCCGGTTCGGTCTCCGGAGTGGCCGAGTTCTACCGCCGGCGCAACCAGAAGATCGGCCTGATCTGGCTCGACGCTCACCCCGATATCAACACGCCCCAGACCTCGCCCTCAGGCAATGTTCACGGCATGCCGCTGGCGGCCCTGCTCGGCCTGGGGCCACAGCCGCTGGCGGGCCTGTTTGGCTACGCGCCCAAAGTTGCGGCGGAAAATACCGCGATCCTTGGTGTCCGCAATATCGATCCGGCCGAGCGGGAAAACCTGCGTCGCGCCGGCCTTACGCACATCTACACCATGCGCGACATTGACGAGCGCGGCATGAGGGCGGTGATGGAAGAAGCGTTGCGCGCCGCTGCCAGTGGCACAGCCGGCTATCATGTCTCGCTCGACATGGACTGGATCGATCCGGAGGATGCGCCCGGCGTCGGTACGCCCGTTCGTGGCGGAGCCACCTACCGCGAAGCCCATCTGGCCATGGAGATCGCTGCCGATCACGGCCAGATGCTGAGCCTCGAAATCGTCGAAGTCAATCCCGTTATCGATGAGCACAACCGCACCGCCGATCTCGCCGTTGAGCTTGCCTGCTCCGCCTTCGGAAAGAAGATTTTGTAGACGCCGGGCGACATCTGTGCCTCGATGACACAAATGACGACTCAAAATTGAGGCAGGTGGCTGCGGGGATGCCGCAAATGATTGATTTTATGGTGGAGCTGAGCGGGATCGAACCGCTGACCTCCTCGTTGCGAACGAGGCGCTCTCCCAGCTGAGCTACAGCCCCACGACTTCCTTATCTTATCAGAAGCAAAGGGTTCGCAGGCCCATCCCGGCGCAACCGTTCTGCGCCTTCATCTGCGTGCCCGCACACTTCCAGAAACGCAAATGCGAACCCGGCAATTGCGCGGTTTTTCGCAGTTCAGCATTCCAGCATGGCCGTTGCCCGAGCGCCTCGATGACGCCATGCCCGGTCAAGCAGCGCCCAGCAGCCGCGCCGGCAGGAAGATGATGGCGCGCACAAACGCCAGCACGCCACCTACGGCAATGCCCAGCAGCCGGAACGGTAGCAGAACCAGCCACACCAGCGGATACAGCACCAGCGCCGTCAGCGCCAGCGGCCAGCACAACACCAGCAGAATGCACCATAGCAGAAACTTGATCATGGTCTGAGCGCCTCGTCGCACACGCTCACCCTCTGCCTGAGCGTTCCGCTTGCATCATACGTCCGTTCGCCTCCGCCGGTTCCCGACTTTCAACGATTTTTCGGGCCAAACCGGGCCTCGAATGCCCGAAACCGCTTTTCCAGCTCCCACTGTTCCGCCGCCTTCTGGCTGCCGGCCAGGAATGCCTTACAGGCAGCCGTCGGCCAGCTGCCGCCCAGTGCCTGTCCCTGGCACGCCGCCACCGGCAGGCTGAAGTTGTCCGGCCGCGCCCACAGGCTCGCGCCCGGCAAAAAGGCGTGCTCAAGGCTGGTCCGCGCCAGCTCCTTCATATCCGCATAGCTCAGGTGGTACTCCCGCGCTGCCATCACATACTCGTGTGTCAGGTCGATGCGGCTCACGCCCTCGTCGTCGGTCGAAAGCGCTACCGGCACATGCGCTGCCCGGTAGATCGGAAACGGGTGCTCGTCGCCCTTGATGCCCAGGATCACCGCATTCGACGTCAGGTTGATCTCTACCATCACGTGCCGCGCGGCCATCTCCCGCAGCAGTTGCCAAGGATGGTCTTCATACATGATGTCCACCCCGTGCCCAATCCGCTCCGCGTGGCCCAACTCCACGGCCTGCCTGATGTGGAAGCGCAGCCCCGACGGCGGCACCATTCCCGGCGCCAGTTCGCCGGCGTGCAACGTAATGTGCACCTGCGGATAGACCGAATGCAGATAGTCGAGCATCTTCATCTGCAGCGTGTAGTCGCGCATGGCAATGTAGCCGTCCTCGGGCATCACGAGATTGATGCCTACAAACCCGCCATGGTTCGCCTTGATATCCGCCGCTACCGTCTCGAAGCCCAGCAGCGCCTGCGCAAACACCTGTTGCGGCGGGTAGCCGCGCAAAATCTGGTAAAGATACCGGATTTCCACTTTGCACGCCGCCTCGGCCCGCGGCGTTCCGCACCGCTCCATCCGCTCGCGCTCTGCTTCGGCCCGGCGCACTTCCTCACGGTCGGCGTTCACCTCCTCGCTCAGCCCATGCGCCAGCAGTTCCTTGCGCAGCCGTGCAAAGTCCGCGGCATCGCCACGGTTCATGGCCTTGCTCCAGCCAATCTGGCCGGCAATCTCCGTTGCGTGCGCAAACGGCGGCGTATCCATCAGCTCCAGATACTGCTCGTTCTGCCATGCCGCACGCCGGGCAATCTCGTCCACCCACTCGCCGAGGTGGCTGCTCTTCAGGCCGCCGAAGCGCGCGAAGGTGGCAAAGAACTGGTCGTGGCCGCTCCATCCCGCGCGGGGCACAAAGTCACGCATGGAAAACGAGTCGATCAGGCGGTCATAGAGCGCCTGTTCGGCCGCGGTCAGATTGCCACTCAGCTCCGCGGCCGGAACCAGATCGCCCGTGCATGGCGGCCTGCTAAAGCTGAGCGCCACGGTGTTCACGCACAGCCCATCCTCGCCCCCGTCTCGGATCAGCGTCTCGGCATACACGGCGCCGGAGATGTGGATGTGCAAATCCGCGCCCTTGGGAAACCGCACCAGAAACGCGTACAGTGTCAGCGGCCCTCCGCGCACGGCCGCATCATAAGCTCGCGCGGCGGCGGCTGTGTCCCCGGCGCGATAGGCGTTGCGCGCCTGGGCAGGAGCCGCCGACACCGCGAGACTCAGGCAGATCAGCAGGCAAACATAGCGTGGCATGATTGCACACCAGTGTAGAACCTCGGTTCAGCGCCTGGCACACGCAAAAGGTGCAAAACTCCGAAAAAATGCATTGATCGCGGCAGCGCCGGGAGCGCGGCTTCGCTTTTCATCTGTGGCTGATGCCATTCGCCAACATGGAATGAGGGCTTCGCAACGAGTGCGATGAAGCGCGAGCATGAGCGTAACCTGTAACAAGCACGCAAATTTCCGCCGCGCTAGCGGCAGTTGTGCGCAGGGCGCGACTCAAAGGGCTGGCGGCCGGAGAAGAGAATATCGATGACAACAAAGAGGAAATATTCACGTGAAGGAGAAGAATATAGAGACGTCGCAAGCTGCTTTCAATCCGCGCGCAGCCCTGGCCGGCGCCGGGGGCGGCTGGAAATGCCCGCTCTGTTTCCAATTCATCCGCAGATGATTGCTGATCAGCCGCAAGCCAACGGAGGCTTGCGGCTGCCGCTCGTTACCTTATTCGCTCTTGTGCTGATTTTCCTGACCGGAGCAAAACATTGTGCCGCGGCGCAGCGCGTCTTGCGCGTTCGCGACTTTGGCGCCGCAGGCAATGGCACAACGCTGGATACCGTGGCAATTCAAAAGGCGCTGAACGAGGCAGGGGCAATGGGAGGCGCAACGGTCGTCGTGCAGCCGGGCACCTACCTGAGCGGATCGCTGTTCATCAAGTCGCATACGCGGCTGGTATTGGACAAAGGCGCCACCATTCTGGGAACGACGCAAAAGAGCGCGTATCCGCTGGTGGAAACGAGGGCGGCCGGAATCGATATGCGCTGGCCTGCGGCACTGGTCAATGTTGCCGGCCAAACAGATGTTTCCATCGAGGGCCCCGGCACGATCGACGGCAATGGCGAGCCCTGGTGGCATGAGTTCTGGTCTCTGCTGCCTGCCTACAAATCGCGCGGCCTGCGCTGGGCGCTCGATTACGATGTGCAGCGCCCCGAGTTGCTGCGCATCTACAAGTCGAGCTCGGTTCGCATCGGCCACGGGCTTCTTCTCAAGCGTTCGGCATTTTGGACTGTCCATATCTGTTACTCGACGCATGTTGTTGTGGATGGAGTGAAGATACGCAACAACCCGGCGGATGGCGCACGCGGCCCCAGTACGGACGGCGTCGACATCGATTCATCCAGCCATATTCTCGTCGAGAAGGTGGATATAGAAAACAACGACGACGGCATCTGCCTCAAGGCCGGCATGAACGCCGATGGCCTGCGTGTAGACCGGCCCACCGAAGATGTGGTCATTCGCGATTCGATCATACGCCAGGCTATTTCCGGGATTGCGATTGGCAGCGATACCGCGGGCGGGTTCAAGAACATCAGGGTTTCGGGAATCACGATCCTGAGCGGAGTGCGCTACGGCATCTACTTCAAGTCAACGCGCACGCGTGGAGGATGGACGGACAACGTCAACATCAGTCATGTGACGATGCACGGCGTGAAGACGGCGATCATGGTGGACCTGAACTACTTTCCGGCGTTCAGCACGCCGAAGATTCCGCCGGGAATCAAGAACAATCTGCCGCCCGGGCTTCATTCCATTCCGTCGTTTTGGAGCATTTTGACAGAACCCGTTCCACCCAAGCTGGGAATTCCGCATTTTCACGATGTCACCTTGAAAGACATCCGGGGCATGAATGTTGGAACGGCTTTCTCCGTGAATGCCGCCGCGGAAGCGCCGCTGGTGCGCTTCACGCTCAAGAACATCCGCATTCGCGCACAGCGCGCCGGGCACATCCGTTATGCGCGCGCGTGGAGGTTCGAGGATGTCAAGGTGTGGGCGCGCGATCCAAAACCACTGCAATTAGTCGATGTCGAGCAGGCAAAGGGCGCGGTCCGGCAATTCAAGACAGCTTCGCCTTAGCGCAGGCCGATTGCCCACATCCGTGGACCGATTACAAGATCATGAGGACGGTACTGATACGGACCGCACCGGACTTTCATTACGGACCGGTGAGGCACACTGATTTCCGTCAATGTCCCACAATATGGCAAGGGGCTCACTCGCATCCGCATTTTTCGCCGGAAAAGAATTGCCTGCAAAAAATCTGTGGAAGAGAAAAATATTTTGAGGGGGGTGGGTCCCTGGCAGGTTCCGGCGGTTTGGAATCGCGTAGCGGGTGCCGCGCTCGCTGAGGAGTGGGGTGTTGAGAGGAAGGAGGCTGGATTGGCTCGGTCATGTTCGTGTTCTCCGTGGGTTGGCGCGTGGAAGCGTCGATGGTTCTATTATGGGCGGCCAGGCGTAAATTACCTGCAAACGTAAGCTGTTGGATTCGCGTGGGTTGGGGCGCAGTGCTCTTGACCAGTGCGTCTATCGGACGATTGCGCAGATTTGCGGCGGGCTATTCGCGGATCCCAGCGACGGGACTCCGCGCATCAATACTGCACTTCATCCCCACGCGCTGAAGCGCGGGGCTGATACACACTGCGCCTTCGGCGCGGGAGCAGGGCAGGTTGCACAGATGCAAGTCCAGCCAATTCAGGCTCCTTGCGGAGCCGCAAACCTTGGAAGCCACCGGTTTTGCCGGAGGGTTGTCACAGTCGTCTTCCGCATCGGGGACCAAATTGGGCACCGCGGGCCGCTTTGGAGCATGCGGCGGCCCGTATCTTTTTTGATCGCGTTAATGTTTGGTTAAGGTTCGCTTTTGCTTAGGCGTGTACACTGTCCCTTATCTGGGGCTGGATCTCCCTTTTTTAGAGGTATATCCGAGTGAGTCCAAGCTTCCCATTTCGTATTCCCAGTGATGTCCGGCGTTGTGAATTATTTAGGCACATCCAAAATTACGGTATGAATCTGCGCAGGCATATTTCTGGAACCGTCGGAGGACGCAGGCGTTTCTTCTCGCCGTTATCTGTCTCCCATGTCGATGTAATGTTCTCAAGCGCGCATCCCCGGGTGTTCCGCGCCGCGCATCATCAGCCTTTGCAACGCTCTGCAAGCCGCGATCGTGGCGCCCATCGTTATCCGGCCCGCGCATTGAACTTGCCGCCGGGCAGCGCCGGAGGAGCGTGGCTCAAGCCCACTGCGATGGTTTTGTTCGGGTTGTGGATTGTGTTGGGCGGGGCCTGTCTGTGCTACGCAAAGACGGCGACGATTGCGCTTACGGGGCATGTGACCAACGCGTCAGGCTTTGATGTTTCCGGGGCACGGGTGGTTCTGAGCAATGCGCGCAACGTTCCCATCCAGACGGTCACTGCCAATCATTCAGGCATTTATACAATTGCGCCTCTGCCCCCCGGCCTATACCACATCGTCATCTCCGCCGCTGGATACCAGTACCAGGAAGCCGTGCTGAAGCTGCGCAAGGCAGGGAAGCGACATTTTGACGCCGTTCTTGTTCCACTTGCCGGCAAAGCCGTGCTGCCTGGCCGCGTTGTCGCCGGGGGCGTTGTGAGCTCGAAGACCGTGCGCAATATGCCCTTGAACGGGCGCTCGACAACCAGCGTAGCGGTCCTGGAGCCTGGGGTTACGTCATCGAGGGCCGGGTCTGTGGGCGCGGCGGCGCAGCATGGTTTTGGCAGCTTGCTGACCATCTCCGGAGGCCGCCCGCGCGAGAACGATTATCTGCAGGACGGCGTCAGCGTGACTGACTACGCGAACAGTCCTCCCGGCAGCGCGGCGGGAGTGAATCTCGGCGTGGATGCCGTGAAGCAGGTTGGCGTTATGGAAGGAGTCATCCCGGCGAACTACGGAGACACGGCCGGCGGCATCGTCAACTTCGTCACGCGGTCTGGCGGGCCGGTTTTTCACGGAGACGTCTTTGAGTTTGCGCGCAACAGCGTCTTCGATGCGAAGACTTTTTTCAATATCCACCGGCCGCCTTTTTCCCGCAATCAATTTGGCGGAACTCTGGGCGGGCCGATTCGCAGGGGGCGCGCTTACTTCTTCGCTTCCTATGAGGGTTTTCGCCAGTCGCTGGGGATCTCGCAGGTGGATACGGTTCCCACGCAGCAGGCGCGGGCAGGGCATCTGTCCAGCGGCACGGTGGCGGTCAATCCTGCCGTCACGCGCTTCATGAATGCATTTATTCCGCTGCCGAACGGGGCGATTCTTCCCGGCGGCGACACCGGGATCTTCAACTTTGCCGGTCAGCAGGTGATTCCGGAGAACTACCTGGACACGCGGGTTGACTTCAAGCGAACCAGCCGGGACAAGATGCACTTCACATACCTGCGCGATAACGCTACGGTGCGGCAGCCGGACGAGTTCAACAACAAGCTCACGGGTTACGATTCGAAGCGGGATCTTTACACTTTTTTTTGGAGCCACAGTTACAGCGCGAATTTTGTGAATACCGTGCGGTTCGGGTTCTATCACGTCTTTGCATCCACGGGACTGACGTTTCCGCTCACCAACGCTGCCATGTCCAACCCCGCCTACGGAACGGTTCCGGGCGCCAACGTGCCGGCGGTTTCAGTCACCGGACTTACGACGTTTTCGGGCGGAATCGATGTTCCCAGTAACTATGTCTTCCATTGGAATTCGATCCAGGGCTACGACAATATTTCGTACACGCATGGCCGGCAAGTGATTCAAGCGGGTTTCATGATGGAACGAAACCTGGATGACATCCTGGGCATTTCCAATCCGGGCGGATCGTTCATCTTCAATAGCCTCTCCGATTTTCTGACCAACCAGCCCTATTCACTGTCCGCCGCGGTTCCGGGCTTGTCCAGCACGCGCGATTTGCGGCAAACCATCTTCGGGGCGTATGTGGAAGACCACTGGAGCGCCACTCCCCGGCTCAACGTTAACGCCGGGCTGCGCTATGAGCCCATCAGCGTTCCCGGCGAAGCGCATGGCCATCTGACGGTTCTCCGCCACCTCACCAGCGCCAAGCCGCGGCTGGGCGGGCCGCTTTGGGTGAATTCGACCAAGTTGAATATTGAACCGCGCATCGGGATCGCCTTCGATCCGCGAGGGAATGGCAATACACTGCTCGGCGTTGGCTTTGGGATCTTCGACGTGCTGCCCCTGCTCGACCAGGTGCAGTTCAATGAGGTTCTTTCCGCGCCTTATTTTGAGGCTCTCAATGCGCAGGACCTGCCGGCGGGATCTTTCCCTTCGGAGGCGTACGCGGTTGCCGATACGTCCAACAGCAGTCGTCAGGCGTATTTCCAGCACCGGCCGCATCGCAGTTATGCGGCGCAGTGGAATCTTTCCATTCAGCAGCGGCTGACGAGGCAGTTGAGCCTCACGGTGGGCTATCTTGGCGCGCGCGGCATCCACCTGCCGTTTCGGGTTGAAGGCACGGATATCGTGCTTCCCACGCGCACGCCGCAGGGGTATTTATGGCCCTTTCCCATCGGCAGCGGGCATCGGCTCAATCCCCATGCGGGGCGCCTCACCTCGGGGTGGTGGACAGCCGATTCCTACTACGATGCATTGCAGACGCATTTAATCGGAAGCATTGGCAGCGTGCATCTTCAGACTTCGTATACGTGGGGCAAGACCATCGATGACTCGTCCGCCGACATGACGGGCAACGATTACAACAACTCGATCGGCAGCCCGCTGTACTTCGATCCTGGATTGAATCGCGGCCTGGCCGACTTCAACATTGCCCAGAATCTGGAAGTAGATTCCATGTGGAGTCCGAACTGGGGAGGCGGATTTTCCGCGCCGATGCGGCGGCTTGTTCATGGCTGGCAGTTAGGCGGAGTTCTGAATGCCAGCACGGGCGTGCCGTTTACGGCGCAGATTGGCGGCGACGCACTGGGCGTCAAGAGCTCCGATCCCCTGATCGATTTGCCCAATGCCGTGGCCGGGCCGGGCTGCGGGCGGCCTGTGTATTCCGGCAATCCCTTCCATTACATCCGCACGCACTGTTTCGCCTATCCGCACCCGGTGAATCTGCGCGGGGATCTTGGGCGCAACACACTGCCCGGCCCCGACCTTGTGGATCTTGCCTCATCGCTGATCAAGAACACGCCCGTGAACATTGCGTCGCGCGAGGTCACGATCCAACTGCGCGCCGAGTTCTTCAACGTTCTCAATCACGCGAATTTTGCTCCGCCGCTCAACAACCGATTTCTCTTTGTTCCCGGAGGCGCCCGAGTGCCGAACGCTGGCCTGATTACGACTACCGAGACACAGGGCCGCGAGATCCAGTTCGCGGTCAAGGCGCTGTTTTGAGAACGGTTTGCATGCGCCGCCGCTCTGAAAAGGCGCCTGCGATTGTTTCGCAAAGGTGACCCAGCGCCCCCAGTTTCTCACTGGGGCACCGGTCCTGTATGCTGAAAATATGCTCCTTGCCGCCTCGGTTTATACCACTCAGAATGAGCGCTTGCGCCAGCGCTGGAAGATGGAAGGCGGCCTGCCTCCTGTTCCCGGGCAAAAGGTTCCTGCCAAGCAATCCACTGCCACGGAACAGCCGAAGGTTCCGCTCACCTGGTTGAAAGAGGGCTACCGGATCCTGCCCAACGAGGACCTTGGCCCCACCATGGACGACCGTGCCGACTACTACGGTGTCTTTGTGGTTTACGACTGGGAAAGCCGTACCCGCATCTGGCAGTCAGATTGGGGCATGGTTCTTGGCAACCCCGCCGGCTACTGCTTTGCGGATGGCTTCCTTTACATGAACGACTTCGAGGCGGGCAACATCTTCCGCATCGCCGTTGAGCCGGAGCCGGGCAAGCTTCTGCAGCGCATCTCGCATCCCTATTTCAACGACCTGCACAGTCTGGAGCGCACCAAGCGCGGCCTGCTGGCCACCGCCTCCGGCACCGACCTGGTGGTCGAGGTCGATTTGCAGGGGAACATACTGTGGGAATGGTGGGCCTCGGAACACGGCTATACCATGACTCCGTCCGGCGAGACGCGCGCCAGCGGACGCGGCGGCGAGCACCGCAACCGCTATTACCACACGCGGTACCAGACCACACATGTTAACTGCGCCACGGCGCAGGACGAGGATGAGCGCTTCATTCTCTGCTTGCTCTTTCACCAGGGAACGATGCTGCGGATTGACCGCAGCCTCCCGGCCGAGAAGCAGGATGGCGAACTGATTCTCGACGGTCTGGCGCGCCCGCACAGTCTTGAAAAGATCCCCGGCGGCTGGATTTTCTGCAATAGCCTGTCGAAGGAGCTTGTCCTGCTCGACGATGATCTGCGGCTGAGCGGAAAGATTCCGTACGACGGCGGATGGATCCAGGACTGCACGCGGCTGCCTAACGGCAACATCGTTCTCAACGATGTGGACAAGACTGTTCTGGTCGAGTTCGCCGCACCGAACTGGGAAATCGTCAGCACCACGCCCTATCCCAGCACCTGGCGCATGGGCGAGCTGGTGGTGGTTCCGCCTGCGTACGAGCAGGGATTTCGCAAGGCGCAGATGGCCCTGAAATAGAGCCGCTCAGCGCGGCGCGCCCATCGTGATCAGGCTGCGGCAACCGGGCGCCAATGGGAAGAAGCTCCGCCACAACGGCTGGCGCATGAGCCTGCCGTTGTGGGGAAGATAACCGCATTGGTTTCATGAGGTTATCTTCAAAATTTTGCTCAAGAAAATGGAAGATCCGCCGGCTGCCGGAGACGGTGAAGCGGATGCCGCACATTTTCTCGCTCTATGGAAACTCATTTCATTGCATGTAATGGCAATTCTGACTATTCTTGTTTCAATATATATATATATCGATGCTGCAAGTCATAGAGAGTTGAGTGTGCCATGCGGATGCATGGGCATGGGCGAGTCCAATTTGTGAGCAATCAATTGCCGAAGACACACAGACGGCCCGGCAGCGGCACAGAGACACCTGATAGAAACTCTTCAGTTGAAGGATCACCTCACATGAGTCCGAAGGCCGCAAAGGGAGCGATGGGAGCGGCTGTGCCTTTGCTGGTTGGCGCTGCTGCAACTCCCACCGGCGCAAGGCTCGCCGGCAACGCCGCTTCCGAGCCGGGCGCGCGGGAGAGCGGGAGTTTGCAGCAGATGGAGGCCCAAGAAAGACAGTCGGGAATCGCTGGCGCCGGAGACCGGAACGGTTCGATGCGGGATCATATTGCCAGCCTCGAAGCAGAGTCCATTGAGATTATCCGGGAAGCGAATGCTCTGGCGCAGAACCCGGTCATGATGTATTCGATCGGCAAAGATTCCTGCGTGATGTTGCACCTGGCGCGTAAGGCGTTTTGGCCGGCGCTGCCGCCGTTCCCCCTTTTGCATATCGATACGACGTGGAAATTCCGGGAAATGATCGCTTTCCGCGACCGGATTGCCGCTGAGTGCGGGATGAAGGTGCTGGTGCATATCAACCGCGAGGGGCTTGCCGCGGGAGTCAATCCATTTACGCACGGCTCGGATCGCTATACCGCGATCATGAAGACAGAGGCATTGAAGCAGGCGCTGGATCGAGGGGCGTTCGACATCATTCTAGGTGGCGGAAGACGGGACGAGGAGAAGTCGCGCGCCAAGGAGAGGATCTTTTCATTTCGCTCGGCGGAACACAGGTGGGATCCGAAATTGCAGCGGCCGGAGTTGTGGAATCTCTACAATACGAGGATCCATCCCGGTGAATCGATCCGGGTTTTTCCGCTGTCGAACTGGACTGAGGCTGATATCTGGAATTACATCGCGCGGGAGAATATTCCCATCGTCTCGCTTTACTTCGCAGCGCCCAGGCCGGTGGTGAAGCGCTCCGGGCAGTGGATTATGGTGGACGACGACCGGCTTCCGCTCGGTCCCGGAGAGAAGCCTGAAGTGCGAGTGGTGCGCTTCAGAACGCTAGGCTGTTATCCCCTCACCGCGGCGATTGAGAGCGCGGCAACCACCATTGATGAGATTGTCAGGGAGACGGAGACCGCCCGGACTTCGGAGCGCCAGGGGCGTTTGATTGATCACGATCAGGCCGCATCGATGGAAGCGAAAAAGCAAGAGGGCTACTTCTGATGCAGGAGACGTTACGATTTATCACCTGCGGCAGTGTTGACGACGGCAAATCCACGCTGATTGGACGCTTGCTCTGGGAGTCGAAGCAGGTATTCGAAGATCACGCCGCGGCATTGAAAAGGGACTCGGCGCGGTACGGCACGCAGGGAGATCAGGTGGATCTGGCCCTGCTGGTTGACGGCCTTCAGGCGGAGCGCGAGCAAAAGATCACCATCGACGTTGCGTACCGGTTCTTCGCCACGACGCGCCGGCGCTTTATCGTTGCGGACACGCCGGGGCATGAGCAGTACACCCGCAACATGGCCACTGGCGCATCGACTTCGGACCTGGCGGTGCTGGTTGTAAACGCCAGCAAGGGCCTGCTCACGCAGACGCATCGCCATGCCCGCATCGTCGCCATGCTGGGGATCCGCCATATCGTCATGGCGGTCAACAAAATGGATCTTGCCGGTTGGGATGAGGCTGTTTTCTCCCGGATCGTCGAGGAGTTTCAGCCGACGGCGCGAGAGCTGGGATTTCAATCCTATCGTCCCATTCCGGTTTCGGCCCTTGAAGGCGACAACGTGACCGGGCGAATCGCCAAACCTAGCTCGTCCTGGTACAAGGGGCCGACCTTGCTGGAGGTTCTTGAAGAGATCGATGTTTCCACGGGCTCGGACAACATGGCGTTTCGCATGCCGGTGCAGTGGGTGAACCGCGCGGCTCCGGAGTTCCGCGGCTATTGCGGACGGGTCGCCAGCGGCCACGTCAAAGCCGGCGATCGCGTGCGCATCGTGCCGGGCGGCATGGAATCGAATGTTCGCTCCATTATTGCCTGGCAAAGCGAGCGATCCCAGGCGTCCACGGGCGATTCAATCACACTTTGTCTTGAAGACGAAATTGACATCAGCCGGGGGTCGGTCATTGTCGCTGCTTCCGATCCCATTCCGCTGAGCGATCAGATCGAAGCCAAAATTATCTGTCTGTCGGAACATTGCCTGGTTTCGGGACGTTCCTACCTGTTCAATTTGCATACCTGCCAGGCCGTAGCCACGATCACCGCGATCAAGTACCGGGTGGACGTGAAACAAGGAGAGCATCTGGCCGCGCGTTCCCTGAATATGAACGACATCGGCGTAGTGAACCTCTCACTTGACCGGGCAGTGCCGTTCGAGCCGTATGAAACCTGCAGACGGCTGGGCAGTTTTATTCTGGTGGACCGGCTCACGAATGAGACGGTTGGCGCCGGCATGATCGACTTCGCACTGCGCAGAGCGGCCAACATTCATTGGCAGGCGCTGGACATCGACAAATCCGCCAGGGCCAGGCAGAAGTTACAGAAGCCGACCTGTCTGTGGTTAACCGGTCTTTCCAGCTCGGGCAAATCCACTATCGCCAATCTGCTTGAGAAGCGCTTGTTTGCCGCAGGGAAGCATACGTACATCCTGGACGGCGACAACATCCGGCACGGTCTCAATCGCGATCTCGGCTTTACGGAGGCGGATCGCGTCGAAAACATCCGCCGGGTAACGGAAGTCGCGAAGTTGCTTGTCGACGCTGGCCTCATCGTGATCGTTGCCTTTATCAGCCCTTATCGCGCCGAACGCGATCTTGCCCGCTCGCGCTTTGAAGCTGGAGAGTTCTACGAGATCTTCGTCGATGCGCCTCTTGAGGAATGCGAGAGGCGCGATCGAAAGGGTCTCTATGCCAAAGCGCGCCGCGGCGAATTGCGGAACTTCACCGGCATTGACAGCGAATATGAGCCGCCGGAGTCGCCCGATCTGCACTTGAGCACAATGGCCGAAAGTGCGGAGGAGTGCGTCCAGCGCGTTTTGCACCTGCTTGAAGAGAAAGTCGACGCGAATATTCTGAGGAAATGAAGGGGCCGCATGATTGAAATCGATGCACAGGGTTGGCTGGAGGAGTTTTTACCGAAAGTCACTGCATTGGCGCGCGAAGCGGGAGACGCGATCATGGCGGTCTATGCCGGAGATTTCGCCGTGGATTACAAGCACGACACTTCGCCTTTGACGGAGGCGGATCTTGCTTCGCATCACATCATCGCGCAGGGACTGGCGCTGCTGACGCCGAACTGGCCCATACTTTCAGAAGAAGCCCACCCAGTGTCATTCGATTTGCGGCGCTCCTGGCGCTATTTCTGGATGGTCGATCCCTTGGACGGCACCAAGGAATTTCTGAGCCGCAACGGTGAGTTTACAGTCAACATCGCTTTGATGGACAGCAGCAGTCCGGTCCTTGGCGTTGTCTTCGCTCCTGCCATCGATCAGATGTATTACGCCGCCAAGGGCCTGGGTGCATTCAAGGCCAATAAGGAAGGCGTGATCAGGATCGGCGCCGCAGAGGTGGGGAAAGGAACCTTGAGAGTTGTGGTGAGCCGATCGCATCATTCTCACGACGAGGATCTGGATCGCTTTACATCGGGAATCAAGAATTACGAGCTGCTTCCCGTGGGCAGCTCTCTGAAGTTCTGCATGGTTGCGGATGGATCGGCGCACATCTATCCACGGACCGGACCCACGATGGAATGGGATACCGCCGCAGCCCACTGCATTGTGGAGGAAGCCGGCGGGTCAGTAACTGACCTGAACGAGAAGCCATTGCGATATAACAAAGCTGTTTTACGGAACCCGGCCTTCGTGGCGAAGGCAGTTACGCGTTTGCAGAGTTAGTACCGCGCCTGTGTAGATTCGTTACCTCCCAGGTCCTGAAATCGGGAGCTGGGGCACCCCTCTGGTGTAGCTTTAAGCGGTCAGAGACCTAGTTTGGCGATTGCCTCGTATCTATTGGAGGATGGAACTTACCGGTGACCATGCGTATTGTTTCTTTATTTGCGACCGCTCTTTTGGCAGGTGTGAGCTCCAGACAGCAGGATGAGCAGCTTATCGGAAGCGGCGCTCACCAGTTCCGCACCGGCCAGGTTACACCTACGAAGAACCCCCAGGTAGCTTCCTATTCGCTTGCGCTACCGTCTCCGGCGGATGTGTATATCAAGGTGAGCGATGGAACCGAGGCGGGGTTTTCGACCTGGAAGCGCCGCGCTTCCGGAAATGGTGAACCGGTGAGGATTCTTGTTGCCGGCATGCGCGCCAACACGCGCTATGCGCTCCAGGCGCACATTCACTTTCTGGATGGCACGGTGGTTGAGGATGACGTGCACTGGTTCAAGACCGGCGCGCTGCCGCAGTGGACACGCAAGATCAAGATGACGGTTACGCAGGAGCCCGGAGCGATTCTCCAGCCTGGTGTTGAACTGATGAACTCGATCAAGGGACCGCATGCACAGGCCTTTGTCTCGGATCTTCAGGGCCACATTCTCTGGGCCTATGACATGCCGGACCATCAATCGAAGCGGATGATCGGTTTCCTGCGTTGGAAAGATCGCATCCGCGAGCGGATCGAGCGCTTCTTGCACGCTGGAAAGGCGACTGGTCCACTGCGGGATTCCCTGGCTGAAACCGCGTGCGAGGAAGCTGCGGCGCCCATGATGAAAGAGATAAAGCGTCCAGCCGATACGCAGATGGTGAACCCCGTCAAGCTATTGCCGAACGGAAACATGCTTCTGCTGATTGGTCTGCCTTCACACGCGCTTCTCGTTGGACCTTTGCCGCATGGCGCGCATTCGATGCTGCGCGAGATTGATTTGACGGGGGAAATCATCCGCGAATTGAGCATTGAGGCGCTCAATGAAAAGTTGCACGCAGCGGGCTACAAGCACTTACAGCTCCAGATGTTTCATCACGACGTGGAGGTTTTGCCCAATGGCCACTGGGTGGTAATCGCGAATCAATTCCGCGCGGGCAGCAAACCGGGTCAGGGGCAGGTGGATATCTTTGGCGACGTGTTGATTGATCTAGATACCAACCTGAATCCTGTTTGGGTCTGGGACACTTTTGATCATCTCGATATCGGCAGGCGCCCCATGTGGTCACCGAACTGGACGCATGGAAATGCGGTGGTCTACACACCCGAAGATGGCAATCTGCTCTTTTCCATGCGCGACCAGAGCTGGGTAATCAAGATCAACTATGGCAACGGCCAAGGCGACGGCAAAGTCTTGTGGCGGCTGGGACGAGATGGGGATTTTCGCCTTCTGGGCGGGCAGGAACCAACCGATTGGCAATACGGGCAACACATGGGGGCGATTGTGGGATCACGCAGCGCGGGCGTGTTTCGTCTGATCATCGTGGACAACGGCAATGCGCGCCCCATGCCCAACGGATGTTCATGCGCGGAAAAGCAGACCAGCCGTCCAGATCAGCCGCTTTGCTATACGACTATCCCCATGTTTGAGATTGACGAAGGGGCCAAGACTGCCCGCGTGCTGATGCGCAAAGTATTTCCCGATGCCGAGTACTCAACCTGGGGCGGCAATGCCAACCTTTTGGCAAATGGCGATATGAAAGTGACTCTGTCTTCGCAGCGCGCACGGCACACCTCATTACTGGTGGAGTATGTGCCCGATAACAATAACCATGAAATCTGGCGCATGCGGGTGGAGGGCTTCCCCATTTACAGAGCGCACAGAATCGGCAGCTTATATCCGGGAGTGCAATGGTAAAGACCATCGCATGGCGATAACGAGCAAGCCGCTTCCCGGCTTCGGCTTCAGGCGCATGGCGACATCCGGCCGCAACCTCATCCTCATGGCTGTCAGGTGGAAGTTGTTGCGCTTGCTGCCCGTCAGGGCGACCAGAGCCGAGGTTTATCACGCGACGATGTATTCGATGTCACTGACGGACAGCCGCCATCAGCCCACATTACGAAGGAGCCAAACCCTGCGCGAGCGGGGGGCGGAAAGCCAGGGATCTCCAGGGTAAGGAGGGATCCTGAGCGGATTTGGAGAGAGCCGAGTTGCCGCGGACGGTTGCGTGAAACCGCCGGGTGAATCGGCTCTTTCTTCATGCGCAATGAACCGCGATGGAGAAGAGGAATATGAGACGGCTCATCTCCCTTCTGCTTGCACTTCCGGTTGCTGGCTGCAATCAGACAGGTGGCCAACTCTCAGCCGCATCGCGCCTATAACGATCACGGTGCAGTAGCCCGCGCCGCAGGGTGGGCGTGGATCCGAAATGTGGAGGAGATGGGGTATGCGAGTGAGCAGAACATGTAGCAGCTGCGTGATTTTCTTTTTTCTGTGGACGGGGCTGGGCCAGGCCCAGGATATGGAGATCCAAGTGGAACTGATGGGCTCGCTGTCCGCTCAGTCCAGCCGCAAAGGCGACCGGGTGTTTGCCCGCGTAATTTCCCCGCAAAGTCTTGCCGGGGACGCGATGGAAGGGAAGGTGAGCAATGCCCGTGCCGGGGGCAAATTCCGCGGCCAGTCGGTGCTGAGTTTCACCTTTGACACGCTGCAGCATCGCGGCGAGTCGATCCCCGTCTCCTGCCAGGTCATGTCTGTAACGAACTCGAAGGGCCAGCAAGACGTGGATGAAGAGGGAAGGATGGTGCGCAAAAGCAATAACGTTGCGAAGGCCGCCGCGGTAACCGGGGTCGGCGGATTGCTTGGCGGGATCGTAGGCGGCGGAAAAGGCGCGGCAATCGGCGCAGCGAGTGGGGCAGCGGCATCGATTATTTTGATCGAAGTTGGCACGCAGGGACCGGATATTCGCCTGGATCCGGGCAGCCGAGTGACGCTGATGGCCAAGTCGCGCAGCGGCCCGGCGTTTGCCAGTCTTACCTCGAATGCACAGGGCGGCGCGCCGGTGCCTGTTGCGACTCAGGCTTTGGCGCAGTCTGCCGCTCCTGCACCGGCAGGCGCAGCTTCTCAGAGCCAGGCCGCGCCGGCATCAGGCGCCGTATCCGGGCAGCCGAATCTGACAGAGGTGAAGAGCGATTTCGTCGCGGGCGAGAAAACTCTCTTCTTTGACGACTTCAGCGATATGACCGGCGACGAACCGCCGCCGCACTGGAAAGTGCGAGGCGGGGCCGTGGCGCTGAAGAGCGGTGCCGGGATTCGACAGCTTACGGTGGAGGGTGAACGCATAGAACTGACACCGAATGTCAAGAACCTCCCGAAGAATTTCACCCTCGAGACCGAAGAGAAGTTTGATGACCCGGGAGATATCCGCTCAGTCTGGTATCTCTGCGACAACAACTGGGACGGACCGAATGGGCCGTATATGCCGCTGACCGTTTATACCCAGACTCAGGGCGATAGTCTCTTCGTCTCAGTGAATCAACACAGCGAGAAGGGCGGGGAAGAACTGGGGCGCACCACGGTGAAGGTGGATTTCAGCCAGCCCGTCAAGCTCGGGTTGTGGATTCAGAACGGCCGGTTGCGCACCTATGTCAACGGGCAGCGCATCATCGATGTCAATCAGGTGGAGCTGCCGCCGATCCTTCAGGCGGTGCTGTATTCGGAGTACGGGGAGAACAAACTGGGCTACCGCATGGTTCGTTTTGCGGAATCGACGCCCGATTTCAGTCAGGTTATCGCTTCTTCAGGCCGCTATGTGACTCACGGAATTTTGTTTGACACCGACAGCGACCGGCTGAAGCCGGACTCTGCGCCCGTGATCAAGATGATCGCACAGGGACTGCAAAGCAATCCCAATCTGAAGCTGCGGATTGAGGGCCATACAGACGCGACTGGCGGCGATGCACATAACCTCGATCTCTCGAAGCGGCGCGCCGAAGCGGTTAAGACGGTTCTGGTGTCGCAGTTCGGAATTGGCGCGGATCGTTTGACCACGATGGGCCTCGGGGCCTCCAAGCCGATTGACACCAACGATACGCCGGCAGGACGGGCTCAGAATCGGCGGGTGGAATTCGTGAAGATGTAAGTGTCCCGGGAAGAACGAAGGCAACGAAAGGCTTGGGGTGAACCGCAGGCATTTTTATGCCGAAGATCCAGGGCCGGCCGGTGCCGGAACGTCCAAACAGAACCGTGCGGCTGTTGGCCGCGGCGGACTCAGTGTGGGCCTC
>JAJZME010000079.1 GCA_021803035.1 Acidobacteriota bacterium | reverse complement strand
ACAGTGCCCTGGCGAAAAATCTGAGTTTATTGTTCCGCTGGCGCCGACTTTGAGCGCTGCGCAGCGGCGGGTGGCCGAGCAACTGGTGGAGAGGCTGGCGGGCGGTCTGACGGTGCGCCTGACCGGCGATGCGCGGGCCACGCTGCGCCACGCGCGGGCGTCGGTGGTGGCCAGCGGAACGGCGACGGTGGAGGCCGCGCTGATCGGCAACCCGTTTGTGGTGGTATACCGGGTGTCGCCGGTCACTTACGCAATCGCCAAACGGATGGTGAAAGTGCCGCATGTGGCGATGGCCAACCTGATTGCCGGCCGGCGCGTGGTTCCGGAGTTGATCCAAGACGACTTTAAGGCGTTTAATATCATCCAACACCTCAGGCGACTGCTACCCGATGGGTTTGATCGTCAGTCCATCATGGAAGGGTTGGCCGCCGTCCGGGAGGCGCTGCGAGTGCATCCGGCAGGCGGCGGCAGCCAAGGCGGGAACGCAATTGAACGTGCGGCTGAGATTGTTCTTGCACAGCTCGATGGAGACTCTCAGGCTGCACGGGCGGCAGTGCAGTTCTGCGCTCACTCATAACCACAATTTTGGAATGCGAATTCAACTGCCTACAAGATCGGCGGCAATGCAATGACGACTTTGATGATGTCTGTTGTACGTCGGAGGGTTTCCAACTTGCGCTTTGGCCAGCGGCCGGGTGTCTTCCCGGCCTTTTTCGGCGGCCTGGCGATGGTTCTGGGCTTGGCCTGGACCGCAGCGGTACCGCTTGCGGCGCCTGCGCGCGCCCAGGAATTCCAGCAACCGGCGCTGCACATCACCAACTACGTCATTAACGCCGTGCTGGACCCGTCAGCACACCGTATTTCGGCCACCGCGCAGGTTACCTTTACCGCGCCGCCCAACCTCGATGTGGTGACCTTTGGCTTCCACCCGGCGCTGAAGATCACCAATATTACCGACGCCAGCGGCAATCAGCTCAACGGCGAACGCACGGCCGACGGGTCTGTCCGGGTTATCAGCAACAAGCCGTTTGTTGAGGGGCAGCCGGTTACCTGGACATTCACTTATGAGGGAATCCTCACCGGGGACGAGGCCGGACCGGTGCCGGGACTCAAGCTGGCCGCCATTCAGGATCCCATCACCTACCTGCTTTATCCCGCGCGCTGGTTTCCCATGACCGGGTACATGACCGACCGGTTCTCGGCGGAGATGCACATCACCGTACCGCAGGGAATGCGCGTCTTTGCCAGCGGCGCGCAGGGAACGCCGAAATCGGTGACGCTTTCGGACGGCAAGCCGGGCGAGGAGTGGAGCTTCGCCTGGTCGAAACCGGACTTTCCCGGAACCGTCATCGCCGGGCGCTTTGTGGGGCCGTTTTCCGTGGGGGCGGGCAACGTCAAGGTCTACCTGACGGTGCAACACCAGGCCTCGGGAAACCAACTGGCCCAGACGGCAAACGACGAATTCAACTTCTTTACGGGCTTGTTTGGAGTTGAGGCGCCGAGCGTGAGGCTCAATGTTGTTGAGATTCCCAATGGGACGCTGAGCTCGGTGTGGGCGCCGGAGTTGGCGGCCATCCCCGGCGCGTATGTGGACAACGCGTCGGGCACACGCCTGCTGGCCAACACCATGGTCCGCCAGTGGTGGGGCTGTCTGGTGAGCCCGCGCACCCTCAATGACGCCTGGATCACCAATGGCATGGCGCGCTATGGGGAGCTGATGTATCTGGAGCAAAAGAGCGGCGCAAGCGCGCTGAAGAACGCGCTTGTGGACGTGGAAGCCAGCGCCCTGGCTTACGACACCATTCCGCTTTCCAGCATGTCGCGGGTGGACCCGTTTTCGCCCCAGTTCCAGTCCATGACCCTGGACAAGGGCGGCATGGTCTTCCACATGCTGCGCGGCGTGATCGGCGACAAGGCCTTCTTCGCGACCCTGAAGGAGGTGCTGACCAAGTATGGCGGCAAATCGATCACCAACGATGAATTTGAAAAGGTGGCCGAGGAGCAGAGCCAGCAGGAGCTGCTTCCGTTCTTCTCACAGTGGGTGAACGGCACCGGCGCGCCGCAGTTCACAGACAAGTGGTCTGTCTACCGGCTGGGGAACAACCAGGGGTTCAGGACCATCGGTTCGATTGACCAGAATCTGGACCTGTTCAATATGCCGGTGCAATTGCAGATCGAGACCAACGGCCAGACGGTGACGCGGAAGGTCGATGTGGTGGGGGACCGGTCGCACTTCGTCATTGACACCTTTGGGGAGCCGCGGACCATCACCCTCGATCCCAATGACTGGGTGCTGAAGTTCACGCCTGACATGCACGTGCGCATCGCCATCCTCAAAGGGCAGTACATGGTGGAACAGGGCAACCTGGTTGGGGCGCTGGACGAATACCAGCAGGCGCTGAAGTACAACCCGGAGAGCTCGCTGGCCAACTACCGCATCGGCGAGGTGCTGTTCACGCAGCACAACTACCAGGCCAGCGTGAACGCCTTCCGCGCCGCGCTGCGCGGCGACGACATTCCGCCGTGGACCCAGGTCTGGAGCCATATCGAGATCGGCAAGATCTTCGACATTACCGGCCAGCGCGACCGCGCGGTGAACGAATACCGGCTGGCGCTGCAGACCAACGACAACACGCAGGGGGCCCTCAATGAGGCGCGCGAGTACCTGCAAAAACCGTACAAGCTGCCCACCAGCTCCGACTGAGGGGTCCGCAGCGGGGACGCGGAGGGTTTGCGGCGCGCAAGTTCGCCGGAGAATATGCGCATTCGGCCTGCCGTCAATGGCAGGCCGATGCTATCCAAGGCTGAAAAGCGCCTATTTTCCGCCGTCGTGATAGCGGTCTTTGCCCCACTGCAGCACGTGCAGGTGGACGTAGGCAACGCCGTGCCGGACCATGGCGAGCTTGCGCGCCGCTCCATACGACAGGTCGATGATGCGCCCGTTGGGCAGCGGACCGCGGTCCGTAATGCGGACGACCACCGAGCGGCCAGTGCGGTGGTCGACCACGCGCACCTTTGTGCCCAGCGGCAGCCTGGGATGGAACTCCGTGGTCGCCGCCGTCAGGGCATACATGTCGAAGACCTCACCGTTTGCCGTGAGATGTCCGTTGAACCGCGGGCCGTACCAGGAGGCCACGCCATGAAATGTAGCCGCCGGGTTGGAGGGATCAGAGACTGGCTTGGGCGGTTGAATGGACACCAGACGCGGCGCAGCCGGCGCAATCGAGAAATCCGGCGCGCCGCTTATCGCTGTGGCTGGGGGGGTGGATGGCTCGTACGCGGGAAGCCGCGCATCCGCATGCACTGTCACGGCGGCAAAGATAGCTGCCACCAGAGCGGACAGCGCAATCGACGAAACGCCAGCAAGGAGATGAATTCCCGGCTGCGTTTTTGCGTTCAAGTTGCGTGTTTTCCGTGTTTTGCCCATCTGCCCATTGTATCAACTCCAATGCATGGCAGGCCAGATCCGGGGCGCTGGACCTGGGAGGGTGGTCAGATGTAAGCCTTTTTTATTGTTTAGGATGCGACTCTTATGGCCCGGGGGGAATAAAATGCCGTTCGAGAGGCCATTTTCGAGGGGGGCTGCGGCCGGTTCAGCGGCCCGGACGAAACAACCGCGTCGGAGCCGTCTGTGCCGGATTGACCGAAGAAATGCCAATCTCCATCGTTCCGCTGGAAGGGCGACATAGAATGTGCGCCTGGCCAGGATCGATTACTCACCGCCAGGCAAAGCTGTCGAGAGGCTAAAGGAGGGGTTGGAGGCGCTGGTCGAATGCCGCCTGCCGTTTGAGATCGATATTGTCCAGCGATCCCTGGTCACGCCGGGATCTCGCGCCTGGATTGCGCCGGAGATGGTGCTGGCGCAGGGGTGAGACCGAATCACCGCCCGTAGCGCGGCTTGGACCTCGCTCCCAGGTTGTTCAGCCCGCCGCGCAGCATCTGTTTGGCCAGGCCGCCCCGGCCCATCTGCTTGAACATCTTGCTCATCTGGGCGTACTGGCGCAGGAGCTGGTTTACGTCCTGCACGCTCGTGCCGGAGCCGGCGGCGATGCGCTTGCGGCGGGAGCCGGAGATGATCTCGTGGTTGCGGCGCTCCTTGGGCGTCATGGAGTCAATGATGGCTTCCAGGCGCACAAACTGGCTTTCGTCCACGTGCTGCGAAGCCTCGCGCAGGCCGGCCAGAGGGCCGATGCTGGGCATCATCTTCAGTATCGACTCCATGGAGCCGAGCTTCTTGATCTGGCGTAGCTGGTCGCGGAAGTCTTCGAGGGTGAAGGCATCGCCAAGCAAGGCCTTCTTGGCCAGTTCGGCGCTCTTTTTGCGGTCCAGCTTCTCCTCGGCCTTCTCGATGAGCGAGAGCATGTCGCCCATGCCCAGGATGCGGCTGACGATGCGGTCGGGATGGAAGGGCTCGAAGGCGTCGGGTTTTTCGCCCACGCCGATGAACTTGATGGGCTGGCCGGTGACATGGCGGATGGAGAGCGCCGCGCCGCCGCGGGCGTCGCCGTCCATCTTGGTGAGGATTACGCCGGTGAGGCCGAGCCGCTGGTGAAAATCCTGCGCGGAGTTGACCGCGTCCTGGCCGGTCATGGCGTCGGCGACAAACAAGATCTCCTGTGGATTGAGCAACTTCTTGAGCCGCTCCATCTCGGCCATCAGTTCTTCGTCCACGTGCAGGCGGCCGGCGGTATCGACGATGAGCGTGTCGCAGCCCATGATGACGGCTTCGCGGCGGGCCTCTTTGGCAAGCCGCTCCACTAACGCCGAGCCGGCGGCTTCGCCTTTCTGGTCGCCCTCGTAAAGCCGGGCCTCAATGGACTTGGCGACCACTTTGAGTTGTTCGCGGGCGGCGGGGCGGTAGACGTCGACCGAAACCAGCATGGGCCGATGGCCGCCCTTTTTGAGCCAGGTGGCGAGTTTGCCGCTGGTGGTGGTCTTGCCGGAGCCTTGCAGGCCGGCCATCAGGATGACCGTGGGCGGCTGCGAGGCGAACTTGAAGCGGGCCGTATCCCGGCCCAGCAGTTCGATCAGCTCATCGCGGACCACTTTGATGACCTGTTCGCCGGGCGAGAGGGCGGTCATGACCGCCGTGCCAATGGCCTTGGCGCGGATATGCTCGATCAGGTCGCGGACGACGTTCAGGTTGACATCGGCTTCCAGCAGCGCCACGCGGATGGCGCGCAGGGCCTCGGAGATGTTCTCTTCTGTAAGCGTGCCCTGACCGCGGAGGTTCTTGAAGACACGCTGCAAATTGTCGGTTAGGTTCTCAAACATGGCTCAATCTAAGTCTATCGGAAGGCTCCTGCGAACGGCACTGCCCCGGAGCCGCCCCGAGACGAAAATGGCGGTAATTTCACGAAGAACGCCCTACGCCACCGCCCGCATCTTGCCGCCCGGCAGCAGTTCGTAGACGCGGCCGCGCCAGAGGATGCGCCGGCTGGCATAGCTGGCCGCCCAAAAGCCGAACCCCATCAGGTCGCGTAGCGGATAGAGGATGAGCAGGCCGAACCAGCTTGGATCGCGCACCGCCAGGCCGCCCACGGCAACGGAGATCGCCAGCCGCGTGGCCACGCTCCAGCCCAGCAGCGCCAGCCCCCACCACGGGTGGCCCAGCGCCGCGGCCGCCACCCAGGCCAGGATTCCGAAGGGCAGGGAAAAGGTGAGCGCCGTGCCGAAGTGTCCTTTGGGCCGGGAAAAGCGCGTGGACTTCATCCAGCGGGCCTGGTGCTTGAGCGACTGCACAAAATCGGCATGCAGGACGATGTGATCGATGGCGTGGTGGCTGAGGGCCACTTTGTCGCCCAGCTTGTAGGTCTCGTTGCCGAGGATGAAATCGTCGGAGCAGTAGTCGGCGGTGACGCGAAAGCCACCCATGCGGCGAATGCTTTCGCGGCGGAAGGCCATGGTCGGCCCCAGCGCGAACTGCATTCCCTCCATGGCCCGCGCCACCAGGACGCCGGCGGTCATCTCCACGCTCATGCCCACGGCCTCAAGCCGGGCCCACAGGCCGCCTTCGACGGCAACGCCGCGGTACGGGCAGGTGACGCCGCCCACGGCCGGATCGGCAAAGGGCAAGGCCACGGCGCGCAGATAATCGGGCGTCACGCGCACGTCGCTGTCGCTGATGACGAGAATCTGATGCGCCGCGTCGGCCTCCATCTTTTCCAGCGAGGCGACCTTGGCGTTGATGTAGGGAGGCTGGCCGCCGGTGGAGAAGAAGCGCGCCGGAATATGCGGATAGCGTGCCGCCACGCGGCGCGCCGTCTCCAGCCCGGCGTCGTGCGCATCGCGGGCACAGAACAGAATCTCGTATTGGGGGTAATCCTGCTCAAAAAATGTGGCCAGATGCGCATCCAGCTCTGGCTCGGCTCCGTGCAGCGGCTTCAACAGCGTCAGCGGCGGCGTGAAGCCAGGCCGCTCCGCAAGCTGGGCGAGCGCCCGGCGGCGTTCGCCCAGGTAGCCGGGGACGGCTGCCAGCACCATGCCCGCAAACACAGTTGATGTAAGTAAGCCGAAACCGGCCAGCGCCAGAAGCGCGACGAGAATGTGCCACATGCAGAAATAAGAATACCGGTTGATGGCGGCAATTTTATAGGAGGGTTTCGCTCATCGGGGAGCGAATGAGGCGAAACCAGCGCACGAAAACGAAGCAGCAAGCGGATGTTTGCCGCCGGTTACGGCCTGGGTTCTTCGGAATTGATCGGCCGTGGCCCTTTGGGTGCAGGCGAAGCCTTGTCCACCGCGGGCTTGCGCAGCGGCACAATGGCGCCGGTCGAGCCGGTCGCAGCCTGCTGGAAGCGCGAGAGCATCTCCGAGCGCACGTACTCGACAAAGCTCTGCATCTGCCGGTTCATTTCCTCCATGCGTTCGCGCATCTGCAGGATGATGGCGATGCCGGCGATGTTCACGCCCAGGTCGCGGGCGAGGTTGAGGATGAACTCCAGCCGCTCCAGGTCCTCGTCGGTGTAGAGGCGCGTGTTGCCCTCGGTGCGCGACGGCTTCAGCAGGCCCTCGCGCTCGTAGAGGCGCAGGGTCTGCGGGTGAATCTCATACATCTCGGCTACCGCCGAGATCATGTATGCGCCTTTGGATTTGCGTTTTGCGGGCATGATATTTCCACGTCAGAGTTATCTTAACTTGCGCTTCGGCATCTGCCGCCTTGCGGTCACAACTTATCAAACAGCGTCACGCGCGGGTCCTGGGGATTGAGCCGCGCCAGCTCGCGCATGATCTCGCGGCTGCGCTCGTCCTGCAGGTGCGGCACCACCACGTCCACGGTGACAATCTGGTCGCCGCGCTGGCCCGGACGCTGCGCGCTTTCCACGCCGCGCTCCCGCATGCGCAGCTTCTGTCCGCTCTGCGTGCCGGGCGGAATCTTGAGCTGGGCGCGGCCGTCGATGGTGGGCACGTCAACCTTGGCGCCCAGCGAGGCTTCCGCCACCGTCACCGGCACCCGGAGCTGAATGTCGTCGCCCACGCGGGAAAAAACGGGGTGCGAGCCGGCGCGCACAATCAGGAACAGATCGCCGGCCGGGCCGCCATTCAGGCCCGCATTTCCCTTGCCCTGCAGGCGGATGCGCTGCCCGTCGCGCGTTCCCGGCTTGATGCGGAACTCGACCGTCTCCGAGCGCGGCACCACGCCTTCACCGTGGCAGGTGGGGCAGACGTTCGAGATGCGCCCCGAACCGTTGCAGCGCGGGCAGGGAATATTGAACTTCATGCGCCCGCCCATCTGCGTAACCTGGCCGCTGCCGTTGCACTCGGGGCAGGTCATCATGCCGCCCGTATGCGCCTGGCCATGGCAGGTGGGGCAGGTTTCCTGGCGATTTACCTGCAGGCGCATCTGTCCGCCGCGGATGGCTGTCCAGAAGTCCACCGTGACCTGGTATTCGAGATCGCTGCCGGGCTGCGGGCCGCGGGGCCGCTGCGTCTCATGCGCTCCGGAAAAGATGCCGGAAAAAATATCCTTGAAGCTGCCCCATCCCGCCGAACCGGTTCCGGGCTGATGCCCCGCGCCGCCGGGGAATCCGGAGAAGTCGAAGCCCTCGAAGTCCACATGGGGCCGGCCAGCGGCGCCCTGCTGCCGAGCGTAGGCCGCAGCCTGCGCCGGATCGATCTGGTCGGAGTAGAAGCCCAACTGGTCGTAAACCTTGCGCTTCTTCTCGTCGCTGAGCACGTCGTTGGCCTCGGAGATTTCCTTGAACTTCTCTTCGGCCCGCTTGTCGCCGGGGTTCACGTCGGGGTGATAGCGGCGCGCCGCCTTGCGAAAGGCCTTGCGGATCTCCTCCGCGGTGGCCGTCTTCTTCACTCCGAGAATCGCGTAATAATCTTTGTTGGTCGCTGTGGGCATGGTCGGTTTCGACTCGATTTCCGGTTACGTGCTGATCCCCATTCGCCTGCGGCCGGCCTTGCCACCATCCTGGCCGGCGCGGCGCTTTTACCCGGCTAGCCAATTCCCCGGGCTTTTAACTCCCCGGCTTTGGTTCGCGGCGCCGGGAAGATTTCCATCTCGATCCGGGCGATTGACTCGCGGCTGGCCAGGGCCAGATCGTAGGCCATCTGCATCTTCATCCAGAAATCCGGCGTGGTGCCAAAGTAGCGGGCCAGCCGGAGGGCCGTGTCCGCCGTAATACCCCGCCGCTCCCGCACGATCTCCGAGATGCGCGTAACGGGCACTCGCAAGGCAAGGGCCAAAGCATTGGCCGAAAGTCCCAACGGGACTAGAAAATCCTCACGCAAGAGCTCGCCGGGATGAATCGGCGCGCCCCGTTCACCGGCCTTACGCGAAATGCTCATCGCGGCACTCCTTAGAATTTGACAATCGCAACATCCCAGGCATCCTTGCCGTCCCAGCGGGAACAGGCCCGGCACCGGTCATTCATCCAGATGCTCCACTGGTCAATACGGCCGCCCTTCCGCGCTTCCCGATGGCGCCCGGGCGGATTCCGCGGGTCATCCCCGGCACCGGCGTAATGCAACGCCTCCAGCCGCCTGGCGGCAACGATTGCACGGGCCGGGCGCCGGCTCCTGGCGGTCAAATCAATCATTCGCGTCTCGTGACCGGCGAGGGAACGAATCGCGCTTAACGTTTATCGTAACACGGAAAGCGGTAATTTGGAACCACGGAACAGGTATTTCCTTGCGGGAAATGCGACAGCCGCACTGTGCATCCTCGCCCGATGCCGCTCGAAGCTGAATCATTCCGCATCAGCGATGCGCCAGGAAGATCATCAACAGCAGAACGGCCACCGGCAGCAAGGCCAATGAGACATACAGCAGAATCCGGCGTGAGAGGTACGACTTGCGCTTTCGCCAATCGCGCAATTCTGCGCGGTTCTCGATGCCCACCTCGTCCAGATGTTCCAGATCCCACTGGAATTCCTGCGCCTTGGCATAACGATTTTGCGGCTCACGTTCCAATGCCCGGTAGAGAACCTCCTGCAACTGCGGAGAAATTGACGGGTCAGCCACAGTGGGAGGGATGGGATAGTTCAACACCCGGTCGTTCATGATTGCTAGCGGCGAAGGCCCTGAAAAGGGCAGCTTGCCGGAAAGCATCTCGTAGAGCATGACGCCGACGGCATAGATATCGGAGCGGCCATCGCCCCGTCTTCCTTTGACCTGCTCTGGCGAGATGTAGTCGGGAGTGCCCAACGTTGCGGTAAAGTTTGCATAGGTGAGCCGCCGCGCGGCGGTGTCGCTGGCGATGCCGAAATCAATGAGCTTCACACTGTCGTTCTCATCGACCATGATGTTTTCCGGCTTCAGATCGCGATGGACGACACCGTTGGCATGGATATATTCGAGAGCATCGAGAATGCCCGAGGCGATCCGGAGGGCGCGATCCTTGGTGATGGGGCCTTCGTTCAGGATATGGCGGAGCAGGCGGCCATTACACCACTCCATGACCATGTAAACACGGGATCGCTTTTCGCCGCCATAAACGCGCATCACCTTGGGGTGATTGAGTCTTTCGCCAATACCGGCCTCCCGCTGGAAACGGTCGAAGAGGATAGGATCGGCCTCCATTTCGGGGTGGGGAATCTTCAGCGCAACGGTGCGGCTGTCGCGCATATCGGTAGCACGAAAGATGGAAGCCATGCCGCTCCGGGCCACGGCCGCATCGATGCGGTAGTAATCGAGTTGGGCGCCTGCTTCCAGGTTATCGAGAAAACCCATCAATCAGATACTCCAATCAGGCCCTAACTTAAATGTATCGGGAATCCGGCCCAGTGGGGTAAAGGTTTCGTAAGTCCGTTGGCAGGGAATCAGGCCGGCAAGCGGTAAGGCCGGCCGCGGTACATGCCGACCCTCTCGACTGCGCGGACACGCACGACCTGAGCCGTTGTGTTATCTCCGCCGTCGATTTCCACGGCGCGGGTTACGAGCTCCGCGGCTATCTCTTCGGGGCTCTTTCTCTGCGAAACGATGGCAGCGATCTCCTGGCCACTCATCTCATTGTGCAGACCGTCGGTACAGAGGACGAGCACGTCGCCGGGCTGCAGGGTGACTGCGTTGGTTTCCGGCGAGACAAACATCTCCGGCCCCAGAGAGCGCACGAGCACATGCCGGGAAGCGGACGTGGCGACATCAGCCGCCGAAACCAGGCCCAGCTTTCTCTGCTCGTTGACCCAGGTGTGATCCTGCGTGAGTTGGCGCGCCCGGCCTCCGCGAACGAGATAGCAGCGGGAGTCGCCCACGTGCGAAACAACCGCCTGATCGTAGCGCAAGGCGCAGGCGACGATGGTGGTGGCCATCTTCTTGCCCCTGTACTCCGACTCCAGGGTGTAATCGTGAACAGCCGCATTGGCGTGTTGGATGAGGCGTGGAAGGAGACTGATGAGCATGGAGTCGGCTTGCGCATGCGCAAATTCCTCGGTCACTACGGAAATCGCCGTGCCCGCTGCAACCTCGCCCAAGTCGAGCCCACCGACCCCGTCGGCCACGGCGAACAGATATCCGTGGCTGCGTGCCTGGTGACGCGAGGTGGGGACGAACACCCCCATCGCGTCCTCATTGTTTTTGCGAACCTTGCCGAAATCGCTTGCCTGTCCGAACTGAACGTCCAACATGGGCGCAACCGCCTTAGAATCTTGCACTGTCAGGAGCAAAATACCGCCACAGAAGCGGGCACTTAGCTACATGAAAAATCGCCGCCGGGTTGAACCCGCCGCGCCGCTGGCATCAACGGCGTGGCCGGATTCCCCCCGGCGCTGAGTTAAGTAGCCTTGGAGAGTTAGATGGCCCTAACTTGCATTGAGCTTTGACTCCAGAAGAATGGACTTGCCTCTGGCTCTGGAAGAACGGAAGAAGTACACGGCTCCATAAGCGCCCCAGAGCGCAGCGATACCGAGCGCGATCAGCGGTTCCTTGGTGGTACCCAGGCCGAAGATCGGCGCAATGAGATAGAAGGCCATGCACACGATATTGGCGATCAGACCGAAGGCGGGAATGAGCGTGTGCTTGAGCAGGTTGTGGTCGGGCCGCTTGTTATAGGCCACGATGCAGAGGAAGCAGCTCAGGCCGTAGAGGATGAAGGTGCCGAAATTTGAGGTTAAGGTGATGGCGAGCAAAGTGTTCGGCATGGCCGCCATGAATCCATGCGAGCTGTAACCAAAGCTGGACAAGATGCCGTGCGGAAGCCCAGCGATGGTGGCGTTGCTCGGAGCACCGGCATCGCCGAAGCACATCGAGACCGCGAAGCAGCCAACGACCGCGGAAATTGTGGCCAGCGTCCAGATGGCCCTGCGCGGCGTAAGCGACTTGTCATGCAGCAGGCCGAAGTGTTCCGGCACTTCCGCATCCTTACCCATGGCATAGGTCACGCGGGCTCCGGTGTTCATGCAGCTCAGCGTGGTACCGATCAGCGCCAAGAAGACAGTAAATGCTTCAGCAAGCATGAAGTATTTGCCGTGGCCCTGTCCGAGCAGCGCGTCGCCGACAATGATCATCATGTCGCCGATGGGTGCAGCGGAGCTGGCGGCGCTCTGCATGGTATAGCCGGAATTAAGGAAGTAGTTAGCCGCGAAGTATTCAAACAGGTAGCATATCAGGCCCTGTATGAGCAGTGATGCTATGACCGCTATGGGTATGTGTTTGATTGGATTCTTTGCTTCACCTCCCATCGAAGTGACCGACTCGAACCCAACCAGGATCAGGATAGCTACAGTTGCCTGAATGAACATCCAGTTGATGTTGTGAACGGAGATGACCGACAGTGCGTTGGGATGGGTAAGGAAGTTGCCGCTCGCATCCTTTTCGGGATAGGAGATTCTAAACGGAACCGGCTTGCCGTCTTTACCGAGAACCGGCAGGGGGACGCCTTCGGCGTTGCGCAAGATGGCGCCGGTCTGAGGATTGGTGGCGAACTGGTAGGTGTATGTTGAGAGCGTCTGCGAATCGTAATTGAGGGCAGGTGTACCAGCGGGATGGCTGGCGCGGTAGCCAATGGCGAGCACGCTGAAGACTACAAGCGCTGAAATCTGGACGATGTTGATGCCGATATTGACGGCAGTGGAGGCGCCGGCGCCGCGTGTGGCAATCCAGGCAACGAAATAGGAGAAGACGATGGCCACGAGCGCCATGAACACAGGCCCGGGATTGGAGCCGCTCATGAACGAGGGGAAGAGAAAGCCAACGACATAGCCGGCGAAGATGCCGGTTGTGGCCACCATCACACCGGGATAGATCCAGTAGTAGAGGTGCGAGCCCCAGCCCACAATGAACTTAGCGATGCGGGCGTACTTGAACGCCTTGTCTTTGGAAAGCATGGCTTGCTCCGCGTAGTAGTAGCTGGAGCCGATGCCTGGATATAGCTTGGAGATCTCGGCATAGGCGACGGCTGTTGCCAGACAGAGCAGCAACGCAGCGAAAATGCCGATCCACATAGCTGGCGCTGTGGTGCCAGTCGTAGCCTGGATGTAGAAGGTGAGCCACAGAAATGCGCCGGGAGCGATAAGCGCCATTGCGTTTGCAGTTAGCCCGGTAAGACCCAGGGTGGCCTGCATCTGAGGTGCTTTTTGTTCTGCCATGTGCATTCTCCTGAAAATTGAATTTTCTACGGCTGTTCCCGGTGGCTGATCTCCGGGGTCTCATGTGCGGTGCCCGCGATGCGGCTTCGATCGGGGCCGGTGCGGCGAAGCTAAGAGATACATTTCCTCTTTGCTCGATTGAGCCGCTGATGTTGATCAAAGCGGATCCGGCTGTGGATGCTACAACTGGCTAGCCGGGCCTTGTAGCTCGTTGCGATGTAGAGAGCGTATCTTTCATGGCATAAGGGAAAGATAAAGATGCAAGATATAAATCAGTGTGTGGGGCTGATGAGCACAGTCAACACCATAAGTGGCGTGGAATGCTCATTGGCCCATTGCGAGCCGACGTGATGCAGTCCGAGCTCGCAATGACCGGAGCCCCCCGGCGCAGGTTCTCTCGCGTCATGGCGAAATGCCCTGCGCACGGCAAGCGAAATACACGTTGCCCGGACCGGATCGTGCCCGCGAACGCACCTTTCAACTAAATGCAGCAAGGTCCATCGGATGGTGCTTCATTTTCCGGGCACAGGCCGGCGCTTGCAGACAGGATCATTTACGCAAAGCAGGCATAAAGAAGATATGAAGATAGGAGGATGAAAGAAAGAATTTCCGGAATGCGGCGGGGCCTGCTTTCAGGGCAGCAGCTTGGTGGCTGCGGCCCGAAGAAGGCGATGAATCCGGTGACAGGATGCCGGGATTGGACTGTTGGCCGGTGATTGAGCAACAAGAGTAAGGACAGGAACGGCCCCTGATATGCGAGGCCGCTCCTGTTGTGCTGCGTGATTCATGGTTGGCGCAGGCACATCAATGCTTATTCAGGTTATTCCCAAAGATAAAGCCGATTTCAGCCATTGCCCGGGGCTGATCGGAGCTCATGCCCACGGAGCCGAAGGCATCGCCCGGCGTATAACTGCTGGCATGAACCCAGGAAAGATCCCCGCGCATGTAGAACCCTCCGGACTGGTAGGTGGGGGTGATGGTGCCGGAAAGGGCCGAGCTGCCCGGACCGTAGAGCAAGTTAACGCTATCCTCGGCGGCACTGCCCGAACTGGTGATGTATTCAAAGCGCGCCGGGAGCGAGAAGCCGTGCGCAAAGGCGCGGTTCACCAGAATGGCGCCGCCCGTGGTAGACGCGCCTTTCACGACGCCGGCGCTGGGATTGGTGGGCACACGCGTGTATTGGAAGTATGGCTGAATGATCCATTTTCCTTTGCTGTAGGTATCAATGATGTTGTAAATGCTGCTGTTATTTTGCACCGGCGTGGCAGCCGTCTGGTATGCAGTCTGTCCGGCATTGCCCGCGGCAACAAATGACAAGCTATTGGGTCCGCTGGTATAGGCTAATGAGCCGGACAGCCATGAGTACCGGTTGGAATAGAAGCCATCGTTCCAACTCAGCGAGGCGCTGAATTTGCCCATCGTCTGGTTGATTTGGATTCCGCGGCTGATGGCGGGTTCCTGGTTCCACAGAAGGCCGCGCTCAATGTTCATGTTTTCAAAGGTGAATGTGTACTCCGCGCCAATCAGCGTGGGGAGCTCGCCGATTTGGATCGATGTGTTCTTTCCCGGCTGCAGCTTGATGAAAGCTACCGGTACGGGACCGTAGAAGTCGCTGACTGTCTTCTGGGTAGAAAGAAAAGGCGTGCCGAGGGCCGGCATGGTGTAAGCGCCGACCTGGAAGTAGTATTGAAACCATCCGCTGGGCTTTTGAATCATGATCTGCCCATTGCTTAGCGCAGCCTGGCCGATGTTATCGCCGGGGACATGATTGCCTTGCCAAAGGCCTGAACCCGTCACGATGCCGTTCACGTCGGGCTTGCCAAAAATTCCCGCGTTGAAGGTGGCCGGCGGCAGCCACTGCAGAGGTCCGGTGACTGCCGGCGTGGGCAGCGGGGTGGGAGCTGGGGCGGCTTTCGGTGACGGCGCAGAAGCGGGCGCGGAAGCCGAGGAACTTTGCGCGTTGGCTTGCCGAGTGGACAACGCCAACATCGTTCCCAGAGCGATTGCGCCAGTTGCTGCTGCCAAGTGAAAGAGTCGTCTCATATTCATCGGGCCTCACCTTTCTGGATTGTGGATTTTGATTTTGTCACGCGATGCAGGGACATCACAAGATTGTGAGCCTGATTCGATGACATCAGAATGTTCCTAAGGTTCGCGTAAAGAAGATCAGAGCGCTTTGTGAAGATCTGCTGCTGAAGATCGGACAGAGTCGTCTTTCCTCCTGAGATCCGGCAGTGCCTGAGTTACCCGGCAGCAATGCGTCCCGCCGTTCTCCGCCGAATGCTCAGCGGCGTACCGCGTAACACCGTGCTCGATTGTCCTGTATACCGGGCATCTCTATCACCGCAGATCAGTCATCAGGAATTCATAAAGAGAGCCCAATCGTTTCATTGCGCATGGCCGGGACCAACATTCAGCGCGAGGAAATTGAATTTCTGCCAGCCGTTATGCAATCCTGAGAATGTCTTTGCTATAGGGCACAGTTTCCCGCCTTGCCGCCGCAACTTAGCGGGTAACTTATCTGGCTGCCGGGCGGCGAATTTGCCGGGGTGCATTCTTCGCGAGGAATGCAGACAGCGATCGAGCACGGCCAAGCCCATCGGGCCCGGGACGGCGGAATGAGCCATCAAAGAATGCGTTCGCCGACCGCATCTCAAGGAGTTCGAGTTTGAACAGCGAGAAGAGCATCCGGGTTCTGCTGGTGGACGACGAGCCTGCCATACGCCGGTCGTTGCGGCTGCCGCTGCAGGAACTGGGCATCACAGTTGTGGAAGCCGCGCGCGGCGAAGAAGCGCTGCACTTGATCCGGTCGGACAACTTCGACGTGGTTCTGCTGGACATCAACATGCCCGGCATCGGCGGCATGAAGACGCTGGAGCGGCTGCGCGCGCTGGCGCCGCGGCTGCCCATCCTGATGCTGACGGTGCGCGACGACGAGCAGGACAAGGTGGATGCTCTGGAACGCGGCGCGGACGATTACATCACCAAGCCCTTCAGCTTCCGCGAGTGCCTGGCCCGCATCCGCTCGGCGGTGCGCCGTGCCCGGACGCCGGAGCGGCCCGAGGATCTGCCCATCACCATTGGCGAGATCGAGGTGCAGCCGACGCGCAGAGTGGTGACGAAAGCCGGGCAGCCCGTCCGGCTGACGCCCAAGGAATACGAGATCCTCTACTACCTGATGGCCCACGCCGGGCGCGCCGTGACCCACGGCAAGCTGCTCACCTCCATCTGGGGCGCGCAGTACCGCCAGGAGGTGGATTATCTGCGCACCTTCGTTCGCCAGTTGCGCAAGAAGATCGAGGACGACCCGGCCAATCCGCAATACCTGTTGACGGATACCTGCGTAGGCTATCGATTTGCCGAGGAGGCACCCATGGTGGGCGGCAAGGATACGCCGGCGGGATCGGCGGGCGACGCTTACCCGCCCCCTGCCTGACATTGCGCCGGGAAGCACGGCGCAGGGGCGATGAAATCCCGCCACGGGGGCAAAACGAACCGGGGCGCACGCCGGGAAAATGCCGGCCGTGCGCCCCATTGTTGTTCTCTGGCCGGGCCTAGACCAATTTGGCTTCGAGGGTAATTTCGGTGTTGTTGGCGAAGAGCTTCGAAATCGGGCAGCCGCCCTTGGCGTCGGCGGCAGCCTTGTCAAAGACTTCCTGGCTGGCGCCGGGGACCTTGGCGGTGCTCGTCAAAGCGATCTTGGTTACGGCGAAGCCGCCATCTGTCTTGGCCAGGGTTACGGCCGCGTGCGTCTCAATGCTTTCCGGGGTCAGGCCGGAGCCGCCCAGCTGTGCTCCCAGAGCCATCGAGAAGCAACTGGCATGAGCCGCGGCGATCAGTTCCTCGGGTGTGGTGCCCGAGCTGGCGCCTTCGAAACGAGTGGCGAAAGAGTAGTTGGCGTTGTTCAACACGCCTGTCGCCGTCGAGATGGTGCCCTTGCCTTCCTTCAGTGAACCTGTCCAAACCGCACTTGCCTTGCTAGCCATTGTTCCTCCTTGGGGGGTGGTTGGGGATCGTGGTTAAGAGCGCGCCGCGTGGGGAAGACCGGGCGCCCACAAAGAGTTGAAGCAAAAGGCCCCTGCCGGGATGTTGGTAGCAGGCAGCCTACTATTCCATGCTAATCTGTCCGACGTGTCGTCTGAACGCCAACAGGCCCCTGACATTGATTTTCAACCCGATCCCCCGGGTCCAGTCTCAGATGGTGAAGCGGGCGGCTCTTCGGAGCCTGCCGCGGAGCACCACAGCCAGATCTGCCCCAACTGCGGAAGCCGCCTCACCGGCCATCGCTGCAAGCTGATCTGCGCCGGGTGCGGCTACTACATGAGCTGCGCGGATTACTACTGAGGCGGCCGGCCGTCAGCGTGAAGCACGGCTGGCCGGCGACCCGCGACGGCTTTTGCGCGGCGCGGAGGCGGCTGCGGGCAGAATGCTGTCCAGCGGCGCCGCAGGCAGCAGATGCGCACGCAAGAGCACCTTGCGCGCAAGGCCGGTGAGCGCCATGCCCGCCGCTTCGTTCAGCGCCACCCAGCGGCGCGCGCCGCCGGGCGCGGCCAGCGCCGCCACATCATCCTCAAACACGGTGCGGATGTGCGCGTAATAGTTCACCTGCATGATGCTGTGGCGCACGGTCATGCGCAGCTCGCCCGCGGGAACGGCGGCGCTGCGCAGGGTGGGCAGCTCCCACAGGCCGGGCATCACGGTTTGCGAGGCAGGCCGCTGTTCCAGAAGCACTTCGCGGGCACTGTGCTTGCCGGCGCTGGGACTGGTGCGCACGGAAAGCGCATACGCCACTTCGCGGCTCAACATGGGCGGCCGTGGCGCCGTCTTATGCTCGCCGCGCGTCCGGCAGTCTGCTTTGATGGGGCACGAGGGGCACTGAGGATTGCGCGGCAGACAGACCGTCGCGCCCAGCTCCATCAGGGCCTGGTTGAAGTCGCCGGGCTGCTGCGGGTCAACAAGCTGCGCGGCAAGACTTTCGATGCTGCGCTTGAGTGCGGTGCCGCCGTCCGCTTCCCAGCGCTCCAAGCGGCACAGCACGCGCTCCACATTGCCGTCCACCACGGCCACGCGCTCGCCGCGCGCAATGCTGGCGATGGCGGCGGCGGTATAGGCGCCGATGCCGGGCAGAGCGCGCAACTCTTCGGCGGTAGCAGGCAGATTGCCGTTGTGATGGCCGGCTACAATCTGCGCAGCCTTGTGCAGCATGCGCGCGCGCCGGTAGTAGCCCAGGCCGCTCCACAGCGCCAGCACCTCCTGCTCCGGCGCCCGGGCCAGCACAACGAGCGTGGGAAAGCGCGCCATGAACGCCCGGAAGCGATCGACCACGACGGCCACGCGCGTCTGCTGCAGCATGATCTCGGAGACCCAGATGGCGTAGGGATCGGTGGTACGCCGCCAGGGCAGATCGCGCCGGTTGGCCACATACCAGACGAGCAGATTGCGGCGCAGCGCGGCAATGTCTTGTGCATTTCGGGCTCGCGGAGCCATAGACACAGATTAAAGCGTGCCGCGGCGGAGATGGCCACTTCCGCCGCGCATGCCGCTCTGAGAGATTAGCCCAGCAGCTCGGCCACAATCGCGGGCGCGGCCGCAAGCGCGGCGTCAATCTGCGCCTGATCCTTGCCGCCGGCTTCGGCAATCTCCGGCTTGCCGCCGCCGGAGCCGCCCACGCGCCTGGCGACGGCGCCCACCAGCTTGCCGGCCTGGATGCGCTTGACCAGCCCCGGCGTAACGCCGGCAATCAGCGCCACCTTGCCCTCGGGCTGCGCGGAGGCCAGCACCACGACACCTTCGCCGGCCTTCTGCTTGAGATTGTCGACGAGCGTGCGCAACTGGCCGCGCTCCAGATTGTCGGCGCGATGCACGAGCACCTTGACGCCCTTGACCTCGACGGCGTGCGCTACGGCATCGTCGAGCGAGCCGGCGGCGGATTTCATGCGCATCTCGTCCAGCTCGCGGCGCAGACGCTTCAGCTCGTCTTCCTGGCCGGCAAGCCTAGCGCGCAGCGAGTCAGCAAGATTGCCGTTGGCTGAAGGCGCAATCTGCGCAGCCAGTTGCGCCACGGCAAAGTCGCGGCGGAAGGTGTCGAGCGAGCCCAGGCCGCTGATGGCCTCAATGCGGCGCACGCCGGACGAAACCGCGCCTTCGCTGGTGAGCTTGAAGAGGCCGATTTCGCCGGTGGCTGAGGTGTGCGTGCCGCCACACAGCTCGGTGGAAAAGCCATCGGAGAGCTTGACCACGCGCACCTTGTCGCCGTATTTTTCGCCGAACAGGGCCATGGCGTGGTACTCGTTCACGGCCACGTCGATGGGCACGTCTACCAGGGTTTCGACGCGCGCGTTGGCCAGCACTTCGCGGTTAACGATGTCCTCAATCTCCTGCAACTCCTCGTCGGCCACCTGCGCGAAGTGGGAAAAATCGAAGCGCAGGCGCGTGGGATCGACGAGCGAGCCGGCCTGCTTGACGTGCGTACCCAGCACCTGGCGCAGCGCCGCGTGGAGCAGGTGCGTGCCGGTGTGGTTGCGGCGGATGGCGTCGCGCCGCGCGCCGTCGACGACAGTGTTGATGCGGTCACCCACGGCCAGCGGGCGGCGGAGCACGGCCTGGTGCGCGCGCACGCCCTGCACGGGGAGAACGCAGCCGGTGATTTCGGCGATGGTCTCGTTGGCGTCGGCCGAGGTGAACCAGCCGGTATCACCAATCTGGCCGCCGGAGTCGCCGTAAAAGCTGGTGTGATCGAGGACGATTTCGACTTTCTCTCCAGTGCCGGCGGCGGGAACGCCGTGGCCGCCGCGCACAATGGCGAGAACCTCGCAGTTGGCGGAGTTGAGCTGGCGGTAGCCCTCGAAATCGGTGCGCGGCAGATCGCGGAAGGCGGGACTGGCGGTCTTCTGGCTGCCACCCTTCCAACTGGCGCGGGCGCGGGCCTGCTCTTCGGCGCGGGCGCGCTCGAAGCCGTCCATGTCGAAGGCGATGCCATGATCTCTTGCGGCGTCGACCATGAAGTCGAGCGGGAGGCCAAAGGTTTCGTAGAGATGGAAAGCCTTGTCGCCGGTGAAGCCGCCCTGTAATTCCTCGTTGAGCCGCGTCAGGCCGATCTTGAGCACGCGATCGAATTGCTTCTCTTCGGCCTCGACAACTTTCGATACGCGGTCGGCCGAGTCCCTCAGCTCCGGATAAGCTCCCTGCATCAAATCGCGGACGGCAAAAACCATCTGATTGAGGAATGGCTTTTCCTGCCCGAGCAGCCGGCCATGGCGGATGGCGCGGCGCATGATTTTGCGCAGCACGTAGCCGCGGCCCTCGTTGGACGGCAGCACGCCGTCGCTGATGAGGAACGTGGCGGCACGCGAGTGGTCGGCGATGATGCGCAGGCTGGCAGCCACCTCGTCGGCACTGCGGCTCTCCTGTTCCAACTCTGCCTCGCTGGCGCGCTTGCCGGTGAGTTCTTCGGCACGCTCGATCAACGGCGTAAACAGATCCGTCTCAAAGTTGCTGACCTTGCCTTGCAGCGCGGCGGCCACGCGCTCCAGGCCCATGCCGGTGTCGATGGAGGGCTTGGGCAGCGGGGTGAGCTTGTAGCCGGTGGTTTTGCCAGCCGCATCCATAATTGCCGAGCGGTCGAACTGCATGAAGACCAGGTTCCAGATTTCGACGTAGCGGGCTTCGTCCTGGCCGAAGGGCTTGTCGACACCGGAAGTCTCGGCGGCTTCGATGCCCATGTCGTAGAAGATCTCCGAGCAGGGGCCGCAGGGGCCGGTTTCGCCCATCTGCCAGAAGTTGTCCTTGAGGCCGTATTCGAAGATGCGGTCTTGGGGTACGCCGGCCTCGATCCAGTACTGCTCGGCCTCGTTGTCGCGGGGCACGCTCTCGGCGCCTTCAAAGATGGTCACGTAGAGCCGGTCTTCGGGGATGCCGAACCACTCGGGACTGGTGACCAGTTCCCAGGCGAACTTGATGGCGTCGCGCTTGAAGTAGTCGCCGAAGCTGAAGTTGCCCAGCATCTCGAAGAAGGTGTGATGGCGGCGGGTAAAGCCCACATTTTCAAGGTCGTTATGCTTGCCACCGGCGCGGACGCACTTTTGCGAGGTGGTGGCGCGGGCGTAGTCGCGCCTTTCGGCGCCAAGGAAAAGGTCCTTGAACTGGTTCATGCCGGCGTTGGTGAACAACAGCGTGGGATCGTTGGCAGGCACCAGCGAGGAAGAGTGCACACGGCGGTGCCCCTTCGACTCAAAAAAGCGCAGAAACAGCTCGCGTATCTCGTTTCCTGTGCGGGGTTGCATGACGTTATTAGTGTAATTGGGCAACGGGTTGCGGCGCATCCGGCCGGGTGCGCGGGCGGGCATGACGGGTCATCCGCCGCTGGCCGAACGGCAATGGCGCGGGCTCACATTCAAAGATTGGGGAAATGACGGCCGCTGGAAAACCGCACCGCAAAACATGCATCTGATGGATGGAGCGAAACGAAACGAGACGACAGGAGGGCACAATGGAGAAGTTTGCCTTGTTTGCGATGCTGCACGCCAAGGCGGGAAAAGAAACGGAGGTTGAGGAGTTCCTGAAGTCGGCCCTGCCGCTGGCCGCACAGGAGGCCGGCACCGTAGGCTGGTACGCGATGAAGCTGGGCGCGGGGAGATTCGGTATCTTCGACACGTTTGAGGATGAGGAGGGCAGAAAAGCGCACCTGACAGGAGCTATTGCGAAGGCCCTGTTTGCCAAGGCCGACGAGCTGCTGGCAGACCCGCCGCGGGTTGACCCGCTGGAGATCATTGCAGTCAAGGCGCCGCGCGCTTAGCCAGGGGTTTGGGAAATCCGCGGGCCGGTCTTATTCTTCGCGCGGCTCCGCCTCCAGATTGTCCAGGGCCGACAGCGCCTCGCCGGGCACGTCCCACTGGCGGAGGATCTTGTAGATGACGCCAGTGGAGAAGCCGGCCGCCACCAGGCGGCGCATGACGCGCACGGTCTCTTTCTGGTTTTGCGGCTTGCCGATGCGCTTGCGCTCCAGGTGGGCGCGAGCCAGCGCTTCTTCGTCGGCCTGCTCGTAGCGGGCGCCGACGGTTTCGGCGATCAGCTCCGGGCGCACGCCCTTCTGGCGCAGGTCCTGGCGCACGCGGCGGGCGCCCAGTTTCTCGTTTTCCTGGCGCAGGCGGGTGTAGGTCTCGGCAAAGGCGGCGTCGTTGAGGTAGCCGTTCTCCTTGAGCCGCGCCAGGACAACGGCGATGACCAGCTCGCCGCGCTCGCCCGGGTCCACGCGGCGCTGCATCAGGCGGCGCAGCTCGGCTTCCGTGCGCATGTGGCGGCCCAGGGATTTCACGGCGTAGTCGTAAAGGCCCGTCTCGTTGAGCGGTTCGCGTGGCTTGGATTTGAAAGGCAGCTTCCAGCTCCTAACTCCCGGCTCCCAGCTTATTGGGCTGGAGGCAGGCCTTGATTGGTTCCCGGCTGAAGTTCGAGAGGACAGGCTGGCGGCTGGAAGCTGTTTCTGCCTGTCCACCCAGGCCGCAACGCCGCAGTGCGCGTCCGGCGCGAAGAGAAAGTGTACACCACAGGGCGCGCCGCCGGGATAGGCCGGCATCGGGCTGCTGATGGGCTGCTGTTTGCCGGATCCGGGCTCGGGACTGTCTGCTGCACCGGGCACAAAAAGCAGCGGCGCGACCGTTCAAGGGCGCGCCGCTGAGTTGATTCTGCCTGGGCAGTCCGCTTAGAACAGGTTCCAGAGCGACTGGTTGTAAACGGCGTGGTGGAACTGCACTTCGGAATCCTTGACGATGGTTCCGAGCTCGCGGGGCGAGCGGTTGGCGGCGGCCTGCTTCAGATCCACATAGCGGCCCTGGACGTCGGGGCCAAGGATCTCCGCAATCCACTTGGAGTCCTTGAAATCGTCGATGGCCTTCTGAATGTTGTCGGGCAGATAGCGTCCACCGGCCCGCAGGTCCTTGACCTTCGCAATGGTGCCATCGAGTCCGGTCTTGAAGATGCCATAGAGCGTCAGGTACGGGTTGGCATCGGGCGCAACCGCGCGGACTTCCGTGCGCATGGAGCGGTGGTTGCCGATGGGCACGCGGATCATGGCGCCGCGGTCCGTCGCCGAAGCGCGGATCTGATTGGGCGCCTCGAAGTGCGGGTCAAGCCGGCGATAGGCGTTGACGCTGGAGTTGAAGACGAGGCACAGATCGAGCGCGTGGCTCAGAATGCGGTCCAGGAAGTCCCAGCCAAACTTGGAGAGCTTTTCCTCGCCCTTCTCGTCCCAGAAGAGGTTGGTCTTGCCCTCAGAAACGGAAACGTTGGTGTGCATGCCGCTGCCGTTGACGCCCACGATCGGCTTGGGCAGGAAGCAGGCCGTGTAGCCCATATTGTTGGCGATCTGGCGGCAAAGCAGCTTGTAAAGCTGGATCTGATCGGCAGCCGCGACCGCTTCGGCGTAGCTGAAGTTGATCTCGAACTGGCTAGGCGCGACTTCGGGGTGGTCCTTCTCGTTCTTGAAGCCCATGGCGCGCTGCACTTCGGCCGCAGTGTCAATAAATGCGCGCAGAGGATCAAGCGGAAGAACGTGATAGTAGCCGCCGGAGTTGATGAACTCAAATTTGCGCGTCTCGTGGTATTTGCGCTCCGCATCCTTGCCGGCGAAGAGGAAGCCCTCAATCTCAGCCGACGCATTCAGCGTGTACTTCTTCTCGTTGAAGAGCTTTTCGGCATAGTTCTTGAGCACGCCGCGCAGGTCGCCCGAGTACTGGGAGCCGTCCTTGTCGATGACATCGCCAAAGACCAGCACTTTGCCGGTGCCGAAGACATCGGCGGGGACCCAGTAAAAGGAGGTCCAGTCGATGCCCAGGCGCAGGTCACTTTCTTTCTGCGCCGTAAAGCCGCGGATCGACGATCCGTCAAAGGTCAGGTTCTCGTAGGAGCCGAGCAGAAACTTCTTGTCGTAATCCAGCAGGTGGAGGCGTCCCTCAAGGTCGGAAAACAGCACGGTAACGGCCTTGATCCGCTTTTCATCTGCCAGATACTTCAGCCGCTTTTCGCGAATTTCGTCGGCCGGGACGCGGTTCATACGGTCACTCTTGGCCTGTAGGTTAAGCTCCTCGAGCTCGTCATAGGACAGCGCGAGAAAATTGCGGTACTCGTTGGACATGAGTCTCCTTCTTAGCTGGGTAAGGTACAGTGCCTGCGTGAGGGACGCTGGCGGCTGTTGATGAAACGCTCACAAGTAGGGTAACCTCCCGCACCCACCCGTGCGAAGAGAAATTACCAGGCCGGCATGGAATGGAAGAGATGAGCGGGCGGGCCGTGGAATCCGCCACAGAGGAGGCACAGCGCTGCGGTTCGTTGCCGCGTCCAGCCGCTTCAAGTTCCCACCCCATCACAAGATGGCTTCAGTCTAGAGATCCGGACATAAGGAAACCATGAAGACGCGGGCAGAAGAGCAAAAAATCAGGAGGATGGGAGAGGATGCAAGAGGCGCGTGAGACGGCAGCCGGGCACGAAGGACGCATGCCTTTAAGTGCATGATCTAATTTGTTTTATATGCGCATCAGAACCGGTCTTACAGGCGCGGCCGCGGGATCGGGCCGACTCTTCCGGCCGCGGACTGCCTGCAACGGTACACTAGAGGCAGGATCCTTCCCGCATGGATTATGCGACCGTGCAACCGCTCCTTGCCAATCTGAACCCCGAACAGCGCGCCGCAGTTGAGACGACCGAAGGCCCCCTGCTGATCCTGGCGGGCGCCGGGTCAGGCAAAACCCGCGTGATTACCAGCCGCATTGTGTGGCTGATCCAGGAAAAAGGGGTGGCGCCGGACTCGATTCTGGCGGTGACGTTCACCAACAAGGCCGCCGCGGAGATGGCCGAGCGGGTGGAGCGGATGCTGGGCCATACCACGCTGGCCAAGCCGCTGATTTCGACATTTCACTCGCTGTGCGTGCGGTTGCTGCGGCGCGACATCGAGGCGCTGCAGGTGCGCGGGCAGGGGCTGACGCGGAGCTTCGCCATCTTCGACGAGAGCGACCAGCAGGGCATCGTGAAGCAGGTGATGCGGCGCATGGGGCTGGACACCAAGCAACTGACGCCGCGCACGGTGCTGGGCCGCATTTCATGGGCCAAGAATCACATGGTCGATCCGCAGGAGTACTACCTGGGCTCGAAGGACCCGAACAGCGAACGCATCGCGCACATCTACAAGAGCTACCAGGCCGATTTGGCAAAGAATAACGCGATGGACTTCGACGATCTGCTGCTGGAGGCGGTGCGGCTGCTGAAGGTTTCCGCCGAGGTGCGCCAGCGCTACCAGCGGCGCTATCAATATTTGTTGGTGGACGAGTATCAGGACACGAACCGTCCGCAGTACGAGCTGATGAAGCTGCTGGCCGGCGAGCGCAAGAATGTGTGCGCCGTGGGCGACGAGGACCAGAGTATTTACTCGTGGCGCGGGGCCGACATCCGCAACATTCTGGAGTTCGAGCAGGATTTTCCCAACGCGCGCATTATCCGGCTGGAGCAGAACTACCGCTCGACGCAGGTGATTCTGGAAGCGGCCGGGGCGGTGGTCAGGAACAACCTGAAGCGCAAGGGGAAAAAGCTGTGGACCGAGCGGCAGGGCGGGGCGCCGGTCGGCTACTACGAAGCGCCCGACGGCGAGAACGAGGCGCTGTTCATCGCCGACCGCATTCAGAAGTTTCTGGACACGCCGCTGCCGGCCGAAGAGACGGAGCGCGGCGCCGAGCGGCATTGCGCGGTGCTGTACCGCACCAATTCGCAGTCGCGGCTGGTGGAAGAGGCGCTGCGGCGCTACAACATCTCGTACACCATGGTGGGTGGGTTCAGCTTTTACGAACGCGCGGAGATCAAGGACCTGCTGGCCTATCTGCGGCTGGTGCGCAATCCGCATGATTCGATGGCGCTGCAGCGCGTGGTCAATGTACCGGCGCGGGGCATTGGCAAAACCACGCTGGAGACGCTGGAGCGGCTGGCGCTGGAAACCGGCGTCTCGACGTGGGAGGCGACTGGCGCGGCGGTGAAGAACCGGCTTGTTCCGGCGCGCGCGCAGATGGCGCTGGAGTCGTTTCGGCAGTTGATTCTGGATGCGCAGGCCATGATGGATCCCGACTTTGCTGGCAAGCTCACCGCCGATGTGGCCGAGAGCGAAGCGGGCGAGGCGGACACGGACTTTGCATTTGGCGCCGAGGAACCGGCCGCGGCAGAACGGCAGGAAGCTGCGACGGACGAGGCGGCTGATTTTGGCTTAGGCGCGAATCAGGCTCAGATTCCACTGCTCGACGCGAGCCATTTTTCGCCGTTTGCAGAAGCGCCCAAGCGGCCGTTTCTGAAGAAGCCCAAGCGGACGGCACAAAACGAAACGCCGCAGCCCGATTTTGAATCGGACGGCAAGGAAGTTGCAGAGGACAAGAAGCGGGGCGAAACGGCCTTCCGCGCGCCCGGCGATGCGGCCACGCTGCCGGAGCTGATCCGCTTCCTCATCGACCGCACCGGCTACATCAAGGCCCTTGAAGCCGAAGGTTCGCCGGAAGCCTTCAGCCGCATTGAGAACCTGAAGGAGCTGGCCAACGCGGCGCACGACGCCGAGGAGCGCGGCGAGACGCTGGCCGAGTTTCTGGATCACGCGGCGCTGGCCTCCGACACCGATCAGTTCGATCCCAACGCGCGTGTCACGCTGATGACGCTGCACGCCGCCAAGGGGCTGGAGTTTCCGCTGGTGTTTCTGGCCGGTCTTGAAGAAGGACTGTTCCCGCACTCGCGCACGCTGAACAATCCTGACGATCTGGAAGAAGAGCGCCGGCTGTGCTACGTGGGCATGACGCGCGCCATGCACACACTGATCCTGACGCGGGCGCATTACCGGCGCCGCTACGGCAACGAGGCTCCGGAGATGAGCATTCCTTCGCGCTTTCTGGACGAGGTGCCGCAGGAGCTGATCGAAAATCTGGGCGGCAGCAGTCCAGCCTGGTCGACACCGGCTTACGGCAGCGGTTACGGCGCAGGCCGGCGACGCGGGCGCGCATTCGAATCCGGCGACCGGCACTTCAACTACGAGGACGAGAGCCAGGAAGCGCCGCAGCGCGCGCCGGCTTACGGCGGCCGTTCAAGCAGCAAGAGTGCGTCAGCGCACGGGACGCCGGGCAAGTCGGATTCCATCGACAACATTGCGCGGTTCTTCGGCGGCAAGGCGGGCCCGGGCAAGCCGGGAACGTTTGCGCGGCCGGCCCCGGGCGTGGCTGCGGCCGCGGGAGTTGCCGGGCTGAAGCAAGGGCAGCGCGTGCGGCACAGCAAGTACGGCGAGGGCACGGTGGTGATGCGTGAAGGCGAAGGCGAAGATGCAAAACTGACCGTGCTGTTCGCGCGGCACGGGCTGAAGAAGCTGATGGAGAAGTTTGCCAACCTGGAAAAGATTTAGTATTTGGAGCAGAGGGTCGAGCGCTTCCCCAGGCCGGCTGATGTTTTTGCAATTTCTCCAATCCTGCGACTCGGGAGTTGAACCATGCTCAGGACACACGTTCCTGCCTTGTTCGCCGGCCTGTTGCTGGCTTGCGGCGTTTTCGCGCTTCCCTCAATGGCGCACGCGGCCAGGACCGCGCCGGTGCACGCCACCATCAACCGCATGTATGTCTTCGGCGACAGCTATTCGGACATCGGCGAGGGATATCGGGATGGCAATGGGCCCACGTCCGTGGCCTATCTGGCCCAGCACCTGGGGTTCACGCTCTATCCGGACAACGCTCCCGATACCCGCGGCAGGAGCCTGGACTTTGCCATCAGCGGCGCCCAAACCGGCAGCGGCAACGGACACAGGATCGGCAAGGCGCTGCTGAGCGTGGGCATGCGCAACCAGGTAAACGACTTCGCGGCGCGGGTTCGCGCGCACAAGATTGCATTCAACCCCAAGACCACGCTGTTCTTCTTTGCCGGTGGCCTGAACGACAAGAACTACACGACCCAGGAGACGGTCAACAATCTCGAAGGCGAAGTGAAGACGATCTATGCGCTGGGCGGGCGGCTTTTCATGGTGGCGCTGCTGCCAAAAGCGATTCCGGACTTCACCCGGGTGAGCACGCGGCTGGATCCGGCAATTGCGAAGATTCCCGCGCAACTGAATGCGGAGCTGCCGGGAGCGAAGGTAAACCTGAGCGACTGGGGCCCTTATTACGACTACGTGATGCACCACGCAGCGAAGTATGGCATTACGAATACCACGCAGCCGTGCGCGGGCCGGTCCATCTTCCACCAGAACACCACACCCTGCGCCTCGCCTTCCGCGCATTTCTACTATCACCAGGGGCATCCTTCCACCAAGGTGCACAGGATTGTGGGCGGGATGCTCTACCAAGAGGTGATGACGCTGGAAAAGCAAGGGCGGCTGTGAGCGCCGGATGAGCGCCTGCGGGCTACCGATGCAAGATTTTGCGCAACCTCGCTCACGGCGCCGCCCGTAGCGGAGCCCGGATTTCTTCTCCCGTTCCGGCGCGGTTTCCCGGAACTGCGCGGTCAGCGATGAGCCAGAATTCCGTCTCAAATCCGCACGATGGTCTGCGAAACCATTGAAAGTTGGCGGACGATGTGAGAACGTATCATAGTTCGAAGCGCATGGGTTCAAGCAGGCGCCAATTCCCCGAGGACGTTCCCCGGTCAATACAACTCCGGTCGAGGTGAATTCCCATGAGACGATTTGTTTTGTTTTCTGTCGCGTTGTTGCTGTTCTCCGCTCTTCCCTTGCATGCCGACGTTGTGGTGCTGCGCGATGGCAGAAGCTATTTCGGCACCTATACCGGCCAGCCCGGCGGCACGCTGGTTTTCAAAGGGGCGTCCGGAATCCAGTACTCGTTTCCATTGAGCCAGGTGCAGACGATTGTCTTTTCGAGCCAGTCCGTTCACTTGTCGCTGCTCAACGGACAGACTCATACCGGCCAATGGGTTGGCGTGACCGGGATCCGATTCGCCGGAGCGAACGGCACCAGCTATGTCTTTCCGGTGAAAGATGTCTCATCACTGGTGCTGACGCATGGCCAGTCAGCGGGAACCGCACCTGCAATTGGCCAGCAAATGCCGGCTGGAGCTGCCGCGGCCGGGCAGACGGCGCCTGTCAATGTGCCGCCTGTGCCCAACGGCGCCACCGGGCAAAGCGCAATGGCGTCCACCGCAGCGGGGCAGTCGCTGGTGATTCCTTCGGGTACGCAGATCAGCGTACTCACCAACACCGCGATTGACACCAGAACGGATCCGATTGGCAAGCTCTATCCGGCGCAAATACAGTCCGCCGTCGTCGACAGCACCGGCGCGGTGGTGATTCCCGCCGGATCGGCCGCACAGTTGCACGTGGTGAATTTGAAGCAGGCCGGCACTCAGAACAGCAACCCGAACGCGAAGGATCTGGCGCTCGATTTGTACTCCGTGAGCGTGAACGGAAAGGTCTACCACGTGAATGGCGCGTCCATGACGCAGAATGGCAAGGCGGGCTACGGCATGAACAAGCGGACGGCCGCATACACGGGCGGCGGCGCGGCATTGGGTGCTGTCATGGGCGCGATCTTCGGCGGCGGCAAAGGGGCGGCCGTCGGCACGCTGGCTGGCGGCGCCCTGGGCGCTACAGCCCAATACCTGACGCGCGGCAGAGAGGTGGTAGTGCCGGCAGAGTCTATGTTGACATTCCAGCTCGGCAAGGCCATGGTGCTCCAACCCTGAGCGTTTTTCCTGGATCTGAGTGGATGGCCGGGCGGAAAATTCCCAGTTAGAATAAGGGTTACGACACCCCGACTTCCGGGAAAATTCTGAATTGATTCGAGCGAGAGAGGAACAACGTGGCCGACACGACCAAAGTGACCGACAAGGTGGAACGTAAGAAGCTCAAACGCGCGGCGCGCAAAAAGGCGGCTCCCAAAGCCAAGCGCACCACCCCGCGCGGTTCGCAAAAGAGAAAAGTGAAGAAGATGGTGCGCGGCCAGTCCAAGCGCTAGCCGAAAGAAGCGGCTTTCAGCATCTTCTGAGACTGTTGAAGCGAATGTCTGTGCAGAAGAGCCAGGGACCGGCGGCTGGAAGCTGCTTTTGCTGGCTCTTCGCCATTCCCTGGCTTGTATTCTGAGATAGACTCCCGCAGACGCAAGCGCAGGCGGGGATGAGGAGACGGCCGCTGCCCAGTCAACTGCTTGCCCGAAAATCCATTGACAAGCTGATCCGCGATGCGGACGAGCCGGAGCGTTCTCTCAAGAAGACGCTGGGGCCATGGTCGCTGACGTCGCTGGGCATCGGCGCGGTGATCGGTTCGGGCATCTTCACTGTCATCGGCACGGCGATTTCCGGCGAGCACTTCGAGACCAAAAGCTTCATCAATACGCCGCTGGCCGACTATCTTATCCGCCACACCGCCATGGCGGGGCGGCCGGGCGCAGGACCGGCAATCGCCATCTCGCTTGTGCTGGTGGCCATCGTCTGCGCCTTTACCGGGCTTTGCTACGCCGAGCTGGCGTCGATGATTCCCATCGCCGGCTCGGCGTATACCTACACCTACGCCACCATGGGCGAGCTGATTGCGTGGATCATCGGCTGGGATCTGATCCTGGAATACGCCGGATCGAACATGGCCGTCAGCGTGGGTTTTGCCGCGCACGTGGTCGATCTGCTCGACTGGTTCGGCTTACATCCCTCGGCCCGATGGATCTCGCCTGCCTATCTGCCGGAGGGGTTGACGGATTTCTCGGGGCACGTCATCTACCCGCCGGGCTGGCACTTCGGCTTCAATATTCCCGCGTTTGTTATCGTGCTGCTGCTCACCGTGGTTCTGGTGCGCGGCATTCGCGAGTCGGCGCGCGCCAACAACGCCATGGTGATCCTGAAGCTGGCCGCGATTCTGATCTTCGTCTTCGCGGCCATCAGCTTCATCCATCCCAGCTATTACCATCCCTACTTTCCCAACGGCTGGTCGGGCGTGCTCACCGGCGGGTCGATCATGTTCTTCACCTACATCGGCTTCGATTCGGTCTCGACCGCGGCCGAGGAGTGCCGCAATCCCAAGCGCGATCTGCCCATCGGCATCATCTCCACGCTGGTGATCTGCACGGTGCTCTACGTGGCTGTGGCCGTGTGCCTGACCGGGCTGGTGCCGTGGAACTCGATGATGGGCGATGCCGCGCCGGTGGTCAATGCGCTGCGGAAGATTTCAGCGGCGCATGGCGGAGGCGGCGAGCTGCACTGGGTACGGCTGGTGGTGCTGTTCGGCGCGATCCTGGGCATGATCTCGTCGATTCTTGTCTATCAGATAGGCCAGTCGCGCGTGTGGTTTTCCATGTCCCGCGACGGGCTGCTGCCCAAGGTCTTCAGCAAGGTACACCCGGTCTTCCGCACGCCGGCGTTCTCCACCTGGGTAGCAGGCTTCGTGGTGGCCATTCCCGCGGGGCTGCTCGACATCGGCACACTCGCCGATCTGTCGAACATCGGCACGCTGTTCGCGTTTGTGCTGGTCTCGCTGGGCGTCATCATTCTGCGCTACCGCGAGCCGGATCGCCGGCGCGGCTTTCTTGTTCCCGGTGGGCCGGTGATTCCCACGCTCAGCGTGCTCTGTTGCTTTCTGCTGATGGCCGGGCTGCCTATCATTACGTGGTTCCGTTTTTTTATCTGGCTGGCGATCGGCCTGGTGATTTACTTCTCCTACAGCCGGTTCCGCTCGGAGTTTGCCACCGGGCCGCGCGCCCGGCGCGAGGTTCAGCAGCCCAAGGCCTGAGCGCGCGAACCGCCGGCTACCCGGTTTCTCCGCGCTACTGGAGCTGCAGCTCGTAATGATGCGCCTTCGGCTGGGCCAGCGCATGTTCCCTGGCGACCATGCCGTCCTGCTGCTTGTTCAGCGCCGCCAGCATCTGATCGACGGCGCTTTGAATGCCCGGCGTAGTGTCCTTGCGCAAAGGCACCTGGATGCCGCGCCAGCCGTAGAAGCGGATGTCCTCCTGGTGCCAGACCTCGGTCAGGACCTTGTCGGCCTGATCCATCATGGGCGTTTGATAGCGCGCAAGATT
>JAJZME010000060.1 GCA_021803035.1 Acidobacteriota bacterium | reverse complement strand
ATGGCCGGGCGCTGGCGCGGCTACACGAGGAGAAGAGCCGCCGCGGCCCGCAGCCGCAACTGCTTGCGCGTGTCCAGCCGGCGCGCAACCAGCCCTGGATTCCGGGTATCGATGTAACCGTCAAGATACTCTATGACCCGCAGCACGCCCCCCTGGACTAACCGAGTGCTAGACGGGTTTGTACCCAGCGAGCGGCCGGCGGCAGTGCGCGGTGGTGGCGACTTTGGTAACGAGCCCTTTATCGAGGAGTTGGGCCGGCGCGGGCAGAGTTACCTGTTCGCGCTGCGCCCGACCAAGGGAGTCAGGCGCCTTTTGCGCCGCCGGTTTGCACGCCAGGATTGGACAGAACCGCCAGCCGCGATCAGGGCGTGAGCACCATCGAGGACGATTTACAACTGACGGGCTGGGATCGCGCCCGCCGGATCCTCCTCTTGCGTCGCAAGGAGCACACCCAGATGCCCCTGACACGGCACAGCAAGGAGGTGAAGATCGAACATCTGGCACGCAGAACTTTTGTTGCCGACGGGTCCGCAGGATTGGCTACGGCATCCCTCCGTAGCACGCCGGGGCACAAACAAATGGGGGTATTCGAAACACGCGACTAAACGCGTTCACACAAGGGATGCAATCTAGTCTCGTGTGATAATGGATGAGGCTTCGACCTTGCCTTACATCGCAACAGCCGAACGATCCTTCCCTTCCCCATAATGAGTCTGTCCGGCTTTTCGTTGCTCAATCGGCTCTCACGGAGGAATCGCTTGAACTTCGCGCCCAGACCAGTCGCAGATAATTCCCTTTCCGACGAATCCCCCACTCGGCCGACGCGAGCCCGGTGGATGATCCTCTCCCTGATGAGCTTGATGTATCTGGTCACGTACATGGACCGCGGCAATATCTCCGTGGCTGCCCCTCAGATAGCTCATCAGTTCGGACTCAACGCCACCGAGATGGGCATCGTCTTCAGTGCGTTCGTCTGGACATACGCGATTGGCCAAGTACCGAGCGGGTGGTTTGGAGACCGGTTCGGTCCCAGGACGGTGCTTACAGTTGTCATGGTTTGGTGGGCGATCGCTTCGGGAAGCACGGGCCTGGCTGTCGGCTTTGCTTCGCTTCTGGCGGCGCGTCTCGTTCTCGGTCTAGGCGAAGCAGGTGCGATACCCGTGGCTACCCGCGGCATGCAGTTATGGTTTCCGAAATCGGAACGCGGCAGGATTCAAGGCATCTCCAACGGTGCCACCCGGTTGGCCGTCGCCATCACGCCTTTGGTCGCCGTGGGCATTATGAGTGCCTTCGGCTGGCGCTCAATTTTTTACATCTTTGGGTCCCTTGGAGTGATCTGGGCAATCGCCTTTCACTGGATCTACCGGAATCGGCCGGAAGAACACAAGCGGGTTAATCGGGCGGAGTTGGCTTATATCCGGGGCATTCAGGCGTACGGAACGATGGTGCAACGGGACGCGCCAACGCGGCCGAAGACGCCATGGAAGATCATCCTGGGCTCGCCGAACATGTGGTTCATGATGATCGCTTACGGTTGCTACTTTTTCGGAACATACTTCTTTCTTAGCTGGTATCCCACGTATCTGGAAGTGTCCCGGCATTTTTCGCTCAAATCCCTCGGCTTTGTCGCCTCCATTCCTTTGTTGGTCGCCGTGGTCGGAAACGTAGCGGGAGGGACGCTGAGCGACTGGGTCTATCGGACGACGGGCCGGCTGAAGTTTTCGCGTCGCGTGGTAGCCGCTCCCGCCATGCTGATCGCCGGAGTTTTCCTGATCCCCACCGGGCTCAGCCAGAGCCCCTGGGCGGCCGTGCTTTGCCTGGCCCTGTCGTTCTTTTTTCTCGATATGGTCTTCGGTCCATCCTGGGCCGTGGCAATGGACGTGGGAGGGGAATTCAGCGGTACGGTGAGCAGCATCATGAACTTGGCGGGCGCTATTGGTGCGTCGGCATCGCCGATTCTTTTCGGGTTCTTTGTTCAAAGAGGATCCTGGGTGGTACCGTTCCTGGTGACGGCGGGACTGTTGGCTTGCGGCGCTCTGGTCTGGGCTTTCTTGATCGATCCCGAAAAATCGGTGGTCGGTGAAACGCGTCAAACGACAGAGACCGCCGCACCTAAGCAGGAATCCTAAGTCCGCCTCTGCCTATAACTCGGAGCGATTGAGCAACCAGCCACAGGTGTTCATGCCGAGAGATATGGGTTGCCCAGTGTAATCGACAACGAGGCAACGTTACGAATCGCCGATCCTTGACGGCCGCATCCAGGCCGGAGGCCTGCGCAAGACGCCGAGAATGGAAAGAACCACTGTGGCCAAGGCGCTGGCAGTATTGTCCTTGACTAATATCCGCAACTCTGTGTTCTCATCGAATCAACTGCGGCACGCAGCGCTCATTCTCATACTCATCTTCATTCTCATCAACTAGTCTTCTTCCCAGCCGAAGTTAGGCAGGGGGTGCGGAATGGGCGGGAGGTCCCAACTGCCGGTCGCCAGCGGCAGGGCTTCGCGGTCAATCCTGACATCGAGGACGGTGGGGCGTCCGGAGCGGATCGCGGCTTCAAGTTGAGGAGCAAGATCGGCGGGTCTTTCCACGGTGTGGCCCTCGGCGCCCATGGATCTGGCCAACATGGCGTAATCGGCAGAGAAGAGCTTTCCGCTCGGATCGGTAAAGCTGACTGCTAACTCCCTGCCTTTACCGAAAAAGCCGCGCTGCTGATGACGAATAGAGCCGTAGCCGAAGTCATTCCATACCACCCACACCACCGGAATCTGGTACTCGACGGCCGTGAGCACCGCGCTGGCGTTCATCATGAAAGCGCCGTCCCCACACAGCGATACCACTGGCTGGTCAGGCGCGGCCAGCTTGGCGCCGACGGAGCCAGCAACGGCGAATCCCATGGAGGCAAAACCCCAGGTCTGGAGGAAGGTGCGCGGCTTCCAGGCTTCGTATTCGGCAACCAGCCAATTGTGATGCGCGCCGACATCGCAGAGTACGATGCCATCTGCGGGTACGACCTTTCGCAGATCAGCTACCGCCCGCTCGGGGCGGATCGGGATGGCGTCGGAGCTGCGGGGCGGAACGGTTGCGGCTTCCCATCGCTTGCGCCATCCTGCAATGCGCTCCAGCCAGGCATCGTGCGGAGTCGCGGCACGCGACGCGGCGAGAAGCTGCTGCAAGAGAATTCTCGCATCGCTCACAATGCCCAATGCGGGCTGGAAGTTGCGGCCAATCTCCGCCGCGTCAATATCCACATGAATCAGCTTGGTAGGGGGAATGTTGTAGGTAAAGCCCAGCAGCCAGGCGCTGGTTGCGCGGTCATCGAATCGCGTTCCCAGGGCCAGAATCACGTCTGCATTGCGGCAGGCGGCGTTTGCGGGATACGACCCATTGCGTCCGGTTGTGCCCAGGCTCAAGGGATGGCGGGGATCAAAAACACCCTTGCCGAACGGCGTGGTGGCGACGGGGATACGGAAACGCTCGGCAATCGCAAGCAGTTCGGGTTCGGCGCCGCTCAATTCGACGCCATGTCCAGCAACGATCACAGGACGCTCAGCCGCCTGCAACAGTCCTAGTGCATCATCAACGGCCGCGGGATCCGCCGCCGGCCGGGAATACTCGGCGGGCGGCCAATCCATGTCGCGTTGCGCGGCGTTCTCATCCACAGGCTCCACGAACACGTTCAAAGGCACATCGATATGCACCGGGCCCGGACGCCCGTTGGTCATCAGGGCAAATGCCTGGCGGAGCGCCAGAGGCAGCATGTCTGCCCGTGTGGGCTGAAAACTGCGCTTCACGTAAGGGCGAAGAACATTGACAAAGTCGCCTTGGAAATATCTGCCTGTCTCCTGGAAGGGACCGCGGTTCCACTGTCCGGTGGGGACGTTGCCGGTGATGTTGAGCATCGGCGACGAATCGGCGAAGGCGGCGGCGATGGCGAGAATCAGATTGGCGGAGCCGGGGCCACACGAAGTATAGGTAGCCGCCGGTTTCCGCGTAATCCGAAAATAGGCTTCAGCCATGAACCCAGCGGCGGATTCGTGGTGCACGGAGATAGCTTTAATCTCATCCCGCCGATCGAATAATCCATCGAGCAAGCCGAGAATGCCGTGGCCGCACACGCCGAAGATATAAGGAACTTTCTGCTGGACCAGGAAGTCCGCAATGTAGGCGCCTCCCTTTGACGTAGGCTTTACGCGAGTTGCCTGTACTCTACTATCGGTCATAAGTTCCCTCCAGTTATTTAGCTATGCTGAAACCGCCATCAAAGGTATCGGACATGCTCCAAAACAGCGTTTTCACTTGTTGATAGGTTCTAATGCCTTGCAGTCCCTTCTCGCGACCCAGGCCACTATCCTTGAACCCGCCGAACGGAGCCGCAGTGGAAAATTGCTTATAGGTGTTGATCCAGATCATGCCCGCTTCCAGGGCACGGGCCACACGCCAGGCTCGTTTGTAGTCCGCAGTCCAGATTCCAGCGGCCAGACCGTAACTTACATCGTTGGCTTTCGCGATGAGGTCATCCTCGTTATCGAACGGTATGGCGCACAGAACGGGGCCAAAAATCTCCTGCTGCGCGATGTGCGATTGGTTCGTAATTCCGGCAACGATGGTGGGCAGATAAAAGGCTCCCTTGGCCAGGCGCGGATCGGAAGGGCGAGAACCGCCAATTAGAATCTCGGCACCCTCTTTACGCGCGCCCTCCACCATGCTCTCCACGAACTCGCGCTGAGCAAAACTGGCGCTGGGGCCGAGCTGGGCGCCGGGGGCGTCAGGCAGATCCACGTGCAGCGCGCGCGCTCGTTCCATGATCATGGAAATCATCTCATCGTAGACTTTGCGCTCTACAAATAAACGCGATCCCGCGGTGCAGGACTGGCCGGTGCCTTCGAAGATGGCAACGGTGGCCGCATCCGCCGCTGCTTTCAAATTTGCATCGGCGAAAATAATGTGCGGCGACTTACCGCCCAATTCCAGCACCGCAGGAATAATCTTCCTGCCGGCAAATTCAGAGATCCTGCGCCCCACCTCGGTTCCTCCGGTGAAGGAGACCATGCGCACCAGGGGATGGTTGACGAGCGCGTCGCCAATCTTGCTGCCCGCTCCGGGCACAACATTCAACACCCCCGGCGGAACGCCCGCGTCCAGTGCGATTCTTCCCAACTCAATACCGCAGGTCGGGGTGAAGGATGCCGGCTTGAGAACAATGCCATTGCCGGCAGCCAGCGCCGCCGCAATCTTGTTGCACGTTAAAGTAATGGGCGAGTTCCACGGCGTAATCGCAGCCACTACACCCCAGGGTTCGTACACCGTCATGCTCAGGTAGTTGCCACGCGGGGGAGTGATCTCCGAGCCCAGAGTCTCAACCGCGGCGGCACAATACCGGAAAGTGGCGGCGCCGTTGATGACCTGGTTCTTGCATTCCTTCCAGACTTTGCCGTTCTCCAGCATTTGACAGCGCGCGAGCAGGTCGGAGCGCTCCATCATCAAATCCGCAATGCGGTTGAGCAACAGGGCCCGGTTATGCGGCAACATATTGCGCCACGCCGGCGCCGCGGCAGCCTTGTGCGCCGTCTCCACGGCCGCAGCGATGTCGGCTTCCGTTCCGGCACTAACCTCATAATTAACCTCGCCCGTAGCGGGATTTACGTGCGTAATGTAAGAAGAGGTGTTACTGACCCATTCCCCTCCAATCAGAAAAGGCACTCGCTTGAGACCCGCAGTTGTAGACATTTCTGTAAGCTCCTCCCGTAAATATCGTTCGAGCAATCCAACCCAATCCCCGCCAAGGCAATCAGCACGCGTGCCTATGCAGGGATGCGGGCGGCACTCGACTCACTCTTTAACCGAATGCTTTCGTGGCTTATCCCTGACGCTTTTGTTTGCCGCCGAAAGGGAATGAGAAGAACCATCCCGCGCCAAGTGCTTCGCGCTCCTGCGGTCCTGCACTGCAGTCCCGGCAATCCTCCGGCAGGATTCCCGCTCGATCAAGCGGACGCCTATAATGCGGTGTTCCGGTTCGTGAGGGCCATCTTTTGCCATCATGCTCAATAGCATCTCGACGGCGGCCTTGCCGGTTTCGTATTTCGGTTGATCGATGGTCGTCAAAGGCGGACTGCTGATCTGCGACATTTCAAGATTGTCGAAGCCAACGATCGAGACGTCCTCCGGAATACGCACGCCCTTTTCCATCATGGCGCGCATACACCCAAAGGCGATTACATCGTTGCCCGCAAAAATGGCGGTCATGTTTCGATCAGCCTCCAAATGCTGCATCGCCACCTGGTACGCCGCCCCAAACGTGTGTTCGCCATAAACGACCCTCGGCCTGGGAAGACCTCTGCGCTGAAAAGCATTGAGGAATCCGATTGTGCGGTCGGCGAAGTTGCCGTGAGTCCGCGGTCCGGTGACGTGAAGGACATGGGCATGACCAAGATCAATGAGGTAATTCCCCGCAATCTCGCCGCCCGCAAGATTGTCCGCAATGGCCGCGGAGAAACGCCATAAGGGCGAGCGCCGATGCGCCAGACTGAGATTCAATAACACAATCGGAACACCGGCCGACCACAATTGATCTTGCTGCGCGGGGCTCAATGGCGCCACGGAGTTAATGACGATCCCGTCGATGCGCTTGGCCAAAAGCCAGTCAAGATAGCGCATCTGCTTCTCGGCGTTCAGGTCGCTGTTGCACAGGACCAGGTCGCGGCCGGCATGGAACGCAGCATCTTCGGCGCCGCGCGCAACTTCCGCGAAGAAGGGATTGCGGATGTCGCTGATGACAAGGCCGATGCTATGCGACTGCCCGGTCACCAAACCGCGCGCCACCTGGTTGGTTCGATATTTCAGGCGCTCGGCGACCTCCAGGACGCGCTTGCGCGTGTCGACGTGTATTCCAAAAGAGTTGTTGAGCGCTCGCGACGCCGTGGAAACATTCACTCCCGCTTCCCGCGCCACGTCTTTTAAAGTTATAGCCATCGGAACCTTGCAATCGTTTGCGATTATCTTGCATTCATCCGGTCATGTCAAGAACTTGAGGAAGGAGCCGGATTGAAATTTTACCCGCATTTCCCGAAGACACCCTCAATGCATAAAAATTCCTGGAGATGCTCATATTTCAAGCTCCGTTCACACCAAAATGCCGGCAGAAGAAGCGGCATAAACGAGCACTTGACTTTCAAAACCGCTAAGGCCTGAAGGCAGCGGATGCGGAGAAAACGGTTGCGATCTTTGCTCATAACAACAGGAGCAAGGCATACAGATTGTCCGCGCTACGTTCTTGGGAAGTTGATTCACAGTACGGCGATAGCTTGCAGCTACTTGTTGGGAGAAAAGGCTTTGACCGACGCAGCAGGAGCTCAGCCTTCATCCGCTGAAATTGAAGCTGGAAGCCGTTGTCCCGCCTCTTCTACTTCATAGCCTTGGCTAACAAACTTACAGAGCCCTCAAACAATGAGCAGGCAGACGGGTTGGTCCGTGGCGCCGCGGGATTTGAGTGCGCCTTTTTCACGCGAATGTTCTTTGCGCACGTCGGCGCGACATATTCTAAAGCCTATTTGTCAGGCACCGAAAGCTGCCGGAGTAAACCACGAACCGTCTTCCACGCAAAAAGCCAATCAGCGTTAAATCAAGTTCCCGCGCGAGTCTGACTGCAAGACTGGACGGCGCTGACACACCAACGACGACCGGAACCCCGGCGGCCAACGCCTTCTGGGCAATTTCAAACCCACCTCTCCCGCTCACGAGCAGGATATAACGGCTAAGCGGCAAAAGGTCACGGAGCAAGGCCCATCCGACCACTTTATCGACCGCATTATGCCGGCCGATGTCTTCGCACAGCGCAACCAGGCTTCCTTGCGCATCGAAGAGTGCCGCGGCATGAAGACCACCGGTCCGATCGAAAATTGCCTGTTTGTTGCGCAGGACGTCCGGTATTTGACACAGCACCTGGGGAGCGACTCGAAAACTGCGATCCGGAGTGCGTAACCCGCGACGGCGAATTGCTTCAATGGACGCTTTACCACATATACCGCAGCTCGATGCGGCGAAAAAATTCCGTTGCAGATCTTTCGGCACAAACGTCGTGTTGGCTAATTCGACTTCAACGACATTTCGATTTGCAATCGAGTCCGGCGCCGCTGCGCGAATTCCAGCAAGTTGATCCCGCGAGTCGATAATGCCTTCCGTCAACAGGAACCCCGCAGTGAGCTCAAGATCGTGCCCCGGCGTCCGCATGGTTACATTCAGCGGCACACCATTGATGCGCATTTCCAGGGGCTCTTCGGCTGCGAGCGTATCTTGAAGCGAGTGGACCTTGCCGTCGCTCCATACAGTCACTTGGGTTAGCGTTACGCTGCGCGAGGGCAGACTCATCTAACCTCCTCCACTGCAAGCGATAGAGTTAGGCGACAAATGGACATTGACAACGGAATTCAAACTACGAAAAGCAGCCAGTCCCAGGCGCCGACGACGGCCCTCATCCTTGCGCACTGCATTCCCGAGCTTATTTCTGACTTACAACAGCGCATAGTGCAGGCTTATCCGGGGCTATAGAAGTTAAGGTGCTGTACGACTGCCACAAGCCGGTGATCTGAACGGAAGCCTGCTAAAGAGGGATCTTCTTTGAGAAAGGGCATACCGGTGGAGTGATCCACCAACGCCTTCTGCAGCCAATTACAAGCGGCTTGCCTATCGTGCAATCCCGCATAAATCAGAAAAAAAGTGAATGCGGGTATATACTCGGTGCGCGCGCGGGCGCGCAACACTTGCAGCACCTGCCTTGCTTCGGGCGTGTCGCCCGCTTCAGCGTAAGCAACACCCAACCGGGCTTCATAATAGGGATTATCGTTCGAGGAAAACTGGATGGCCTTCTTGAATTGCTCTATGGCCTGATGGAAGTGGCCTTGAGCTTCATAAATAATTCCAAGACGGAAGTGCGCTCGCGCGAAATCAGGATTAAATCTGATGGCTTTCCGCAGGATTCGAAGAGCCTCGTCCGTATGGCCGGCAAGAAACATGGTCCAGCCAGAGTTGGTGTTCACGCTCATGGAGAGGGGATCGTCATTGATGGCACACTGCGACTCCGTGACGGCATCCTGCAAGTGCCCCATGGCGACCAAGGCCAGGCCGCTCCAGGAGTGGCCCATTGCGTAATGGGGGTCTATAGTCAACGCACGCTGGAATTCATCTTCAGCGGCGGCCCCGTCCCAGTTGTAATAAAAGTCAATCAGGCCGAGTGTGGCATGGGCATCGGCGAGAGAATCATCCATGCTGAGCGCCTTGAGCGCGGCCTGCCGAGCAATGGGAAAGGCCTGGTTCGGCGGGATGGAAGCGAAAAGCCCCAGGATCGCGTACGAGTCTGCGACACCTTCATAAGCGTCGGCGTAATGCGGATCGAGTTGAATAGCCTGACGGAAGTATTTCAGCCCACGATAAACCGCATTGGTGGTGCGCTCGTTCCAGAAATAGCGTCCCTTCAGGTAGGCGTCGTAGGCGGCGGGGCTTTCCGTAGGCTGGCGGGACATGCGCCTGACTTCCGCACTGGAAAGATGAACCTGCAACGACCGTGCTACGCGCTCTGAGATCTCATCTTCGAGGGAGAAGATATTCGTGTACTTCTCATCAAACGAGTTGGCCCATAGCGTGGCGGAGTCCCGTACGCGAACGAGTTGGACGGTGAGGCGAACCCGGTCGCCCTGGCGCTGGATGAGGCCCTCGAGCACCGCATCTACGGACTGCTGCTTCCCAATTTGAACTGGAGTAAGGGTCGATTTCTGGTAGCGCTCAATGGCGCTCGTGGGACGCACAATGAGCGTGTTAAATCGGCTGAGGCGGGTAATGATGGCATCGGCGGTGCCTTCTCCGAGGTAGTTGGCGCCGTTTCCCCCACCGATTTCCTGAAAGGGAAGTATGGCCAGGGAATGGATTGGGCCCACGCTGGCGGCCACCGTGCTGCGGTATCCAGTGACGTGCCAAACGAGCGCGGTGGCGCACACAACAAAGACGATGAGAGCGAACGAACTGCCGGGACGAAGCCACATCTGGCGGACCCGACCCGGTCTGCTGCCTGAAACCGCCTCTGCTGGCTCCAGCGGCTGATCCTGGGAGATTGGTTCACTGGGTATGACTGGCGTTTCGATCCTCTGGGTGACCGGAGCGACAAAGCGATAACCGTGATGCGGCACCGTCTCAATGAAAATGTGCGATTCGCGGTCGTCACCAAGCGCCTTGCGCAGGTGCGAAATGAGCACCGCAAGATTCCCTTCCTCCACGGCGACATCTGCCCAGACAGCACTCAACAACTTGTCCTTTTCGACAAGGTGTCCGCTGTGCTGGACAAGAACGAGAAGCAATTCAAACGCCTTGGGTGTAAGGGGAATCGGCTTGCCGTCGCGAAGCAGCAGTCGTTCCTCCGGATTCAGGACAAAGCCACCGAATTCGTAAGATTCATTCATATCTTGTCTTGGCAGTTAGTGCGCACAATAAATCTTTAAGATCACTTTAGGACGATCTTAAGGACGTTTGGGGCCAGGGAAACTACGCTTGGGAACATCTCTGCACTAGGGCCCACTATGGCGACTGATTATAGGCTTGGCTAACGAAAAATGTCTACAGCAAAAAATGGCGTTTCGTGGGAGATGTTTTGCACGGATTGATTTATCGATTTTCTCCTTAACAATTGGCTGGGCGCTGCGCGGGGAAATGATGCCCCCCCCACTCACTTCAACCATCATTCGCAGCCTCCTCTGCGGATTCTTGCGGAGGAATTACTGGAAGTGATTGCGTCACCGGACATTTAGTTCCCTATTGATTCTGCCGCGGCCACTGCGGGAGCAGCGATTCAATCATTCGCCGAGCAGATTCGAATTCCTGCCGGCGAGGAATGAACCCCCTGGTATGGTTCGCCTTGTTTCCTCTACCCTCCGTGTAAGGCCACATCGACCACATGCCCCGCAGATGTGGTGACTGGTTATGTCCTAGATAACTTGGTAACTCGATGTTGCGCGAACCGGAGCGTGAAGCGATGGTTGCGGCAAGGATAGGTTCATTAAAAACATATAATGTTTGCAGGCATTCTCAGTGCTTCCGGTATGTCGGAGATAAGTAGCACTGCTGCAGGCCGCGCAGATCCTATCTCGATGCGTTGCAACAGCCGCGCTAACCGCGCTGAAGGAGCCAGCGTGGTCGCAGCGAATTTGCGAACTTATCCGATACCTGAGTTGCGACAAAAGGCTGGTAAAGCGGGCGACGAGGAACAGGCGTACTGCAATGCGGTAAGTGAGGGTATCCGGATCGGTGTATTTCGCGGAAAACAAAAATGCCTGCAAAAAATCTGTGGAAAAGAAAAATATTTTAGGGGGGGTGGGTGCGATCACGGCCGGTGGTATGGGCTCGCGGGGCGCACTCCGGGCGACCTGAGCGGTGGCCAGATTGCCAGTGGCGACAAGCTGCACGGGGGCAAGCGGGCGGGTCGGGATTTCGGATGAAGCCGAAGGGATTGCCTCGATCATGCTGGTGTTCTCCGTGGGCTGGCGTGTAGAGGTGCTGATATTTCTATTCTGTGCGAAGGGACGGAAATTACCTGCAAACGTAAGGTGTTGGATTTGCATGGGTTGGGACGCACAGGGCTTGACCAGTTTGTGGGTGCTCCGTTCGGGTGAGGTGTTTTGCGGTCTCCTGCGGTGAGCGGGAAAGTTGGTCTGGCTGCACAAATGCACAAGGATCAGCATGTCCGGCCCTCATCGGGAGAGCCGCGGCAAGGCCATTCGGAGGCTTGGCGGGCCCAATGTTAAGACCAGGAGCGAGTTGAAAAAAGCCAACAAGCAGGCCAGGCGCGATCTTCACGCCGCCGCATCGGCTGCTGCGATGAATTCGTAGCCTGCGTGAGCTGATTCCTAGCATTTTCAGCGTGCAGGATCTGCGGGCGCCGGTTGCGCGGATGGGGCGCAGCCGGCGTGCGAGTGATTCGCCCGGCCGCGCATTTCCTAGCTGATTTCCAGTATGTCGCTGGCCGCGGCTGCCGCGGCTTCCGCCTGCTCGATCAGCTTCTCCGTCACGGCGTAGAACTCCGCCGCCTGCGGGCTCTTGGGGCCGGCCAGCGTGACGGGGAGGCCGCGATCGCCGCCCTCGCGGATGGCGGGAATCAGCTCAATGGCTCCCAGAAACGGCACGTTGAACTGCTTTGCCGTGCGCTCGGCTCCGCCCTTGGAAAAGATGTCAACTTGCTGGTGGCAGTGGGGGCAGGTGAAATGGCTCATGTTTTCGACGATGCCCAATACATCCACGTTGACCTGCGCGAACATCTCCAGAGCCTTGCGCGCGTCTTCCAGGCTCACATCGCTGGGCGTGGAAACCACCACCGCGCCGGTGAGCGGGACGGTTTGCACCAGCGAGATGACCACGTCGCCGGTGCCGGGCGGCAGATCGACGATCAGGTAGTCCAGCTCGCCCCAGTCCACCTGTTGCAGAAACTGCCGAATGATCTGGTGAAGCATGGGCCCGCGCATCACCATCGGCTTGTCACCGGGGGCAATGTAACCGATGGAGATGGTCTTGATGCCGTGCCTCTCGTTGGGCACGATCATGTTGCCCGGCCCGATCCTAGGCTGCTCGCTTGATCCCATCATGAGCGGCACGTTGGGGCCGTAAACGTCGGCATCGATAAGGCCCACGCGCCGGCCCAGCTTGGAAAGCGCAATGGCCAGATTGACGGCGACGGTGGTTTTGCCCACGCCGCCTTTGCCGGAACCGACGGCGATGATCTTGGAGACGCCGGGCAATGCTACGGGGGAAGGCATGGCAGGTGAATGGGCCATGGTCAAAACTCCTTTTCGAAACCTTCGTTCTCTCACACTTCTCCGCTACGCGGAGCTCAGGCCGACACAGAAAGAATCCATCGTGCAAGACAGCCTGACTAAATTTTACAGGAGGCAGGGAGTGCTCATTTCCGCGGGCTGGAGCGAGGCTGGGATCTCTACGCCGGCTACGCGCGCCAGGATTGCGTGCAACTGGCGCACCCCCTCTGTCAACGATGCGGGACCGGGCTGCAGGATGCAGTTGGAGGGAATCTCGTAGATATGCCTGTTCCGTGCGGCGGTTGTCGAGGTCCAGCCCGGGCGGGAACAGATTTGCCGCACGTCCACTTTCATTCCGCACCAGGAGGCGAAAATGACCTCGGGATCGCGGGCAACGACAGCCGCCGGATCGACCACCCGGTCTTTGGATTTCCCGCACTTCCGCAGTTCGGGAAAGATAGTGAGGCCGCCAGCAATCTCGATCAGCTCGTCGACCCAGCGAATACCGCTGATCAGCGGATCGTTCCACTCCTCAAAAAATACGCGCGGTCTGCGCGGGAAGGCCTTGGCCGAAGAGGCGATGGCATCGAGGCTGCGGCGCAGCGCATTGGCGAGATCCTGACCTTCGGCTGGCCTGCCGACCAGCCGCGAAAGGACGGCAATGACGTCAAGGATCTCCGCGATGCTGCGCTGGTTGAAGTTCATCACCGTAGCTCCGCGCAGGACGAGCTGGCTGGTAATTTCGGCCTGCACGTCGGAAAAGGTCAGCACGAGATCGGGCTCGAGAGCCAGAATCTTGTCGACATTGCCGTCGCGAAAGGCCGACACACGCGGCTTGCGCCGTATATCGGCGGGACGGGAGGCGTAAACCGAAACGCCGACGATCCGGTCCTGCTCGCCGAGCAGATAGAGAATCTCGGCGGTTTCGTCGGTCAAACAGACGATGCGCCGTGGAAAGTCCGTGCGGACAGCCGGCGATGCAGGACTGAGTGGCATGATCGCTGAAAAATTGTTTTCAGGCCCGTCGTAAACTTTGCGCGATCAGGTCTCTTACAACTGTTTGGCCGTCTCAGCTTGCCTGGCGGCAGTTAATTTTGCATTTTTGCGGCGCACGGCTTCCGCCTCGCGATACTCGCGGCGGCGCAAGGCGTCTTCAGAGCGGCGAATCTCGTCGGGTGTCTCGGGGAGCAGTTGAGGAACTCTTTGCCGGCGCCCTTCCATGTCGATGGCTACGAAGACCAGATAGGCGCTGGCCACGTGGGCAATGGATGCCGTGCGCGTATTCTCGGCCCACACCTTTACGCCCACCTCCATGGAGGTGGTAAAGGCCCGGTTTACGCTGGACTTGAGCGTGACCAGATCGCCCAGGTGCACGGGCTGGATAAAGTCGATATGATCCATGGCCGCGGTGACGACATGCGAGCGCGAGTGGCGGTAGGCGGCCATGGCGCCGGTCAGATCGATAAAGTGCATCAGGCGGCCGCCCAGCAGGTGCCCCAGCGTGTTGGTATCGTTGGGCAGGATGAGCTCGGTCATCTCCGACTGTGTGCTGGCTACAGTGCGCACCGTGACGTTGGCTTCAATTTCGCTCATGCGCAACCGCTCCGCTGCCGTTGGTATCGTTCGCCTTCCCGCCCGACTTCACCGCCAGCTACAATAAGGAAGCCTGGCGGCGGATCCGGCCGGACGATCAAGCGAAACCGCCTGTTCCAGTTTCGACAATTCGGGACAATTTCGCAAATTTTTGCGATGCCACAAAACTTCAAGGAAGCGCAGGCAATGGGCATGGACAAGATCGCGGGGCTCAGGGAAATTCTGGCGCTCGACCCGAAAAACAGCCTGGCACGGTACGGTCTCGCCATGGAATTGGTGAAGGGCGGGGAGATCGAGGCGGCGCTGGGCGAGTTCGGAACACTGCTGGCCAACGACCCGGAGTATGCCGCCGGGTACTTCATGGCCGCGCAGACGCTTGCCGGGGCCGGGCGGAGCGCCGAGGCCATCGAACAGCTTAAAGCCGGCATCGGATGCGCGGCGCGAAGCGGCAATAGCCATGCGCAAAGCGAGATGCAGGCGATGCTCGACGAGCTGGAGCGGTAGCATCATCGCGCTTCGAGGAGCGTAGCCGTGCCGCATGGTGAGGCTAGCGGCCGCGCTTTTCCAGCCGGATGTCGATCCTTTTGCATTTAAATCGCGTCTATAATGACAGAATGGTCAAATACTCGATTGTTGTGCCTTTTCACAACGAAGAGGAAAACGTAACCGCCTTATATGCCCGCCTGAAGCAGGTCATGGAACAGGTGGGCGACAGTTTTGAGCTGGTACTGGTAGACGATGGCTCCAGCGACCGCACTTATAAGCTACTGGAAGAGATTGCCGCGGTAGACAGCCGCGTCCTAGTGGTGAAGCTGCGCCGCAACTTCGGCCAGACCTCGGCCCTGGCGGCGGGATTTGACCATGCCTCAGGCGAGTTCATTCTGGCCATGGACGGCGACCTGCAGCACGACCCCAACGATATTCCCGCCTTTCTTGAAAAGCTCGATGAGGGTTACGGTGTGGTTTCGGGCTGGCGCAAGGAGCGGATCGACAACTTCGTCATGCGCCGCATCCCTTCGCGCTGCGCCAACTGGCTCATGGCCAAGCTTTCCGGCGTTGAGATTCACGACTTCGGCACCACGTTCAAGGGCTATCGCCGCGAGGTGATTCAAAACATTCCGCTCTATGGCGAGATGCACCGCTTTATTCCCGCGCTGGCCAGTTGGTATGGGGCCTCAATCTGCGAGATTCCCATCCGCAACGTGAACCGGGAGCGGGGCAAGAGCCATTACGGCATCAGCCGCACCTTCCGCGTCTTCTTTGATCTGATCACGATTCGTTTTCTGCTCAAGTACATGTCGCGCCCCATGCACTTCTTCGGGGGCTTCGGCGCGCTGGGAATCATGGCGGGTACCTTTATCTCCACGGTCCTGCTGGGCCTGAAGGTGCTGGAGCCCCATCAGAATGTGATGGACCAGCATGGGCCGTTGTTTGTCATCGGCGCGGTGCTGATCATCGGCGGCATCCAGATGCTGGCTATCGGGCTGCTGGGCGAGCTGCTGGTGCGCCACTACTACACCAGCCAGAATCGCGCGCCCTACACGATTGACCGGATTGTTCGCCTGTCCACGCCTGAAGAGCAGAATATGCTTTCCGACGGGCAATCGGGCATATTTTAAGCGCAGGCAACCGAGCCTATCCTGACTGCCGTTACGCTCGCGTTCGCGAGGGTAATTGCTTTGAAGCCGTGCGGGCGGCGCGTGTAAGCGGCGGTCTGCTTCTGACTCCTTCCATCTGCCATCGCTCAAGGACAATCGGCCTCGTTTTCCGCCGTCCATTCCCGACTCCCTATTGTTTGAGTTCTTTCTTTCGCTTGCGTTGTTCCGCCCCCAGGATGCATTCTTGCCTGTTATGAAGGCGATTCGGGTACATGAAATCGGAGGGCCGGAAGTTCTTCAACCGGCTGAGTTGCCCATTCCGCAACCGGGGCCGGGGCAGGTGCTGATCCGCATCGAAGCCATCGGCGTGAACTTCGTCGAGATCTACTTTCGCAAGGGCGTGTACAAGACGACCCTTCCGTTTACGCCAGGCACGGAGGCCGCCGGAACAGTGGAGGAATTGGGGCCCGGCGTCACGGGATTTGCTTCGGGCGATGCGGTGGCGTCGACCAGCGTGCTGGGCAGCTACGCCGAGTACGCGCTGGTATCGGCCGCGCAACTGGTGAAGGTGCCGAAGGGCGTGAGCCTTGAGCAGGCCGCGGCTGCGCTGCTGCAAGGCATGACGGCGCATTACCTGGTCTACTCCACATTTCCGCTCAAGGCGGGCGACACCGCGTTGCTGCACGCCGGCGCCGGCGGCGTGGGCCTGCTGCTGACGCAAATGGCCGCGAAGATCGGCGCGCGCGTCATTGCGACGGTATCAACGCCCGCCAAGGCGGAGTTGTCGCGTCAGGCCGGCGCCTCCGACGTGATTCTCTACACCGAGCAGGATTTTGTCTCGGAGGTGAAGCGGCTCACCGGCGGCAAGGGTGTGGATGTGGTCTACGATTCCGTGGGCAAAACCACCTTCAATGGCAGCCTGGATTGCCTGCGCCCGCGCGGGCTGCTGGCGCTGTTCGGCGGCGCCAGCGGGCCGGTGCCACCTTTTGACCTGGCCCAGCTCAACTCCAAGGGCTCGTTATATATCACGCGCCCCTCGCTGTGGCATTACGTGACCACGCGCGAGGATCTGGAGTGGCGCGCCGGCGACGTGCTCGGCTGGGTAGCCAGCGGCGATCTGAAGCTGCGCATGGAACATGTTTATGAGCTGGCCGACGCGGCGCGCGCACAGACGGATCTGGAAGCCCGCAAGACCACAGGCAAGCTCCTGCTGGAGCCGTGAAAGGCGGCTCTTAACTGCTGGCTACCGGCGGTTGCTGAAGGCGCACCGAAAATTGACGCCCGTCGAGCCGCTTTGGGGCCGTAATCCGAGGCCAGACTTGCGGCCAAAAGCTGGCAACAGAGGCTATGCAAACCCTGCGTACTGCAATGCGGGAAGCGTGACTGTCTGGATCTGCGTTTTTCGCGGGAAGCGAAATTGCCTGCAAAAAATCTGGGGAAAAGAAAAATATTTTAGGGGGGGGTGCTTTGGGCGGTTGGGGACGCGCGGAGCGTCCACTGCCCTGCCTGAGCGGCAAACAGGCTGGATTGGCTCGGTCATGCTCGTGTTCTCCGTGGGCTGGCATCTGGAACGGCCAGTGTTTCGATTGTATGCGGCGGGGCAGGAATTACCTGCAAACGTAAGCTATTGGATTTGCATAGGTTGTGGCGCACGGGGCTTGACGAGAGGCTCGATTGGGAGCCTCTCGCAGATTGGCGGCGGGCAACGCTAGAGATCCGTCGATTGACTTTCGACCAGCGCCTGTGCCCTGGCGATGAACTCGGCCAGCGGCATGGAGCCCTGGTCGCCTTTGCCGCGGGTACGCACGCTGACCGCGCCGGCCGCCTCTTCCTTGTCGCCGAAGACGAGGATGTAGGGCGTCTTCTGGTTGGCCAGGTCGCGGATCTTGGCGTTCATCTTCTCATTGCGGGCGTCGGTTTCCACGCGGAAGCCGGCGGCCTTGAGCTCGGCTTCGACTTTTTGCGCGTAAGCCTGATGCCTCTCGCTGATGGGAACAAGGCCCATCTGCACCGGCGCCAGCCACAGCGGAAACGCTCCGGCGTAGTGCTCGATCAGCACGCCAAAAAAGCGCTCCACCGAGCCGAAGAGCGCGCGGTGGACCATCACCGGCTGATGCCGTTCGCCGTCCTCGCCCACGTATTCCATCTCGAAGCGGGCGGGCAGGTTGAAATCGAACTGCACGGTGGAAAGCTGCCAGAGCCGGCCCAGCACGTCCACCAGCTTCACGTCGATCTTGGGGCCGTAGAAGGCGGCTTCGCCGGAAATGGTTTTGTAAGCGATGCCTTTGCGGCTGAGCGCGCGCTCCAGCGAGCTTACGGCCAGGTTCCAGTGCTCCTCAGAGCCGGCGTAGTGGGCGCGGTCGGCGGGGTCCCAGGTGGATAGCTCGACCTTGAATTCCTTGAAGCCGAAGGTCTTGAGTACGGCCTCGGCAAAGTCGATGCAGCCGACCACCTCATCTTCAATCTGGCCGGGCGTGCAGAAGATGTGCGCGTCGTCCTGCGTAAAGCCGCGCACGCGCAGCAGGCCGTGCATGGTGCCGGAGCGCTCGTAACGGTAGACGTTGCCCAGCTCGGCGTAGCGGACGGGCAGATCGCGGTAGCTCTTGGGCGAGTTTTTGTAGATGAGGATGTGGAACGGGCAGTTCATGGGCTTCATGCGATACATGGCATCGTCCAGTTCCATGGGCGTGAACATGTTCTGCGCATAGAAGCCCTCGTGCCCCGAGGTCTGCCACAGATTGACGCGCGCCACGTGCGGCGTGTAGACCAGCTCGTAGCCGCGGCGCAGGCACTCCTCGCGCATCCAGTCTTCCATGATCTTGCGGATGATGGCGCCTTTGGGATGCCAGAAGATCAGCCCCGCGCCGGCCAGTTCCTGAATGCTGAACAGGTCGAGCTGCTTGCCGAGCACGCGATGGTCGCGGCGGGCCGCTTCTTCGAGGCGCGCAAAGTGCTCGTCCATGTCCTTCTTTGAGAAGAACGCCGTGCCGTAGATGCGCTGCAGTTGCGGATTTTTCTCGTCGCCGAGCCAGTAGGCGCCGGCAAGATTGGTAACCTTGACCGCTTTGACGCGGCCTGTGGCGGGCACATGCGGCCCGCGGCAGAAGTCGACAAACTTGCCGTTGCGATAGAAGCTCACCTGCTCGCCGGGATTGGTGAACCGGGTGACGAAGTGCGTCTTCATGAAGTCGCCGTCGTGTTCAAATTCGGCCAGCGCCTCTTCACGCGGCTCGAATTCGCGGACGAAGGGCTCGTTGCGGGCCACAACCTCGGCCATGCGGGCTTCAATGGCGGCGAGATCGTCAGGCGTGAAGGGTTTTTCGCGATAAAAATCGTAGAAGAATCCCGCATCCGTGGCGGGGCCGTGGCCCAGCTTGGTTTCAGGGAACAGCTCGAGGACCGCTGTGGCCAGCACGTGCGCGGCGGAGTGGCGGACAACTTTGAGCGACTCGGGATCTTTTTCGGTGAGCAGCTCGAGGCGCGTGTCCTCGGTTAGCGGCGCGGAAAGATCGACCAGCCGCGGGCCGGCCGTGTTTTCAGTCGAGTACATGGCGGCTTCAGCCGATTCCTCGGCTGAGGACTGGGCCGCTGTGGCGGAGTCGAGCGGCGACAGGCGGGCGACCACCGCGGCGGCAGCGAGGCGCGGCGAGATGGAGTTGGCAATCTCAAGAGGCGTGGTGCCGGCAGGCACCTGGCGAATGGCCCCGTCAGGAAGGTGTATGGCGATCGTTTGCGTGCTCATGATGTCGAGGATTCCAATGGGCCGACGAGTAACGAAGATACGGCCAACATATTGAGGATAGAGGGCCGATGGGCGCGAAGTCGAGGGCAGGGGCAGCGGTGCGCGGCGAAGACGGCACTCAGGTCTCTCGAATTGGGACTGGGCGCGGTTGCGGAAAGTGCAGGACAGGAGGGCCTGGCGAAGCGCAGCAAAGGGCATCCTTGCGGATGCCCTTTGCTGGTTGGTGGTCCGCGGAGATTGGACCGAGGTTGAGTTGCGCGGGTTACTGCAGCAGCTTGGTGACTTCCTGCTGGACACTGTTGGCCTGGGCGAGGGCGGCGATGCCGGTCTGGCTCAGGATTTCGTATTTGGACATGTTGGAGCTGGCCTGGGCGTAGTCGGTGGCCTGGACGGCGTTTTGCGCGGCCTGGATGTTTTCCTGCTGCGTGCCCATCACCTGGCTGACGGAGTTCAGCGTGTTGATCTGGGCGCCAATGTAGCCGTCTTGCGCCGCCACATCACTGATGGCTCCGTTCAGGGCTTGCAATGCAGCTTGAGCATCGCCTGAGTTGGTCAGGTCGGTCTTGGACAAGTTAGCTGTCGTATCGCCGCCGGAAACTTGCACATATTCAATGGTGTTTGTGGCTTTTGTGGAGGAGACCTGGCTTGCTGTTGCGCCCGTTGGCGTGTCAGCCAGCGAGGCAGTGGTGGCGTCGATGTTCACATTCGTGTTGGAATTGGTGAGCAGTATGCCGGTGTCTCCATCTGCAATAGTGGAGCCCGATTCAGTGGAGGCGCTGACTCCTGCGGCATCGGCGGTCGTAAAGCTGGCCGTGACGCCCGGGATCCCGTCCTGGTTGATTTCGGTGATCAGGCTGCTGACAGTTGTTGCTTGCGTTGTGATGGTGCTCGTGGTTCCATCGGCGTTGGTAATCGTGAATGTAAGGCCGCCGGTAACGGCGTCGTTCTGGGTTGCCGCTTTCGTCAGGCTGCCGGAGGTATCCGCCGACAGATCGACAAACTGGCCCTTGCTGCTCTGCTGCACCGTTCCGCCGGCGTCGCCAACGCTGGATGAGCTGAGCTGCGCAAAATAGAGATCGTCGATTGAAGCGCTCTGCGAGGATGAGTCGCCGGTATAAATGCTGGTTCCGCTTGCGGCGCCTGTGAAGACCTGCTGCTGGTTGTAGGTGGTAGTCAATCCGATGTTGTTGATCTCCGACAGGATCGACTGGTATTCCTGGTTGGCCGCCGCATCCTGCGTGGAGTTGAGGGTGCCGTTCGAGGCTTCGGTGGCCAGCGTTACGGCACGGTTGAGCAGGCTTGTCACTTGCGAGAGAGCGCCATCGGCCACTTGTAGAAGGCCCACGCCTTCCGTGGCGTTGGTTTCCGACTGCGTCAGCGCCGTCTGGTTGGCCTGGAGACCGTCGATGAGCGAAAGGCCGGCGGCGTCATCGGCTCCGGAGTTGATCTTTGAGCCGGAAGACAACTGCTGCAATGTCTTCGACAGGCTGTTGTTGGTGTTGTTCAGGTTGTTCTCCGCGTAGACGGCGGAGAGATTATTCAATACGCCCAGGGACATGGGTTGCTCCTTGCTGGATGCGGTGAATTGCGGTTCTGTTCCGAGAGTGCTCCCATATCGGGTGTGGCCCTGGGTTGCTGCTTTCGGCTGGAAACCGTCGCATCTGGCCCCTTCTTCGGCGCGGGTGTGCTGGACTTTAATCGCAATGCGCGTGGTGTCCCGATGAGGACAGTTTTGCGCAGAGGTTTCTAATCTTTTTAATCTTTTCCGGCGGCTGCCGATAACTATCTGCGAAGGAGTTATGGGGCAATGATCGAACTGACGCGGCTGAATGGAAGGCCGATTGTGCTGAACTGCGATCTGATCAAGACCGCGGAGGCCTCGCCGGACACCATGCTGACGCTGATCAACGGCGAAAAGATGATTGTGCGCGAGGAGATCGCGGAGGTGGTGGAGCGGGTGCTTGACTACCGTTCGCGCCTGCTGGCGGTGGTGGCGCGGCGCATGCAGAACTTCAGCGAGTTGGAGCACGCGGTGGCGCTGGCCGGGCTGGATCTGGCAGAACAGACTGGCGCGGCGCCGGCAGCGGGAAAGCGCGATATGCCGCAGGACCGCTAGGAACGACCTGGCGAGGCTCAGTTTCGGGGACCCAATTATGGATAAGGCGAGCATCGGCGGCGTCATTCTGGCATTGGCCGGCATCCTTGCGGGGTTAATGATCGAGGGCGGCAATGTGGGCCAGATTCTGCAGCCTACGGCGGCGCTGATTGTCTTTGGCGGCACCATGGGCGCGGTGCTGCTGCAGTTTCCGCTGACCACGGTGGTGGCCGCATTCCGCAGCCTGGGGCGCATTTTTGCCGCGCCGCGCAAGCGGAACGATCAACTGATTCAGTTGCTGGTGGTGTTTGCCAACAAGGCGCGGCGGCAGGGTGTTGTGTCGCTGGACTCGGATCTGAAGTCCATTCAGGATCCTTTTCTGAAGCAGGCTTTGATGCTGGCGGTGGATGGCACGGAGCCGGCCGACCTGCGCAAGATCATGCTGGTGAGCCTGGATTCGATCACCGAAGAAGAAGAGCGGCTGCCCGCCGTCTTCGAGTCCGCGGGCGGATTTTCGCCCACCATCGGCATCCTGGGCGCGGTGCTGGGGTTGATCCAGGTGATGCACCATTTGGACAACATGGTGGAAGTCGGCCGCGGTATCGCGGTGGCTTTCGTGGCCACGATCTATGGCGTGGGCATCGCCAACCTCTTCTTTCTGCCCTTCGCGGGCAAGATGCATCTGCACATCCACGCCGGCCACCGGCGGCGGGAGATGATGCTGGAAGGCGTGATCTCGATTCTGGAAGGGATGAATCCGCGGATGCTGGAGATCAAGCTCAATGGATTCCTCGACGCGGCAAGCCGCCAGCAGAAAGAAGAGGCCGCATGAACCGCCGCCCTTCGCGCAGCCGCGTTTCGCACGATCGCTGGCTGGTGTCGTATGCCGATTTCGTCACCCTGCTCTTTGCGTTTTTTGTCGTTCTTTACGCGTTTGCCAAGACCAATCAGCATAAGCAGGTGCAGATGTCGGAGTCGATCAACCAGGCGTTTCGTTCGATGGGCCTGTTTCCCGATGCCGCGCGCCGGCCTCTGCACCTGGCCACCGCATCAGGCCAAGACAGGCCGGTGCTGCCCATGAATATCGTCATGGGCGAGGAAGTGCTGGCTCCGGCGCAGGTGAAGAACGATCTGGATCATATTCGGCACGATCTGCTGCAGACTCTTTCCGGCCAGGTGGCCGCGCACACGGTGGCCATCCATATGGGCCGCGACGGCCTGGTGATCAGCCTGCGCGAGGCGGGGTTCTTCAACTCCGGCTCCGCCACTCCCAAGCCTGCATCAGTGGTCACGCTGCGCGAGATTGCCGAGCGGCTGGGGCGCACGCCGTACAACGTCCGCATTGAAGGCTACACGGACAATGTGCCCATTCACAACGCGCAGTTCGCGTCCAACCTGGAGCTCTCCGTGGTGCGGGCCACGAACATCGCGGAGCTGTTCTTGAAGATGAAGGTGATTCCGCCGCAGCGGCTCTCGGCGGCCGGCTATGGGCAATATCATCCCGTGGCCAGCAACGACACGCCCGAAGGACGCGCGGAGAACCGCCGCGTCGATCTGGTGGTGCTGCCGCGCACGGAGATCGATTTCGCCGCGCCCGCCAAGGCGCCCGATAACGGAGGCGGGCGGAAGATCACCCGCCGCAATTGAGCGGAGCTACTCCACACCCAGCACCTTCACAATCACCCGCTTGCGGCGCCGGCCGTCGAACTCGGCATAGAAGACGCGCTGCCAGGTGCCGAGATCCAGCTTGCCGTTGGTTACCGGCAGCGTGGTTTCATGGTGCAGCAGCAGCGACTTCAGATGCGCATCGCCGTTGTCTTCGCCGGTGCGGTGGTGCTTGTAGTCGGGGCGGGCCGGCGCCAATTTTTCCAGCCATTCGCCGATGTCTTCGATCAGGCCGTCTTCCAGATCGTTGACGTAGATGGCCGCGGTGATGTGCATGGGCGAGACAAAGCACAGGCCGTCTTTTACGCCGCTGCGCCGCACCACTTCTTCCACTTCGCCGGTGATGTGCACCATCTCACGGCGCCTGCGGGTTTCATAAACCAGATACTCCGTATGACACTTCATGCCGAATCTCCCCACGTGCTCCACAATGTGCGGAGCGCGGTGTCTCTGCCTTTATCCTAAAGTCAGCCGTGGCCGCAATCGACACCCGTCCTGCCGAATCGCGCTCCCGCGCCCGCCGCGCGATGAGCCCGGAGGCGCGCGTGCGGCGCATGTTTGACCGGCTGGCCGAGGCCTACGGCCCACAACATTGGTGGCCGGCGGAGACAGCATTTGAGGTCATCCTGGGCGCATATCTGACACAAAACACCGCGTGGAAGGCGGTGGAGCGCTCGCTGGCCAATCTGCGCGCCGCCGGGGCGCTCACCATCGCGGGCCTGCGCGCGATTCCGGTGGAAGCGCTTCGGGAACTGATCCGGCCTTCAGGCTTTGTCACACGCAAGGCGCCGGCGCTGAAGTCATTCGTCGCTCTGCTGGATGCGGAGTTTGGCGGCTCACTGAAGCGCATGGCGGCAGCGCCCACGGATGCGCTGCGCCATCGGCTGCTGGCTTTGCCAGGGGTGGGCCATGAGACCGCGGACGCCATTCTGCTCTATGCTCTGGGGCATCCGGTGCCCGTGGCCGACGAGTATCTGCGGCGCATCGCCGAGCGGCACCGGCTCATGGAAGTGCCAACTGGCCGCGCGCGTTATGAATCTCTGGCCGGGCTGACGCGGCGCGCCTTTGCCGCCGATCCCGCAAGCGGCCAGGCGCGGCTGTTCAATGAATTTCACGCCCTGACGGTGGCCGTGGGCAAGGCACACTGCGGTCGGATTGCGCGCTGCGAAGGCTGTCCGCTGGCCTATGATCTGGAACATGCCGCGACCGGAGCGAAGCGGACAAGGCGATAGCCGGCCGCCGGGCGAAATCTTCGCAACAAGATCAGAGATCGCCCGGGAAAGGCGCGCTGCGAAGATTCACCCGTGAATTACGAATTGCTCTTTTGCACTTCGGCTGCAATCTTCCTCAACTCGGGCAGCACGCGGCCCAACTCCACCGCCGCGGCATCGCGCCGGCCCAGCGCAAAGTACACGTCGCGATAGTGCCGATAGAGCGGCTCATACACCGCCGCGGCCCTGGGGTCGGGCTCAACGGTGCGCAGCGGCAGACACACCGCTTGCTGCGCCTCTTCGATGGTCGTGTATGCACCGGCCGCCAGCAGGGCGAAGATTCCCGAGCCCAGGCTGGTGGGAATGCCGGCCGGCACCAGCACCGGCTTGTTCAGTACATTCGCGTAAACGCGGTTCAGCACTTCGCTCTTTTGCGGAATGCCGCCGGCGTTGATGACGCGGTCAATGCGCACGCCGTGCTCGGCCATGCGCTCCAGAATGATGCGCGTGTGGAAGGCCGTGCCTTCGATGGCGGCGAAGAGCTCGTCCTGCGCCGTGTGCACCAGGTTCCAGCCCAGCGTGACGCCGCCCAACTCGGGATTCACCAGCACCGTGCGGTCGCCGTTGTCCCAGCTCAGCCGCAGCAGTCCCGTCTGCCCGGCCTTGTAAGCGTCAAGCCCTTCGCTCAGCGCGCCCACGGTGGTCCCGGCGCGTTTGGCGATGGCCTCGAAGATGTCTCCAACCGCCGAAAGCCCGGCCTCGATGCCCGTGTACCGCGGATGCACGCTGCCCGGCACCACGCCGCAGACGCCCGGAACCAGTTGTGCCTCGCGCGCCATGGCGATGACGCAGGTCGAGGTGCCGACTACGTTGACCGCGTCGCCTTCGCGGATGTGCGAGCCGATCGCGTCCCAGTGCGCATCGAAGGCGCCGACGGGAATGGGAATCCCGGCGCGCAGTCCCAGCGCCTCAGCCCACTGCGGCGCCAGATGCCCGGCCAGGTGATCGCTGGTCAGATATTCGCCGCCCATCCTGGCGCGCACGCCGGCCAGCAGCGGGTCCACGGCCACCAGAAAATCCTCCGGCGGCAGACCGCCCCACCTGGGATTCCACATCCACTTGTGGCCCATGGCGCAGACGCTGCGCTTGAGTCCGTCCACGGTGGTCACGCCGCTTAAGGTGGCCGCGGCCATGTCGCAATGCTCGAGCGCGGTCACAAAGCGCGCGCGTTTCTCCGGATTGTGCCGCAGCCAGTGCAGCAGCTTGGCGAATCCCCACTCATGCGAGTACACGCCGCCGCACCACTCGATGCCCTCGAAGCCCAAAGCGTGCGCCTTTTGCGTGATCTCGCCGGCCTCGGCAAAGGCGCGATGATCGCACCACAAATAATATTCGTCCAGCGGCTCCAACCCCGCACCGACCGGAATCACGCTCGATCCGGTGGTATCCACGGCGATAGCCGCCACATCGGCGCCGTTCACGCCGGCGGTCCGCAGCGCTTCCCGCGTAGCCGCGGCCAGCGCCGCCATCTGGTCGGCGTGAGCCTGCGTGGCGTGGTTCGGATCTTCGCGCTTGCGGTGCAGCGGGTATTCAGCCGACGCAGTTCCAATCGGCCCCTTGCGGCTATCCACCAAGGTGACGCGAACGCTGAGTGTTCCAAAATCGACGCCGGCCACAACCGTCATGGCAATTCAAACCTCCGGTAAACGCTTTCCAGTCCGTTCACCAGAGTACACCATGAGCCGCAGGCTGTTCAGACCGCGGAAGAACTGTGTGTGGAAGAGACCTGCGCGAAAAGGCAACGCGTGCGCCGATGCGCATGCGCGAGAGGAGTGATGCGCACCTTTCTTTGCTCGACGCTCTGATGCGAGCCAGAGTATGATGCTTTTGCGTCTATGGAGGCACCCAGGCCGCCAATCATCAGAAGTTCTTCCTGCAAGATGGGCGCACGCGTGCGGGATCGCCGCATTCAGAAAGCCAGGATGGAAATCCTGGATCGTATGCGTTGTTATCGGGACGCCAATCCACGGTATGACAAGGAGGAAGCTTATGAAAAGGACACTTGCCGCATTCGCAATCGGAGTGCTCGCCACTGCCACTTCCACCGCAGCCTTCGCACAGAACCAAATCAGCAACGAACTCAATGAAGCTACTCAGATCATGCAAGAGCTGACCAGTCCGCAAACTAAGGTCGGCATCCCCGATGCCGTGCTGAAAGGCGCAAAGTGTGTTGCCGTGATCCCGAAGATGGTGAAGGGCGGATTCGTGATCGGCGCGCAGCATGGCGCGGGTATCGCCACCTGCCGGCTGGCCGGCGCCCGCTGGAGCCCGCCGGCGCCGTTTGCCCTTTCGGGAGCCAGTTTCGGCGCGCAAATCGGCGGCGAAGAGATGGGCTACGTGATGATGATCATGAACGACCAGGGCATGCAGGCGCTGAACTCCGGCCATTTTAAGGTGGGTGCAGGCGTGAATGCCGCGGCCGGCCCGGTTGGCCGCAATGCCAGCGCTTCCGGAGGCTGGAAAGCCGCCATTTTGACCTATGCGCGCGCCAAGGGCATTTATGCGGGCGCGACACTCAACGGCGACGAACTGAACCAGGATCACAAGGCCACGAAGCAGTTGTACGGGCAGGATGTGCCGCTCAGCAAGATCCTGGCCGGACAGGTAAGGATGCCGGCGCAAGGCCCGGCGATGCGCTTCGTGGACAGCATCAGTCACGCGGTGCAGAGTGCGGCGCACTAATCGGCACACTGGAGTGAACGGGAGCAGGGCTTCGGCCCTGCTTTTCGTTTCGCCGCGGCCTACGGCTTTATGCCGGCTTGCCTGCGGGTGCGTGCGCCGCGCGCGCCAGCATGTAGCGCACGGCAGCATCCAGTTCCGCGGCCGTCACATCCTCTACCACTGTCACGTTGCCGATTCCCACCGGCAGAATGAAACGCCGCACGCCGCCGATATTCTTTTTGTCGCCGCTGGTGGCCGCCACCACGGCTGCCGCGCGCAGCTTGAGCGACGGCAGCGGGCCGTATTGGTAGACGAGGCTTTCCAGCCGCTCCATCTGGGCATTGTTGATGGTTCCGCGGCGGCGCGCCACTTCGAGCGCGGCCACCATGCCCCAGCCCACGGCTTCGCCGTGCAGCATGGCGCGGTAGCGCGTGACGCGCTCGATGGCGTGGCCCACCGTGTGGCCGAAGTTGAGGATCATCCGCAGGCCGCTTTCGCGCTCGTCCTTGCCGACCACGCCGGCCTTCATGCGAATCGACGCGGAGATCACCCGTTCCAGCGCCCTGGGATTGCGGCCCAGCACCTCGCCGGCATGATTCTCCATGTAGCGAACCAGCAGCCGGTCGCTGATGATGCCGGCCTTCACGCTTTCCATCAACCCGGCGCGCAGTTCGCGGTCGGGCAGCGTGCCAAGCACGCCGATATCGGCAAATACCGCCCGCGGCTGGAGAAAGCTGCCCACCAGATTCTTGCCTTCGGGCAGGTTCACACCGGTCTTGCCGCCGACGCTTGAGTCCACCTGCGCCAGCAGCGTGGTGGGAACCTGCACGTAGGGAATGCCGCGCATGAAAATGGCGGCCAGAAATCCGCCCACGTCGCCCACGATGCCGCCGCCGAAGGCGATGAGCAGGCTGCCGCGGTCGGCGCCGGCCGCGGCCATCTGCCGCGCCAGCTTTTCCACGCTGCTCATGGTCTTGTACCGCTCACCGGCAGGCAGAAACATCACCACCGGCGGCTCCGCAAACGAGGCGCTGACGATCTGCCCCCAGAGCGCCCATATCGCCTCCGATGTAAGCACAAAGACGCGCCGCGGCAATTTGCCGGTGAGGCGCGCAATGCGGCTGCCCAGCGTCTCCAGGAGTCCGCTGCCGGTGATCACATCGTATTTGGCTGAAGAAGTCTCTACCCGTATGGTTTGCACAGTACTTCTATCTTAGAAGGCTGAAGCCAAATGCCGTCTGCCCTCGGCGCGGAATCGGTTCTCCACCCGATTCGCACGGCCGCGCCGGCTGGCGCGGATCCCGTGGAAGCGCGCCAATCCTTCTCCCCCGGAAGAAATATGGCGCATTTCAATAACGAACAGGTTTATGATGCGGACTGGACTTTTTGCGATGTTTGCATGGGTCTGTCCAATGGAGAAGGAGTCTTTTGCATCATGGTCAAGCGGATTTGCATGGGCCTCGTGGTAGCAGCATTTTTGTTGCAGGCCGCAACGAGCCATTCACAGCAACCCTGGCAGCACATACAGAACCTCACTGCGGCACAGGTGGCTGCACAATGGAAATCTCCGCCGCCGGAGTACGGTCCGGATGTCTACTTCGGCTTGAACGGTCCTGTCAGCCTGGCCGAAATCAAGCGTGATCTGAACACGCTGCACGGTCTGGGCTTCCAGGCGGTCACGGCTCAGGCCGGCTACAATATGCCGTTTGCGTATCTTTCGCCGCAGTACCTCGCGTTTTACCGCGAGCTTGTGGAGCAGGCCAAGGCGCGCAACATGCGGGTGTGGATTGTGGACGATGCGGGCTACCCAAGCGGTTTTGCCGGCGGCAAGTTCACCACGGAAAAGCCGAATTTGCGCATGCAGGGGCTTGAGGTGGCTCAAGAGATCCCGGTTGCCGGTGGCCAGACGCTGCACCGCGAACTGCCGGCCGACGCTGTGAGCGCCGCGGCGGTGAATCAGGACGGATCGGCCGTACCCATCATGCTGCACGGCCGCACCCTGGACTGGACTGCGCCCGCGGGCTCATGGACGGTGCTCATCGCAGATCATGAATTCCGCACCTCGCCCACGAATTCCACCACCAATCCGCGGCATGTAAAAGACACGGAACAGTCGGTCGAGGATTACATGAATCCCGCGGCCACCGAGCAGTTCCTGGACTTCACGCATAGACAGTACAAGAAGGTGATGGGCGATCAGTTCGGAAAAACCATCATGGGCTTTCGCGGCGACGAGCCTGATTACTCCATTGCGGGTTTGCCATGGACCCAGGCTTTCTTCGCAACCTTCCTCAAGATGAAGGGCTACAACGTGCAGCCCTATACGGCTCTGTTTGCCCAGACTCCGTCTCCGCGCCATCCCGGTGTTCCGATCCATCTGACGCCTGAGCAACTCCGCATCAAGGGTGACTACTACGACGTCTTCTCGAAGATGTTCGCCGCCGGATTCTTCAAGCCGCAGGGGCAGTGGTGCGCGGCCAATCATATCGAGTACCAGGTTCACCTCAATCACGAAGAGCGGGAGATGGAGCTGACGCACAGCGAAGGATCGTTCTTCCGCGACATGCGCTGGGTTGAAGTGCCGGGAATCGACGCCATCTGGCACCAGATCTGGACAGACACCGTCTCCGATTATCCGCGCCTGGCCAGCTCCGTTTCTCACGTCTACGGCAAGCCGCGCGCATTTACTGAAACCTTCGCGGCATACCGGCCGCGCCCGGACGTCCAGATGGCGCGCTACATCTTGAATGAGGAACTCGTGCGCGGAGTAAACCTGGTCGAGATGATGTACTTCTCCGCCACGTCCACCGGGCCGAGGCCGGTTGGCGGCTTTATGGGTGAGCCGGGCTTTCCGGCGCTAACGGCATATGTGCGCCGCATGAGCTATCTGATGGCCATGGGCAGGCCGGCCGCTGCGGTCGCGCTCTATTTGCCGTCCAGTTCCATGTGGATGGGCGACAGAACTGCGAACACGCAATTTGTCTCCACCGAGCGCCTGCTAAGCGACTACCAGATCGACTTCGACATTGTGAGCGACGATGCGCTGGCGCATGACCTGAAGGCGGAGAAGGGCGGCTTCGAAACGCTCAGCGGCAACACCTATCACACCGTGATTTTGCCTGACCCGATGGTGATCTCCACCGGAGCCTATGCGCGCCTTAAGGCATTCGCGCAGGGTGGGGGCAAGGTGCTGTTCATCGGCGGAACACCCACGATGATTGCGGGCCGCACTTTCCGCTATGCAAAAGAGGCCACGCCGGCTGACTTTTCATGGGCCATTGTGGCTCACGCGCTCTTGCCGCACACGCCCACGCCTCCAGCCTTTCCTCCGCCGGCGCCGCCGCAGCCTCAGGCGGTGCCGGCGGCCATTCTTGCGGCACTCCACGAGGCCGTGCCCGCGCCTTCGGTACGATTGGACTCCGCCTACAAGCCGTTGAAGGTGATGACGCGCAAGTGGAAGGACGCCCATGTCTATTTGTTCTTCAATGAAGGTCCTAAGGTTTGCGATCACGAGGTGACTCTCGCGGGCAAAGGCAACATCGTGCAGGCGTGGGATGCGCAAACGGGCGAGATCCATTCCGTCGCGTTTACGCACAAGGATGGAGGCATTGCGGTGCATCTTGACATGCAGCCTTACGCAACGCGCTTGCTTGTTGTCCGCTGACGCAATGTCTGCGCGACTCTGATTGATGCGATGCAAATGGGCGAGCCAAGCGTAAAGCCTGCTCGCCCGAATTGTATGGTTCCGCTAATGCCGGCGCCGACCGCTTCAACGAATCGCAGGACCGGGCAGCGCTCGCGGCCGCGCGATCAAAGGCCCACATCGTTCCGTGCCACTGGAACATCTTCCGCCGGCTCGCCGTTGTGTGCGTTTTCGACCATCGGAAAGCTCATCTGAATGGTCGCGCCGCCGCCTTCGCGATTTGCGGCGCTCAACTCGCCCTTGTGCAGCCGCACCGCGCGTTCCGCAATGGCCAGGCCCACGCCAAAACCGCCCGTCTCCGGACTACGCGCTTTGTCCACGCGATAGAACGGCCGGAAGATCGCGTCCAGATGGTGTTCGGGGATGCCTGGTCCGCGATCACTGACTTCGATGGTTGCCCGCCGCACGCCGTTTGTCTTGGCCGCCCGCAGTTCGATTTCCACCTGCGTGGCGTCCTTCGTGTAACGGATTGCATTGCGTACGACGTTCTCCACGGCACGATAGAGCAATTCCTCGTTGCCAAGGATCGTGCACTCCCCGGCAGCCTGGTAGACGACCGTGCACCGCCGCTGGCGTGCCTCGAACTCGGCGTCGGGAATCAGCCGCTCAAGCAGCCGGTTCAACGAAATCGCCTGGAAGTTTTCAACCCGCTCCAGCGCCTCCATGGAGGAGAGCGTAAGCAATTGGCCGATGAGCAGATTCAGGCGCTCGGTTTCCCGTTCGATCCGCTCCAGATGCGCCGTCATGGCCGGCCCGGCGTCTTCGCGCGCCAGCTCCAGCGCCACGCTCAGGCGCGAGAGCGGCGAGCGCAGCTCGTGAGAGACGTCGCGCAGGAGCAGCTTTTGGGCGCCGACCAGCGACTCCAGCCGTTCCGCCATGTGATCGAAGTCGTGCATCAAGGCATGAATCTCGTCTCCTGACGAAGTGCGCGTGCGCGACGCCGGCCAGTTGACGCGCGCGTCAAGTTTGCCGGTCGCCAGCTCACGCGCCGCCTTGCGCAGCCGCGCCACGGGCCGCGTAAACAGGAGAACCAAAACGAAAGTCGTCAGGCCGTCGACCACGATGGCCACGGGCAGCCAGGGGAACGAGAAGCGCAGCAGGTCGTGATACCAGTTATTGCCGTGCCGGATCACCTGGGGGCGGCTGAGCAGAAACGTGTAG
>JAJZME010000024.1 GCA_021803035.1 Acidobacteriota bacterium | reverse complement strand
GACCACGGCTATATCGCCAATATCCCTGAATCGCCGGTAAGTCTGAACGGCGGTCAGGCCTCAGTTACCTACTTTGTGACCAAATACGCCGGTCTCACGGCGGAGTTTTCGGGTATGACCGGAACCTTCCCGACCACCACTGCGAGTATGACAAACAGCCGTTACGTTTTCGGACCGACTTTCCGCTTCGATCTGAAGAGCAGCCGCTACGTGCTATTTGCACACCAGCTCTTCGGCGTGACGCACATGACGTTCTCCGGTCTGTCTACGCAGCCCCAGAGCAGTCACCTTGGGACGGCCAATCCCTTCACGATGCTCTCCGGTGGCGGCCTGGATGTCAGGATTAACCACCTGATTTCGGTCCGTCCGTTCGAGATGGATTACTTCAACGAGCGAGTCTCCCTGGATGCCCTGTCCGGGGGGGTGACCCATACAGGCCTTGACATCAGTACCGATGGCTTCCGCTACACGGCTGGCGTGGTATTGCACTTCTAGCGCAAAATCTGAATTCCCATGCGGTTAGTAGAGCCTCCGCAAAGTGCCAATTGTCCCTTCCCAGCGGCGAAGACATGCTGCCAGGATCACGAGTGCGAGGAAAATGGCGCTTTACTGGATCGGTTTCTTCGACGATAACTCAGAGCGTTTCGCACGCAAATGCCAAAGTAACAAGCGCGAGCTCGGGAGCATGTCTCCAGAGCTCGTTGCTTTGCGTGAATTTAGTTGAGTGGATTCGGCAGATGACTTAGGTCATAAGGTATTACGCAGGAGTCGAAAGATCGACGTTGGATGTACTGTCTTGATTCGTTCCTGATTCAATCGATAACTCAGAAACTCATGATATTGTGTCCGCAGTGCATGGAGTGTGTCTCGCCGGTCACGGGGCTTGAAAGATCGCTGGCTAGATGGGTCGGCTTGTCGCTTTCTTCGAGCTGGTCCACGTGCGCCGCATCGCGCTCCAGATGAGTTCGGTCTATCCCTGGGAGATATTCCGTGCGCACTCGCCCGTCTCGCGCGCCTCATCGCAACTCAGGCAAGGCCATGTGAGAGGGGTGAGCCAATCCCTGCGTCGCCACCGCTAAGCCGCTGCCCTCCGCACCGTCAGCACGGTAATATCGTCCTGCTGTCCGAAGTCCTTCGCCGCCTCTGCCACGTAGAACGCCGACTGGTTGCTGAGATTGTGCATGCGTTCAAAGCCGAACAGTTCGCCTGAAGGTTTGCGCGCCTCCACCACGCCGTCAGATAGGAGCAGAATGCGGTCGCCGGGGTGGAGGTAAAGCCGCGTCTCCTCGTACTTCGCCTCGGGCAGCACGCCCAGGGGCAATCCGCCCTGCAAAACCACTTCCTGGCTGTTCAGGTAAGGCGGCAGATGCCCGGCATTGGCCACCAGAAGCTCGCCGTTGGGCCGGAACCAGGCCGCCTGGCAGGTGGTGAAGCTGCCGCCGCCGGTCAGCACGCGATTCAGCGACTCGAGCAGCCGCGCCGGGCTGCGTTCCGTCGCATGGCGCAACGCGCCCATCAGCATCGACACGTTCATGGCCGCCGTTAGCCCCTTGCCGGCCACATCGCCAATCACCACCAGCAGCCCGCCGTCGCCAGCCGATTGAATGTGATAGAAATCACCGCCGACCTCTTGGGCTGGGTTATAGACGGAATCGACCTCAAAGCCCGGTATCTCAATCTTCTCCTGGGGAATCATCAGCTCCTGCACGCTGCGCGCAGCGGCCAGTTCGCTTTTGGCCTGCTGCTGGTCGCGCTGCACGCGCAAAAAGCGGACAAAGATAATCAGCACAATGATGACGATGCCCACAAAGTCGGCGATCGCGGCAAAGTTGATCGGAATGGGCCCGGCCTGAATGGTGAGCGGCGAGTGATACCGGTGTCCGGTCAGGTCCCTCATCCCGGCGGTAAGTACCGGCTCTATGACTCCCACAATGATCAGCGCCAGGGACAACAGCAGCAAACCGGCCTCGAAGTTGCGCCGCAGCGTAGCCGCCATCAGTGTGACAAAGATGAACAGTAGCCAGCCCGCGATCCACAGCGCACTGCCGGCGAAAACGACCGCCAGCGCGACGCCCGCGGCCTGGCTGTGGCCCACCAGGAGCAGTGAGGGGCCAACTCCTGCCAGAATCGGAGCGGTGTAGCGCAGTGTGCGCGTGTGCCAGCGCCGGGGCAGCGCAAGAAAGGCAATCAGAAACTCAAAATAGAGGTAGGCCGATGCCGCCAGCAACTGCAGAACGATGGCCGCGTACCACAGGCTGTCCAGCCGCGCCGTGCTTCCCGCCAGCTCCACAAAGCCGATCGGGGCCTGGAGCAGCTCGTGCAGCGCCAGCCACAGGTACTCCGGGTGCCCGCGCTGCGAGAAATAAAGCGCCAGCAGGAAGGCCGCCAGGATCACCAGAAGAATCGAAATCACAAGCCGTGGCAGCCGCTCGAATAATCCCCGGGCCGACCAAAGTGCCAGTTCCTGCTCCAGCTCGCCGGGGTTGCCCAGGAGCAGCTTGCGGCGGGCAAAGAAGCTTGTGTAGGCGTCAAAACCGACTGGCATATAGACGGTGCGCACCGCCAGGATCAGGGATGTTTGGGTGGGAGCAACATTGAGGTCGTAAATGCGGGATATCTGCTGATAATGCAGCGGGTTGCCGCCGTTCGGCCCCTCGGGCTGAATCAGCCTGCCATTGGCGAAAACCTCCTCGCCCCAACCCGGCGCGCCGAAGCCGAAGGAGGTATCCTGCGATACCGGCAACTCAATCAGCAGGGCCAGCGGTCCATGATGCTCGCCCAGCCGGATGTGCAGCCGGAACCAGACGTATGGCCGCGGCTGGCGCGCTCCCGGCGCGTTGCGGCCGCCCGTCTGGTTCGGCGACGCCGGGGAGGATGCACCGGTTGCCGCTTCAGGTTCCGGCACAGGCTCTATGTAGCTTTTCGCGTCCCGGATCGCCCAGGCGGAGTCGTCGAATCCGGGCTGCGTGGCCGCCTGATCGGAGGAGATGCCTACGCGCCAGTCCTTGCTTAGCAGGAGCGGGGAGCCGAGGCTGGTGGCGTTGAACACCGGTCCGGCTGCGGATTCCGCCGCGTTTGACCCATTTGGGAACTGGTATCGTCTGTCCGCCGGTGCTGCGGCAGGCCGGGACTGGGCGGCGAGGATTCCTGCTCCCCAAACCGCTGCCATGGTAAAGCTTAGGATCGTTCGGCGCAAAGGCGGTCTCCTGCTTGTTTGTGCATTATCTCTCAGATTGAGACGGGAGCCGCATCCGGGAAAGTCGACCATGTGCCTGAAAAAGCGCGCCCGAAAGACGGCTCCGAGAGATCCGGATTGTTTGCCGGTTCAAAAAATACTTTCAAAACACTTCCACAGGAAGCCAAATTGATGGATACTTGCGTCTAACTTTACTAGCACGAAGTGGGGTTGTGCCCGAAATGCTTCGGGGCCGGAGGTAAGGTCATGAAGAACGTTTTCAAGGTCTCGACGGGGACGGCGCTTGGGGGGCTGGCGCTTGGGTTCCTACTCGCCTCTAGTACGGCGTTTGGCGCCTCGGGGGGCGGCTTTGATCCCGCCTACGTTACTCCCCACGCCACGCCGACCGCAAACTCAACGTTAACGGCCTTCAGCGACGAATCAATCCCCGCTAGCGCGAAGAACGATATGCCTTGTGAAACGGCCAGCGCGAATCAGAAAAAGGACAAAAAGGACAAGAAAGACAAGGATAAGAAAGAAACCGCGGCGCAAGCGGAATATAAAAAGATGCTCAACCAGGCAGAGCCGGGTACGAATCCTGGGAATTGCAACGTCAATAGCAAGAAGTTTGATCCCAATCAGGTCGTCGGCGTGGGTAGCGATCTGATCAAAGTCAAGCCGGGCAGTCTTGAGGATGTAGATGCCGTTGGCCACCGGGACATTTTCCATCGCGGCCTGGGCAACTGGTATTCGATGGACGCTCAGATCCGGATGGGCAAGTCGTATGCCCAGCAGATCGATCAGAGCAGCCGCTTCATCACGGACCCCGTGGTGGATACGTACATCAACACCGTGGGCCAAAATATCGTCCGCAACTCCGACTGCAAGGTTCCGTTCACGATCAAGGTCATCGATTCGGACGTGATCAACGCCTTTGCGCTGCCGGGTGGTTTCTTCTACGTCGACTCCGGCCTGATACTGGCGGCCGACAACGAAGCCGAGCTGGCGGGAGTGATGTCGCATGAAACGGCGCACGTCTGTGCCCAGCACGCCGCCCGCGAGATGACGCGCATGCACTATGCCCAGATCGGCATGGTCCCGTTGATTATGATGACTGGATACACGTGGACCGGATATGGCATTTACGAAGCAACCCAGTTGGCCATCCCTGTTGTTTTCCTCAAATTCTCCCGCGACTTCGAGGCGCAGGCCGATTACCTGGGCGTGCAATACATGTACCGCGCCGGCTACGACCCGCAGGGCATGATCGACATGTTTGAAAAGATTGAGGCGCTCCAAAAACGGAAGCCGGGACTGGTAGACAAGATCTTTTCCAATCATCCGATGACGCCGGAGCGTATTCTCCATACGCAGGAGGAGATAGCGCGCATCCTGCCGCCGCGGCACGAATATCTGGAAAATACCTCAGAGTTCGAGGCTGTCAAGGCCCGCTTGGCGCGCATCATCAACCGGCAGCGACTGATGCAGACCAAGGGGCCGAACAAACCCTCGCTCCGCCACGCCAGTACAGGCAGCGGTACCAACAAGACCGATCAGCCCACCCTCCATCGGCGCGGCGACGAGAATCAGAATTTTCAGTAAGTTCGATCCCAGGAACGCATCCGCGTGAAGCAGGCAGCGTTCCTGGGATTAGCTTTATCTGGCGCCACGTTTCTTTCAGAAGCGCTAAGACGGCGTTCCGGCTTTTTCAGCATGCGCAGGAGCGGTTCTATACCCGCCATCACTTGGTTGCTTCCCGCTCAAGGAGCGGCCACGTAGTAGACTGACGCTTGAGCGCGTCATTTTCTCTCCCCGGGAAAACCTATCGATGCAGATCGTCATTGCCGCCTCAGAGTGCGTTCCATTTGCCAAAACAGGCGGGTTGGCCGACGTGGTTGGAACGCTTCCGCCGGAGCTTGCGAAGCTGGGCCACGAAGTAACCGTCTACCTTCCGTTCTACTTGCAGGCGCGGCAGCGCCTTCAAGGCGAGCTGAATTACGCCATCCGCTCGCTCACCATCCCCTTCCGCTACTACAACCGCTTTGCGGGCATCGTGGACGGCGGCAAGCGGGGCGGTGTTCAGTACTACTTTGTGGACTGCCCGGAGTTGTATGACCGGCCAGAGCTGTATGGACCGCGGGGCGGCGAATACGGTGACAATGCGGAGCGCTTCGGCCTGTTCTGCCGGGCGGTGGTCGAAGCGGCCAAGCAGCTTGGCGTGCCGCAGGTCTTTCACCTGCACGATTGGCAGACGGCTCTGATTCCTGTCTATCTGCGAACTGTGTACGCCGCCGATCCCGCGCTGTTGGGCGCAGGAACGGTGCTGACGATTCACAACGCCGGCTACCAGGGCTGGTTTCCACCGGCCACCACGGAGCAACTGCTGTTTCCCTGGGAGATCTTCACCATGGACCGGCTGGAGCAGTATGACCGGTTCGACTTTCTCAAGGGCGGAGTGGTGTACTCCGACATGCTGACCACGGTCAGCCGCAAGTATGCCGAAGAGATCCAGACGGCCGAGTTCGGCAATGGCCTCGAAGACGTTTTTCGGCGCCGCGCTGCGGATTTGCGCGGCATCCTGAACGGCGTGGATTACAGCAGATGGAATCCGGAGACAGATCGCCACCTGGCGGCGCACTTCAATGCCGGCGATCTGGCCGGCAAGCGCGAGTGCCGCAAGGATCTTCTTCACGCCTTCGGCCTGGGAGCGGTGGAAGAGAACGTGCCGGTTATCGCCATCGTGTCGCGCTTTGCCGCACAGAAGGGCATCGATCTGATGGCTCAGGTGGCCGATGCGCTGGCCAGCCGCGATGTCGCCGTGGTGGTGTTGGGCAGCGGCGACCCCTACTACGAAAATTTCTTCCGCAGTTGGGTTTTTCGGCATCCGGGCAATGTGGCGGCGCGCCTGAGCTACGATGAGGCGTTGGCGCACAAGGCCGAGGCGGGCGCGGATATGTTTCTGATGCCCTCGCGCTACGAGCCTTGCGGGTTGAATCAGATTTACTCGCTCAGGTATGGAACCGTGCCAGTGGTGCGCGCCACCGGCGGCCTCGACGACACCGTTGAGGAATGGAATGCCGAAACGAGCACCGGCACGGGGTTCAAATTTTTGAACTATTCGTCAGAAGACCTGCTGGCCGCTGTCGATCGAGGACTCGAGGCCTTCCGGAATCAGGATGGGTGGGTTCGCCTTATGCGGAATGGGATGGCGCAGCATTACGGATGGGAAAAGCCTGCCCGCCAGTATGCTGAAGTCTACGAAGAAGTTGCGCAAAAGCGCGCCTGAAACGGACAGCAGCGGCAGACTGGCAGTCTTTCGCATCGCAAAACATCGCGCCGGCGCTGCGCGCGCGGCAAGAAAAATCTTGCCCGGCGGCACTCGCCCGCAGACTGAATTGGCGCTAATATGAAGCGGGGTAGACGGCCATGTCACAATACACGTTTCATTGCGATGAGTGCAACAAGGAGTTCACCCTGACACTCCACATCTCGGAAGCCGAAAAGGGCGGCATCACCTGTCCGCATTGCGGGAGCAAGCGCGTGAGCCAACTGGTAGCGGCGTTTTCCGCCGTTACCGAAAAGAAGAGCTAGGCTCCACGATGCATCCGCTCAGGTTTCCGAAGATCGAGGGTCGTGCGTGCCCTCCGTCCGTTTGCTGCGCGCCAGCTCAGCACGAAGCAGCAAACGCGAAGTGGCAGTAGAGAAACTGCTGTCTCGTGCCAAAAGGCGTTTGGTGGTCTACCACTGAATGCCTCACCAACCTGAAGTCCGGGCCCAATTCCCGCAGCAGCGATAGCGCGTCATAACGTTGCGTGGGCAGTCCGCTGCACTTCTGGGGGCCTTCCGGTCCAAATGTTGCCATCAAAACCTGTCCGCCGGTTTTGAGGGACGCGCTGAGCTGACGCACGTAGGCCGACCGTTGTTCGGCCTGCGTTAAGAAGTGGAAGACTGCCCGGTCATGCCAGATGTCGTAGGCGCGAGGAGGAAGCGCAACTTCTGTCACATCGCCTTCGATCCACGCGACGTTTTTTGCACGGTCTCCCAGACGGTTCTGTGACTTGCCGAGCGCCGCTCCCGCAACATCGAGGATCGTGACCGAGGCGAAGCGTCTGGCCAGCAGATCGTCGACCAGCGTCGATTCACCTCCGCCCACATCGATGATCGAAGCGGATCGATCCGGGGCGGCTTCGAGGATCCAGTCAAGCGAGGTTTCGAGGTGCGGCTGGTACCAGCTTGTCTCCTGCGGAGACTTGGTCTGGTAGATGTGATTCCAATGAGTTTGCGTACTCATGAACCGTGTCCCTTCCGAAATATTGGACGCGCCAAGGCTCAACGCAAAAAGGCCGCTTAGCTGTGCTTGCCTTTCCACTCTTCATAGGGCCCCTGGAAGTCCTCGATCTGCCCATCGTGAAATACCCAGAGCCGCGTGGCCACTTCGTCGATCAGGTCGTGGTCGTGCGTGACCAGCAGCACCGTGCCTTCATACCGCTGCAGGGCGATGTTGAGCGCGTTGATGGATTCCAGATCCAGATGGTTGGTAGGCTCGTCGAAGATGAGGATGTTGGGCTTGGTGAGAATGAGCCGGCAGAAGGCCAGCCGCGCCTGTTCGCCGCCGCTCAGCGCTTTGGTGGGCTTCGCGCCTTCCTCGCCGCTGAAGAGCATTTGGCCGAGAATGCCGCGTATGTCCTCCATGTGCGCCGCAGGGTTCCAGCGATGCAGCCACTCGGCCACTGTGAGGCCGGGTTCGATGGTCGAGCCTACATCCTGGGGGAAGTAGCCCACCTGCGCTTCGTGACCCCAGAAGACCGTTCCCGCGTCGAGCGTGAAATCCGCGCTGGCGAGGCCGGGATAGTTGGCGAGCAGGCACTTGAGCAGCGTGGTTTTGCCGATGCCGTTGCGGCCTATCAGGCAGATCTTTTCGCCGCGCATCACGTTGGCGGAAAAGCCGCCGATCACTTTCAAGTTGTCGTAACTCTTTGCCAGACCTTTCAATTCGAGAACGTGCCGGCCGCTGGGGCGCACCTGGTCAAAGCGGATAAAGGGGCGCTGAATGTTGGACCGCGCCAGATCGTTGGTTTGCAGCCGCTCCACCTCTTTGCGGCGGCTGGTTACCTGGCTTGACCGCGTGCCGGCGGCAAAGCGGGCGATGAACTCATTGAGCTGCGCGATCTTCTTTTCGCGCTGTGCATTTTCGGCCTCCAGGCGCGAGCGGATCTGCGTCTTGGCCAGCACCATGTCGTCGTAGCCGCCGGTGTAGGTGATGATGGTCTGGTAGTCGATATCGGCGGTGTGGGTGGTGACGCTGTTGAGAAAGTGCCGGTCGTGCGAAATGGCGATCAGCGTGCCGTCGTAGTTGAGCAGGAAGTCCTGGAGCCAGTGGATGGAGTCGAGGTCGAGATAGTTGGTGGGCTCATCGAGCATCAGCGCTTCTGGCTTGCCGAAGAGCGCCTGCGCCAGCAGCACGCGCACTTTCTGTCCGCCCTGCAATTCGCCCATCTTGCGCTCGTGGAGCGCGTCGGGAATGTCGAGGCCCTGGAGCAAAATGGCAGCGTCGCTCTCGGCCGTGTAGCCGTCTTCATCGCCGATGATGCCCTCCAGCTCGCCCAGGCGCATGCCGTCTTCATCGGTCATCCCGGCCTTTTCGTAGATGCGGTCGCGCTCTTCAAGGGCGGCCCACAGAGCCTTGTTGCCCATGATGACGGTATCGATGACGCGATAGGCGTCGAAGGCGAACTGATCCTGGCGCAGCACGCCGAGCTTGCGTGGCCGGACGACGGTGCCCGTCTGCGGCTCGAGTTCGCCGGTGAGGATCTTCATGAAGGTGGTTTTGCCGGCGCCGTTGGGGCCGGTCAGGCCGTAGCGCCGTCCGGGCGTGAAGGTGGTGCTCACTTCTTCAAAGAGCACCTTGGAGCCGTAGCGCATGGTGATGTTACTGACACTGATCATCTGGCAGATTCCTGTGGGCGGGCCGCAGCAAGGCATCGGCTGCTGAGGCCACTGCAAGGCAAAGAGTTGAGTCTGATTCGGGCGCCCGCCGGCAACCCCTCAAGAGTATTCCGCTCTTTCAGTTTCTCATATGAGCCGCATTCTCAGCCTCGGAGTGGCCGCCGCCCGTTGGAGTGCGCTGTTGGGAAGATTGCTTTCGTGCCGGGCATCCCGGTTGCCCAGGGCGGCTGCGCGTAATTTTGTACCGCAATACGGCAAGCGAGGCGATGCGGCTCTGCATTTTGGCTGGAAATGAAATTACCTGCAAAGAATCTGAGGGAAAGAAAAATATTTTGAGGGGGGTGGTATGCAGCGTTTGGCGTCCGGCGGCCTGGGTGCGCGGAGAGCGCCCTGCAAAAGCTGAGCGGGATACGGTATGGATTGGCCCGGTCATGATTGTTTTCTCCGCGGCGAGGCGTGTGGAACGGTCAATGGTTCTATTGTCGGCGAAGGGGCGGAAATTATCTGCAAATGTAAATTGAAGGATTCGCAGGGGTTGGAGTGCATGGGGCTTGACGCTTTTTGGAAACGCATCGGCGCGAGGCGATTTCCGGCCCTTTCGGAGGCGTGGCGCTCCGGCTGGGGTGAGCAAAATGGGGCAAAGGTCACCATTGCCGACGACTCGGGCGCGTCGATTCCGTGGCAAGCCTCGAAAAGAGGGTTCAGGGCAAGATGCCCAGGATTGCTTGACAAGAACATACCGAAGTAGTAGTACTACTACTTCGATAGGAGAACGAATTGATGACACGAAAGCTGACGAAACTCGAATTTCAGATCATGGAGGCCTTGTGGGCCAACGGAGAATGCGCGATTCGCGACGTGTTAGAGTCGTTGCCAGGAAAACGGAGACCTGCATACACAACCATCCAGACCACCGTGTATCGCATGGAGGCAAAAGGATTCGTCCATAGGGTCAAAAAGGTCGGGAACGTTCACGTTTTCTCTGCGTCGATTTCACGCGATTCAGCCGAACGCCGGTTGATTGACGAGCTGCTGAGCATCTTTGGAGGGCGTTCCAAGGCAGTAATGGCGCATCTGATCGAATCAGGCAAATTGTCGCTCGAAGAAGTGCAAGAAGCCGAGCGGACTCTGCGGAGGCACGCCAGGAGAAAGGGGGAGCAATGAGCTTTCCGGGAATATGGCACGAGCACTGGACCGCTGCAATAGTAAACCACCTTTGGCAATCGACAATCGTGGTCGCGATAGCGTGGCTACTGGCGATGTTGTTGCGAAAGAATCAAGCACGAACTCGCTACTGGGTGTGGATGGCGGCCTCGCTAAAGTTCCTCCTACCGTTTTCGCTGCTTGTTGCGGCAGGCGAGTGGGCACGGTCTCTGTTATCACATCCCGCTACTGCACAGCCGGCGATCGCCTCTGTTCTGCAGCAGATCGAGCAGCCAATTGCATTCCAGCAGGTTTTGAGCGCGGCGCCAGCCGCAGTGGCCGCGCAACATGCGAATTTGCTACCGCTAGCACTTCTGGTGGTCTGGGCGTGTGGGGCGCTGGTGGTCGCCGCGAGGTGGTCTAGGGCGTGGCGGCACATTCGTGCGGCGGTCCGGGCCGCATCGCCTCGCGAATCCATGGCATCCTTGCCTGTGTTTTCGACGAATGAACTTATTGAACCCGGGGTCTTCGGCATCTTCCACCCGGTGCTGCTGTTGCCCGAAGATATTTTGACTCGCCTTACGCCGTCACAAGTAAAGGCTGTCATTGCGCACGAGATGTGCCACGCCATGCGGCGCGATAACTTGACATTTGCTCTGCACATGATCGTCGAAGTAGTGTTCTGGTTCTATCCGCCAGTATGGTGGATTGGTGCGCGGCTGATCGAGGAACGCGAGCGGGCCTGCGACGAGACGGTTGTGCAGGAAGGTAACGCGGCAGAGATATATGCAGAGAGCATCCTCAACGTGTGTAAGCTTTATGTTGAGACGTCGCTGGGTTGTGCTGCCGGAGTAACAAGCGCCGATCTGAAAGAGCGGATTCTGCGCATCATGATCGGCTACGCGACACATAAATTGAATCTATGCAAGAAGCTCTTGCTGGGGTCGGCTGGACTGGTGGCGTTAACCGCCCCTTTGGCGCTTGGCCTGATAGACGCCAAGCCTGTCAACACGCAAAGCGTTCCATCCACACTACCCGAGTTTGAAGTTGCCTCAATCCGGCCATCCGGTCCAACTCAACGGGAACTCAATGGGCTTTATACCTATCCTGGGGGCATGGTCGTCTGCAAGGGGTGCACGGTGCAGTATCTAATCATGGAGGCGTTAAACGTGCAACCCTACCAGATTTCCGGCGGTCCTGGCTGGATCAATTTAGTGCGAGGGCAAAGATACGACATTCAGGCGAAGCCCCCAGCGTCATCGCTTTCAGCCAGGTCTGATCCCGCTCTCCCCAAGCTGCCACCCAACATTGAACAGCGCCAAATGCTGCTTTCGCTCCTGATACATCGGTTCCAACTCCAGTTTCAAGCCACCACCAGGCAAGGCCGCGTATTTCTCCTCACCCGGGGAAGCAAGCCGCTCAAGTTGGATCCACCAGCAGATAAGAATGCGTTCCCCTGGGCCGGGGGAATTAGCGGCGGATGGCTTGGAGGAGGTGTGCGCGGCGAGAACATCTCCATGCCCCAACTCGCCCACCGGCTGAGTAGATTCCTGCATTGTCCGGTATTCGACCGCACCGGGTTGAAGGGGTCGTACGATTTTGAATATCGAATCGGAGACGAGCAGAACGACAACGACATTCCAGGAATCTTGCGAGCGGCAATGAAAGGAATCGGTCTGAACCTCGCTTCGGGAAGAGGTCCGGTAGAGACAATCATCGTCGAGCACGTCGATCAGCCTTCTGCAAATTAAAGGGTACAACGTTTCCGTCATTAGCGCCCGGTGCGTGAGGCTGGAGATGGACTCTTTCTATCCGTAGAAGCTCATCTACGGCGGGTGGCCACGGTGCCCCTTCGCGTTTGGGGGCCGGGGATGGTGAGAGTTCTACCCAATCTCGGCATTTCGGAGCCGCTCCGGTCGCATAGTTGGCTGCGAGCGTTTTTGATCCGGCCGAAGCCGTGCCCTTGTTATATAGCACAGCAGTCGTCCTGCTACCGGCTGCCTTGAAGGTGGCAAGCGCCCGAACGACCGCCAAGTGGGACCTTTGCCGGAGATTACCCCCAAAAGCAGATAGCAGGGGCTGAAGCCCGGGTCATTTGCTGCGAGCGTTTTCGGCCCGGCTGAAGCCGTGCCCTGTTACAAAGCTCCGCGTTGGCCGTATCACTGATGAGCGTTTGTGAGATTGCGGAGTGCGCTAAAGGCAACCGCGGATCCTTCGGCTTCGCCTCAGGATGACAGCTACTCTTTTGGAGGAGGCGGGCGGATCACCGGCCAACCGGAAATGACCTGCTGACTGGACCGAAAAGCAACCGCAGATGTTTCGCTGCGCTCAGCATGACAGCGCGTTATTGTCGGCAATGAGCGGTTATCCGGCGGTCGGGAGCCAATGACCGGCAAACCGGAGATTGCCCCCGGGACAGCCCGCAGGGGCTGAAGCACGAGGCATTTTGGGGGCGTTTTCGGCAAGACCGGAGTCGCGCCCTGTTACGAAGCCGGGTGGCGCATGGATTCCCGGACTCGGTGAAGATTGAGCGTTTGTGGTGTTGCGGAATGCGCCAAAAGCAATCGCGGATCCCTCCCTGCGGCCGGGATGAGAGGTTGCGTTCGGGATTTGGGGTGCGTCACCAGCTAACGGAGATCAGCCTCCATCAATCGGCCACGGGTGGCGCCGTCGATCCGCGCATCACCAGGCTGGTGGAAACCAGAAACTCGCGCTGCAGATGGGGATTGGAAGGATCCTCGGCCTGCTGGCGAAGCGCCTCGAAGGCCGCGCGCGCAAGGTCGGCGCGTGACAGGCGGATGGTGGTCAGGGGTGGCAGGGTGAACTCGGCAAAATCGATGTCGTCCAGGCCGATTACCGAAAGATCTTTGGGAACCTGCAGCCCTTTCATGAAGGCCGCGCGGAGTACGCCGATGGCGGTCATGTCATTGGAGCAAACGATGGCGGTGGGGCGGGTGGCCAGGGCCTGCAGTTGATCGAATCCGTTGACCCCGCCTTTGAGGGTGTGATCGCACTCGACGATCCAGTTCTTCTGGATGGGCAGCCCGGCGGTTTTCATGGCCGCGCGAAAGTCATTTTCGCGCGTAAGGGCGGAGTGGAGCGTGTGCGGGCCGGCGAGAAACGCAATGTGCCGGTGTCCGAGACCGGCGAGGTGCCTTACCGCGGCGTGAATGCCCGATCTGTAGTCGAGCAGGATGGTGCTGCAGTGGGGATCCTGGAGCTTGAATTCGGCCAGCACGATGGGGATTTTGCGGTGCATGAGCTGGTCAAGAACCGGCTCTTCTTCGCCGAAGGTCATGACGGCGACGCCATCCACCTTACGTTCCAGCATGCGGCGTACGCAGGTGGTCAGAATGGCCGGATTGCTGTTCGAGGAGCTGACCAGGATCTCGTAGCCGTGCGCCACCGCGACCTCTTCAAAGCTTTGGATCAACTCCGGGAAGAACGGGTTGGTGATGTTTTCCACGATGATGCCGAAGAGGCGGCTGCGGCCGGAAACCAGCGTGCGCGCATGCGTGTTGGGGAGGTAGCCGAGCTCGTGGATGGCCTGCCAGACGCGCTTTGCAAGACGTTCGCTCACCACCGGCGAACCATTGATGGTGCGAGAGACGGTGGCGATCGAAACCTTTGCCAAGGCGGCAACAGTGCGGATATCAGGGCTCTTGGCCGGCGTCTTGCGGGATGCTTTTCGAGGCACCAACCAATCCTAATTCAGCGATTGCGTGTGTGAAAACGATGTTATTGCGATCGCCCTCAAAAATTTTACGAAATGCGGTTTGCAAGGGAGCAAAACCTGCGGCGCATGAGGCGCACATTAAGCCGGACTTATATTCAATGCTTTTGATTGCGATTGGCCTGCGGGGTTACTCTTCCGCGATCAGCAGGCGCACGTCGCGCAGGTTGTGGCCTGTGGGGCCGGTCACGACCGAGTCGCCGATGGCGGTGAAGAGCGGGCAGGCGTCGAAGGCGGCGAGCGATTGTTCGGGATCGAAGCCGAAGGTCCGGGCGCGCTCCACGGTGGTGGGATCGGCGATGGCGCCGGCGGCCTGGGTGTTGCCGTCGATGCCATCGGAGCCGGCGCTGAGCACGGTGAGATGCTGGCCGGGGTGCTTTTGCAGCTCCAGCGCGCAGGTCAGGGCGAACTGCTGGTTGCGGCCGCCCGCGCCAGGCGTGCGGTTGAGCGTCACCGTGACCTCGCCGACCGAGATCAGGCAAAGCCGCGGGTGCCTGGCGCGCAGCGCATGGAACCGCTCCAGCAGATAGCGCGCCGCGGCGGCATAATCCCAGTCATCGACGCTGTTGTCCACAACGGTAAAGAAGCCGGCTTTTTGCGCTAACGCGCGCGCGTTCTCGACCAGGTCGTGCGTGGAGAGGAGAATTTCGAAGACCGAGTTCTGAAAGGCAGGGTCTTCGTCGGTCATGCTGGTGACGGCCGGTACACGCCGCTCGGGTACGGGTCCGCTCCGGGCCGGTTTGGGGAAAAACGGCGGGCGCCAGCCTTTGTTTCCGGGGGATTCGGGCAGGTCGGTCCGCTCGAAAAACGCGCGAATCGAGGGCGGCAGCATGGCAGCCAGATCGTACTTCACCAGCAGTTCCCGGGCATCGTTGACGGTGGAGTGGTCGGGCGATGACGGGCCGGAAGCAAGAGCATCCAGCGCGCGCAGGGGCACATCGGGCAGGAGCAGGCTGACTTTGGCGGCATCCGGCGCGGCCAGGGCCAGGCGCCCGCCTTTGACCGCGGAGAAGTGTTTACGGAGGGTATTGATCTCATTGATGGGCGCGCCCGAAGCCACCAGCAGCTGGTGAAATGCGATGGTCTCTTCCAGCGTGATTTGCGGATCGAGCGGCAGATCGAACATGGCCGAACCTCCGCCAGAGATGAGGAAGAAAATGAGCGTATCTTTGCGGGCTTTCCTGAGCAGAGCCAGCGTGGCGCGCGCGGCATTAAAGCTGTCCTCGTTGGGCAGCGGGTGACCGCCCTCGAAGTAGCGGAAACGCCAGTTGCGCTTAGCGGGCCGCTGCCCGGCGCAGCAGATTCCGCGCACTCCCTGGCGCCGCTTCATGCGGTCAAGCAAGGTATCCAGCATGGGCACGGCGGCCTTGCCGATGGCTATGACAAAGATTTTTTTGAAGGCGGCAAGATCGATCTCTTCAGGCCCCGATCCGTCAGAGATCAAGCGTTGCATCCTGGTACCCTCAAAGCGAATTCGCCGGTCAAAGGCCGAGGCGATGTTGCAGGCCGCCAGTGCGCCGGTGAAGATCTCCGTAGCCGTGCCGTGTTGTGCGTCCAATACGGATTCGCTTGTTGGGGTCATCGTATCTGCTCCTTCAGCCAGACGGCCAGGGCTTGTTGCATCGGCCTGAGCTGGCCCGTGAAAAAATGATCGGCGCCGGGCACGAGGACGAGCTGCTTTGGGCCGGCGGCTGAGGCGGCGAACTGCGCCAGCCGATCTGCCGGCGCAAACTGGTCGCGGTCTCCGCTAAGGAATAATTTTGGAATTGCGCAAGTGCCCAGGAATGGGTAGTCGTATTTGCGGCCAGCCGCATCGGTTGGAAGCCCCAGAGCCGCAACGGCGTGGATGTTTCTGGGCGCACTGCCTGGGCGGCAACAGGCTTTGAGGGTCATCGCCGCGCCAAAGCTGAAGCCGGCGGCAATAACGGGAAGATTGAAGACTTGTTCGAGCCAGGCGAGCGCCGCTTGCACATCGTCGGCCTCCGCTTCGCCGTGGTGCTTGCCATGGCTCAGTCCCACGCCGCGGAAGTTGAAGCGCAGCACGGGGAAACGAGAGCCCCAGTCCTCGCCATTCAGAACTTTCATAACATGGTACACAACCTTGTTGTGCATGGTGCCGCCACCGAGCGGGTGAGGATGGCACACCAGCGCCGCAAAGGCTGCTTCCGGCGCTCCTTCGGTCAAAAGCGCTTCAAGGCGGCCTGCCGGCCCCGTCAAATCGACACTACGCTGAAATCCGGCTTCCGAGGGCATGTTGTCTGGGGAGACTCCGGCTGCTGGAACGACTGAAAAAGAATCTGGTTTCGCACAGGCAGCCGTAGCGTTCATTGCAGCCCCATTCTACGCGCAACCATCCCGGCGCTTCATTGATTTGACTCACATCAAAGCGAAATTCTCCTGTCTCTTTCCGTTTTTTCTCTACACGACACAAATGCGCAGGCTTGTTGCGGCGTCCGGTGCTGAGAATTCAACCCTTCGTAGGGTATTCTGGCAGCATCATGTCCGATCGTTTGCCTCTTGACCCAATCCGCTTCACACAGCAGCTATGCGAAATTGAGTCCATCACTTACCACGAAGGCGCGGTGGGCGAGTTCCTGGCCAGTTTCCTCGCCGGCCGGGGTTGGGCCGTGGAGAAAACTCCGGTGCCACAACCACCGGAAAGCGTTGGTGACGGCTCCCGATGGAACGTCTACGCGGGCGTGACGGGGCAGACTCCCGATCTGGTTTTTTCCACCCACATGGACACGGTTCCACCCTTCATTCCTTTCTTCGAGGATGCGGAGTTCATTTACGGCCGGGGCGTTTGCGACGCGAAGGGGATTATTGCCGCGCAAACCGCAGCCGCGGAAATTCTGAGGGCGGACGGATTCCGGGTTGGGCTGCTTTTTGTCTCGGGCGAAGAGCGTGACTCGGCAGGCGCCAAGGCCGCGAATCTGACGTCGAAGGGCAGCCGGTTCCTGATTAACGGCGAGCCCACGGACAACCGGCTTGCGCTGGCCTCGAAAGGGGCGCTGCGGGCAGTTTTTCGCGCCAAGGGCAAGATGGCGCACTCGGCCTATCCCGAGCTGGGCGACAGCGCCGTGCACAAGCTGGTGGAAGTGCTGGCCCGGCTGCTGGCGCTCAAACTGCCGGTTACGGAAGATGTTGGCCCCAGCACGCTCAACATCGGCCAGGTTCATGGCGGCTATGCACCGAACGTGATTGCCGACAAGGCCGAGGCGCAGGTGCTGGTCCGGCTGGTGGGCGACTCCGCGCCGGTGCGGGCTGCGCTGATGGATGCCGCCGGGGAGCTGGCCGAGGTGGATTTCACGCTGGAGATTCCCTTTGCCCGCCTGCGCGCCGTTCCCGGCCTGCCGACCATGATCGCCAAATTCACCACCGACATTCCGCAGCTTTCCAACTGGGGAGAGCCGCTGCTGCTCGGTCCCGGCTCCATTCATGTGGCGCACACGCCGCATGAGAAGCTGGCCAAGAAGGAGCTGCTGGAAGCGGTGGAGCTGTACGTCAAGGTAGGCAAGCAGCTTCTCGCCTGAGCGCGGGTGCAGGCGCCGTTTCACCAGCAGGGAAGCGACTGGGGCGGCGCTGGCAATGGTGGGATGAGGGCGTGTATTCTCAGCCCATGCCCCAGGATGCTTCCCCAACCTCCGGTGCAATCAATCAGCTTGCATCCGCTGCGTCGTCTTATCTGCGCTCGGCGCGTCATCAGCCTGTCGGCTGGCATGCATGGGGCGAGGCTGCATTTGCCCGCGCTCAGGCCGAGGACAAGCCCATACTGCTCGACATCGGCGCGGTGTGGTGCCACTGGTGCCACGTCATGGACCGCGAGTCATACGAGGACCCGGAGATTGCCGCCATCATCAACGGGAACTTTGTGGCGGTGAAGGTGGATCGCGACGAGCGCCCGGACGTGGATGCGCGGTATCAGTCGGCGGTGTCGGCCATCAGCGGGCAGGGCGGCTGGCCGCTGACAGGATTTTTGACATCCGATGGCCGGCCTTATTACGGCGGCACCTATTTTCCGCGCAGCGACCGCTATGGGCGCGCGGGCTTTGGGCGGGTGCTGCTGGCCATGGCGCAGGTGTGGCGCGAACGCCGCGATGAAGCCCTGGAGGCCGCCAGCAATGTTATGGCGGCGATTGAAGGGAACGAAAGCTTCCCAGGCGGCGGCGAACTGACACGGGCGCTCACGGACAAAATTGCCTCCGCGGCGCTGAGCACCTTCGACCTGGATAACGGCGGCTTTGGCGGGCAGCCGAAGTTTCCGCATCCTTCAGCCTTGGACCTGCTGCTGCATCTGGGGGCGAGCCGCGACGACGCGCGCGCCCGGGAAGCCGCTGAAATCACGCTGGAAAAGATGGCGCGCGGCGGAGTTTACGACCAGCTTGCGGGAGGGTTCCATCGTTACTCGGTGGATGAGCACTGGATTGTGCCGCACTTCGAGAAGATGCTCTATGACAACTCCGAGCTGCTGCGCAACTATGTGCACGGATTCCAGAGCCTGGGGCGTGACGATTTTCGCGAAACGGCGCTGCACATGATGGGCTGGCTGGATGCAACGATGACCGACCGGGAGCGCGGCGGCTTTTACGCTTCGCAGGATGCCGATGTGGGTCTGGATGACGACGGCGACTACTTTACCTGGACCGCGGCCGAGGCCCGCGCGGTGCTGAGCCCGGAGGAGTTCGCGTTTGCAGCCGGTTACTGGGACATCGGCGAAGTGGGCGACATGCACCACAACCCGGCCAAGAATGTACTGCACGTCAATGAGACGCTGGAAGAGCGGGCCGCGCGGGAAGGCCGAAGCCTGGAGACGCTGCGCGCGCTGCGCGATGCTGCGCGCAGCAAGCTGCTGGCCGCCCGCGCCGAACGGCCCACGCCGTTTATCGACAGAACGCTTTACACAAGCTGGAATGCGATGGCGGCATCAGCTTATTTGGAAGCGGCGCGTGTGTTGCGCATGGATCCGGCGCGGGACTTTGCGCTGCGCACGCTGGACCGGCTGCTGGGCGCAGGCTGGGATGGCGAATCCGCGCTCCGCCATGTCATCGCTTATCCGGAAGGCGAAACCCCTCTGGACCAGCCGCCGGCGACGCTGGACGACTATGCCTTTACAGTGCATGCATGTGTCGACGCATGGATTGCCAGCGGCGAAATGAGCTACTACCGCGCCGCCGAGAAGCTGGCCGACGCCATGATCGCCGCATTCCACGACCGCGCATCGGGTGGATTCTTCGACACAGCCGCGCCGGTTGGCGTGGCACCGCTGGGTGCGCTGGGCACGCAGCGCAAGCCATTGCAGGATTCCCCCACGCCTGCCGGTAATCCCGCGGCAGCAGCGGCGCTGGTGCGGCTGGAAGCGCTGAGCGGCCGCAGGGAATATCGCGAGATTGCCGAGGACACGCTGGCGTGTTTTGCCGGCGTGGTGGAGCGCCTGGGTCTTTTTGCCAGCAGCTACGGGCTGGCACTCGAACGCCTGCTCCTCGATCCGGTGCAGGTGATCGTCACCGGCTCGGGGCCTGAGGCGGAGCAGCTTGAGGCGGCAGCCGCCAGCGGCTATGCCGTTAACAGGACGGTGATGCGCATCGCGCCATCGCGGCTGGTCCCCGGCGGCTTGCCGGAAGCCATCGAAGAGGTTTTGCTGCAGGCGCCTGCGCCAGCCGGAGCCGCAGCGTGGGCTTTGGTCTGCCGCGGGCGCACCTGCCTGCCCCCGGTTACGGATGCGGAAGCAGTGCGGCGCGCGCTGCAGCCGGAGAGCTAGGGCAGCCGCCGCAATACGCAGCTCTCTTTGCGCTGCGGCAGGGGAGCTGGCGGGGTTGGCAGGGCTAGTTTGGATCACGCAGCTCTTGACCGGATCATTGCGCAAATTCGCGGTGGGCTACAGCGGGAGCGTTCAGGCGTGAACGGTTCATTTATCCGGCGCTCGCCGATTGCTCCCTCTGTGCCGCGGCGGCAATGCCTTTGGCCGGAGAGCCGGAGGAACCGAGGACGCGATAGGGATCGCCAGGCAGGAGATGATGTTCTTCGAGCGCCAGCCGCATCTGGCGGCGGAACTCCCGTGCCGGCGCATATTGCTTGTTGGCAAGCGTCTTGAAGACCACGGAATAGATCACCTCCGAGCCTTTGACCGCGTCCACTCCGAGAACCTGCGGATCCTCGGTAAAGAGTGTCTTGAATGCTTCGCTGTTGCGCACATCCATGGCGACGCTTTTGAGCAGCCCGGTTACTTCGTCGGGGTGGGCGGAGAAGTCCACGCTGACGTTGACGGTGGCTACCGAGAAGCCGGCGTTCATGTTGACGACGGTCGTGATTTGCGAATTGGGAATGACGGTGAGCGAGCCGTCGACGTCCCGGACGGTGGTTGTGCGCAGGGTCATGGCCTCAACGACGCCTGTGATTCCGGCTACCTTGATGGGGTCTCCCAGGTTGAACTGGCCCTCGACGAGAATCAGTATGCCGTTGAGGACATCTTTGACGATGGTCTGCGCGGCCAGGCCGATGGCGATGCCGGCGACGCCCGCGGAAGCCAGCAACGGAGCCAGATTGACGCCTATGGCGGCCATAAACTGCAATCCCGTAATGACGGCGATGACCGCCAGCCCGGTGGCGCGAATGACGCCGGCCAGCGTCTTCACGGGCGCCACGCGCTCGACGCCCGCGGCGTGCCTTTCGGCCACGTGGATCATGCGCCGGGTGATCAACCTGAGAAGTTGAACAAGCAGAAAGGCGATCAGGGCAACCGCGATCAGGCGGGGCAGCTTGTCGCGCGCGAAGCTCTGCAGATCGGCAGACCAGCCGTTGAGAATCTTTGTGAAAATGCCTCCGACCGCATACCAGTCCCCAAGAGACGCCGGCGAGTAACAGATCATCCTGAAGCTCCTGCAATCAGAGTAGAACGTGAGCGGCGCGGTGCGGCAATTTGAAGGAGGATTGCGCAGTCCCCGGCAAAAAATTTTGTTTCACCGGCGCAATTTGGGCCTAAAATTCTCTCAACATTCTTGTGACCTTCCGGCTCCTGTGCGGCGACGCCGTGGGGCTTCTATGGGCTGAAGTGCCTGGCACTTCATGCCATTGCCGCCGTGGGTGTCTTTGCGGCGGCGCCGGTGCGGAGCGCCGGCGTGCAAGGGACATAAAGGGCAAGTCATGAAACCGGGGCAAGAGAAAGTTCGCTGCCAGAAGCGGGGCAGATCAGGGTATATCGCACATTTCAGTTTGTGGATTTTACTGGGGAGTCTGGGTATGGTGCTATGGCCGGCGCTCCCCACCTGTAGCCAGGTTCCCTCGCAGGGAAGCCCGAATAATAAAGGACCGGGTTGGTCTGTCCCCGACAGGCAGACATGGGATCAGGCAGGGTTTCCTTTTCCCAACATTAGCGATCCGATCCAGGAGGCGACGGTGCTGCATGAGCTCAGAGAATTGCGTCAAAAGGCCTTGATCACGTACTCCCGTAAGCTGTTCAAGCTGGCGGCGGAGCTTAACGCCGAAATCGCCCAGTCCAGGCCCGGCTCCCTCAGCAAGGAGGAGCTTCACAAGGTGGCCGAAATCGAAAAGCTCGCGCAAAACTTTGAGCAGAGCATGAAAATGTCGTATGGCGGGAACGGTGGAGCGTGAGTGCCGCGGCGCCATATCCCAATCCCGCGGAGTTTCCGAATCCGCAGTAAATAAAGTCCTTCGCCGCATGTTGCGCGGGATTCCGCAGAGCCGGGATTGAGGTTGCGACGTGAGCAGCGCGGCGCGGCAGGCTGAATCAATATTGCGCAGCCGGTCGCCCGAAAAAAAGTTTTGTTGCATCGGTGCGATTTGGGCCTATAATCCTCTCAACATTCATGAGACTTTCTGGCTCCAATGCGACGACGCCTTGGCGCCTCTATCGGCTGAAGGGCCTGGCACTTCACGCCATCGCTGCCGTAGCTGTTTTTGCGGCGGCGCAGGTTTGTGCACAGGCGCCGGTGAAGAGCGGCGGGCAAAAGGCGCAAGCGCCGGCTGTTGAGCAGGCTCCCGCACCGCAAGAGGCTCCTGCGGCCAAGGCGGCTCAAAAGCCGGCCGATGCGGCAGCGCCGGCAGATCCGGCAAAGTCGCAGGTGGCGGATGAGTGCGCTGATCTGCTCAAGCTGGCCAAGGAATTGAAGGCAGCGATGGAAAAGACCGACTCCAACCAGACGTTGTCGCTCGGCGTACTTCGCAAGGCAGGCCAGATCAAGGAGTTGGCACATAAGATACGGCAACAAGCGCAGCCCGTGGCAGAGAAGAAGTAGCGGTTTCTCCCACGCCTGCGTGCAGGTGAAACGAAGGGCTCGTCATGAAAGCGCGGCAAGAGAACGCAGGCTGCCAGAAGAGAGGCGGATCAGCGTATATCACACGGTTTAGTTTGTGGATTTTTCTGGGGAGTCTGGGTATGGTGCTATACGCGGCGCTCCCCGCACAGAGTCAGACTCCGTATCCCGACTCACGATACCCGGGCTATTCCACGCCGCAGTCGCCCTTCCCGGACATCCAGAAATGGCCGCAACCAACCCATCATTATCCCGATATCGGCGGCGATCCAACGCAGAAGGCGATGGTGCTGCGCCAACTCAGGGCATTGCGGCAAAAGGCCTTGATTAAAGACACCCAGAAGCTGCTCAGTCTGGCGGCGGAGCTGAACGCCGAAATCGGCCAGTCCAGGCCCGGGGCGCTGAGCAAAAGGCAGATTCAGAAGGTGGCCCAAATCGAAAAGCTCGCGCGAAACGTTGAAAAGAACATGAAGAGGTCGTATAACGGGAACGTGACGACTCCCACGACATACCCGATGGATTTCCCGAATCCCCAATAGGGGGGCTGCTCCTGAAACGGGCAGCTCTTCTTAATTGATTTTAAATATCTTAAAGGCGCCCGCTGTCTTTATGCCTTCTTTAGGAATTCCTTTCGATACTGAAACAGAAGAACGTGGAAACTGACTTTGGTACGCAACACCCTGCGGCCAAGACAGAGCACACGAGGCTTCGGATCAGAGCCGCAGATGAAGCGGCGGCGCGGATCTGAATTGTGCGAGGTCTTCGCAGCAGCAACCGGGCTGGGAACGCCCCGGCCAAATTTTTGGAGATCTGTCATGCAGGATGCGCTGATGTTGCTCTGCACGGTTGGCTTCTTTGCCGTGGCTTTTCTTTATGTCAAAGCGTGCCAGAAATTGAGGTAGCCGATGCATAGTGCCATTCTTTCCTTGATTGCCGTGGTTCTCTCGGTTTTGCTGTTTGGGTATCTGGCGGCAACGCTGCTTTTCCCGGAGAAATTTTAATATGTTTGCAAACGGATGGGTGCAGTTTGCCATTTTGTCGGCGATTCTGCTTGCAACCGTGCGGCCGGTAGGCGCTTATCTGGCTCGCGTGCTTGAGGGTGAGCGCACTTGGCTTGACCCGGTGCTGCGGCCCTGCGAGCGTCTCATCTACAGATTGTGCGGCGTCAATGCTGAACGGGAGATGAACTGGCGGCAGTACGCCGGAGCGCTGCTGGGATTTTCCGTCGTAAGCATGCTGCTGACCTACGCTCTGGAACGTCTGCAGCAACTGCTGCCGCTCAATCCGCAACATCTGGCCGGCGTGTCGCCGGTGCTGGCCTGGAACACCGCCGCCAGCTTCACGACCAACACCAACTGGCAGTTTTACACGCCTGAGACCACCATGAGCTACCTGACGGAGATGGCGGGCCTGGCGACGCATAACTTCTGGTCGGCAGCTTGCGGTATCGTGGTCGCGGTGGCTCTGGTTCGTGGCATCAAACGGACGGCTTCGAGAACCATCGGCAATTTCTGGGTGGACATGACGCGCACGATCCTCTATGTGCTCCTGCCCGTGTCGATCATCGGCGCCCTGTTTCTGGTGGCGCAGGGCGTGCCGCAGAATTTTAATTCCTATACGACGGCTCACCCGCTTCAAAATCCGGCGCAAGTTCAGACCATTGCGCAAGGGCCTGTGGCCTCCCAGGAGGCCATCAAGGAGTTGGGCACCAACGGCGGCGGATTCTTCAACGCCAACAGCGCCCATCCCTACGAGAACCCTACGCCGCTGACGAACGAATTTGAGATGCTGTTGATCTTGCTCATTCCCGCCGGCCTTACGTATACGCTGGGCCGGATGACGGGTTCGCCCGGTCACGGCCGGGCCGTGCTGGCAGCCATGTTCATCCTGTTCACGGCCAGCTTTGCGGTAGCCTACTGGGCCGAGTCACAGCCTAATCCCCTGATACACGGGGCACAGCAGACAGCCACAGCGACATCGCCGGGCGGCAACATGGAGGGCAAGGAGGTACGCTTCGGGGTTGCCGACAGCGCACTGTTCGCCACAGTGGCCACAGACACCAGCACCGGGGCGGTTAACAGCATGCACGACAGTTACACGCCTCTTGGCGGAATGATGCCGCTGGTCAACATGATGCTCGGCGAAGTGGTGTTCGGCGGGGTGGGCTCGGGCCTGTACGGCATGCTCATCTTTGTGGTGCTGGCGGTCTTCATCGCCGGCCTCATGGTGGGCCGAACGCCCGAGTATCTGGGCAAGAAGATCGAGAGTTACGACGTGAAGATGGCGATGCTCTATGCGCTCATCTTTCCGCTGATTATTCTCACCTTCACCGCCATTTCGGTGCTCACCAAGGCAGGGCTCTCCAGCATTGCCAACCCCGGGCCGCATGGATTTACAGAGATTCTCTATGCGTTCACGTCCGGAGCTGCCAACAATGGCTCGGCCTTCGCCGGCCTATCGGCCAACAATTGGTACAACATCGCGATGGGCTTTGACATGCTGATGGGCCGCTTCCTGATGATGATTCCGGTGCTGGCCCTGGCGGGAAACCTGGCGCAGAAGAAGAGCGTGCCGCCATCGCCGGGAACTTTTCCGGTCAATACGCCGCTGTTCACCGTCCTGTTGACGGGCGTGATTCTGATCGTCGGCGCGCTGACGTTCTTCCCGGCATTGAGCCTGGGGCCGATTCTCGAACAACTGCTGCTGCACGCCGGAAAGATGTTCTCCTGATTTCCTCGATCCGCCGACCGCAGGCGACACGGAGCGGCGAGCTGTGGGCGGGGAGCGAAGAGCGATAGCGAGAAGGACGACCAACCGATAACTCGAAGCTGACTCGAAACTACTGGATGGATGAACCATGATTGAAAAAAAGAGCCTTTGGAATCCGGAAATTCTCAGCCATGCGGCAATTGATTCGGTACGCAAGCTCGATCCCCGCCTCATGGTCAGGAACCCGGTGATGTTCGTGGTGGAAGTGGGTTCGGTATTGACCAGCGTGCTGCTGGTGGTGAACACATTGCATCATCGGCCTGGCTTTGCCTTCAATCTGCAGATCACGCTCTGGCTTTGGTTCACGGTGTTGTTCGCCAACTTTGCCGAGGCCGTGGCCGAAGGGCGGGGCAAGGCGCAAGCCGACACGCTGCGCAAGGCCAAGGGCGAGACCGTGGCCCAACGCTATACCGACAGCGGAGAACTGCAGGAGGTCTCCAGCGGACAGTTGCGCGCGGGAGACGTGATTCTGGTTGAAGCGGGTAATTACATTGCCGGCGACGGTGAAGTGATCGAGGGCGTGGCGTCAGTGGACGAATCGGCGATCACCGGCGAATCGGCGCCCGTGATTCGCGAGGCCGGCGGCGACCGCTCGGCTGTTACCGGCGGGACCAAGGTCCTTTCCGACTGGGTCAAGGTGCGGATCACTTCGAATCCGGGCGAAACGTTCCTGGACCGCATGATTGCGCTGGTGGAAGGAGCTTCGCGCCAGAAGACGCCCAATGAGATCGCGCTCAGCATTCTGCTCTCCGGCCTGACCATCATCTTTTTGCTGGCCGTGGTTACGCTGCAGCCGTTCGCCCTGTACGAGCACGCGCCGCAGACCGTATTTGTGCTGGTGTCGCTGCTGGTTTGCCTGATTCCGACGACCATCGGCGGACTGCTTTCGGCCATCGGCATTGCGGGCATGGACCGGCTGGTGCAATATAACGTGCTGGCCATGAGCGGGCGCGCCGTGGAGGCCGCGGGCGACATCAACACGCTGCTGTTGGACAAGACCGGTACGATCACGCTGGGCAACCGCCAAGCCACGGAGTTTGTTCCGGCGCCCGATATCAGCCATGAGCGGCTGGCCAATGCCGCACAGCTTGCGTCGCTCTCCGACGAAACTCCCGAGGGCCGCTCCATTGTGGTGCTGGCCAAGGAAAAGTACAACCTGCGCGGACGCGACGTGGGCGGCATGCACGCCGAGTTTGTGCCGTTTACCGCGCAGACGCGCATGAGCGGGGTGAATCTGCCGGGCACGCGGATCCGCAAAGGATCGGTGGACGCGATTGCGAATTTTCTGGAAGCGCAGGGAGCGGCCCTGCCGCAAAAGGTGCGCGACACCGTGGAACAGATCGCCCGCGCTGGTGGCACGCCGTTGGTGGTGGCTGAAAATGCCACGGCGCTGGGCGTGGTGCATCTGAAAGACATCGTCAAGGGCGGGCTGAAGGAGCGGCTGGCGCGGCTGCGGGCCATGGGTATCCGCACCGTGATGATTACGGGCGACAATCCGCTGACAGCGGCCGTAATTGCGCGCGAGGCCGGCGTGGACGATTTTCTTGCCGAGGCCAAGCCCAAGGACAAGATGGACCTGATCAAGCGCGAGCAGGGCAAAGGCAAGCTGGTGGCGATGACCGGCGATGGCACGAACGATGCTCCGGCGCTGGCCCAGGCCGATGTGGGCGTGGCCATGAACTCGGGCACGCAGGCCGCAAAAGAAGCCGGCAATATGGTCGATCTGGATTCAAACCCCACCAAGCTGATCGAGATTGTGGAGATCGGCAAGCAACTGCTGATGACGCGCGGCGCCCTGACCACGTTTTCGATCGCCAACGATGTGGCCAAATACTTCGCCATTATCCCGGCCATGTTTGCGGTTGCGTTTCCGGTGCTGGGCGTGCTCAACATCATGCATCTGCACTCTCCGCACTCGGCCATTCTTTCGGCGGTGATCTTCAACGCCCTGATTATTGTGGCGCTGATTCCGCTGGCCCTGAAGGGCGTGAAGTATGAGCCGCGGCCTGCCGCCGCTCTGTTGCGGCAAAATCTGCTGCTCTATGGCGTGGGCGGCATCATTATTCCTTTCATTGGCATCAAGCTTATCGACCTGTGCCTGGTGGCGCTGCATCTGGCGTGACGGAGAGGCTGGGCATCCTGTGGCAAAAGTCGAAATTTCGAAGAAGTTGACGCTCAGCGGCTAAAGCCGCACGGATTTTGTAACGTTCACGGCACGGCTGAAGCCGTGCCCTTTCAAAACACAGAGTTTTTCCGCAGCCTCTCAGGCCGTGCCCGTTCAACACCAAGCTTTCACTACGGGCGGAGAGGCTAACCGGGATGGAGATTTCGATTATGGATTCTTCGAGTACACTGATTGAACAAGTGGAGATGGCCGAGCATCCGGTTGAGCAAACGTCAAAAGGGCAAGGGAGCCCCGCCCGGCATTCGATCTGGCGGACCGCAATCCTTTTTACGCTTTTCACCGGGCTTGTGCTGGGCGTCGGCTATCCGCTGCTAATCACCGGCATTGCGCACGTGGTCTTTCCCTATCAGGCGAACGGAAGCCTGATTCTCAAGAACGGGCAGGTTATCGGGTCGAAGCTGCTGGCGCAAAGCTTTACGTCGAATCGCTACTTTCATCCGCGGCCGTCGGCGGTTGGCTACGATGCGGAAGGCTCCGGCGGATCGAATCTGGCACAAACCAATGCCGCGCTGATCCAGCGCATTCAGGGCGCCATCAACAAGCTCCAGGCGCGGAATCCGGGAAAGCCGGTACCGATCGACATGGTGACCGAATCGGGTTCAGGGCTTGATCCGGACATTACCCCGGATAATGCCTTCTACCAGGCGCCGCGCGTGGCCAAGGCGCGCGGAGTTTCCGTGGCCGCGATTGACGCGCTCATCCGGCAGCACATTCAGGGGCGGGAACTGGGCTTTCTGGGCGAGCCGCGAGTGAATGTTCTGGAGCTGAACCTGGCGCTCAACAAGATGGGGAAATAAGTACGTCCGGCGATTCTCCGCAGGCTTGCGCCGCCACTCTCTCGCGGATTCTGCAAAATGTAGGGTGACTTGTGCTTTCAGGAGCGCACCAAGGCTGGCTCGTCAACCCGCCTGCAAGCTGATTGCGCTCCAGGGAGCAGGAATTTTCTGCAGAGCAGAAGAGGGATTTTGGGCCGGGAGGTTGTATCCCAGGTCCGAAAATCCGGACCTGGGGCAGCCAAGTTGGTACAGATTCTGACGGTCAGAGGATCAATTCACGTTCAGGGTTACCGTGGCGGTTTGGGTCAGGCTTCCAGAGGTTCCCGTCACGGTGACGGTGTAGGCTCCGGAGCTGGTGCCGGTGAGTGAGGAGGTGTTGCCCGGTCCGCCGGGGCTGGTGCCTCCGCCTCCGCTGCCTCCGCTGCCGCCGCTGCCTAAGCCCCCACCGCAGCCCATGCCGGCCATGGAGACCAGACCGACCATCAGCACAATCATGGCCAGCCAGCTACGGCGCTTCTTCGGCACCCAGAAGAAGAGCACCGCTGCCAGCATGGCTCCGCCGCCAGCCGCCGGCCAGAAGGGCTTCTTCTGATCGTTCATGGCGCTGGTGGCGCTGGCCGTGGTGGAGACAGTTACCGTGGCGGTCTGCGAGCCGGTGCCGTTCAGCATTACCGACGCTGGAACGCTGCAACTGGGCAGGGAGCCTGGATTGGAGATGCTGGTGGTTACCTTGCAGCTCAGATAGACGTTGCCGTCAAATGCGGCCTGTGGCGCAATGGTGATGGCGGAGGTGTTGCCGCTGGTGGCCCCGGCGCTCAGGGTGAGCGATGCGGGGTTGGGAGTCAGGGTGAAGTTGCCGACGTTGACCGTCACGGCGGTGTTCATGGCGATGCTGCCCGATGTGCCCTGCACGTTGACGGTGTAGGTTCCGGGCGTGGTTGAGGCGCTGGAAGTCACGGTCAGGGTGGGCGTCTGCGCCACCGTGCCGCTGACGTTGACTGTGGAAGGAGCGATGCTGCAGGTTGGGCTGTTGGAGCCGGCCGGAGTGACGTTGCAGCTCAGATCAACGGTTCCCGTGAATCCAGCGGCACCGAGCGGGGTGACGGCGATCGTCGTGGTGTTGCCGGTGGTGGCCCCAGGCGTAAAGGCAAGAACTCCCGGATTGGCGCTCAGCGCATAGCTGCTGGCCCCAACGGACGAGCCCGTAACGGCCGCCTGCACGCCGGCGGTGTGGATATATTCGCCGGTCGAGTCCTGACCTACAACCGCAACGCTATAGGTGGCATTGGCGGTGTCGGCGGGGGCGGTAATGGTGAGGGTGGTGGAGGCGCTGCCGCCGTTGGTCAAAGAGACGGATGAGGGAGAAACGGAGCAGTCCACGCCCGGAGTGGCGGTGCAGAAGAGGCTGACGTTTCCGGTGAATCCATTTGTCGAGGTGAGGTTGACGGTTGCCGTGCCGCTGCTGCCGCCGGCGGTGACGGGAACGATAGTCTGCTCCGGAACCATGTTGAAGTCGGAGAGCGGGTTGGAGATGAGCTTGGTCAGCACCAGTTCGGAGGGATTGTAGCTGGAACTGGAGGAGGGCAGATATTCGAGCGAGATGTAGTTCGAGCCCTGGAAGAGCGTCTGGCTGTTTAAGGTGATGGCAAAGGAGGAGACATCGCCGGAGCTCGAATAGAAGCCGGTCTGCGCGGGGTAGTTGCCGGAGGAGTAGACGTAGATGGTGCCGGTGGGCGCGCTGCTCCCACTCTGGCCGGTGACGGTTCCCGAGATGGTGATGGTGGAATCGGGCGAAATGCTGCCGGTCATGGTCGCGGCGATTGTGGTGGTGACGCCGCTTCCGCTGGTGGAGACGAAGGGAAGGCTATAGCTGTTCGACGAGCTCGATAGGGCGTTGTAATTCGAGTCTCCGGAGTAGGCAACCGCAAGCGTATAGCTGTTGACAGTGCTTACGGAAGTGTTGGCGGGGAGGGTGTAGGTGGCCACGCCGGCGATGGCGCCGGTGGCGGGATCAACAAACGGCTGGAGCGTCTGGGTGCCAGAAAGCCCGGCAAGGCTGCTGGTGAGGGTAACAGTGCCGGTGGGCGCGGCGACCGGTGCGGGGTAGATGGCGCTTGGTGCAGAGGTCGAGGTTGAGCTGGTGCATTGCACGGCGTTGCATTGGGCGCCATTTTCCACCTCGACGGTAAGGACCGTGGGCTGGTTGGGTCCGTTGACCAGGCTGGTGGTTCCGCTGGAGCCGGTTCCGGTGACCGATGTGCCGAGGGAAATGACGGGAGTGTCTTTGGCCACCGTGACGGTGATGGGGTTGGCGCTCGTGGACTTATCGTAACTGTTGTCACCGGCGTAGCTGGCCGAGAGCGAGTGGCTTCCCACCGAGAGGGGCGCGTTGAATTCGGCGTCGCCCTCCGAGTTGAGAACGGCCGTGTTCAGGGTGGCGCCGTTGTCCAGGAAGGTAATGACGCCGGTGGGGGCGCCGTAGGTGGGGCATTTGGCGGTGGAGGTGGAAGCGGAGCAGTTTTGCACGGCCGTGACGTCAGCCGTGGGCGCGACCTTGGCGCTGAGCATGAGCTGCGTGCCGTAATCGATGGATGCGGACGGGCTGGTTGTAAGGTACGATCCGCTGCCGGGTGCATTGATGCTGGTGTTCTGGTAGATGCCGAAGGCGATGCCGCTGGGCTCGGGCTGCACTGTAAGGGGAATCTTTTGGGAGACGCTCATGGCGTTGTTGCTGTCGCCGCTGTAGGAAGCCCAGATGTCGTAGTTGCCGCCGGGCAGGGTGGTGAGACTGCCGGAGTAATTGCCGCTGCTACCGAGCGGGAATGTGGTGATGCCCTGCTGGGACTGCTCGGTGCTGTTGGTCATGATGGCGACGTCGCCGGTGGGCGTGCCGCTGCCTGTGCCGGTCACAGTTCCGTTGAAGGAGAAGGTGTCGCCATGGGTGAAGCTGGTTGACGTGGTGGGGTTGAGAGTGACCGTCGTGGAAGGCAGCTTGACGTTGCCCCAATCGGTGACCAGGTTGTAGGCGTTGATGCTGCCCAGGCCGGTGGCCAGATTGTAGCCGGCGGCGGCGTTATAGTCCGCTGTTGAGCCGGTGCCGATCTCGCCTTCGGTGACCGAGGAAGAGACGCCACTGGAGTTCGTGATCTGGACGGTGAGAGGATTGGTGCCTTGAATGCAGTTGGTGCTGAGGGTGGGCGAATACTCGCAGGGGACAGTGTTGGTGCCGTGGGTAACGGCGTTGAAGGCAGTGGGGTCCTGCACGGCAAGGGGATAAAGAATGGTGTCGGCCTGGCCCTGAGGGCCGTATTTCTGGTTAACCAGCGCCATGATGGCGGCAAAGGCCGGCGCCGCAGCCGAGGTGCCTCCTACGCCGAAGACCTGCACGGTACTGCCGCTGGAAACGGGCTGGCAGTCGCCATCGGTGGCGCAGATGGGAATGAAGCTGTCGTTGTAGCCTGAGGCGGCGAAGAGAGAGACGTCGGGCAGGTCACGGACCTTGTCATTGGGCATATTGAAGCCGCTGAGGCCCACCAGCGCCTGCTGCCACGCGGGTTTGGAATAGCCGGAAGTTGTTCCGGTACATTGCCCGGTGGTGCTGCTATAGCTGTTATTGCTGCAGAGGGCGGCATTGCTGGCGCCGCCGCTGCCGGCGGTGATGGTGGTGGAACCGGTTGCGCTGTAATAGCTGAAGAGATTGAGGCCGTACTGGCTGTTGTTCCAGGGCTGCTCGGGGATGTAGCCCTTGATGGATGCCGTGGGCGTGCTGTTGCTGGCGGTGGTGTCCCAGTAGGTTTGCAACTGGGAATTGATGGCCGAGCTGCCGGAGTTATAGGAGCTGTAAAAGAAGTCCGTGCCGCCCACGGCGACGTCGTAGGGCGTGGAGGCGAGGCCATTGACGGCCTGGCCGCCGCTGGCGTACTCGACGGTATTCTGATCGTCGCAGCCGGCGGAGCCGTTGTCGCCGGCCGCGACCATCACCGTCTGGCCCTGGGCGGCTGCCTGCTGCCAGAGGCTGTTTACGAAGCCATTGTTGCTGCCGAGGATGGATTCGCACTGGCCGAAGCTGACGCTGATGACCGGAGCGATGTCGGAATAAACGGCGTGCTCGGCGGCAAGCATCAGGCCGTTCTCAGCCGCGGTGTCGGCGGCGATGACCAGGTCAATGGTGGCATTGGGGGCGATGGCGCCAGCCCATTCGACGTCCAGATAGGCTTCGACGGAGTCGTAGTTGGGGCCATCCGGGTTGTTGATGCCGTTGATGCCGGGGTCGTTGCCGTCAATGATGACCTGCGGGGGATTGTAGGGCAGATTGAAGAGGCTGCGGAACTGGTTAACCAGACTGAGGTTGATGTTGGAGTCGTTGACGATGGCGATGGTCTGGCCGGTTCCGTTGAGGCCTTCCTGGTAGAGCGGGGCTAGGTTGTACTCGGTGGCGAAATCGACAGGGGAAAGAACGAAGTTGTAGTTCTGGTAATTGAAGGATCCCGAGCCGACGGTCCAGCTTGGCTTGGCAAGGCCGGTGGCGGGGTTATAGGTGGCCTCGCCGAGATTGACGGCCTGGCTGCGGTAGTGGAAGTTATTGAGGGAAACAAAGCCACCAACGACAGGGGACAGAGCCGCGGGGATCTGCGGATTGTTGGCGTTGGAATAGTGCAGGCGGCCGTTGACCATGTATTTATGAATCTGCGTATGGAAGGCGCTGCTCAGTTGGCCGACGGTGCCGGAAATGTCGAGGGTCTGATTGCCGGGCTCGAGCTTGAGGATCTGGAAGCCCTGGCTGGTGAGCCATTTTTCGAGGGTGGCAATGTCCTGCTGCGAGGGCCCGAACTCGGCGCCGAACTGGGCGGGGGTGAGCCACTTGTGGTAGTTGGGCGATCCGGGGGTGTTCTGCTCGGCGATGAGCTGCCTGAGGGCGGCTTCCTGGGCGGGGCTGCGCTTGAGGATGAGGTGCATGCGCTCCAGTTGCATTCCGGCTGGCGCGAGGCCGCGGTCGTTATGCGCATTGGCCAGGAAGGGAACCGTGCCCTTGAGCGTAACGACCTGGCTTGTGCTGATGGGGCCGGTGATGCGCACCGTGGGGCCGACGTGCTGGGCAAACAGCGCGGTTGAACTGAAAAATGCGCCAGCTACTGCACACAAGGAGAGCGTACGCAGACTTCTCATGATGGCTTTCCTGGAACCTTTCTTTCTGGAACCTAATGTGTATGACAACCCCCGATAAGCCGGAAAGTTGCCGTGCCGGTCAAACAGCCGGCGTCAGGGATGCGCCATGGATTCCGAGGAACCGGCTGCGAACGATGAGACATCATAGCGCGGTTTCAAGAGAGAAGAAAGCTGCACCGCGAATCTCCAGGGAAGGGTAAAAGCCTTTACTAAGGGCACGAGCTTTTGCATCCTTATGCAACCTGAAGAAAAACCCAAGCGAGACGAAGGCAGGAGGAAATAAGATGATGACATTGGGCGCCGATCTGAAAAAGCGCTTGCACTTGCCCATCTCAATTAGACGAGCCGGGGCGCGAAACGGTTGACTCAATGCGCAATGCGGCCGAACGCGGAAAGCCCAAAGGAAATAGTGCGTGAATATTTATTGCAATAGACAATTGGTTTCCTATCACATATCATACTTCTTCGCAGCTACTGCTCGGCAAACTGGGTGAACATGCGCGTATCGCTTTTCATCACGTGCTATAACGACACGCTGTTTCCAGAAACCGGTCGTGCGGTGGTGCACCTGCTGGAGCGGCTGGGCGTCGAGCTGGGTTTCAATCCGGCGCAGACCTGCTGCGGGCAGATGCACGCCAACACCGGCTTTCGCGGCGAGGCGTTCAGTCAGGCAAAGCGATTTGTCAGGCTGTATCGGGACTCTGAGGCAGTTGTGGTTCCGTCTTCCTCGTGCGTGGCGATGGTCCGCGACCAGTATCCGGGGCTGTTTGCGGAGCTGGGCACGGCTGAGCAGGGCAAGGAGCTGGCGGCGCTGCTGCCGCGGGTGTACGAGCTGAGCGAATTTCTGATTGACCGGCTGGGCGTGGAGGATGTGGGCGCGTATTTTCCGCACCGGGTGACGTATCACGCCAGTTGCCACGGACTGCGCAGCCTGCACCTGGGCGACCGGCCCTGGCGGCTGCTGGGCAAGGTTCGGGGACTGGAGCTGGTGCCCCTGGCGAATTTGGACCGCTGCTGCGGATTCGGCGGGACATTTTCGGTGAAGAACGGGGAAGTATCGTCGGCGATGCTGGCCGCCAAGCTGCAGGACATTGTGGCGACCGGGGCGGAGTATTGCACGGGAGTGGACAATAGCTGCCTGATGCACCTGGGCGGAGCCATGCACCGGCAGTATGCGGGTATGAAGACCATCCACATAGCGCAGATTCTGGCCAGCACGGAGACATCTCCGGCGGAGGTGACGGCATGAGCCACGCCGTGGGGGAGCATCCCGTGCTCGATCCGGCGCAGGCGGCGCCGTTTCCGCAGGCGGCTCTGCCAGTGCTGCGCAACCCGCAACTGCGCAAGAACGTGGCCCACGCCATCGACGTGATTCAAGACAAGCGCGCCCGGCTGGTTGCAGAGAAGACCGATTGGCAGGCGCTGCGCGCGGCCGGAGCGGCGATCCGCGATCATGTGCTGGGGAATTTGGGCGCGTATCTGGTGCAATTCGAGGAGCGCTGCACGGCGGCGGGCGGCCAAGTGCATTGGGCGGCCGACGCGGACGAGGCGCGGAGGATCATCGGGGAGATCCTGCGCGAAGAGCATGCCTCGGAGGTCATCAAGATCAAGACGATGACCTCGGCGGAGATTCAACTGAATCCGTTTCTGGAAGCTGCGGGCGTAAAGGTCTTTGAGACGGACCTGGCGGAGATCATTCTGCAGCTTGGCGAAGACGAGCCTTCGCACATTGTCGTTCCGGCGCTGCATGTGAACCGCAGCCAGGTGCGGGAAATCTTTGCCCGGCGGATGGGGATCGAGGGATTGTCGGACGAACCGCGGGAGCTGACGGCCGCAGCGCGGAATTATTTGCGGCAAAAATTTCTTGGCGTACCGACGGCGATCGGCGGAGCGAACTTCCTGATTGCCGAAACGGGCGCGGTAGCGGTGGTGGAGTCGGAAGGCAACGGGCGAATGTGCTTGACTCTGCCGCGCACCCTGATTACGCTGGCCGGCATCGAAAAGATTCTGCCACGGTTCGAGGACCTGGAAGTGATGTTGCAGGTGCTGGCACGCTCGGCTACGGGCGAGCGCATGAGCCCGTATACGTCGCTGTGGACCGGCGTAACGCCGGGCGACGGGCCGCAGCGCTTTCACGTGGTGCTGCTGGACAATGGGCGCTCCTCCATCCTGGGCCGGCACACGGAGCAGCAGACGCTGCGGTGCATTCGCTGCGCGGCGTGCATGAACGCCTGCCCGGTGTACCGGCAGACGGGCGGGCACGCTTACGGCTCCGTCTACCCGGGGCCGATCGGAGCCATTCTGACGCCGCAGCTCCAGCAGATGCGCCACGCGCAGTCGCTGCCGTACGCTTCATCGCTGTGCGCGGCGTGCTACGAGGTTTGCCCGGTCAAGATCAATATTCCCGAGGTGCTGCTGGAGTTGCGCTCCCAGGTTGTAGAGCAGGAGCGCAAGCAGGCGGGGCGCTTCTTCGACCCCATCTATATGGGGTTGCGCGTCGCCAACGTGCTGTTTTCGCGCGCGTGGATGTTCCAGGCGGCGCAACGGGTGGGGCGCGTGGGCATGCGCTGCTTTACGCGCAAGGACGGGTGGATTCACTCGCTGCCGGGTGTCGGCGGCAAGTGGACGCAGACGCGCGACCTGCGCGGGATGCCGCCGCAGACCTTCCGCGAATGGTGTGCGGCGAGAGGCAATGCGCAGGGAAAGGGGGTTGCGTGAGCGCTTCGTCACGGCAACGGATTCTGGATCGCATCCGGGCTGCGACCCCGGCTGCGGCGCCGCAGCTTGCAGAGGCGTATGCGGCTCTGCCGCGCGAATACGTCCGCCTGGGCGCGATGAGCGCGAATGCCTGCGTAGAGCGGATGATCGAGCGGCTGCGCGAGTACGATGCCGAGGTGACCAGGTGCATGCCGGACGAATTGGAGGCCACGATTGCGGCACGGCTCAAAGGCAGCGGGCGGCGCGTGTTCGTGGCTCCCGCCGGGCTTCCCGCGGAATGGCAGGCCGAGGAGTTCGTCTGGAAGGTCGACAAGAACCTGAAGAGCCTGCCGGTGTCCGAGATCGAGAGTGCCGAGGGCGTGGTGACCGCGGCGTTTTGCGGCATCGCGGATTCCGGAACGATTGTGCTGCACCATCAGGCCGGCGAGGGCCGGCGAATATTAACTTTGCTTCCCGACTGGCATCTTTGCGTTCTGCGGGCAAGCCAGGTCGTGGAAACGTTACCGGAGTATTTCAGCCGCTGCCCGCAACCGCCGGCGCTGGTGACCTGGATTTCAGGGCCGAGCGCCACCGCCGACATCGAAATGACACGTATTAAGGGCGTACATGGACCGCGGTTTCTCGACGTGATTCTCGTGTTCGACCAGGGCTCGCAACCAACTTTGAATTGAAGCCCGGCCAAAGAGCTTACGACCGGGGAGAGGTGATCAAGAATGACGAAATATGCCGAATCCGCAACCTTTGATCTCGTCTGCAAGGCCTTGGATTCCTTCCAGATCGAGATCCCCTCATGGGGGTTCGCCAACACCGGTACGCGCTTCGGCAAGTTCGTGCAGGCCGCGGCCGCGTCCACCATCGAGGAGAAATTTGCCGACGCCGCCGAGGTGAACCGGCTCACCGGCGTCACTCCGACGCTGGCTCTGCATGTGCTGTGGGACTTGCCTCGCGGCCTGGCCGACGTTCCCGCGGTGCAGAAGCTGGAGCGCCGTTTCGGCATCCGCTCCGGCTCCATCAACCCCAACCTTTTTCAGGATCAGCAGTACAAACACGGGTCGCTCTGCAACCCTGCGGCGGAGATCCGCGAGCAGGCGGTGGCCCACATGCTCGATTCGATCGAGATCGGCAAGGCGCTTGGCTCACGGGATATCTCGCTGTGGCTGGCCGACGGGTCGAACTATCCGGGAACACAGAGCATCCGCAAGCGGATTGGCTGGCTCGAGGATGCGCTGCGCGTTTGCCATGACCATCTTGCGCCCGACCAGCGGTTGCTGGTGGAGTACAAGCCTTTCGAGCCGGCTTTCTATCACACCGATATCGCCGATTGGGGCATGTCGGCGCACTTGTCGCGGACCGCTGGCCCGCAGGCGCGGGTGCTGGTGGATACCGGCCATCATTACGTGGCGCAGAACATCGAGCAGATAGTGGCCTGGCTGCTGCACACGGGCATGCTGGGCGGATTCCACTTCAATGATCGCCGCTATGCCGACGACGACCTGACACTGGGCTCCATCGATCCCTACCAGATTTTCCGCATTTTTCATGAGATCCACGCCGCCGCAGCCGACGGCCTGACGCTCGATGTGGCCTATATGATCGACCAGAGCCACAACCTGAAGGGCAAGATGGAAGCCATGGTACAGACCGTGGTGATGGCGCAGGAGCTGTATTTGAAGGCTGCGCTGCTCGACCGGGAGCGGCTGGCCACCTATCAGAAAGCATGCGATCTGGTAGCCGCCGAGGAGCATTTCCGGGGCGCGTTCTGGAACGACGTCCGGCCGCTGACCCGGGCCTGGCGTGAAGCGCGCGGGCTACCCGCCGACCCGCTGCAGGCGCTGCACGAAAGCGGATATGTGGAGCGCGTCGAGGCCGAACGGGGAAGCCGGCATGCCGCCGTGAGCAGTTACGCGTGAGGCAAGAAAAAGCGACGGAGCAAGGAGCCAGGTAGAAGTTATGCCCAAAGGGTGAATTATGATATTGCATAAGTCTGATTTACCCGCTGGACAATCAGCGAAAGGACAGCGTGCCCAAAGCTAAAATCAAACGGCTCTACTTGATCCCTATCCTGTCGAAGGCACTTGATGTGCTCGAACTGCTCGAGCAGAATCATGGACCGGCGAGCCTGGAAGACGTCTATCAGAAGACCCATATCTCGAAGACCAGCGTTTACCGCATCCTGAAGACGCTGGTGCATCGGGGCTATGTGGCGCAGGCGCAGAACGGGCAATACCGGCTGGTCTCGCGTCCACGGCGGTTGCGCTTCGGCTTTGCCACGTCCAGCGCCGAGATGCCTTTCTCGATTGCCGTGACGCAGAGCATTACGGCCGCGGCCGCGGCCGCGGGCGTTGAGCTGCTGATACTCGACAACCGCTACGATCCGGACGTTGCGGTGCAGAACGCCGAGGAGTTTGTGGCCAAGCGCGTTGACCTGGCGCTGGAACTGCAGGTGGAAGAGGCGGCGGCTCCGCGCGTGGCTCATATCTTCAAGAAAGCAGATATTCCGCTGGTGGCCATCGATGTGCCTCACCCGAATGCCACCTACTTTGGCGTGGACAACTTCGAGGTGGGCTACGAGGCCGGGAGCCTGCTTGCGCAGCACGCGCTGCGCAAGTGGAAGGGAACGGCGGACTGCGTTTTGGGCGTGGGCTTCTCCGAGGCTGGAAGCGTTGTGCAGAGCCGCATGGCGGGTGCCTTCGACGGGATTCGCGACCGGTTGAGCCATATTCCGGCCGATCGCTTCCTGCAAATCGAGGGCCGCGGCATGAGAGAGCAGAGCGCAAGCGCCATCAGCGAGTTTCTGCGCAAGGAGACCAAACGGCAGCGGGTGCTGGTGGCTACGGCGACTGACTCCAGCGCACTGGGCGTGCTGGACGCGGTGCGCGCCGCGGGGCGCGAACAGGATTTCGCGATTGTAGGCCAGGATTGTATTCCGGAGGTATTGCAGGAGATGGGCCGCAAGTCCAGCCCCATTATCGGCTCGATCTCGCACGAGGTGGAAAGCTACGGTCCCCGCCTGATTCAACTGGGCATTGCGCTGCTGCGCGGCTATGCCGTGCCTCCTTATAACTATGTGCGGCACCGCGTGGTTACGCCGGAGACGCTGGGCGCCGAAGAACAGGCATGAGCAGCCGGATGCGACCCATCTTCGCGCTGGCCGCGATTCAAGTGAAATCCCTGTTTGTTGGCGGGTATTTCTGTGTGTCCGGGCCGGGCGCGAAGGCAACCGTCGTATCATTTTCTTAGGAGACTTCTCCTTCATTTCACAATGTGGTGTATATGACTTTAGCGACTTCTGCCGGCCGTGAGCTGGCGTTTCTTCAAGACCGTTGGGACTCCAACGTGGCTGCAACCCTGGATGAAGCGGAACTGTTGCGGTACCGCTCCAACCTGCTTGGTTCCGACCTGCGCATCACCAATTTTGCTGGCGGCAATACCAGCTCGAAGATCGCCGACGTCGATCCGTTGACGGGCGAGCCGGTGGAAGTTCTCTGGGTAAAGGGATCGGGCGGCGATCTGGGCAGCATCAAGCGCACGGGCTTTGCCACGCTTTATCAGAACAAACTGCTTGCGCTTGAATACATTTACAGGGGCGTGGACACGGAAGACGAGATGGCGGAAATGTATCCGCTGTGCGCCTTCCGCAGCAGTGCCGTGGCTGCTTCCATCGATACGCCGCTGCATGGGTTTCTTCCCTTTGCGCACGTCGATCACCTGCACCCCGACTGGGCCATTGCACTGGCCGCCTCGGCCAACGGCAGAGACAAGATGGAGGAGTTTAATCGCGAGTTCGGCCACTCGCTGATCTGGATTCCCTGGCAGCGCCCAGGCTTCGAGCTGGCGATGATGATGAAGCGGGCGGTGGAAGACAATCCTGGCTGCGACGGCATTGTGCTGGGCGGACACGGGCTGTTCACGTGGGGACAGACGCAGCGCGAGTGCTATCTGAACACGATCACCACCATCGACCATATCGGGCAGTTTATCGACCGCCATGCCGCGGCCAAGGGCACTGCGCGCTTCGGCGGCGAGGTGGTTCCGGCGCGCGCCGACCGCAGGGATCTGGCCGTGAAGATTGCGCCGTTTTTGCGCGGGCGCATCAGCGCGCAGCGGCGCTGGATTGCGAGCTTTACCGATGCGCCCGATGTGTTGCAGTTCGTCAACGCCGCGTACGCGCGCGAGCTGGCGTTTCTGGGCACGAGCTGCCCCGACCACTTCATCCGCACGAAGATCCGGCCGTTGTTCGTTCCCTGGGCCGCGGGCGCGGATCTGGCTGACTTGAAAAAACAGATCGATTGCGCGCTGGCGGAGTACCGCAAGCAGTACCGCGCCTACTATCGCACCTTTGCCACAACTGAGTCGCCGGCGATACGCGACGCCAGCCCAACGGTAGTTTTGATTCCCGGCATGGGCATGTTCAGCTTCGGCACGAACAAGGTGGAAGCGCGCATTACCGGCGAGTTCTACACAAACGCCATTCATGTAATGGAGGGCGCCAGCTTGTTGGGCTCCGGCGCTGCGCCAGCGCAGCTTCCGCAATGCGGAAAAACCATGGACCCGGCCAGCTTCAAGGTCTTCGACAATTACGTTGCGTTGCCCGCGGCGGAAGCCTTCCGCATCGAGTACTGGATGCTGGAAGAGGCGAAGATCCGGCGCCGGCCGCCGGAGAAAGAGCTGAGCCGCCGGGTGGCGCTCATCGTGGGCGGCGCAGGCGGCATTGGCCGCGAGGTGGCCCGGATGGCGGCTGCGCGGGGCGCACATGTGATGGTTGCCGACATCGATGAGGCCCGGGCGGCGCAGGCGGCGAACGACTTGCGAGCAGTGACTCTGCCGGAGATGGTGGGCAGCACTGGCGTGGACATTCACAGCCGCGAGGCCATTGCCAACGCGATGAAGGTCACTGTGGCGGCCTTCGGCGGCATCGACATCCTGGTGAACACGGCTGCGGTTTATCCGCTGGCGCCGGGCGCCGTTCTGCCCGATGAAGCCTGGGCGGACACACTGAAGGTGAACGTGACGGCAAACTACCTGCTGGCGGACGAAGTGGCCAAGATCTTTCAGGAACAGGGATTGCACGGCACCATTGTGTTTACCAGTTCGGCAAACGCCGTGGTGGCCGAGAGCGGCAACGAAGCATTCGACGTAAGCAAGGCCGCGCTCTCGCATCTCATCCGTGACCTGGCCGTGGCCTACGCGCCCAATGTGCGCGTCAACGGCATCAGCCCTGCCACGGTGGTCAAGGCAGCGGCGCACTTCTCGCGTGAGCGGCTGCGCGTGTCCTTGACCAAGTACAACATTCCGTTTCAGGAGTCGTTCAGCGACGAAGAGCTCCGCAGCCGCTTGGAAACCTATTATGCGGAGCGCTCACTGACGCTGAAGACGGTCGATCCGGCCGACTGCGCGGAGGCGATCCTGTTTCTGGCCAGTCCCCGTTCCCGCTGCACCACGGGCCATCTGATTCCCGTGGATGCGGGGTTGCCCGAGGCGTTTTTAAGGTAAATTGAACCGGAGAATGATCCGCGATCATGCAGGAACCCGCCCGCATTGCCATCGATTTAGGCGCTGAAAGCTGCCGCGTCTCTCTGCTTCGCTGGAAGAGCGGCAAGCCGTCTATCGAGGTTGTTCACCGCATTCCCAACGGCCCCGTGCATCGCGGGCAATCGCTGCACTGGCCTCTGGGGTCGATTCTGGCCGGCCTGGAAGAGGGCCTGCGCAAGGCGGCCGGAATGGCGAGCGAGGGAGTCGCGTCGATTGCCGTGGATAGCTGGGGCGTGGACTACGTGCGGCTGGCGCCGGACGGTAAGGCTCTGCGCGATCCCTTCTGCTATCGCGATGAGCGCACGGTGGCGACAAAGGAAGCGGCGGACCGGATCATTCCACCGTTCGAGCTGTACCAGACTACCGGGGCGCTGCCGCTACGGCTGAACACCGTCTACCAGTTGATGGCCGATCAGGCCGCGGGGATCGACGCGAAGGCTCCGTGGATCACCATTCCCGACTACATTCTTTACTGGCTTGGCGGCCGGCGCGTCTCGGAGTACACGCACGCAACGCATACGGGACTTGTGGATCTGAAGACGGGCAACTGGTCGGCGGAGGTCTTCCGGCGGCTCGGCTTACCGCTTGAAGCCGCGCCGCCGATCGCGCACGCCGGCGACGTGCTGGGCACGCTAAAAGGCCCGCTGGCTTCGCTGGACGCATTCCGTCATACGCAGCTTATCGCGCCGGCCTGCCACGACACGGCTTCAGCCATCGCCGGCATTCCCAGCGATCTGAGTTCGGCCGCATATATCAGCTCGGGCACGTGGTCGCTGGTCGGCACCATTATTCAGGAGCCGGTCACGACCCGGCTGGCCTTCGACGCGGGCTATACCAACCTGGGCGCGGCGACGCGCGGGCTGCTCTTCCACTCGCTCATCAACAGCATGTGGGTGCTGAAGCAGTGCATGAACGCATGGGAAGCGGCGGGCCGGTCCTGGGCGATTGAAGAGCTGGTTCAGCAGGCAACCGCGTGCGATGCGACGCCGGGCGTGCTGGATATGGATGCCGAGCCGCTGATGCTGGATAGCGGGATGCCGGAGCGCATCAACAGCGAGTTGGTGCGGCGCGGCTTCGAGGCGATTCCTGATGTGCCGGGCAACGAGCCGGTTTTTGCGCGGACGATCTTTGAGAGCCTGGCGATTCGCTACGCCTCGGCGCTGGCCAACCTGGAGAAGATGCTGAACCGCAAGCTGACCGGCATCCATATGATGGGCGGCGCCACGCGCAACAAGCTGCTGGTCAAGCTTACCGAGCAGCGCACCGGGTTGCCGGTGGAGATCGGGCAGACTGAAGGCTCGACGATCGGGAGCCTGGCCGTGCAACTGGCTGCGAGCGACGCGCCGGGGCAGCCAATTGGCGCCGAAGCGGTGCGCGGGTGGGCGAAAAGGCTGTGCGAGCGGTGAAGCGAGTTGGCGAGTCAGCGGGCCGCATGGCGTAGTTCGCGATGCCCACGTACCTGATGCGTGGAGGCCGTCATTGCTGAACTCCTGGGCGAGGAGTGCGAGGAGACCGCTCTGTTAGAATCAGCCTTGAAAATCAGGAATTTCTAGAGGCCCACCCACGTGTATTTAGCATTGCAGAAGAGGCTCACGGGCCGCATCCGTACCGCGCTCGAAGCCAAATACGGACTTCAACTGAACAACATTCCGCTGGAGATTCCGCCCGATCTGAGCTTGGGCGAGATGGCTACGCCCATTGCGTTCGAGCTGGCGCGCAAGCTGCGCAAGGCGCCGAAGATGATTGCCCAGGAGATTGTCGCGGGGATCGGACAGGTTGAGGGCTTTGCCGGATTCGAAGTGGCGGGCGCGGGCTACATCAATGCTCGGCTGAACCGCGCAGCGGCTGTACGGCTGACGATGGAGAGCGCAGTTAATGCGCAGTTGGCGCGGGAATCGGCTGCAACGCGGCCTCATGCGCTGGTTGAACATACGAGCATTAATCCCAACAAAGCAGCGCACATAGGGCATCTGCGCAACGCGATTCTCGGCGACACGTTTGTGCGCTTGCTGCGCGCCGCCGGTTACAAGGTGGATGTGCAGAATTACATCGACAACACCGGCGTGCAGGTGGCCGATGTGGTTGTGGGGCTGAGGCATCTGCAAGGCAAGACACCCGAGGGAGTGCGCGCTCTGCTGGACGAGCTAAGCCGCAGCGGCCAGCGCATCGACTACTACTGCTGGGATCTTTATGCGCGCACCTCGCAGTGGTACGAGCAGGGAACCGCGGAGGAAAAAGAAGCGCGCAAGCAACTGCGCCTGAGCACACTGCACGAGATCGAGCGCGGCGGCAATGAGACGGCTGCGATTGCGGATCTGATTTCGACGGCGGTTTTGCGGCGGCATCTGGAAACCATGCTGCGGCTGGGCATCGAGTACGACTTTCTGCCGCGCGAGAGCGAGATTCTGCACCTGAAGTTCTGGGAAGCGGCGTTTGAGCTGCTCAAGCAATCGGGAGTGCTGTACTTTGAGAGCGAGGGGAAGAACAAGGGCTGCTGGGTGATGGCGCGGCCCGGCGCGACGGCCGCCGAGGACGAAACGGACGAAGATGCCAAAGTGATTGTCCGCTCCAACGGAACCGTGACTTATGTAGGCAAGGACATTGCGTACCACTTATGGAAGTTCGGCCTGCTGGGCCGCGATTTTGGTTACAAGCCGTTCTTTGATTACGCCGACCGCGAGTGCTGGATTTCGACCGAGCAGGGAATTGAACCGCACCCGCACTTTGGCGGCGCACAGGCTATTTACAACGTCATCGATTCGCGCCAGTCGGACCCACAGGCCAATGTGATTCAGGCATTGCGCGGCATGGGGCACACCGCCGAAGCCGATCACTACACGCATTTCAGCTATGAGATGGTTGCGCTGACGCCGCGCTGCGCCATGGAACTGGGCTACGACGTCGTCGAGGAAGATCGCGGGCGGGCCTACATCGAGGTGAGCGGGCGCAAGGGCTTCGGCGTGAAGGCCGACGACCTGATCGATGAACTGATCCGGGCGACCCGGCGCGAGGTGGATGCGCGGCAGACCGGCCGCGACGAGGGCGAGCGGCAGAAGATTGCCGGGCAGATCGCTATCGGCGCGCTGCGTTACTTCATGTTGAAGTACACGCGCAACTCGGTCATCGCCTTCGACTTCAAGGATGCGCTGAGCTTCGAGGGCGAGACGGGGCCGTATGTGCAATATGCCGTGGTCCGCATTCGCAATATCTTTCGCAAAGGGAACACAACGCCGGAGGCGGAGTTAGCGAAGTTTGAAGCTCAGCAAGTTGGCGAGTTAGCGGGACAGCAGGATGGCAGCAATGCCACGGAGAGAATTGCCGCGTTTCTGGCGGGCGAAGAAAATGAGGACATCTGGGCTTTGTGGCTGCGCGCCGGGCGCCGGGCGCAGGTGCTGGAGCAATGCCTTGCTACGTCGGAGCCGGCCTATCTGGCAAAACATGCTTTTCAGTTAGCACAGGAGTTTAATAACTTCTATCATCGGCACCATATTCTCACAGAAGATGATCCGGCACGGCGGACCTTTCTGCTGGCTACAGCAGCCGTTGCGCTGCGCGAGTTGGTCACGGCTCTTGATTGGCTGGGAATTGAAAGTCCGGAAGCGATGTAAGAGCACGGTTTGGGCCCTTCAATATATAGAAGAGGAGGAATATTGTTGATGTTGCCAGATCCCGCAGGGCGTTTTAATGGGCGTGTCGAGAGTTATCGGCGATACCGGCCAGGATATCCGGCGGAGATTGTCGATCTGCTGATGCGCCAGTGTAGATTGCGGAACGATGCAATGGTGGGAGATATTGCCGCCGGAACAGGCTTGCTGTCGGAGATCTTTCTAGCGGCGGGCTTTGCGGTGACCGCTGTTGAGCCGAACGCGGAGATGCGGGCGGCTTGTTCCGAATTGAAGGAGCAATACAACAAATTGCAGGTGGTCGCGGGAACCGCGGAGGCAACAGGACTTGCCGATCGCTCAGTGGATTTGGTTACCGCGGCGCAGGCGATGCATTGGTTCGATCTGGAGCGGACACGGCGCGAGTTCCTGCGCATTCTGAAGCCGGGCGGCTGGTGCGCGGCGATTTACAACACGCTGCGCTCGGAAGGGGACGCGCTTCACGTTGGTTTGGATGGGATTCAGCGAGAGTTCGGGATCGATTATCTTTCCGTGAGGCAGCAACTGGTGAGCGATGAGCGCTTGGCGGAGTTTTACGCCCCCGCGGAAATGAAGTACGTCATGTTTCCTAACGCACGGACGCTGACAGAGGAAGCTCTCGAAGGACGCATCCTGTCGGCTTCCTACATGCCGCAGCCAGGGGATGCGCGATTTGAAGAGATGATTGCAGCAATCAAGAGGCTGTTCGCGGAAAATCAGTCGGGCGGCATGGTGACGGTCCGCTATGACTGCGTTATGCGCTATGCGCAGCTTGGCAGCGTTGGATAGCGCGAGCCGCACCGGTACAGGCAGATGAGTTGGAAATGCAACGGGCCGCCGCTTCCTTCTGAAGCGGCGGCCCGTTGGCTTGCTGGCTTACAGGTTATGGTCTGTTTCTCACTGGTTTGGCTGCACAACACGATAGATGGTGCCCTGCTTGGTCCAAATGAGAAGCAGAACGTTCTTGCCGGCAGGGATAGACCGCATCTCGCTGTCGAAGCTTTGCGCGCTGTCCACCGGATGACGATCCACCTCCATGATGACGAAGCCAGGCGCAAGACCCGCGACATCCGCCGCACTGCCGGCGCGAACGCTCTGAATGGCTACGCCCTGCACATTGGTGGGGATGCCCAGCTCCTGGCGCACTTGCGGCGTGATGCTCTCAACCGAGATGCCTAAATGCACGTGCTGCCCCGAGGCCGAACTGTTGGACGCATGCTGGTTGTTGGGATGGTATTGGCCGACCGTAGCCTTCAAAGTAAGCGGCTTGCCGTTGCGGAGGATGCCTAGAGTAAGGGGTGTGCCCGGCGTCATTTCGCTTACCATCACCTGCAATGCAGTGATGTCGGCAACTTCATGGCCGTTGATCTTACGAATTACGTCGCCGCGTTGCAGGCCGGCGCTTGAAGCCGGCGTGCCAGGATTGACCTGATCGACAAGAGCTCCGGAAGCGGTGGGAACGTTGAAGAAGCTTGCATTCTCCGGGGTGATATCCGTGATGCCGATGCCCAGGTAACCGTGCACCACTTTGCCGGTCTTGATGATCTCGTTGACGTAGTGTTCGGCGAGGTCTGAGGGGATGGCAAAGCCGGCGCCCGCGAAAGTGTCGGTGTTGGTGTAGATGAAGGTGTCGATTCCGATTACGTCTCCGTGCGAATCAACCAGTGGGCCGCCGGAGTTGCCGGGATTGATGGCGGCATCGGTCTGGATGTAATCTTCCGGGGCGCGGGCGTTGTTGCTGACACGGACGGCGCGATGATCCGCACTCACGATGCCGCGGGTAACTGAAAAGTGCAAAGAGCCGAAGGGGCTGCCAAAAGCGAGAACAGTTTGGCCTTGGCGCAGTTTGCTGGAGTCGCCCCATTTGACGGTGGGCAGGTTGGTGGCATTGATCTTGATGACGGCGAGATCGTCGAGCTTGTCCACACCGACAACCTTGGCGGTAAACATGCGGTGATCGTGCAGCGTGACATGAATGCTCGTGGCGCCCTTGACGACATGATGGTTGGTGACAATGTAGCCGTCGGGCGAGATGATGAAGCCGCTGCCAATGCCGTATTCATACTGGGGCTTCTGTTGCTGGCCCTGGCCGTTACCGGGACCGAAGAAAAAGAAATGACGGAATCCGGGGGGAAGGTCCTGCGGCGGTATGCCGCCAAAGGAGCCCTGACCATTTTCGCTTGACGGTTTGGACTTTATGCGCGCAGTTACCGATATATTCACGACCGCGGGCATTACATGACTCACCACATCTTCTATCGAGTTATCCAGGGTATTCAGGGGAGCCATTTCGCTCTGCGTGAGCTGCGGCTGCGTGGCTGCTGTTGTGGCGGCCATGGCCGTAGTGTCATGGCCGAACAGGAAGAAGGACGTGGCGATGATAAGCGCGGCTGCAGTTCCCACCGGCACCGCGTATCCCTTCAATTTCGCTACTAATGAATTAGTTGGTTGCCTCATGTCTACCTCTGTACTTGGGGTTGAAGTTTCTGTTTAAAGTTGGATCACCAGCCAGCCTGCATAGCCGGTTGCTACGCCATCGCGGCTCACGACGGAACCGGCGGGGTAGATGCGAAGAAACATTCGGGTGACCATAATCTGATGAGTTAATTCGTTGCCTACGCGCGGAGTCCTGGCTCTGGTGGCGCGGATCATTCCCGGCTCGGAGCCGGGTGCAACACCTGCCAACTGGGCGTTCAGACTGCCGGTCATTTGTACTCGCTCCCACGTGGTGACCACGATCAGGCTTTCGCCGGTCTTGGCGGCATCCGTGCCTTCCAGCGCCTTCGTTGCCACAGGCCTTGCTTCAGGAGCAAACGACGCACCCCAAGCGCTGGTGCGAACCGGCCTCGGAGCGGCATGTCTTACCGAGGCGTGCAATGGAATTGTTTTGACCACCGGGCGGCGCGGCGCGGCCATCCGGGCTGATGCATCCATAACACGCGCATTGGCGGCCACATTCGCTGCGACGGGCAGGGCTGGGGCGGACTGTGCCGATGCGTGTGCGGCAAGCACCGCCGGCGCGGACGCCTTATGCGCCGGTACGAATGCGATCAAGCGCGGGCAGCGCGCCAGAGCCACGGCGCCGAATAGCAAGCCGCAACCCAATGCGCCCATCAGGGCGCGAGCCGCGGCTGGACTGAGCGCATGTTTGTGCCGCAGGATGCTGTGAACGCGATGCACCAGTTCAGGGCGGCGGCTCCATGCACCCAGCGATAGAGCGCCGGTGCGGCGCTGCAGGCCGCGTTCGGCCAGGCTGGTGAGACAGGCCGCATAGGCGCGCGGCGCGCGGGTGATGCGAATGACCCCGTCGTCGCAGGCCATCTCGCGCTCACGGCAAAGACGGCGCTCGATCCACGCCAGCCCGGGGTTCAAAGGGAAGAGAACCAGGCAAAGTTTTTGCAGAAGATTGGTCCAGTCATCACGGCGGCGCAGATGTTCGGTCTCGTGCAGCACAATCTGCTCAAGCTCGCCGGGCGTGAGGCGCGCAAAGAGCCAGTCGGGGATGAGGATGCGCGGGGCGATGAAGCCGATGACGCTGGGACGTTCCAGTTCGTGCGTGGTGCAGATTTGAATGGTCCCGCGGCCTTCTACACGCAGCGAGCTCAGCAGGGGAGCCGAGGCTGCAGGCTCGACGGGAACTGCGGTCTTCCAGAGCTTGCGCAGATGGAAGGAGTGAAGCGCGAGGTCGGCGGCGCGGTAAAGCAGCGCAGCCAGCCACAGCGAGGCGATCACGATGCTCCAGGCGGCATTCAATTGCAACTGCAGCCACGGATGCGAGACAGATTGCGCTGCGCCGACTGCTGCGGCGGCAACCGGAGCGCCGGAAAGATGAGTCGGGAGAAGCGGCGCGATCAAAGGGAAGAGCTGCAAACCGACGAGTGTGCCAAAGCCGGCGGCCCACAAGGCAAAGCGGTGCCGCGCGGGGCTCGTCGGCGCCAGGCGGAGGCAGATGGCCAGACCTAAAGCAACGGCCGCGCCCTGCCAGGCGGCCGTGATCACCTGGGCCGCGGCGGACTGCGACAAGGTGAGCCAGGCGGCGGGCAGGGAATTCGCGGCGCCCTCGATGGCGTGAAGCACGAGATCGAAAAATGCGGTCAGGTGCATAGGTCCCTAAGCCTCATCCAAGCTGTCTGGCGATGCGTCGCGTATGGCGTCTTTCAAGCGCTCAAGCTCCTCGGGGGAAATCTCTTCGTCATTGAGCAGCGAGAGCAATAGTTGTTCACGCGAGTTGCCGAAGAACCGGTTCAGCACGCGGCGTACCTCAGAACGGCCGGCTTCATTCTCGGCGATCAGCGGGCGGTAAATAAACGCCCGGCCTTCCTGTCGATGCTCCACATACCCCTTACGTTCTAAGATGCGGATTGTGGTCAACACCGAGTTGTATGCCAAAGTTTCGCCCTCGGGCATGGCGGAAACCAGGTCGGTTACGGCTGAGTCACCGCGCTGCCAAAGGATCTTCATCAGCCTCAGTTCGGCTTCGGTCAGCGTGTTGGATCGTTTCGGAGGCATGTAACTTGTTAATTCCAAAGAGGCCCACGTTGATCATGCCTGGGCCCTACACTCGTTTTGACGATCAACTAATGAATTAGTTTGCCTGGGATCTGGATTTTTTTGAAGGGTGCGGTTCGGGCAGCCCAAAAGGAGAATGGCGATGGCGGAGCGGGAATTGCATGAGCGGATGCTGGCTGTGGCGCTGGAAGAGGCGCGGATGAGCCGGACGGAGGGTGGAATTCCGATTGGGGCGGCGCTGTTTACGCGGGATGGGAAGCTGGTGAGCCGGGGGCACAACCGGCGGGTGCAGCACGGAGACCCGAGCATTCACGGCGAGACAGACGCGTTCCGGCGGGCGGGGCGGCAGCGGAGCTATCGCGACATGGTGATGGTGACGACGCTGGCGCCATGCTGGTATTGCAGCGGGCTGGTACGCCAGTTCCGCATCGGCACGGTGGTGGTGGGCGAAAGCCGGACCTTCAGCGGCGGAGTGCACTGGCTGCGCGAGAACGGCGTGGAGGTGATCGACCTGGACAGCAGCGAGTGCAGGGAACTGCTGGAGGGGTTTATCGCGGAGAAGCCGGAGATATGGAATGAGGATATTGGAGAGGGGTAAGGAGGGATGGGTGTTTGGCAGGCTTGGGCATCAGACTCCGCGTTCTATACACACTGCCAGGATTGCCAGCGCAGACACCTGCGATCCGAAATTTGTTCGCATGGGCTGTGATTTAAATCACAACCCATTTATCGTTTGATCTCTAGACTTGGTCCAGACGAATTTACCCGTTTCCCTGGCCGCACTTTCAATCATTCCGGCAGGAGCTATCAATCGGTGTGCCATTGGGGGAATGACTTCCGTGGCCCTATCCAGAGGTGATGCGTGCCAAATTCCGATCTTGCCTATTGTTCCGCTTGGGAAGGCCGCACCCTGGAACAATCCGTCGATGGGCAATCCATTTATGAGCTGTCATGGAAGTGTCCATCGAGTTCGAAGGCCGTTATCACCATTCCGCACGGAACGATTCTTGATTGCAATCCCGCCGCCGAATCCCTTCTTGGCAAAAGCCGGGCGGATATTGTCGGCAGGAGCGTACACGAGTTTGTTCCCCCAAGCGAACGGAGCAGGGCGACATACGAGCTGTTGCGGCTAACCGAAGAGCCGGTTCAGTATGACGACTTTCACCTCTTGGACAACAAGGGGCGCAAAATCCCGATTGCCGTGTCCAGTTCCGGGGTCATTAAACTGGGTGGCCGCACACCCATTGCGGTGATTGAATTTCGCGATGTTTCACTGGAAAAGCAGCAGGAGTACCGGCTTGCCGCGCAGCGGTGGGCCTTGTCGGCGTATGCTGCCGCAGCCGTCGCCCTCTCGCAGCAGCATGCGGCATGCGATCTGTATGCAGCAATCTGTAAAGCCATCGTGACGGAACCCACCTATGTACTGGCGTGGGTTGGAATCGCCGAGCAAGGCCCAGGCAGACCCATCCGTTTAGTGGCTCGGGCTGGGCCGGGCGGAAGCATCCTGGAGGGCTTGTCTCTGAGTTGGTCGGAAGACGATCCCTCTGGCCAAGGTCCTACCCCTGTCGCCATCCGGACCGAACAGCTGCAGACGATTCATGACCTGCGCGAATTGCAAGTATTCAGCACGTGGGCAGAGCGTGCCAGAGAATTTGGCATCCGATCCATCATCTCCATTCCATTTCAGGTTGGGAACGGAGCGGAAGGCGCGCTCGTCGTTTGTGCGTCCAAGCCACGTGCTTTCGAAGCGGACGCCACCGATGTTTTTACGCATCTGGCTGAGCAGCTCTGCCATGGCATATGTGCGATAGAACAGCGGGAACTTCTTGAAAAAGAACGGCAAAACGTAGTGGAGGCAGAGCGCAGGACGGCCGAGGCGATGTCGCTGATGCTGACTCCAATGTCTCTTGCCATGGAATTGCGTGATCCGTATACGGCTGGGCATCAGAATCGGGTTGCGGAAATTGCAGTGGCCATCGCGGGGGAGATGGGCTGGTCGTCGGAACGGCTCGCCGGTCTACGCCTGGCTGCGCAGGTTCATGACATCGGGAAAATGTCCATTCCTGCCGACATCCTCACCAAGCAGGGGCGCCTGTCGAATGCCGAGCGGGCCTTGCTCAATGAGCATTGTGAAAATGGATTCAATATTCTCAAAGGCATTCCTTTTCCGTGGCCGATTGCAACCATCGTGCTCCAACATCATGAAAAGCTGGACGGCTCCGGATACCCACATGGCCTGATCGAGAACGACATTCTGCCCGAAGCCAGAATCCTTGCTGTCGCCGACATTTTTGAAGCAATGGCCAACTATCGTCCTTACCGTCCGGCCATTCCCATGGAAGCGGTCCTTGCGCAATTGGAAAGCCAATCGGGGGCAAAACTGGATGCCGCAGCCGTCGGCATCTGCGCGTCATTGTGCCGCCGGGGACGCTTCGTGAACCTGTTTGCGCGTTCTCCTTTCAATTGAAGGGGAGCGCGCAGTGCTGCGGAAGCCTGCGCCTTCATTGAGAATCAGGTCCTGCTGTCAGCCTCCGGCTATGGAGGCGAGGGCTATGCATGAGCACCCGATGCTTCGCGCCGGAGCGGTCCGCATCCTATACTCTCTTATTGATCTGATCCATCCTTTTGTTGTGCCAGGAGTTCGCTATGGCCTCAGCCGCAGTTGAGTATGCCCGCCGCAATCATGCCCGCTTTCTTGATGAAATGAAGGCGCTGCTGCGCATCCCTTCCATCTCCACGCTGCCCGAGCACCAGGGCGATTGCCGCAAAGCCGCCCAGCGGCTTGCCGATGCGCTGAAGCGCGTGGGTATGGAGAACGCGCGGCTGATCGAGACCGAAGGGCATCCGCTGGTTTATGCCGACTGGCTCCATGCCGCGGGCAAACCGACGGTGCTGGTCTACGGCCACTATGACGTGCAGCCCCCCGATCCGCTGGATGAGTGGCTTTCGCCGCCCTTTGAGCCGACGGAGCGCGACGGCAACATCTATGCGCGCGGCGCGGCGGACGACAAGGGCCAGGTGTGCGCGCAGTTGTGCGCGCTGGAGTCGCTGCTGGCGGCCGACGGCCGGTTGCCGCTGAATGTACGCGTGCTGCTGGAAGGCGAAGAAGAAGTGGGCGGAGAGGGAATTGCCGGCTATGTGGCCTCGAAGCCCGGGGAGCTTAAGTCGGACTTCGCGCTCATCTGCGACACGGAGATGTTTGCGCCGGGGCTGCCGACGCTGTGCGTGGGTCTACGCGGCATGATCTACACCGAAATTGACGTGCGCGGCGCCAGGACCGATCTGCACTCGGGCATGTATGGGGGTGCGGCGCCCAATCCCTTTGTGGCGCTGGCGCAGATCATCGCGCGGCTCAAGGATGAGGACGGGCGCATTCTCATCCGGCATTTTTACGACGACGTGGTGGCGCCGAGTCCGGAGGAGCTTGCCGCGTGGAGCAGCCTGCCGTTCAACGAGGAAGAGTATCGCAAGGCGGAAGTCGGTTCGCGCGAGCTGGTGGGCGAGCCGGGTTACAGCGTGCTGGAGCGGACCTGGGCGCGGCCTTCGCTGGACGTGCACGGGATGCCCGGCGGCTTTACCGGTGCGGGCGCGAAGACCGTGATTCCAGCCCGTGCGCAGGCCAAGGTGTCCATGCGGCTGGTTCCGAATATGACGCCGGCCAAGGCGTTTGCGCAGTTCAAGAGCTACGTGCAGGAGGTTGCGCCGGCGGGCGTGGATGTTGAGGTGCGGCTGATTCACTCGGGCGATACCTGCCTGACCCCGGTTGACAACCCCTACATTCAGGCGGCAACGCGGGCGCTCGGCGAGGTTTGGGGCAAAGAGACCGTCTTTATCCGCTCCGGTGGGTCGATTCCGATTGTGGGCGACTTTGCGCGGCATCTGGGTGCGCCCAGCGTGATGATGGGCTTCGGACTTCCGGACGATCAGATTCATGCGCCAAATGAGAAGTTTAGCCTGCAGAACTTCAAATTGGGCATTGAGTCTTTGATCCGCTTTCTGGAGGAGGCGGCGCGTTGAGCCAGGCCAGCGCCGGACTGGAGCGCGTGGTTGGCTTTGTGCTGGCCGGCGGGGAATCGAGCCGCATGGGCCAGGATAAGGCGCTGCTGCCGTTTGCCGGGCGGCCGCTGGTGGTGCATGCGCTCGCGATGCTGCGCGAGGCCGGGCTGGAGGCGCGGATTGCCGGCGCGCGCTCGGCGCTGGAGGGGCTTGCGCCGGTTGTGCCCGATGCCGGGCCAGGGCGCGGACCGTTGGGCGGAGTCTGTGCGGCGCTGGGCGCATGTACCGGCCGATGGGCCGTCTTTTTGCCGGTGGATTTGCCGCTTGTACCGGCTTCACTGATCGCCTTTCTCGTCTATCGGGCGCAAGTCAGCGGTGATGCGGTTACCGTGGCCTCGGCGGGAGGATTTGCGCAGACATTTCCCGCGGTGGTGGATCCGGCCGCACTGCCGGCGCTCGAAAGCGAGCTGAAGAGCGGGCACGGAGGATGTTTTGCGGCGTTTCAGGCGGCGGCTGCCGGCCTGGGACAGTCCGTGGCCGCGGTTCCGGTGGAGCTGCTGGCTCAATCGGGCCAGGCCGCGCACCCGGACGGGTTGCCCGCCGGGGTCTGGTTCGTCAATGTCAACAGTCCGGTTGACCTGCGGCGTGCCGAGTCATTGCTGGGCCTGTTCGCGTAAGCTGGTCTCACGGACATGGCGGATTCTTCGACAAATCCCGAGCCTACCCATCCCGAGCAGTCCTCGGATCTTGAGCCGCTGCAGGAGTTGGCTGCGGAACTGAGCGAGATCTCGGAAAGTGAGGAAGACGCGCAGCTGTCGGTCGTGCCGGCGGAAGTGCCCAACGAGCGGATTATCGAGTTTAGCCATGTTTCGGTCGCCTTCGACGACCGCCGGGTCCTGGATGATGTGAGTTTTACGATCGATCGCGGAAAGACGCTCTGCATCCTGGGCCGCAGCGGCGTGGGCAAGTCGGTCACGCTGCGCCTGCTGATGGGCTTTTTAGCGCCGGATTCGGGCTCGATCCGCGTGGAAGGGCGGGAAATCTGCGGCATGACGGAAAGGGAGCTCGAGACCATTCGCAAGCGCATCACCATGGTCTTCCAGAATGGCGCTCTGTTTGATTCGCTGAGCGTGCGCGAGAACGTCGCGTTTCCGCTGCGTGAGCACGGCGGCCTGCGTGAGGACCAGATATTTCAGCTTGTGGAACGTCTCATCACGCTGGTGGGAGCCGAAGATGTTTGCGATGCTCTACCGGCCAGTCTCTCGACAGGGCGCAAGCGCGCCGTCGCCATTGCCCGCGCCCTGGCAGCCCAGCCTGAAATCGTGCTCTATGACGAGCCGACGACCATGGTGGACCCGATTATCGCGAGACGGCTCGGGAACCTGATCCAGCGGCTCAAGGAGCAGGTTGGAAAGACCAGCATCGTAGTGACGCATGACATGCGCGTTGCCGAGCGGCTCGCTGATACGGTGCTCTTCCTGCACCAGGGGCGCGCGCAGTACTTCGGACCGCTCGATGGTTTTCTCGCCTCCAGCGACCCCCATATTCAGCAGTTCCTAACACTCGACGCATACATGTTACCTTCGGAATAGCACATCGATTATCTTGTAATCCTTTCCGGCAGGAAAGTTCTTGCTATCGTTACGCATGACGAGTCATGCTTAACGTGTAGTCCTTTAGTGTGGCGTAACCCAGCGAGAGGGTAATGGGTGTCGCCTCACAGCAGATATTGAAGCTTGGCTTTTCACTCTTTTTCATCGACTTTCATCAAGATGAGGAATTTAAAGGGTAGAGGGCACTCGGGTACGGGGTGTCTTCTCCATTGACTGCAGTTAACGCCTTTTTGAGCACAATGGCATGCGCGTAGTTTAAGGGTGACGTGTCTCTGGTTGTCTTTGCTGCGCTCGGAAAACAGCGTGAATGCAAAGCCCCTTACCTTAAGAATTTAACCTCCAGCGAGACGACCAACGGCTTTGCCGGTGGATATTTACCCAACTTTGAGTAGCTTGCTTTTTCTGCTTGTGGTATTGATTTGGCCGCGCTTTCGGGGCCTTTGCAGGTTCCATCTGCGAAACCGACATGGCGACATCGGACTTTTGGCAAAGAGTATCGGCTTCAGTATCCTCCTCGCTCGGGGTTGCGGAAGGATCTGAGAATGCCCCTCCGCGCGAATCGCGGGGCGCAGCAAAACTGTGGATGGCCGCGGACGCATTGACGGTTCTGTGTGCCGTGGTGGTGGCGACGCTCTATCGAATGGATACCGGAGGAGTGGTAAACGGCGCCCGGGAATTCCTGCATGGCACGCTGATTCATCGCCAATCAATGGGAGGGCTGCTGGCTCTTCTTTGCGGGTTCGTAATTTCTTTGATTGCAATCAGCCGCCGGTTGCAGCTCTATTCGCCAACTCACATGGCCGGCTATTTGCACGAGCAGAGGCTGAGCGTACAGGCTTGCCTGAGCGCTGGTCTGCTTCTGAGCGGCGCCCTTTACCTGCTTCACGACGGTATTATTCCCCGCGCCATCGTACTGATCACGCTGATCATCGTGACGGTGGCCTTGAGCGTTCGGCGCCTGGTCTATCGCATGCTGCTTTATAGGCGTTTCGCGCGGGGTGTGGATACTCGCAATGTCCTCATTGTGGGCACAGGACCGGAAGCGATGGCGCTTCGTCACCAGCTCAGCCGCACTCGATATCTCGGATACACATTCAAGGGCTTTGTTGAACTCCCTGGCTCTGATAGCTCTGGACAGTTTGCTTCCAGCGAGGTGGTTGGCACCCTCGACACGCTTTTCGTCGAAGCTCGGAAGCTCTTTGTAGATGAGATTTTCTTCACCAGCCCCTACGAGCGGGAGATCGTACACAGCGTTCTGGAACAGGCCCGCACACACAAAGTGGATCTTCGCCTGGTTCCCGATCTGTACGACGGAATGGCCTGGAGCAATCCCATTGAGTTTATCGGGCAGTTTCCCACCATACCGCTGCACCGCGGCCAGATGCACGAGGTGGGTTTCATTCTGAAGCGCATCTTCGATATCCTGTTTTCCAGCGCGGCGCTGATCGTTCTTTCCCCCGTCATGCTGGCGGTGGCCATCGCCATCAAGCTCGATTCCCCCGGCCCTGTGTTTTACGCCTCGGAACGCATCGGCAAGAAAGGGCGCGTGTTCTCGTGCCTGAAGTTCCGCACCATGGTGCGGAACGCCGAAGCGCGGCGCGCCGAACTGATGCATATGAACGAGCGCGATGAGGTTCTGTTCAAGGTTGCGAACGATCCGCGCATCACCAGACTGGGACGCTTTCTGCGCAGATACTCCCTGGACGAGTTACCGCAGTTCTTCAATGTTCTCGGCGGCGATATGAGCATCGTCGGGCCGCGGCCGCCCATTGCCAGCGAGGTCAAGAAATACAGCCTGAATCATCTGAGGCGGCTCGACGTCACTCCGGGAATCACCGGCCTCTGGCAGGTGCAGGGGCGCACCAACCCGTCCTTCAACAGCTATGTCTCGATGGATGTAACCTACATCGAGAACTGGAGCATCTGGCTCGACATGAAGATTATCCTGCGCACCATTGGCGTGGTGCTGGCAGGCACGGGGTCGTAGAGCCTTACCGCACGGCAGTTCGGAGTGCTAAAAGATCGCATCCAGCCATTGGTTCCAAAAAGATTGAGCAGCCGAGGCAAGCGCGGGGGCAAACCGCTGGGAATCCGCCCGCAGGTTTGCTGCGCGGAGTCCTCTGGCATGTAGTTCGCTGGCATGGCCTACGTACCAGCGCTCCAGCCCCGCAGCGTCGACTTCAGGATGAAACTGCAAGCCTAACGTGAAGTTATCTGTCATAAATGCTTGATTACAATAGAGGTCCGTTTCGGCTAGCTGCGTCGCGCCTGAAGGTAGATCGAAAGTGTCTCCATGCCAATGAAAGAGATGCAGCCCCGGAGTCAGCAGCGGAGCGAACCACTTTGGAGGTGCGGCACCTGCCGGGGGCTTGAGGGGATGCCAGCCGATCTCGGCGCCGGCCGCTCCGGGGTAGACTCGAGCGCCCAGAGCCGCCGCCATCAGTTGAGCACCGAGGCAGATGCCGAGGAGGGGTTTCCGTGCGGCCAGGCGCTGGCGAATGCACGCAATCTCTTGGGTGAGGAAGGGATATTCCGCGGCATCGTAAACGCCAATGGGACCGCCGAGCACCACGAGCAGATCGCAATCGGCGGCCGGTGCCATGGGAAATCGGGAGGTGCTCACATCAACGCTCTCAATCGCAAAGCGGCGTTCGGTCAGACATGGCAGCAGGGAGCCGAGATCCTCAAAAGGGACGTGCTGGAATACGATGGCATGTAAAGGGCTGTCTGGCATAAGCATAGGATAATCTTCGATTGAATAGATTTAGATAACAGAATATCCGTTATCAGACATACAAGATACTCTTTCAGATTGCGTATTATTCCGCCAAGACCATTCTGGGGCACGGCCTTTCAAGGGGTGATCGCTATTGGCTCGTCACGACATACTGTCCCTGACTGCTCAGCACAACTACCGCCCGCCTGCCTCCGTCCGTGGAAACGCTGGCCATCGGCTTACCGTTCACCAGCACCTTTGCGCCGGGAAGCGAGACCGGCACGGAAACCCGAGCGGTCTCGTCAGCCGGCAGGTCGATGGTCGTCACGTAGCCGTTGCTCCTGCGAATCGATACCTTCAGGATTCCATGCGGCGTTGGCTCTCCGCCTTTTGCCCATCTAAGGCCAATCAGATCGGGCCGGATGTTTACCTTCGCAAAGCCACCTGCTGCCGGCTGAATTCCCAATATCTGTGTCATCAGCCAGGGTGTAACTCCGCTTGACCATCCGTGAGCCAGGCTCACGCGGAATCCGGACATTTCATCGGCCTGGAGGGACGCGTGAAATAGAAAGCCCTTATACCAGGTTGGGTTATAACCTTCCCAGAAGCTTGTCGCACCCTCTTGCACCATGCCGCCCCAGTACTGGCGAATCCAATCGAGCGCAGCTTGCCGGTGGTGCATTTCCGCCATCGCACTTACCACGAAGTAATTGTAGTAAGGCGTAATGATGTAAGACTCATAAGCTGGCTTGCCGACGTGCGAAAGCGCGTTGTGCCAGATCGCCGCATACTGATCCTTGTTTGCAACGCCGGAAAACACAGCATATGCGTTGGGCTGCCAGTAATCTCCAAACGATCCCTGAGCATCCAGCATGTACTCCTGGGCCGCGGCCTTGAGGGCATCCGCTTTCTCTTCCATACGCTTTGCGTTGCTCTCGTCGTGCAACACGCGCAGCAGATAGGCGCCGTCCTTGAATGCCGAGTAATATTCGAATTGCGTCGCCATGCGCGTCTGCGCGTCGTAGCTATGCATCTTCGGCGACCAGTCGACAAACGGCCACGCATGAGTCTGATCGGAGAAAAGATCGTGCTGGTTCAGATCTTTCTCCATATATTCCAGTAATTGGACGAGCCGAGTATGCACGCTTTCCAGTTGCTTCATGGAGCCGGTATGCAGGTAATATTCCCTCTCGCCAACCACCCAGAATGCCGAATAACCGGGAATGCCATTCACGTGCCGGTGGACTGGCGCGGGACCGATCAAGCGATTGAGCGTGTCCTGCATGAGGAAGTGGTCAAAGAACACATCGTCGATGGTGAGCCCGCTAACAGCCAGATCTCCCATCCAGCGATTGCGATCCCGCTTGGGCGCGTCCCATATATCGTCCTGCATGCACAGGTGCGCCGTGTAAGCTCCGATCGCCCACATCTTGTTCAGCTCCGGATCGGACGACTCAAATGAGCCCTCATATTTCACCGGATAGGCAATTCCATCCAGGCGAATGGCGCGGAATGCGGTCGAACGGCCGCCGGTAAAGCGGATGATTGCATAGCGAAATGCGCTCTTGGGCCCGTACGCCGTTCCATGAGGCGGCAGATAGACGGGATCTATGCCAAGGTACGGCTGCAGAAGTGCTTCGGCCTCGGATTCGCCATACTGCACAGTTACCCACGCGGGAGTATTTGAATCTGATTGAAGTTCGATGCGGCCCGAAACTTCGCGTCCGAAATCCAACATCACCTGCGGCGAGTTATAAATCGAAACTCGGTCTTCCGGCAGGGTGACGGTAAATTCCCCAGCCTGCGTATCTCCGGTCAGCGCCTGGACGTCCTTGATGCCGCCCACGCCGGGAGACACATGGCTCACCGTCATGGCCTTCAACGAATAATGCGCCAGAAACGGTGAGATGCCATCGTAGCCCGGCCAAGCATACATCCCCGCATCGGCGTTTGCCTGGAAGAGATTGATCGAGCTCTCGATGCCTCCCAGATCATCCACATTCGGCCAGGTTGCGTCGTTGAAACCAGCATCCTGCCATCCTGCCGGTGGGGTCTGCACGGTTGCCTTCCACTTTTCATCGCTCATCACCAGAGGCGGAGCCTGAATGCCACGCGCCGCTGGAACAATCATTGCGGCCAGTACCTTACCCCGCTGCAAATGCTGGCTTATCGCTCCTTGAGCCTCATTGCCAGCACGGGGTCCGCGCACAGCCTCGATCGCCAGCACATTCTTGCCCGCGCGCAGAGCGCTGGTTACATCGCACCAATAAACCCGAATCCCCATCGGGAAGTCCAAATTCAGTTGGTACTTCCCTACCCTTTTTCCGTTCAGATAAATTGCCGCCTTGCGCGGGCCGGCCAGATAAAGTGTCGCGTGCGCCGGAACGCTGGCCACTTCAAAGGAGCGCCGGAAATAATGGGAGCCGGGGCCAGGATTGTGCCTGTACCGATGCATGGCCGCCGAGTTCGCCGTTGTCCAGATGTACTGTTCAGGCAGGGGCTTATGCAGCGCAGATTCCAACTGCGATGGCGGCAGGTTTCGCGCAGGATCGATCTGCGAATCGGGAATTTTGGTTGGTCCGATTGCCGGATTCCCCATCTGTGCCGCCGCCGGCACGCTGGCCGCAAGCAACGCTACAACCGCTAACACTCCCGCTGGACGATACATCCATCTACCTCGATTCCTGGTTCATTTACAATCATCTGCGTGCCATTGGTCCTCTTGCACGAAATGCCCCGGACTCTTGCGGCCGTGGTTCTTACAGAGCAACATTCAACGCTCTCAAAAGAAGAACTCAGAAGCTGGTTCGAGTTACAGTTGTACCGCCATTCACCATCGCCTGCATTTCTTTGCCAAAGAAATCATCAAGCTCGTTGGGCTCCAGAGAACTTGCCGCATCCAGCCGTTGCGCCGCATCCTCGGGAAGTTTCATCTCCGCCGCGCTGAGATTCTTCCTGAGCTGCTCCAGGCGCGTTGCGCCAATGATGGTGGATGTCACACAGGGGCGCGCCATGAGCCATGCAAGCGCAACCTCGGCCGGCGACTTGCCCAGGTCCTCCGCAACCGTCAGCAGCGTCTCCAGAATCTTCCAGTTCCGTTCGCGCTTCGCATATTTCTCAATGGTGGGATTACCCGAGTCTTTCATGTCAAACACCCGGCCGCTTCCGGTAATCTTGCCGTCGACGCGGCGGAATTTGCCTGACAGAAACCCGCTGCCCAGCGGGCTCCACGGTGTAATCGAGATGCCCAGCTCGCGGGCCAGCGGCAGATGCTCCCGCTCCAGATTGCGTGCGACCAATGAGTATTCAAATTGCAGCGCTGCCGGCCGCTCCCAACCGCGCAGCTCCGCAATTGTGGCAAAGCGTGCCGCGTACCACGCCGGAACATCGCTCAGGCCGATGTGGCGAACCTTGCCGCTGCGCACCAGATCGTTCAGAGTGGATGCAACCTCTTCAACGGGCGTCACCTTATCCCATGTGTGGATGATGTACAGGTCTATAAAGTCCGTGCGCAGCCGCCGCAACGAGGCTTCCAATGCCCGCATGATGTTCTTGCGGCCGTTGCCTCCGGCATTGGGATTGCCCTGTTGACCGCAAAAAGTGAACTTGGTGGCCAATACGATCTCATCGCGCGCCCGCGCCGTCTGAATCATCTCTCCCAGCCACTCTTCGCTTGTTCCCCCGGAGTACATGTCGGCGGTATCGATGAAGTTGCCGCCCGCATCCCGGTACGTGTCAAAGAGTGTTTGCGCCGTCTCTCTGTCCGCTCCCCAGCCAAAGGTCATGGCTCCCAATGTCAGCGAAGAGACCTTGAGACCCGTGCGGCCAAGAGTGCGAGAAGCGGTAATTGGGGTAAAACTCATTCTTTTCATCTCCATTTGACGGCCGCTCCAGAGCAGCCACACGAGTTACGCTTACGGTTTCTGCCGGGATGCTTGCGGGGTTCAGCGACCTGTTTGAGCCGGTTAATCCAAGCTGGGGCATCGAAGGGTTGCGCGCTGGACGATCCAGAAACGCTTTAGTAGGGACAACTGGTACGTCCACTATTGAACATCCAACCTGCCGGGATGCGCAAGCGCGTCGAGTTGGGAGAGATTGCAAGCCGGTCTCCATCAAACGGGATTGATTTCCATGGACCATACTTCCCTGGGTCAAATCGCATCGGCCAAGAATCGGCAAAGCATTCTTCGTCGCCGATGCGTGCCGATAACTCGGCATAACTGACGTTTTCAGGAGTTAAGGCAGGCAGAATCGAATGCATCGAGAGGATTCGACAGGCCCGCAAATTTCTGCGCAGGCGCGGGCCGATCCGCACTCCGCCGGTTCCGCCCCGCCCGGCGGTCAAAGCGGAAACGCCTCCACTGCCAGAGCGAAACGAGTGATTCCGATACTCGGAATTTCTCCGCGCTGCGTTTCAGGTCTCGGACAAGCGGCTGCCGGCGTGTAATGTGAGGGGAAGGTCGATGCGCATCGGCAGCCGCCGGTCGTTGCGCACAGGCAGATGGATGTCACCGGTTTTGAATGACAAGGAGTCAGATGCAAGCTGCAATGAAAGATGGAGAGATGACCGGCAAGGCCACGTATGACCGCATCAAGGCTCGCTACTGGATCGAGACGGCCTATCCGCTGGCGGATGCCGCAGCCATCATGGCGGGAGAGCAGTCGACGGGAACCTTTGTCCGCGTTCCGGGCGAGACAGATGAACTGCGCGAGCGCCATGCGGCGCGTGTGGAGCGGATTGTCGAACTGGAGATGGTAGACAGGCCTTCCCTGCCCGGCTCGGGACTGCCGAAAGGACACATCGGTCCGGTGACGCGGCGGACTGCTGAAGTGACGCTCTCCTGGCCGCTTGCGAATATGGGACCATCGCTGCCGAACCTGCTGGCCACGGTAGCCGGCAACCTCTTTGAGCTGAAGCCGTTCTCCGGCCTCAAGCTGCTGGATGTTACCTTACCGCCTGCATTTCTTGATGCATATGAGGGGCCGCAGTTCGGCGTGGAAGGTACGCGGCGGCTGACCGGCATTTACGGGCGGCCGGTGATGGGCACGATCATCAAGCCCAGTGTGGGCATGACGCCGGAGCAGACGGCGGAGCATGTTCGGATGTTGGCCGAGGCCGGCATCGACTTCATCAAGGACGACGAGTTGCAGGCCGACGGCCCGCACTGCCCGTTCGAGGAACGCGCCACGGCCGTGTTGCGTGTACTGAACGATTACGCCGGCAAGACCGGCAAGATGCCGATGTATGCGGCTAATATCACGGGGGAAATTGACCAGATGTTGCGCCGCCATGACACGGTGGCACAGGCCGGAGGAACGTGTGTGATGGTGAGCCTGAACAGCGTGGGCCTGCCGGCCATGACGGCGCTGCGCCGCCATGCGCAGTTGGCGATTCACGGCCATCGCAACGGGTGGGGCATGTTCAGCCGTTCGCACGCCACGGGCATGAGTTTCATTGCCTATCAGAAATTCTGGCGGCTGGCGGGGATCGATCACGTGCACGTGAACGGACTGCAAAACAAGTTCTGCGAAGAAGACGCTTCGGTGATCGCCTCGGCGCGCGAGTGCCTGACGCCGATGTTCGCGGCGCCGCACAAGGGATGCGAGATTATGCCGGTGTTCTCGTCAGGCCAGTCGGCCAGGCAGGCGCCGGACACATATAAAGCGCTCGGATCAACCGATTTGATCTACGCGTGCGGCGGAGGCATCCTGGCTCATCCGACCGGGCCGGCCGCTGGCGTGCGCAGCCTTCATCAGGCGTGGGAGGCAGCCGCTTTGGGTGTTTCGCTTTCCGAGTATGCGGGCGGACACGCGGAGCTGCGCGTGGCATTGGAGGCCTTTGCGCGTTGACGAAGATCAAAAAATCCGGCCTGCTTTACGTCTACTACGGCGACGATTTCACCGGCTCGACAGACGTCCTGGAGGCGCTGGCCCTGAATGGGGTCCGGGCGGTGTTGTTCACGCATCCGCCCGAAGAGCGCAGCCTCAAGGCGTTCGCCGGATATCGCGCGATTGGCATCGCAGGCGAGAGCCGGAGCCGCTCCCCGGAGTGGATGAGCCGGAATCTGCGCACCATCTTCGCATCCATGCGGGCGCTGGGCGCTCCGGTCAATCATTACAAGGTCTGCTCGACCTTCGACAGCTCACCGCGGACCGGCAGCATCGGCCGGGCAATGGAATTGGGCATGCAAGCCTTCCGCTCCCGATTCGTTCCGTTGGTGGTGGCTGCGCCGCGGCTGGGGCGGTCAGTTGTTTACGGCAATCTGTTCGCCACCGCCGAGGGCGGGTTTTACCGCATCGACCGCCATCCGACCATGCGGCAGCATCCGGTCACACCGATGGACGAGGCCGATCTGCGCCTGCATCTGGCTCGGCAGACGCAGATGTCGATCGGACTTGTAGATCTTTCGTCGTTCCAGAGCGGCCAAGCTGGCGAGCGCCTGCAGGCGGAACTCAAGACCGGAGTCAAAGGCATCGTTTTTGATGGCATTGAAGATGCGATGCTGGAAGAGACTGCGCGCCTGGTCTGTGAGCACGAGGCCAGACGGCAGGTCTTCGCCGTGGGCAGTTCGGGCCTGACCTCAGGACTCCTGCTTTATTGGAGCCGTTTGGGATGGATTCCCGAAATACCTCCTTGGGAGCGGGCGGCAGCGACCGACCGGCTGATTGTGCTGAGCGGAAGCTGCTCACAGGCTACGGCCAGGCAGATTCGCCGTGCCAAACAGCAGGGGTTTGAGACGTATCGTTTGCACGGTCCCGAGCCTTGGGGCGCGGAGACGCGCAAGGCCCTGGAGGCGCTGTCGCGGGGCGCGAGCGTGGTGCTCTATACCGCGCTGGGGCCGGAGACCAACAGCGAAGACGGCGAGTTCGGCGACAAGTTCGGGACCGCACTCGGCAACCGCCTGCGGGAGTTGCTGATGGTGTCGGGCGTGCGGCGGGTGCTGATCGCCGGCGGCGATACGTCGTCGCACGCGGTGAAGCAGTTGGGCCTGCATGCGCTCACCTTTGCCGCACCATTGGCTCCCGGCGTGCCGCTGTGCCGGGCTCACGCTCCAGGCTCACGTCTGGATGGGCTGGAGTTGGTGCTAAAGGGCGGCCAGGTGGGACCCGATGAGTTCTTCGCACAGGTGCGCGACGGGCGATAGTTTCACGCGGGCTCGACGACGGGTTCCAGTGCGGCGCCAGCATCCACGCCGCGCGTGCAGTCGATGCGCGAAAACACCACTGCGGCAATCAACACCATGCCGGCAATCAGCCACAACGGCGCGTCGTAATTGCCCGTGGCGTGGACGACGTAACCAAAAAGCACGGTGCACAGGAATCCGCCCGCCTGCCCCGCGGTATTCATCATTCCCGTGGCCGTACCGCTGAAGCGGCCTCCAAGGGCCAGGCACAAGGCCCATGCGGAGGGCAGCATCAGGTCCATCATGCCGAAACCCAACGTGGAGAGCGTAACGATGGCGACTTTGCCGTGAACAGTGGCCATTGCCGCCAGAATCAGCGCCGCGAGTGTCAGGCAGACGCTGGGAATGACCCGCAATGCAGTTTTTGCGCCCCAGCGAAGGCTGAGCCGGTCGCCCAGAACGCCGCCGGCAAGATTGCTCATGAATCCCATCGCGAAGGGCAGCGACGTCAGAAGCACGCCATCGAGAGGAAAGCCGGCGCTATGCAGCATCCAGACCGGAAACCAGGAGTAATAGAACCAGCTTCCGCAGCCGTAACAGCCGTATGCCAACACGATGAGCCACAGGCTGCGCGAGCGCAGAAGCTGGCCCCAGGGGAGCGGCTCTCGGGTGCGAACCGGCGGGACTTCGCCAATCTCCTCCAGCTCGTCCGCCGTAACTGCCGCATGTTCCCGGGGCAGGTTGCGAAACCAGCGGTACCAGACGGCCGCCCAGACAAAGCCGGCCACACCCAGCACCCAGAAGACTGACCGCCAGCCCAGCCACAGTTGCAGCGGCACAATCAGCAGCGGCGCCAACACTCCGCCCAAACGGCTGGCCGCCCAGACAACACCCTGGCTGCGCGCCCGCTCGCGGGCGGGAAACCAGCGCGCGATGACGCCGGCGGAGTTGGGATAGGCTCCCGCCGCGCCCACGCCGAAGAGAAAGCGCACGCAGACAAGCTGCCAGAAACCGCGGCACCATCCCGTGAGGCTGGTGAATGCCGACCACCACGTAACGATGCGGGTTAACTCACCGCGCTGGCCGCGCCGGTCGCCGATCGCGCCCGAAGGCATTTCAAACAGGCCGTTGGCGAGCACGTAGGCGCTCAGAATCCAGCCCCAGTACTGTGGCGGAATGTGCAGGTCTCTCTGGATGCCCGGCCCGGATACGGCAATCGCCAGGCGGTCGAGGAAGGTGAGGACGGAAAGAATCCCCAGCAGGGCCAGAACCTTGTGGCGCTGCCTCAAGCGCTGGACCTCATCACTTGGGCCGAGATCATCATCTGGCGCGCGCGCAAAACGGCCAGCTCCGGACTGGAGAGCACAGGCGAACGCAGCGTACCGGGCGGCAGCGTGGCGACTACACGCGCCATCGAGGCCTGCGCCAGCACGATTACGTCCAATCCGTTAAGCTTGTTGATCAATGCCTCGCGAAGAATGCTGTCGTGGGTCTCGGTATCGCCGGCGAGCACTGCGGGGAATGCCTTCTCGCATAAGCATTCTACCAATTCCACGGTTCGCCCGGCTTCGGCCGCCTTTTCCCGGATCAGCGCGGTGGTCGGATCAAGCGTAGTGCGAAGTGTGGCCAGCACTCCGATGGTGCAAGCCTCCTGGACGGCCTTTTCCGCCATGGCATCGTCGATGCGCGTCACGGGAATATCGAAGATCTGGCGGGCCAGCGCGACGCCGGGCCCGATCGACGAGCAGGTGACCAGCACTGCATCCGCTCCGGCGGCTTCAGCAGAAGCGATTTGATCGATCACCCTGCGGATAGTCTGCTTGCGCAGGCTTCCGGCGCGCACCGTGTCTTGAATCAGGCTTTCATCGACCATGTGGAAGACCTTGGCTTCCGGAATGTGCCGGAGGCAGAGCGCGCCAAAGAGCGGCGCCAAGGTGGGGCTGGTGTGAATCAAGGCCAGCGTCGGAGTGGATTCAATGGACAAGTTTTCACCCTTCAGTCATTGCAGCGGTCTGTTCCGGCCTTCGAGCCTGAGCATCGAGCGATGCCGCTACTGATGAGGGTCGCGCCAGCCGGAATCAATTTGCTCACACCTTACCGTAACCATTGCAATGCGAGCGACACGGTTCTTGCGCCAGCCGTACGAATTCCAACGTGCGGAAGAGCCGTGCGCCACCCCTGGGGCGTTCGGACAGAGAAGTTCTTTGCCTTTCCCGTAGTCGTGATCCTGATCAGCAGCGAAAGACAGGTCGGTTCCGCAGCGATCGAGGCGCCGCTATCGGACTGCTCCAAGATTCCGTGAATTCCGCTTTACGGAATACTGCACCGAAGCCCATGCGCCCGGGGGAGGCTTTTGAGTGCCTCTTTCGGGAATGATCAGGCATCTCTCAGAGCGCGCCTATCGATTTTTGGGTATCTGCCAGTGTGATCGGCGCAATGGACCGGGTGAATTGCGGCACCGCGCTCTTCGGCTCTCTCGATCAGTTCCGGATCTCGGCAAGCAGCTGCTCAATCTCCGCCTTCTCTTGCGCCGTCACAGAAACAAGCGGAGCGCGGGGCCGGCCGCCATAGTAGCCGTTGAAGTCGCAGGCGTACTTGATGCCGCTGATCCCCAAGCCGGCGCCAATGCGCCGCTCCGCCTCGATAATATGCTGTTGCTTTTCTTCGGCGAGCTTCAAGTCGTGATCCTTCCAGGCGATGTAAATCTCCTGGCAGGCCTCTGGCGCGCAGGATGCGAAGGCAAGAACCGCGCCCGAGGCGCCAGCCTGAAGCGCCGGTAAAACGTGAGAGCCAGCGCCAACCAGCGTCTGGAAACCGACTTCCTTTGTCCGCGTCCTGGGCGCGGCAGACGGAGGCGCCGTAGCCAGCGCAGTGCCGCCGGCCAGATCGCCTGCGGCAACGAAGGTGCCGGCTGCCTCGCTCTTCGCCTTCAGCATGCGCTCGGTCACCGCTTCAAACACCGGCGTCACGGTCACGGTGCGCCGCGGCGCATTGCGCGTGGCTTCCACGGTAGCGCCAATCCGGTCCAGGTTGCCGCTGGAGTCCTTGATGGCGATGATGTTGGGATGCTGGGCCAGCTCGGCGATCATTTCTACGGGAATGTCGAAGGGAGCGCACTTGGGAATGTTGTAAAGGACCAGGGGCAGCGGCGAGCGGTCAGCCACGCACAGAAAATGGCGCATCACGCCGGCTGACTGCAACTGCGTGGCGTAGTAGGTGGGCGCTTTGACGAGAACCGCATCGTATTGATAGCGGGCCGCGGCTTCGGCCAGTTCGACCGTGCCCTTTACGCTCTCGCGGCCGACGCCGGCGATGAGGACTTTTTCCGGCGCGGTGGCTTCGGCGGCCACGCGCAGCACCTCGCGCGACTCGGCATCATCGAGTGCCATGGCTTCGCCGGTCGAGCCGAGCACCACCATGCCCGCCATCAGGCTGCGCGAGTAGCGCGCCATATTGGCCTCAATCTTGCGGTAGTAGACGCGCTCGTCGGAGTAAAACGGCGTAGGAACAGCGGCGAAGATACCTTCCAAAAGCATGGACTTATTGTAATTGGCGGCGCCTGAGGGCGCTGAATTCCCGGTCCGCGTCAACGCCTGCCATGCCCGGCGCTGGTTTATCTCACTTCATTGACCCGGCCAAGTCCTCTTTGGCCGCATGCAACGCCTGCAATGCGTAAACCGTCGTGTGATGCCGCTGCCGGGCTGAAATTCCCTCGGCCGCGGCTTGCGCAGCGGCAATCGTGGTGATGGTGGGGATGCGGGCCAGCACCGCGGCGCGGCGAATGGCCTTTTCATCGAAGAAGGTGTCTTGGCCGCGCGGCGTGTTGATGATCAACTGAATGCGGTCGCCCTTGATCAGATCGACGATGTTGGGGCGGCCCTCCTTGACCTTAAAGACGCGCTCCACGCTCAGGCCCGCGCCTTCGAACACATTAGCCGTTCCCTCCGTGGCAACAATCTTGAAGCCGAGATTGACGTAGCGGCGCGCCAGCTCGACAGCCGCCGGCTTGTCCGGGTCGTTGACGCTGAAGAAGACCGTGCCTTCGGTGGGCAGCATCTGGCCCGCCGAGAGCTGCGCCTTGGCAAACGCCTCGCCGAAGCTGGACGCGACGCCCATCACCTCGCCGGTGGACTTCATCTCCGGCCCCAGCACCGTATCGACGCCGGCAAACTTGGACCACGGGAAGACCGGCGACTTGACGTAGTAGTGCGCGCCGGTGCCCAGGTCTTTGCCTGCGGCCAGTTGCGCCGGCAGCAGCTCGCGCAGCTTGCGTCCGGTCATCAGCCGCGCCGCAATCTTGGCCAGCGGCACGCCAGTGGCCTTCGATACGTAAGGCACAGTGCGCGAGGCGCGCGGGTTCACTTCAATTACGTAAACGCAGTCGCGCCCGTTGCCGTCACGCTGGATGGCGAACTGCAGATTCACCAGGCCCACCACTTTGAGCGCCAGCGCCAGCTTCCGCGTGTAGATGCGCAGCGTCTCCAGTGTTTCCGGGCGAATGCCCACGGCGGGCAATACGCACGATGAGTCGCCGGAGTGAATGCCGGCCTCTTCGATGTGCTGCATGATCCCGGCGATGATGACATCTTCTGAATCGCACAGCGCGTCGATGTCCACTTCGATGGCGTTTTCCAGGAAGTGGTCGATGAGCACCGGGCGCTCCTGCGAGTACTCGACCGCTTCGCGCATGTAGCGCGTGACGGCTTCGGCGTCATAGGCGATGACCATGGCGCGTCCGCCAAGCACATAGCTGGGCCGGACCAGCACCGGATAGCCGATCCGTCCGGCCACGGCCAGGGCCTCTTCCACGCTGGTGGCTGTGCCGCCCCGCGGCTGCGGAATTTCAAGCTCCTCAAGCAGCTTGCCGAAGCGCTTGCGGTCTTCGGCCAGGTCGATTGATTCGGGCGATGTGCCGATGATGGGCACGCCGGCGGCGCGCAGCCGCTGCGCAAGATTCAGCGGCGTCTGTCCGCCGAACTGCACAATCATACCCATTTCCGCGCCCGATTGCGCCTCGTGGTTGTAGACGGCGAGCACGTCTTCCAGCGTCAGCGGCTCAAAGTAGAGGCGGTCGCTGGTGTCGTAGTCCGTGGAGACGGTCTCAGGATTGCAATTGACCATGATGGTCTCGTAGCCGTCATCCTTGAGTGCAAAGGCCGCGTGGCAGCAGCAGTAATCGAACTCAATTCCCTGCCCGATGCGGTTCGGGCCGGAGCCCAGAATGATAATCTTCCGTGTCGACGTCGGCGGCGCTTCGTCTTCCTCGTCGTAGGTCGAGTAGAGATAGGGCGTCATCGACTCAAACTCCGCCGCGCAGGTGTCAACCAGCTTGAAGACGGGCCTGATGCCGTTGCCTTCGCGCAGTTCCCTCACCTGCTTGATGCCGTCGTGGCCTTCCAGCTTCCATTCCGTGGCGATGCGCTCATCGCTCAGCCCGAACCGCTTGAGCCGTCGCAACTCCGCCGGGCTGATTGCTGCAGGCGTGGTTTGTGCAATGGACATCTGCGCCTGGGTGACCTCGCGCAACTGGTAGAGAAACCATGGGTCCATGCGCGTCATTCGCGCCACCTCGCGCACGCTCATGCCGCGCTCGAAGGCGAAGCGGATGTAGCCCAGGCGCTCGGGCCGCGGCGTCACGAGCATCTGCGTCAGGCGGCGCGGCTCCAGCACTTCGGCGCCGGTCTTCTTGCCGGTTTCAAGCGCGCGCCAGGCCTTCATCAACGCTTCCTTGAAGGTGCGGCCGATGGCCATCACCTCGCCTACCGACTTCATCTGCGGGCCCAGCGTGTCGTCGGCGCCGGGAAATTTTTCGAACTGCCATTTGGGAATCTTGACCACGACGTAATCGATGGTGGGCTCGAAGCAGGCCGGCGTCTTGCGCGTAATGTCGTTGGGAATCTCGTCGAGGGTGTAGCCCACGGCCAGCTTGGCCGCAATCTTCGCGATGGGAAATCCGGTCGCCTTGGACGCCAGCGCCGATGAGCGCGACACGCGCGGATTCATCTCGATCACGATCATGCGGCCGTCCAGCGGATTGATGGCGAACTGCACGTTTGATCCGCCGGTCTCCACGCCAATCTCGCGCATCACGGCCAGAGCCGCGTCGCGCATCCTCTGGTATTCGCGGTCGGTGAGCGTTTGCGCCGGCGCAACGGTGATGGAGTCGCCGGTGTGCACGCCCATGGGGTCGAAGTTTTCAATCGAGCAGATGATGATGACATTGTCCGCCAGGTCGCGCATCACCTCCAGCTCAAACTCCTTCCAGCCCAGCACGCTTTCTTCGATAAGGCACTCGTGTACCGGCGAAAGATCGAGGCCGCGAGCCAGAATTTCCATCAGCTCTTCGCGGTTGTAGGCCACGCCGCCGCCCGTGCCGCCCAGCGTGAAGCTGGGGCGGATCAGCACTGGAAAGCCGAGCTTGCCCGCGAAGTCGAGGCCGTCGCGCAGATTATTGACCAGCGCCGAGCGCGCCACTTCCAGGCCGATACGGATCATGGCGTCCTTGAAGAGCAACCGGTCTTCGGCCTTCTTGATGGCTTCCAGCTTGGCGCCGATCAACTCCACGTTGTAGCGGTCAAGAACGCCCGCGTCGGAAAGATCGACGGCCAGATTCAGAGCAGTCTGCCCGCCGACCGTGGGCAGCAGCGCAAATTTGCCCGCGCCGGGCTGCGCCGCGAGCATCTCCGATTCAATGCGGATGATCTCTTCCACGTACTCGCGTGTCAGCGGCTCGATATAGGTGCGGTCGGCCAATTCGGGGTCCGTCATGATCGTAGCCGGGTTGGAATTGACCAGGACCACCTCGAAGCCTTCCTGCTTGAGGGCCTTGCAGGCTTGCGTGCCGGAATAGTCGAATTCGGCCGACTGGCCGATCACAATCGGCCCGGAGCCGATCACCAGGATCTTCTGAATGTCATTTCTGCGTGGCATTATTCTTTGCCCTTTATCCGCTTTGGTTCAAAATGTCTGGCTCTTGTTTCTCGAATCCATCTACCCAAAAAACAGCGGAGCCTCGGCCCCGCTGTCATCGTTCCATTCGTGCTCCCAAAGACGCTTCCGCTTCATCCCTTCCACGCCTCCATCATCTTGCGGAAGTCGCGGAACAGATAATGCGAGTCGTGCGGGCCGGGCGCCGCTTCGGGGTGGTATTGCACGCTGAACAGCGGCAGCGTCTTGTGGCGCAGCCCCTCCAGCGTCTGATCATTCAGGTCAACATGCGTCAGTTCCACTTCGTTGGCGTTGACCGAGTCCGGATCAACCGCGAAGTTGTGGTTGTGCGCCGTGATCTCAACCTTGCCGGTAAAGTTGTTGCGCACCGGGTGGTTGCCGCCGTGATGGCCAAACTTCAGCTTGTAGGTCCGGCCGCCAAGCGCCAGGCCGCAGAGTTGGTGCCCCAGGCAGATCCCGAATATCGGCACGCGGCCCATCATGTCGCGAATGGCCTTCACCGCGTACTGCACCGGCTCCGGATCGCCGGGGCCATTCGACAGGAAGATGCCATCGGGCTTCAGCCCCAATGCCTCCTCTGCCGTGGTCTCGGCCGGAACCACCGTTACACGGCATCCTTCACGCGTTAACATGCGCAGAATGTTTTGTTTAATGCCAAAATCGTAAGCAATTACATGAAGTTTTGCCTCGGACGCGTCTGCAGTCACCTCGGGCAGGTATGGATCTCCGGTCTGATTGCGCCCGTCGGCCGAATCGAACTGGTAGGAGGATTTGGTCGAAACTACGCGGGCCAGATCCGTCCCCTCCATCTTCCGGATGAGCCGCGCGCGTTCCACCAGCGCATTCGGGTCTTCGACCTGGCTCGAAATGATGCCGCGCATCACGCCCTTGTCCCGCAGGTGGCGTACCAGGGCGCGTGTGTCGATCTCGGCCAGCACCGGAATCTTGTACCGCTCCATGTACTCGTCGGTCACCTGCTCCGACCGCCAGTTGGAGCTGATGGCCGAGAATTCACGGACGATCAGGCCCTCGATAAAAGGCCGCGCTGCCTCGTTGTCGGCCTGGTTGGTGCCGTAGTTGCCGATCTGAGGGTTGGTGAGAACGACGATCTGCCCGGCATAGGAGGGATCTGTGGCGATCTCCTGATAGCCGGTAAGAGAAGTATTGAAAACGACCTCGCCCAGGCATTCGGCTGGGGCGCCGTAGCCTTGGCCGCGGAAGATGCGCCCGTCTTCGAGCGCGAGGATTACCTGCATTGCCGCTCCGAGGAGTGGATTCAATAGACCTAAGTCAAAGTTTGCTATCCTCTTTAAAATCAACAAAACGAAAACTGCAATTTCGATTTTGCTGAAGATTTGCAGCGTGAGGATCGCATATCGGTGACCAGTCCTGAGGGGTTAGCCCCATTCACTATATCAGTTTTCGCACGGCATTCAGCGGCTTGTTCGAATTGAAACCATCCACAATGGCGCGCTGCTTCCGGCAAGTGAGGATTTTCCAAATGAAATTCAAGCGTATGACGAATCTTTGGAAGCATTACAGCCTGGCAAGCGGCCGTGCCGCAACCTGGCGGCGCGCGTAGCGGCGCACGCTCCTGCCGTCCTGGGAGATCGTTCGACAACGGCTTTCTTTATCCTGCCCGCATGAGATAAGGTGTTTGCATCGTGCTATGTCGATCATTCGCAAAATAGCCGTGAAGATTGGTTTGTCGGAGCGCCGCCGGGATGCACGCGTTCATCCACGGGGAATTGATGCGTTTTACTGGACAGGCACGAAGGAGGAGCGGGTCAAGATCAAGAACATCAGCCCCACAGGAGTTTTCCTGCTGGCAGGCCAGCCCTGGTCTCCAGGCACTTCCGTACTTTTGACTTTGCAAAGTCAGGGCTGGATAGACGGCAATTTCAAGCAGCGGATCAGACTGCGAGCCAGTGTTGTTTGGGCGGACAAAGACGGCGCCGCTCTGACCTTTGTGCCCCAATATATCGATACCCTTGGGTGGCTCGACCTGATGTCCAAAGCGGTAACGCTGACTCCTCAAAATGACGCAGTTCAAGTCTTCCGTATGGCCAAGGCACTCGCTTTTCTCATGCGCATCTCCCCTTCCGCCGCAGGCGAAATTTCGCAACTGATTACCAAAGAGCTGAGCGACGAGCGAAGCGCGACTGCGTTGGAAGTTATGCTTCAAGCCGACGAAATCCTGGTGTCCAAAGGCTACACGCCGAGAACCGGCGTATCTGCGCCGCTCATTCGGCGGATACTGGAAGCGGGGTCAAAGACGAGCGAAGAACTGATGCGGCAAAGCTGGGCGGGCCTGCTTGCTAGTTCCTGCCTCGTCGGATCGGAAGACTCGATCAGTCTGACTTTCGTCGATTTGCTGTTCATGCTGCGCCCACTTCATGTTCGCATCCTCATGGCTGGCGGCCAAAGAGCCATTGAAAGCGGTTGGATGCCGGGAACAAGCCTTTCCCAAGCCTTTCATTGCACAATGGGCGAAATGAAGAAAATCGCGGAAAACGGGAAGATGGCCGGAATTGAGTGGGCATTGAACGACCTGCATGACTTTGGCCTGCTGGAATTGACAGTCAAACCGTTGGGCTTTGCTCCCCTTGACCATGCCAATCTAACGCTCACAAACACGGGCCTCGAGCTGTACACGCGATGCAGCGGCCAGCTCCCACCCCATCAGGACGAAATCGCGCCAGCCAAGACTGCTTTTTGAGGCGCGACAGGATGCGGGCTGAAATCCGCGCGCTCCGTGCTGTCTTTCCGCACCGCATGATCCGCCTCGATTTCCTGGTTGTGGGGCCGCCTCGGAAGATTAAGTCTTTGAGGCGGCGACGCGCCGGAGCACGCCCTAAAAGCGACCGGCTCTCTGGCGCGCTACCATGCCCTCTTTCCGCCCCGCCGCGCACGCCGTTCCCGATCATCGCCGGCAGCCTGCACTCTACAACGGAAGCACCTTGTCCGCGCAGGTCCAGCTATGTTCCAGGCAACATCGTTGCCCGCTCTGCCAGCGTGCCGGATCTTCATCCTCAGTATCAGGAAACCAACGCGCATCTCGTGGCACTCATGGTCTGCTCTCTTACTTCAGCATCAGGTTCCATGCAAGATCGATGACGAACAGAGCCGCATTGGTGGCGACGTCAGTTGAAGTTGTGTCAGTTTTGATAGTGCCGTTTGCAGTAGCTCCATGTCGCGCCTTCGTAATAGAGCCTTCGTACCCTTCAGTTAGTTACTCCGGCATAGCCTGCAAATTACCTCCTTGACTGAACATCGTTCCAAGTTATAATGGTCTAACTTTTCGACTGATGGCACTGCCTTTGAGCGGCAAGCATGCGAATTGCCAAGTGACCGGGAACGCTCGATTCGCCTTTTCTCCTTCGTGCCCACCGTCCAGCCCAAAAGCATACCCTGCAAGGAAGGATCTATGCGAACAGGTCAGCGGCAAATCTCAATTCTTGTAGCATGCGAGCGGAAGATGGATTCCGAATTATTCTCACAGGCACTCAATCAGCATGCCGGATTTCACGTCGTTGCGTGCGCAACCAGCGTCAGTGACGTTCTCTTGTCTGTACGCAAGACGGCGGTAGATATCGCCTTGATCAGCACGGCCCTTGAGGACGGCGCACTCAGCGGGATTATGGCAATGCAGAAACTCCAGGAAACATGCCCGAGCGTCAAGGGAGTGATTCTCTTCGAGCGGGCCGAAGCCCATCTGATCGTCTCTGCTTTCCGCGCCGGCGCTCGAGGAGTACTTTGCCCCACGAGAGACGGCATTGAAAAGCTCTGCCGCTGTGTGGATCGGGTCAATGACGGTCAGATCTGGGCAAGCAGTACGGAGTTGCTGCAGGTGCTGGAGGCCTTTGCTCAGTCCGCACCTCCCCGGATTGTCAATGCCAAGGGGGCTCGATTGCTGACCAAGCGCGAAGAACAGGTGGTTCGTCTTGTTGAACAAGCTTTAACCAACCGCCAAATCGCGGAAAGGCTGCACTTGAGCGAGCACACAATCCGGAATAATCTGTTCCGCATCTTCGACAAGCTCGGAGTCTCGACGCGTGTCGAGCTTGCGCTCTATGCAGCGACCGCGTCAAAGCGCGTGCTGCCACCGGCACTCGATGACAGCGATACAAGAGCAAATACTAGACCGCATCTCTTCGATGAGCACTCGTCTGTTCAATGACCTGTCTTAGCCCTGGTGCATGGGCCAATCCACATCAGAACGCGATCGGCATCGCACCGCCCTCTTGGAGGCCTCAAAAGGAGACTTCTCTTACGGCGTACGCTCTGGTGTGTACCTTCCCTTTCCCATTTGCCAGTACGCAGTGCGCCGCCCGAGGGGCGCTGGTTACTAACATGCCGCAAGACACTTTCACGGCAAATACGCTATGTTACCCGTAGGTACACGCATTTCTCCTCCGAACAGAGACATCGATACCACTCGATTGTCAATGATTCTCTATCTACCATGCGTGACGGTTGTGACAGCTATACCATGGACCTTCCTTCTCTTGTACTGCTTGCTTCATCACTCTATCCTCGTGTTCTACGCGACCAATGCGGTACGTAGGAAATGAAGTCACACCCTATCGGGTGTCGGGGCAATGATGGCCTTGACCAAGCAACGCACAAAGCGATTCGAATATGCCGCACCGGCTACCTTCTGGTGGTCGCCGGCGGAAGGATTCCTCCATTCCAGCAATGGCGTTACCCGCAATATCGGTAGCAACGGCGTATTGATTGAGACGGGTGAATGTCCCCCTGCAGGAGTTCACATTCAAGTCACGGTCTACCTGCCGCGGGTAGAAGGCAGTGGCTACGCGATGAAGTTACATGGCGAAGGCCTTGTAGTACGTGTCGAAGGCGGGCTGATGGGGTCGGATGAACAACCGACTGCATTCGCCGCTTCAGTACAGTTCTATCCTGAGCAATTGGACGGCTCGGAGCAGCCCGGCAAAAGCGACGCCAGTCTGGCACAAGTGCTGCGCAGCGTACTACGGAATTGTTCTTAAGTCATCCTGTGGAAAACGGGATTTGCGACTGAGGATGGCGAAGCCATGCCCGAAAACTGCCTGGACAGGAACCCAACGGAGTGCATTAAGCTGCCGCCAGCGGCGCAGTGGTATGCGGCCTATACCGCCACGCACCATGAAAAGCGGGTTCATGAGCAACTCCGTGAACGCAACGTCGAGTCCTTTCTTCCCTTGTACCGCACGCGCCGTAGCTGGAAGAAGCGTGTGCCGGAAATTGTGGACCTGCCGCTGTTTCCCAATTATGTTTTCGTCCACATTACGCGGGGTGCGAAAACGGCAGTTCTCGGTACCGCCGGCGTATTTTCGATCGTCGGAGGCGCGACAACTTCATGGGCGGTCCCGGAGCGGGAGATCGAAGCTTTGCGCAATGCCGTCGCACTGCACCGCGTGCAACCTCACGAATATCTGGTGGCTGGTGAGAGGGCCAGGGTCTGTTCTGGAATCTTCGCAGGACTAGAAGGTGTCATCGTTCGCAAAACGAACGACCTTCACATCGTGCTCACGCTCGACCAGATCATGCGCAGTGTGGCCATCGAAGTTAGCGCAGACCAACTGGAGCCGATCTCCCGCTGTCCGACTCAGGCCATCAACTACGCTTTCTCCCAGTGCACTGCGCCCTAGAGAAAGGCCGCCACTGAACTCTATCGATCCGGCTTGTGTCAAGCGCCCAATTGTGCCTGGCCAAAACGGTTCGTCTGAAGGTGCCGAAATGAAATCATTAATCTTCTTCATTACCTTATTCCTCGCATTACTACCCACGGTGGGAGCGCAAGTCAGCGCAGGCACTCATGGGAAGCAAGCCAAACAAGCGGCTGCCAGTGCGTCGCAGGCCAATGGACCGGGTCTAGCGATTCGCGCTCCTCGATATCAGATCCGGGAAGGTGACTCCTTCGAGGTGCAGTTTGCCTTCTCTCCGGAGTTCAACCAGACAGTCACCGTGGGACCGGATGGCTACATCACTTTGAAGTCTGTGGGAGCCATTTTAGCGGAAGGTCAAACGATCCCAGAGCTGACAGCCACAATCAAGCATGCCTACTCCGGTATCCTGCGCAAGCCGGTGGTCACGATAGACCTTAAGGATTTCGACAAGCCATTCTTTATCGTCTCCGGTCAGGTGGCACGGCCAGGCAAGTATGACCTTCGCAGCGACCTCACCGTGACCGAGGGCGTGGCCATTGCGGGAGGCTTTACAGAGGCGTCAAAACACTCTCAGGTTGTCCTCTTTCGCCCCGGAGCAAACGGTCTTACTGAGGTTCGTGTGATCAACGCCAAGAAGCTGTTGCGATCGCATGACTTGCGGGAAGATGTCGATCTACGCCCGGGAGACATGATCTATGTTCCAAAGAATCGGATCTCAACGTTTGCCCGCTATTTACCTACGACCAATCTGGGTATCTATGGCAACCCCACGATCCATTAGGTGCAAGAACATATGCCAAACGAGATGATGCAATACCGAGCCTACGAGCGCCGGCCTCTGCCAACGGCACGAGATCTGGTTGCGGTCCTGTTTAGACAACGCCGGACCATTCTCATGACTTTCTTCGGGGTCGTCCTTCTGGTATTCCTCTCGGGGCTGTGGAGGACGAGGTATCAGGCCCAGATGAAGATACTGGTGCTGCGCCAGCGCATGGATGCCGTAGTGACCGCTCAGCCGAATGCGCCGCCTGAGGCCACCCCGCAAATTACTGAAGAGGATCTGAATTCTGAGGTCCAGTTGCTGCGCAGCGACGACCTGCTACGCAGCGTGGTTCTGACGACTGGCCTGCAGAAGCGATCACGATCCATATTCGGACCCGAGGGTCAGGACGTCGCTATCGCTTCTGCAGTGCGCACCCTGAAGAAGGATCTGAAGGTAAGCCCAGTCACCAAAACGAATGTAATTGCTGTCACCTACACGTCCCATAACCCAGAGCTCGCAGCCAGGGTTCTGAAGGCGGTCGAGACAGCCTATATCAAGAAGCATCGCGAGGTACACCGTCCTTCGGGGGAATTCACTTTCTTCGCGCAGCAGACAGATCGGTACCATCGTGGACTCGAACTGGCTCAAGGGCAATTGGCTGAGTTCACGCGGAAAACGGGTGTGGTCTATGCACAGACGGAGAGAGACTTGGCGCTCCAGCGGCTGTCCGACTTTGACGCAGGTGCTCATCAGGCGCAGGCATCAGCAGCCGAGACCAAACAACGCATCCGTTCGCTGCGCGCCCAACTTCAGCAGATGCAGCCACGGCTGATAACCGAGATCAGGACCGGGCAAAACCCTGAGTTAATGCAGCAACTGAAGTCAACGCTGCTCAACCTGCAACTCAAAAGAACGGAACTGCTGACAAAGTTCGATCCCACCTACAGACTGGTCCGCGAAGTCAACGAGCAGATCGCCGAAGCGCGCAAAGCGATTGCCTCGGCAGAAGACAAGCCTCCCCAGGAGACAACCACCAATCAGGATCCAACCTATCAGATGTTGCGCAGCGAACTCGCAAAGGCGCAGTCGGATCTAGCTGGCCTGAACGCGCTGGCGGCGGCCGACAGAAGTGCTGCTGCCCGATATTTGAAAGCTTCGCGCGAGCTGGAACAGGAAGGTATCGAACAGACAGATCTGCAGCGTAACGCTGCAACTCAGGAGAACAACTACCTTCTGTACCTTAAGAAGCGCGAAGAAGCCCGCATTAGCAACGCGCTCGACCAGCGCGGAATTCTGAATGTTGCAGTTGCCGAACCTCCAGTGGTTCCGGCGCTTCCCGAGCGGTCGCCGGTTGAAAGCGCAGGACTCACATTGCTGGTGGGCTTGTTTGTGAGTTTGGGAACCGGATATCTCGCAGACTACGTTTCTCCGTCCTTCCGGACTCCTGATGAAGTTGTAGGATATCTGGACATGCCGGTTCTTGGCTCGCTCCCCAAGGGAGAAGCATAGGAAACGCCCATGTTTCTCCAGTACTTCAACTTGCCGGAACAACCGTTCGGTGCTACACCTGATCCGAGATTCCTCTTCCAGACCAGTTCGCATCGTGAGGCACTATCGTCACTGTATACCGGGTTCTACGGGAACCGTGGCTTTACAGTGCTGATTGCTGAGCCCGGAATGGGAAAGACTACTCTGCTCTTCGAGTTTCTTGATCATATTAGGGATCGTGCAAAGACAGTGTTTCTTTTCAATACGTTGTGCGAGGCGAAAGATGTCCTTCCAATGATTCTCCACGATTTGGCAGTTACACCGGGCGCAGGGCTCGCAGAGAGGCACCGGCAGTTGAATGATCTTCTCGCCGTCGAGGCGCGGTCCGGGCGGCGCTTCGTGCTTGTTATCGACGAAGCGCAGAACCTTTCAACAGACGCACTTGAAGCCGTGCGGCTACTGACAAACTTCGAAACAGTCCAGTCGAAGCTTATGCAGATCGTCTTTTCCGGCCAGCCGCAGCTCGCCGACAACATGGCACGCCCCGAGGTTGCTCAGCTTCTGCAGCGTGTTTCCACGATATGTCGACTGTCTCCGCTTTCTCCTGCTGAAACGACTGCTTACATCGAACACCGCATAAAAGTCGTAGGCTACACCGGGAAACGACTCTTTACCTCGAATGCGCTGAACCTCATTGCCGATGCCAGTTGCGGCATCCCGAGAGTCATCAATACCCTCTGCTTCAATTCCCTTTGTCTCTGCCGTGCTCATAAGTCTAAAGTTGTCGATGACTCCATCGTAGGGGAAGTAGTCGACGACCTTAAGTTGCCAGTTTCCCAGCCACGACTTGCCGCTCCGGCGGCAGAAGTTACCCCCCCTGTCGTCACATCCTTTACGGAGCTTCCCGAAGCGCGAGTCTCATCCGCGATGACCACCCGCTATGTCACCGCCGCCCTGTTAGTCGCCTGCATTGGCCTTATCGCGGTATTCTGGTCCGGTAGCTGGAAGGGTGCGCGTCCGTCTTTTACCCTGTCCGCTGCTTTCTCGCGCATTCGGCACTCCTCCGCCACAAAGGCGACTAAGGCAGTCCTCGCACCAGTGCCGGCAACAGCCCGGGTGCGACTCGCCGCGATTACTCCGCGCACCGTCACAGCACGTAATCCTACAGTTCCTCACCCCGAGATACCTGCAGATGAAGCGACGGGACCGAAGACAATCACGGTTGTCCCGGGGGACACGCTCGAAGCAATAGCCACTCAGAACTTAGGTGACTATAACCACACTGTACTGCGGCAAATTCAAGCCCTGAATCCTCGTCTCCTGGATCCAGACCATATAGAGAGCGGCCGGACAATTCGTCTGCCCGGACGCATTACCCAAACCACAGCAGACGTACCCACGAGGAAAGAGCCATGAGCCGTAACTTCGAATTGCTAAGCCAGTTGGAGGTAGAGTTTCCACTTGACAGCATTGCCACTAACGACGCTCCGTCATCGGCAAAGCCCGCTGATCAAGTTGGACACAGCGCGATCAGTCAGGAATTCGTCACCTTGGCGCAGACGATCTTTCTGTCCGGGGATGCTAATGCCCCGCATGAGGTTGTTCTTTGTGGCGTCGATCGCGACAGTGGGAGCAGTGCAATCTGCATCAATCTCGGCCGCGCCCTCGCAGCATGCAGTGCTCGCCCGGTTTGTCTGATCGATGCCAATCCGCGGTCAGCTCGTCTCAAAGGGCTGCTCAATGCCGGCAAACTGATGCCCCTCTCCGATCTAGATGAGCACCTCTGCAGGAGCGTCGAGCCGAGTCTTTGGTTTGCAGAACTTAATGCACCGGCTTCGCAGAATGGGACAGGACTTCCACCTGCGCAGCAGGTGAAGACGCGGCTCGCAACCTTGCGAACGCGGTTTGATTTTATCCTCATGGATGCTCCCGGTGCTAATGGCAGAGGTGACGCCTCCGTTCTTGGCCAGCTCTCCGACGGCGCCATTCTCATCATCGAGGCAAACTCGACTCGCAGAGCAGCCGCCCTCAAAGCCAAGCAATCTCTCGAAGGGGCGAATGTCAAGATCCTTGGTTCGGTGCTAAACAATCGTACCTTTCCCATTCCCGAGCGGCTATACAGGAACCTATAGCAATATTCTGCATACCGCCTGATACCGCGTTGCTATTCTCATAACTTCCGTCTGCAGTAGCGGATCGTCACATCGATGGCGAAAGTCCCCGTTGCCCCCAACCGTGCTCTGTGTAAGAAGAGTAGGTAGGTCATAAACCAACGGCATTTAAGCAAGAGCACTCAGGTCCGCAGGAGGAGATCAGTTATGACAGGTCTTCGGCGTCAATTCCTTGTCGATGTACTTTCTCTTTCTGATCTGGCCGTGCTCGCATTTGCACTCTATGTGTCTGTCTTCACCCGCAACTCGTTCGTCTCATTTGCAGTTCTGGCTCACGAGACACTTCAGGTTCATACCGTTGCAGGCCTCATTCTTCTTCTGCTTCTCTGGAAGGTAACCTTCTCAATGATGGGGTTCTATAGGTCGCAACGCCTAGCTCATGCCTTTTCCGAGATTCCCACTCTCCTCAAAGGATCTGCGGGCGCAACCATCAGTTTAGCCATCGTGAGCCTTGTCTTTCGTGTTTCAACAGTGACATTTCCCGCTCTCCTGCGCTTCCTCGTTGTTACACCTTGCGTGCTGGTCACTTTGCGGCTCAGTATGCGGCAGGCGCTCAAGATCCTCCGTCGCCGCGGCCGTAATCTTCGGCAAGTCATCATTGTTGGCACCAACGCTCGGGCGCTGGAATTCGCAGAGAAGGTGTTGTCCCGGCCTGAACTGGGATACCGCCTCGCCGGCTTCGTCGACAACATGTGGGCAGGAGCCATCAATCAGTACTCCTCCGCTCATCTTGTCTCGGATCTTGCAGGTTTTCGGCCCTATCTGCGCAATCACGTGATTGACGAAGTCGTAATTGCTCTCCCAATCAAATCGTTTTATGACGAAGAGGAAGATCTGCTCCAAACCTGCCGCGAGCATGGCGTCATCGTCCGAGTTCTGACGAACTTTTTCGACTCGGGTACATCCGGTGCGCAGGTACATGAGGTCGAAAACGCACCGCTCGTGACGTTCTCGTCCATACCACTTGATACCGTCCGATTGGCACTTAAACGTGCTGTGGATATCATTGGCTCAGGTCTCCTGATCCTTGCGGTCGGTCCGCTCATGTTGATTTCCCTGCTCCTTATCAAGCTGGACTCCCGTGGGCCTGCTATCTTTGCCCAGGAGCGAATTGGTCTTAATAAACGTCGCTTCCGCATGTATAAATTCCGGTCGATGGTCCCCGATGCTGAAAGGCTCCAGGTCCAGCTCGAATCGAGCAACGAAGCCCAGGGGCCGGTGTTCAAAATCAAGGACGACCCGCGTATCACGCGTATTGGGAAATTCCTGCGCAAGACGAGTATCGATGAGTTGCCCCAACTCTTTAACGTGCTTAAAGGCGACATGAGCCTTGTTGGGCCGCGCCCGCTCCCGGTCCGTGACTACGCAGGATTTAGCCAGGACTGGCAGCGCAGGCGCTTTAGCGTTCGCCCAGGAATTACCTGCTTGTGGCAGGTAAGCGGTCGCAGCTCCATATCTTTCGATCAGTGGATGCGTTTGGACATGGAGTATATAGATCGCTGGTCCCTGTGGTTAGATATGACAATTCTTGCCCGTACAATCCCAGCTGTCTTAAGGGGAGCCGGAGCCATATAACTGTCACACTGGTAAGAGATGTTCTCTTTGCGTCGCTTCACGATTCGCCTCTCTGCCAACCAACGATCCGCGTGGATCGACTAGGCATGAATGCCATGCGCTCTGTCCCTTGTGCTGAGAGTACAGATGCTGGGTAGATTTCACGCCGCACTGGGAACTTCCTGAGGGTATTGTGGCATCCTGTCTTGCAATCTGATTCTCCACACCGTTTCCTCGCAGCATCCTCAAGAGTGTATAGCACGCTGCCGGAATTGGAGCCTAAGGATAAGTATGAAAGTTCGCGCTGCACTGGCAACAAACTTCATTTCTCCCTACCGTGTGCCTCTCTACTCTGCCTTGGGAGGCACAGACAATTGGGACTTTAAGGTATTCTCATGCTGTGACAGTGAGTTTAACCGATGCTGGAAGCCTATACAGGATCCTCCTTTCCAGCACAAAACAAGTTTCAATTTCTCCTATATGCGCGTGGTTAAGCATCGGGGCCTCGTTACTTTCACTGACCGTAGACAGGTACACATTCCGCTTGGCCTTTGGTTCGACCTCTGGCGTTTTCATCCTGACGTCATTTTCTCTGATGAAATGGGGGCGCGCAGCTTGATCGCCGCGATCTATGCGTTCCTTATGCGAAAGCGGCTGGTAATCTGGTTTTACGGCACGCTCCATACAGAGAGGGACATCAGCTGGAAGCAGCGGATGCTTAGAGCAGTGCTCGTCCGGGCCGCTGACGCATTCGTCGGGATGGGAGTCGACGCCCGGAGATATCTCGAAAGTATAGGCGTGCCGTCCAACTCAATCTTTCACGCAAGAAACGCCACCGCAATTGCATCGCTTCGGAATCAAGTGGTTGAGCGAGTACGGGGCCAATGGCACAAACGGTTCGGCTCGTCTGAGCTATGCTTTTTGTATGTGGGACAGCTCAATCAACGCAAGAACCTCCACAAACTTTTGGAGGCGTGGGAATCTTTTGGCGCACAGGATGACGTGCGAGCTTCCCTTATCCTGGTAGGCGATGGTCCCGACAAAGCTGATTTGCAGCGTCGAGTAGCACACAGCAGGCTCACGAATGTTGCATTTGTGGGCCATCTTGAACCTGAGAAATTGCCTGAAATCTTTCATGCGGCAGATGTCTTTGTATTTCCAACGCTGGAGGATGTGTGGGGGCTTGTTGTCAATGAGGCCATGACATTTGGGCTTCCTGTGATTTGCTCGAAGTACGCTGGTTGTGCTGCTGATCTGATATGCGAAGACAAGAATGGCTGGATTGTTGATCCTGAGGACGCCAGGGATCTCGCAAAAGCACTTCGGAGGGCATGGGACGCGAGAAATAGGAAAGAGGAAATGGCGAGAGCCGCTCGGGAATCAATGTCAAGCGTGACAATCTCCAATATGGCCAACGGATTTCAGGAAGCGGTGAAGTTTGTTCTCGCCCAGTCGAATGTAACGTCGGAAAAGCAGCAACGGCCAGAGAGCCTCATCGTCAATCACCAATAATCGCTCCTTCGGGCCTCTGAATTTCGCCTCATACGGAATTTCCTTTTCGCGTTGTCCGTTTGCTAGTGCGGCACCGATATTCGTCTCATCGCGATTTAGAGCCTCAGTCTCCCTCCAGGACGCAATTCAGTAGAGCCCATTCATTCTCTGGAACAAGTTAATGGCAATGCGAGCTTCGGACGAGCACAGCTCTGCTGTGAGTAATTGAGGATGTGGAAGAATGAAGATCTGCCTGATTCATAACTGTTATCAGAACCCGGGCGGCGAAACGATTATGGCTCAGGCAGAAGAGCGATTACTCACTTCTGCTGGTAACGATGTTATTGAATATCGATGCGACAATGGTGAAATCAACGATTACGGAACAGGCTCAAAGATGACCCTGCCGTTGCGTACGGTCTGGGCATGGGATAGGTATAACGACATCAAAGCACTCCTTGAGCGCGAACGGCCCGGCATAGCTCATTTTCACAACACATTCCCTCTCGTATCCCCTGCTGCTTACTACGCGTGTAAACAGGTGGGTATTCCAGTTGTGCAGACCCTGCATAATTACCGTCTGTTTTGCCCTCAGGCAACTTTCTTTCGCAACGGTAAGATATGCGAGGAGTGCCTTAACCATAGCCTATGGCGTGCGGTCTACCATGGCTGCTATCGCGGATCGCGGCCCGCAACCGCCTCTGTGGCCCTAATGCTTGGAGTTCATCGTAGGCTGAAGACCTGGATCAGGATGGTGGATGGCTACATCGCTCTGACGGAGTTTAGCCGGCGGAAGTTCATCGAGGGTGGACTACCTGCGGAGAAAGTCGCGGTTAAACCAAACTTTCTCGACCCAGACCCAGGGGTGCGCGCGGAAACAGGCAAGTATGCCTTGTTTGTTGGGCGTTTCTCTGAGGGGAAGGGCTTGCAGACTCTCCTCACTGCTTGGCATCGGCTAAATAACTTCATTCCGCTCAAGATCGTAGGCGATGGCCCGCTGCGCCCCTCGCTTCAGGACGAAGCTCAGTGCGGCTCGACGGCGAGCATCGACTTCTGCGGATGGATGTCACGAGACCAAACGCTGGAGGCCATCAAACAGGCACGCTTCCTGGTCTTCCCTAGCGAAGCATACGAGGGCTTCGGACTAACCATAGTGGAAGCCTTCGCTTGTGGCATCCCGGTTATCGCGTCACAACTGGCAGCGACCAAGGAAATCGTCGAAGACGGGCGCACTGGACTCCATTTCAGGCCTGGCGACGCCGCTGACTTGGCGCAAAAAGTCGAATGGGCGTGGTTCCATCCCAAAGAAATGGCTTCGATGGGTCGAATGGGCCGAGCCGAGTATGAGGCAAATTACACCGCCGAGCGTAACTATCCGATGTTGATGGAAATTTATGAACGGGCCATTGCCTCTCACAAGGCGGCGCAGTGGCGGACTGATGATGGGGGAGCAAGACGTCATGGTTTGGCATGGAAAGAAGAACATCCTCGGAATTTTAGTTGATGCCCTAGACTACGAGGCTGCCGTGGAGCGGACCACGCAGGCTGCCAAGGATCATCGCCACTTCACTGTTGCGACAGCTGCGGTTCACGGTGTAATGGAGGGCGTTCTAAGCAGGGAGCAAAAGTTCCGCTTGAATCACTTTGATTTAGTCACTCCGGACGGACAACCGGTTCGCTGGGCCCTAAGAATTCTGCATGGCGCGAAACTCATCGACCGGGTGTACGGTCCCAATCTCACATTGCGCCTTTGCGCAAGAGCTGAAAGGGAGGATCTTGCCGTCTACTTTTACGGCAATAAATCGGAGGTCCTGTCAGCCCTGCAAATCAGCCTTAAGAAGCGGTTTCCTTCCTTACGTATCGCCGGTATGGAGCCCTCAAAATTCCGTGGCTTGTCCCAAGAGGAACGAGATCGTGTAGTGCAACGCATCCGTGAGTCCGGCGCATCCCTGGTATTTGTCGGCCTCGGTTGCCCGCTGCAGGACGTGTGGACCTACGAATATCGAGAGTTTCTTTCCATGCCGGTTGTTGCAGTTGGCGGGGCGTTTGGTGTTCTTGCAGGTAAAGTTCCACAGGCCCCCGTGTGGATGCAAAACCGCGGGCTAGAATGGCTCTTCCGTCTCTGCTCGGAGCCTAGGCGCTTGTGGCGCCGCTATCTGCTTTTGAGCCCAATCTACGCTGTCTTAGTTGGACTGCAGGCACTGCATCTCTATCATCCCACAACTGAGGGGCGCCGTCCCGCGCGCGAACTATCCTATGGATAGACACTCCGCCGTCATCAGTATCATAACTGGTGAGTTTGTTTCATCTGATTATATTGGACGACGACCAACAACCTGTTGCTGGGCGCCGGACGCGCTATGAACGCCACGTTACGCCCCGCGCGTGTGTACCGGCCGGTCATCGGATTCTTCTTTGCTGCCTCCGCCTCCTTCTGCGCAACAGGCACACCCATCGTCCGTTTACACATGCAGAATGGGGACTAGTGTTCCCGGCGATCGAAATGCACAAATGAAGACACTGTTCATCTTTGGCACTCGCCCCGAAGCGATCAAATTATGTCCAGTTATTCGACATATGAAATCGCTTCCGGATTATTTCGATGTCCGAATCTGTGTTTCTGGACAGCATCGACATATGCTCGACCAGGTCTTACGCGCGTTTGACGTAATCCCAGATTGGGACCTCAATATCATGCGCCCAGGACAGACGCTATACCAGTCTACGTCGCACATCATAGCCGCCCTCGAACCGATATTCATCAAGGAGAGACCTGATATTGCATTTGTTCAGGGAGATACCACGACTACCCTCTGTGGCGCCTTGACTGCTTTCTATGGAAAGGTTCCCGTCGCTCATGTGGAAGCAGGGCTCCGCACAGGCGATCCATACGAGCCGTTTCCGGAGGAGATGAATCGGATTCTTACAGGAAGAATTGCCACTCTTCATTTTGCTGCTACTGCGAGTGCTGCGCACAACCTCTATTCCGAAGGCGTCGACCCCTCTACCGTCGCGATTACCGGCAACACTGGCATTGACGCTGTTTTGCACATTAAGCAATTGCTCCAAACCGGCAAGCTGAAAGGGCACAGCAACTTTTCTCCCGACCCGTCGAAGAAGCTCATCGTTGTGACCGCACATCGCCGTGAAAGCTTTGGGGCGGGCTTTGACGCCATTTGCAGGGCCATCACCAATCTAGCCCGCCGCAATGATGTGCAGATTGTTTACCCTGTCCACCCCAATCCCAACGTTCGCCGCGTAGTTGACCGGCACCTTCGTGACCAGCGAAACATCATACTTCTAGAACCTATGGACTACGTGCCATTTATCGACTTGATGTGCAAGGCACATCTGCTGCTGACGGATTCAGGAGGCATTCAAGAGGAAGCACCCTCTCTCGGGAAGCCAGTGCTTGTACTTCGAGAGAAAACGGAGCGGCCCGAAGCAGTGGCGGCTGGAACGTCACGACTTGTGGGCACAAATGAGCACCAGATACTAGCGGAAGCCGAGCGTCTTCTTGATGATCTCACCGCATATAAGACAATGGCGCGAAGTTATAACCCCTACGGAGATGGAAAAGCTAGCGAGCGGATCGCTTCCTTTGTGATGAAGGAAGAAAGGCCAGCTCCAGCGGTTGCCGATGACTTTCGCCGATCAACTCATGAGGGCGGCTTGCGGAAAGATTGCCTCCCCAGCAGGCTTTTGTCGTGTAAGGGTCCCTACTGTGCTGTGGCAACTAATCAATGCAAAGAGGAGGTAGCGGAATGAGCTCAATACTCGTAACAGGCGGGCGAGGATTCATCGGCACCAATTTAACTCGCGAATTGAGATCGCGAGGGCATCGCGTAACTACCTGTGACATATTGCAGGGCGAGGACGCACAGCATGTAAAGGTGGACACAGGCGAGTATCGGCAGCTTGACTGGTTGTTTTCGCATCAGTCTTTTGATTATGTTTACCATTTAGCCGCTGAGTATGGCCGGTGGAACGGTGAGGACCACTATGAGAACCTGTGGCGCACTAATGTTGTCGGGACTAAGCACATTCTTCGGCTGCAACAGCGCTTTCATTTCAAGATGATATTTTTTAGCAGTGCCGAGGTATACGGCGACTACGATGAACTGATGACTGAAGATGTCATGGAACTGCTGCCAATCAAACAGATGAATGATTATGCCATCAGTAAGTGGGCTGGTGAGCTCCAGTGCCTTAACGCAGCTAGCATGTTCGGAAACGAAATAGTGCGCGTCCGGCCAGTCGGATGCTATGGTCCGCACGAGTATTTCAGCCCATACCGCGGTGTAATCCCAATCTTCACCTATAAATGTCTCCATGGCGAGCCGTTCACTGTCTATCGCGGACACAAGCGGATTTTCGATTTTGTAGAGGATACCTGCCGAACGTTTGCCAACATCACCGAGAACTTCATTCCCGGGCGCGTCTACAACATTGGAGGAAGGGAGGAATGGGCGATCGGCATCGAAGACCTCGCTGAAATCATCATCGCAGAAACTGGCGCGGATCAGGGCCTGGCGCAGTTCCGAGCGAGGGAAGATTTCACTACCCGTGTAAAAGTAGTGGACTTCTCCCGCGCACGCCAGGAGCTTCGGCACGATCCGACGGTGGATATCTTTGAAGGCGTAAAACGGTACGTCGCATGGATGAGGAATGCGTACGGAAACATCATTGGTACTGAAGACAAGGAGAATGTATGGAAGACTACAAGCGTAGCTTGGCCGACAAAGTAGTATTGATCACAGGCGGCGCCGGTTCGATCGGCAGCAATCTGACACATGCAATTGCCGATCTGGGCGCCAGAATGGTGATCGTGCTCGACGATCTCTCCGCCGGATACCAGTGGAATATTCCCGCGCTGCCGAACGTGCTCTTCGTAAAGGGAAGCATTACCGACGAAACTGCACTGAAGCGAGTGTTTGCGGAAAAGCCAGACCTTGTCTTCCACCTTGCTGCTTTCTTTGCAAATCAGAATTCGGTCGACTACCCGGAACGCGACTTGCTCGTCAATGGCATGGGTACTCTCAAAGTGCTGGAGTACTGCACCATGGCCAGGCCGCAGAGGATCATCTACGCCTCTTCAGGGTGCTCCATATACGGCAGCGCCGCGCCATTGCCGCTGCGCGAAGAGTTCATCTCGATGCATCTCACTTCTCCATACCAGGTCACGAAAATGCTTGGGGAGTTGTACTCTAACTTCTTCCTTCATCACCACAACCTAAATATTGTAAAGACAAGGTTCTTTAATTCCTATGGCCCCGGTGAAGTCCCGGGGCAGTACCGGAATGTAATCCCGAATTTTATATATTGGGCAATGCGCGGGCAGCCTCTGCCCATCACCGCTACTGATGACGCAACACGCGACTTCACATACGTGAAGGACATAGTCGATGCACTTCTACGCGCTTCCTACTTCGAAGCGGCAATCGGTAAAGAAATGAACATTGCATCGGGATATGAGACCAATATTGTTCAAATGGCGACGAAAATCAATAAGCTTTTGAACAACACATCTGGTATTCGCTACGCTCAGCATAGAGTGTGGGATACCAAGCGGCGGCTGTTAGCCTCTATCGAACGCGCTGGAGAATTGTTGGGATACCGCCCGCAAACCGACTTTGACACTGGACTACAAAACACAATCCAATGGTTCAAAGCCCATTGGGAAGAAATTGAGGTAAGCGCCGAATTCCCACCGGGAATGTCTTCCGCGACTCGACCCATTGAGCTTAGCACGGCTTCCGCCGCGGTTTAGCAAGACTATGCCCCGTGCCATCTTCCCTGCTGAATGATGCCGTCCTTTTGTGACTCGCAGCCTCGATAGTGTGCGTGATGAACGATCGCAGCTCATTCCCGCGATGCGTGCATTAGCATCTGTGCTTCTGCTGCAACACAACAACAAGCTAGCCACGAGACTGCGCCAAGCAGTAGCACCGCAGGCCTTGTGGACAGCGCCTTCAGTGGATCCACTAGAAGCCAGCTCGAAAGTCACACAGTCCCTCCATTATTACCACCAACATGAACGAGTTCACGCTGGCATCCTCATCCTTGCCCAAGGGTGGAGAATGCCCGAGAAAACAATGACAACAACCATTGAGAGACGCGCCATAGGCAGGCGCACATACTACCTCTTGAACCCATTCCCGGACCATTGTAAGACACATGGTCTGGCCTTTGTATATTTCTGCTACTCAGGCCCTTAACCGACTCAGGAGGAACTGAACACCCCCTCGGGAGGCATGACACTCTTGTGCGGTCCAGATCCATGTAGGTCCGAAGACGGGTCCACTTCTTTACATATGTCCTCGTTGTTGCTTCTCCTGAATAACCGAGTTACACCCTGCAACGACAACGCACCCCTTAGGCCATCACTCCCGAGGAGTAGCAATTATGTTTGCGAGTGCTTTGGCACGAAATACAGCATGGATGTCCGTAGGGCAGGGTCTTCAATTCACTCTCCAAGCAGCGTACTTCGCCGTCATTGCACGAACACTGGGCGTGCAGAATTACGGCGCGTTTGTCGGTGTAGCAGCACTTGTGGCTGTCCTCTACCCGTTTGGAAGTTTCGGAAGCGGAAACCTGCTCATTAAGCATGTTGCGCGTGATCGGACCACCTTTGCGTCTATGTGGGGATCAGCTCTCCTGGCAACTATTATCAGCAGTTCTGCACTCGTAGCGATTATCATTTCAGTCGCCCGCTTTGTCCTTCCGGCAACGGTTCCACTGCGCTTGGTTATATTCGTAGCCATCTCCGACATCCCGGGCTTGTGCGTAATTGCGATTTCTGGTCAGGCCTTCCAGGCATTCGAGCATCTTCACTGGACGGCGTTCATTAATCTGTGTACAAGCGTCTGTCGGCTCGCGGCCGCATTGCTCCTGGTTCTGGTTCATCGCCATCCCTCGGCTCTTGAGTGGGGATATGCATATTTTATAAGTACCGCTTTCACAGTTACTGCCGCACTAGCAATAGTTACGTGGCGCCTCGGGACTCCACAGCTGCGCATGACCTCATCCGTTTCCGAGTGGCGCGAAGGACTATATTTCTCCGTCAGCCTAAGCGCTCAAACTATCTACAACAATATCGATAAAGCAATGCTTGCGCGATTCAGCACGCTTGCCGCCACTGGGACTTACGGAGCTGCATACCGCTTGATTGATGTGGGTTTCTCGCCGGTTTCAGCGCTGTTATACTCAGCCTATCCAACTTTTTTCAGGTCTGGCGCTTCAGGATTAGCGTCGAGTCTGTCGTATGCCCGACGGCTCATGTGGCGTGCCATGCACTATGGGATCGTTGTGACAGTTCTCCTTTTCGCCGGTGCCACTGTGGTGCCTATGGTGCTCGGACCACAATACAAGGATACGGCGGAGGCATTGCGCTGGCTGGCAATACTTCCGATCCTGAAAGTAGTCCACTATCCCTTGTCAGATGCACTCAGTGGTGCTGGCTATCAGGGAATTAGAAGTGTCATCCAGACCGCCGTGGCGATCTTTAATGTATCCGTGAACCTGTGGATTATCCCGCGCTATTCTTGGCGTGGCGCGGCTTGGTCCAGCATCGCGTCCGATACGCTACTCGCGGCGGCCATTGCGTTGTGTTCGATCATGGTTTCCCGACATGAGCGGATGCGCTTCAACGCTCTCGCCTCCGATGCAACATAAGTATCTTCAACATTCGCCAAAAGACGCTACCTACCTCCAGGAGGCAGATGTAGAATGAGTGTAACTAGGCAATGGATTACAGATGCATGGACCGTTGGGATCTTGATCCTTTCGACCGATGCATTCCTCACACTCTTTGTCGGGAGCAACATTCCAGAGGCTGCGAGGAATGGTTCGCCTGCCACGCGGCTGTTATGGTCGCTCATCTATTTGATCGCAACTTTGCGTGTAATTGAGCATCGGCATGTTATCTTTCCTTTGCTTCGCAGAAACCTGGCTTTAGTCTGCTTAGTCATCCTCACGCTCGCTTCCGCCTGCTGGTCCATAGATTACATCGCCACCCTCCATGCGAGCATCGCACTGCTTCTGGCCACTTTTGTCGGAATCGACTTCGGGCTCCGCTACACGCTTGAAAAGCAAATCCGGCTTGTTGCCATTGCCTTGGGCATCGTGCTTCTCATTAGTATTCTGATGCAGCTCGCTCTTCCGCATCTTTTACCTGGTCGCGAGTCTGAAGGACTGGCATGGCACGGAATATTTGACACTAAAAATGAATTCGGTAGAGTTGTTATTCTTGGAATGGCTGCCTTTCTCTGCTCACAAATCCGATCACGCATCGGTCGATTATTAATACTCATCGCAGGTTTCGCGCTCGTTATCCTCGCCAGATCCGCCGGCGCGCTTGTATATCTGACAATTGTCAGTTCCGTGCCAGCATTGACGCGCATTCTTCAGTGGAAACCACGAACGAGATATATTGGTGTCGCTGCTACGGCTACCAGCGTGGCTGTGATAATTTGGTGCGGGCTTGCGAATGTTACCGTCATTACTCACTCCATGGGACGGGATCCAACGCTGACAGGGAGAGTCGAACTGTGGCAGATGTCTCTGAGTAGCATAAGAGAAAAGCCGTTGTTTGGATATGGCTACGAAGCCTTTTGGACGGAAAGATCCCCCAATGCATCGCTTATCCGTGAAGCGGTAAACTGGGATACGCCTCACTCCCACGACGGCTACATCGACCTCATGCTTGGTATCGGTGCCATCGGTCTCGGACTATTCGTACTCTCCTATTGGTCAGCCTTGCGCCGCGCGTGGCGCGTCGCCTGCGCGATTCCGGCTCCTCCGGGCGCATGGCCTGGGACGTTTCTTGTCTTGATTCTTGTGTATCAGATCACCGAAGGGAGCGTGGTTACCGGGAATTGGATCTTATGGATACTCTACGTTAGCATTTCTTTTGCATTGTCATCAGTAGAGGTCAACGCAGCCACGCGCGCGCCGATATACTTCGAAGATGTGTATTTCCCATCGCGGCATCGCGTCCTCGTCTCCCCTGCTTTACCAGCGCTCTCAAGTCGGTACGCGATGGAGTTGCCAACACACCGATCCGCCTCTGGACGCTATCACGATAATTCACATTGCAATACATGACAGGCTATATCCCGTGGCGCCATTGTGCAATCATCGAGTTGAAATGGCATAACAGCCTGCTTCACACGTCCTGTTGCGATAGGGCACGGCTTTAGTCGTGAGGCTGTTAAGCCTGATCATTAACTTAGATTATTTCTGGGTCGTCCAACCTTTCGACGTGGCCCTTACTGCGCGACTTCCCATTTCTTCATGCCGTTGCGCCTAATGCGCGCAGGAGATCGAGTCCATTGCAGTGATTCTTCCTTCTCCCATTCGTTGCCGTAAATGCCCCTTGAAACAGAAGCACCTCCCTCATATATTTCAGTAGATCCATATTGCTCGGAGCTTCGTATGAAAAGCGCAATTCAATGCGCAATAAGGTCCAGTCATCTGCGATTTCTAGATCGCGGCTTGCCTCCGCGGCTTGCGGTTTACATGCATAGTCTTGAGCGGGAGCAGTATGGTCCGTTTCGAGTGTTCGTAGAATACATGCGAAGTCAGGACTATGACTTTGTTGATCTGGAAACGTTTTTTGCATGTAATGGGCGCAAGGTCATTTACCTGAGCTTTGATGACAACTATCGTGCTTGGTTTGACGCGCTCCAACTCTTCTCTTTGCTAGGCGTCAAAGCGACATTCTATGTCAACACCAATGTCATTCGCGACCGAACTTGCGCTTCAGACATCGAAGCCTATTATGATCGGATTGACCATCATCAGGAAAGAATACCACTGAGTTCAGAGGAGCTAAAGACGTTGTCATCTTCTGGACACGCCATTGGTTCACATACTCACTCCCACTTCCTGCTAACTTCGCTCAGGACCTGCGAGGCGCGAAGCGAGATTTCTCGCGGAAAGCAGGAACTGGAGGACATCCTCGGTCAGCCGGTTGACCACTTTTCGTACCCATTTGGAATGCGGCGGCACTTTTCTGAAGAATTGAGACATTACTGCCGGGACATCGGCTTCAAAACAATTGCAAATGCCATTTCTGCGATGCAACACTCGCCGCAAACACCTCTGCACATTCAGCGGTCTCTCTGGCGATTAGACCAGTCACTGGAGCACAATCTAGGGAATTTACGCGTCGATGGCGCACTATTTGCTGAAATTACTGGCCGTAGTGCACTGGGAGAATAGTTAAAGCAGGAGGTCTACCTGGCACGGCACACGCAGGACGTTTGAGGTCTCTATGCATAGGAAGCACTGCCGATTACTCGCCCGCATAGAAGCAGGCTAGCAGGGAGTGTGCTTAGGGCCCTTAGCGGGATGCACTACTTACCTGCGTCAGCGATCTGATGTGGCAAAGCAAGTGATAATGCTGGTGTGCAACTATAACCATGCTGTCGATCGCGACGTGCCTCATGACAAGAAGGTGTCTTCCAGGCAGTCGCCGGCATACCTAATCAGAGATCTAGCAGATCGGCAAGTTGGAAAGTTGTTCGTTGCCCGTGCTCATTGACCAATGAGGATGCACGCACTTGCCCGGTCACGACGCTAACATTAGCAATTGTGCGATCTGATAAGTCTGAATAGAGGAGTAACCGAAGTGATTGCTCTGAGTCGCGCTCGTGCCGCAAGCACGACCCCCACTCTCTCTACATCCCTCGTTCTTCTTTGGCTGAAGCTCCTGCGACAGGACGTAAGACTGACGCAAATTCAACTCCGTCACCTCCGGCAGCAGAATCTCCATTCCTCTGAGGCTGTTGTTGTTCCTGGCGGTCCTGAGGTCTCACTTACGACGCACGGAAGACGCCTGGAGTGGGTATATCTTACTATCGAATCCATTGCTGCCGGGGAGGTGCGTCCATCGCGCATTGTGCTGTGGCTCGAACGGGAATCGCTCGCCAATCGACCAGAGTCACTGCGCCGTCTTGAGAAGCGCGGCCTACAAGTTCGTGTTACCGATAACTACGGGCCGCATACGAAGTATTACCCGTATCTTCTCGGTCAGAGTAAGTTCGATACACCGATGGTAACGGCGGACGATGATGTCATTTATTGCCGCTCCTGGTTACGCGAACTGGTCCTCGCGCACGCGCGAGACTCCTCTGTCATCAACTGTCACAGGGCCCATGTGGTCGTGATGGCGAGAACCGGCTTTGCGCCTTATCGCACCTGGCCCGATTGCAGATCCCAGGCAGCCAGTTTTGCGCACTTTGCCACTGGTGTCTCGGGATGCATCTACCCCGTTCGTTTTCTGCAATTCCTCAAGTCAGCAGGATCTGCTTTCCTGAGTCTATGTCCAAATGCTGATGACGTATGGCTCCACGCGAATGCTATACGGAGCGGGTTTCGTATCAAGCAGATCCGGAATCGCGCCCTCGACTACCCCACGATTCCAGCAACTCAGAAGGAGGGCCTCCTTTACGCCAATGTCGCTCTTGGAGGTAATGACCGCCAGATACTCAACACGTATACTCCTGATGATCTCGCTATCATTATTCCCGATGCTTACGACCAATGGAAGAGATATGTTCCGGGGAGAGATCGTAATTGCATCTGTCGATCAGAAGATGATCGCACTGATCTTTGTAGACGTGGACTAAATGGGTAGGGCTACTGGCGGTCGCGGCCGGGCGTGGCATCCATCCTGGAGTAGTCAGCCAATTAGTTGTTGGGAGGCAATCAAATGACTCCAGAACGCCCGCAGATTGGCCGGATCCAAGTGAAGTAGAGTTGAAATGTTCCGAGTCTTGCCGTATTCCGGTGCGCATAAGGTCGTTTCAACAAGGTCCTAAGTGGTCGACATGTAACGTAGTCGATCAACATTACATCGCAACGCGATAGGCGCTGCTTGAAGCAGTTCCCGCCTCGCGCTTGGCACGTGCTCAGGCAAGCGCAGATCCTGATCTAGGGATCTGCAGGTGGCAGGATGGATCACCTTAATGGAGTTATGCGGAGGGTATATGAGCCGAAGGATTTCAATTGCGGTCGTGGGATCCGGGTATGTCGGCTTAGTGGCGGCTGCATGCTTTGCGGAACTGGGGCACCGTGTAGTGTGCGTAGATAACGACGAAGCCAAGGTGAGGATGCTACGCGAAGGCGGAGTACCGATCCACGAGAAGTATCTGCCAGGGCTGCTCAAGCGGCACCGTTCGGACCGGTTGGAGTTCACGCACGATCTGCGGGCGGCGGTGCGGGCGGCGCAGGCAGTGTTTATTGCCGTCGGAACGCCGCAGAGCCAGACAGGCAGCGCGGACCTTTCGTACGTGGACGTGGTGGCGAGCGAGATAGCGCATGCGATCGACGGCTACAAGGTGGTCGTGGAGAAGAGTACGGTTCCGGTGTACACGAACGAATGGATCCGGCGGGTGATGGCCCGGAACGGCGTGTCACAGCAACTCTTCGACGTGGCGTCAAACCCCGAGTTTCTGCGCGAGGGTACAGCGGTGACAGACTTCCTGCACGCGGACCGGATCGTTCTGGGCGTAGAGTCAGAACGGGCGGCTGAGATGCTGCAGCAGATCTACGAGCCGCTTTCTTCCGGCGCTTACTACCAGTCGGAACACGCGATTCCGGGAGCGCGGACGGCTGGTGATCCGCCGCCGGTGTTACTGACTTCCACGAAAGCGGCGGAGATCATCAAGCATGCCTCGAACGCCTTTCTGGCGACGAAGATCTCCTTTATAAACGTGGTGGCCAATATTTGTGAGGCAGCGGGCGCGGACGTGGAGGAAGTGGCGCGAGGTATGGGGATGGACAGCCGCATAGGGCCCAGGTTCCTGCAGGCGGGAGTTGGGTATGGAGGATCGTGCTTTCCCAAGGACGTGGCGGCGTTCCGGCATGTGGCGGAGCAAATGAATGTTGACTTCGGACTGCTGCGCGAGGTGGAGAAGATCAATACAGAGCAGCGGCGAAGGTTCTTCCTGAAAGTGCGGTCGGCGCTGTGGACATTTCGGGGGAAGAGGATCGCGGTGCTGGGGCTGGCCTTCAAGGGCGGGACCGACGACATTCGCGAGTCACCGGCGCTGGATGTTGTGGAGCAGATGTTGCACGAAGGAGCGATCATACGGGCCTACGATCCCGCAGCAGCAGAGCGGGCACAAGAGGTGATTCCACCGGGGCCGCGGATGCAGTATGTGGAGGACGTATATGCGGCAGCGGAAGATGCGGACGCGGTGGTGATCCTGAACGACTGGCAGGAGTTTGCAGAACTGGACCTCCAGCGGCTGCGCTCGATACTGCGCTACCCAATCATGGTCGATGCCCGGAATCTTTATGACCCAACGGCAATGGCAAAGCTGGGATTCTCCTATCTGAGTATCGGGCGAGCTGCGGTTTTGCCGTCGCGACATCCAAGGGAAGCCGGCGATCTGGCGGAGGCCTACCCAAACCTCCTCCTGGCTTGACGCCGATACGCACGCGGTGGCGCCGCTCGTGCTGCAGGAATCTGGGCTCAATCTTGCGCCACGGTCTGATCGCCGGAGATTCTCCGGAAACAGGTCCCGAGAAAGAGGTTCATCGACATTCTGATCGTCAGTCAGTCAGTCAGTCAGTCATCAGCAGGTATTGTCTTTCAATCATTCCCTTTGACGCGGCCGGATCGGAGAGATCCGGCCGTTTCTTTTATGGGGTTTACGCCGTGGGTTTTCCGAGCCCTCTTGTCACAGTCATGATGTGCCTTTTAGACATCGTCGAATTCACCGCGCATGCGCTTCAGTTCCCGGCGCAACGGCTCTTCTCCGGCGTAGGTATTAGCAGATTTTGCCGGTAAAATTCATCGTCCCTTCATCGTTTTATCGCGCCTGCATCCTTGGCGGGCCAGTATACAAATTCGGCTTTGCCATAGATAAGCGACCGTTTGACTGGGCCAAATGCGCGGCTATCGTAGGAGATCGTGCGGTGGTCACCCATCAGGAAATAAGAGTTCTTTGGAACCACTATCGTCTGCATGGAGTAGTGGCCGCGATATTTGGTGGGAACATAAGCCTCACGGAGCTTCTTGCCATTGATCCACACGTACCCGTTGACCATCTTGATCCGGTTGCCCGGCAGCCCAATCACCCGCTTGATGTAACTCTGCGCCGGGTCAAGCGGATAGTGGAACACCACCACATCTCCGCGCTTGATCGAAGAAAAATCGTAGACAAACTTGTTGATGAACAGCCGGTCGTGATTATCCAGCCGCGGCATCATGCTCGTCCCTTCCACACGGACCGGCTGATAAAGAAACGTAATGATCATCACGGAGATCGCCGCGGAGATCACCACGTCGCGCAGCCACATGCGCAGGTTGCTCCGCGCGGAGCGGGGCGCGGGCGCGGCGTCGGAAGCGGGCGGAACGGAATCCGGACCGGAAGGCGGATTTGACGGTGAAACCGGGGCTTCCCCGGGAATTGCGGCCATTGGATTTGTTCTCTAAAACGTAGCTCGATCCAAGTCTATCTTTAGCTTACTCGCATCCGAGTCCACCCAGCGGACAAAGAAGGTGCGTCCGTCGCGGTGTCTTCATCGGTTTGGGCTGATTGGGCGCTGGTACCAGTTCGGGAGCCGCGCCCGCACCGCCTGCGGACGTCAAATTTGCCTGTTGCAGAATCAGCGGCCGTTGCAGCACCATCTCCACCTGCGTTCCGCTGGGAATATCGACATTCTTGCCGCGGGTAAAAAGCGTCGCCAGACCGGCCGCCGCCAGGCCGGCGCCCACACCCGCCAGTCCCCCGCCAATCGCGTGGCCGTGTTCCGCCCCGGCAATCGTCCCGATGGTCGCCCCGGTCGGCACGCCAATCCGGGCAACGGTGCCGGCATGGCGTGCCTTGTCGCCTGCCTGCTCGATCGTTCCCTCTCCATTCTTCTTTACGGTCTGGTCCGTGGCGCCTGGCAGGCTGTTCACCATGCCCGGAATCTGAACCACGCTGCCGTTGGGAAAAATCATCGATGTAAAGTGCATGTCCAGCTCTGCCCTGCCCCGGAAGCGGCCGGGGTGAACCACGCGATCCACCACGCCCTGCACATAAACCCCCGCGGGAATCAGCACTCGCTCCCCGACCACGACCGGAAACGTCGAGGAAAGGTAAACGCCGTCGCCGGGTCTGGCGCTGCGCGTGTCAATGCCGCTGCGAAGCTGCAGCAAAACCTTGGTCCCCGCCGGAACCACATAGGTCTTCTCGGCCGCTGCAGGCGGCAGAGGGGCCGTGCTGGGCGCGGCAGCGGCCGCCGGATTCGTCTGTGCAACGGCCGTCGCGGGAACGGCAAGTGCCGCAACAGCCAACAGCACCGCACTCTGCCAACCACGCATCGGTCCCATATATTCCTCCGCGGGGCCCATTATCTTGATAGACGGCCCGCCGCGAAATAAGGATAGCCCTTTCTGCACAGCTGCGAATAATGATTGTCCAGCAGCGAATTCCGCTTGTCACGGCGGCGCCAGCCGCCCGGGTTTACGATGCAAGATAGAGATGTCTTCCGAGTCCCATGCCCCCGCGCCTGCTCACGGGCAACAGCAAAACCGATTTGCCGCCGCATATCGAGTCCTCGAAGAGGCCATTGCCGCGCGCGCCTTCCCGGGCTGCGCCTTTGGCGTGCTGGCCCAGGGGGAAACCGTTCTGCTGGATGGGCTGGGCCATTTCACCTACGACGATGCCGCGCCCGCAGTCGCCGCGCACACCATTTATGACCTGGCCAGCCTCACCAAGGTGGTCGCCACCACGGCGGTGGCGATGCTCCTTTGCCAGGACCGCGGGCTCGACCTGGAAACCCCGCTCGGTGAGCTGCTGCCCGCATTCATCCTGGGCCGCGATCCTGTCCAGCATGCGCGCCGGGTTACACTGCGCCATCTCCTGGCGCACAGCTCCGGATTGCCCGGTTACGTCGAGCTGTTCCGCACCGCCTCCACGCCGGCGGCGCTCGTGCGCGCCTGTCTTGAGCTGCCCCTCGAAGCCGAGCCGGGCACGCGCGCGCAATACTCCGATCCGGGGTTCATCCTGCTCGGCAAGGCGATAGAAGTCTTTACGCATCAACGATTTGCCGTCCTGGTGCGGCGCCGGATCCTGCACCCGCTGGCCATGCGCGCCACAGGCTTTCATCCGCCGCCCTCCGTGCGCGCCTTCATTCCGCCCACGGAAGACGATACGACCTTCCGCCACCGGCGCATTCAGGGCGAGGTGCAGGACGAAAACGCCTATGTGCTCAAGGGCGTGGCCGGCCACGCCGGGCTGTTTTCCAACGTTTCGGACCTGCTGCGGTTCGCGCAGGCGATTCTGCAGGCTGGAACTCCGCCGGGCGCCGCCGGCCAGCAAGACGCTCCAGCCCCCATCTTTGCGCCGCAGACCGTCAATCAATTTGCCCGCCGCCAGGAGCCGGAAGGCAGCTCGCGCGCCCTCGGCTGGGACACGCCCTCAGAGGACTCGTCGGCAGGCCGGCATTTTTCGCCCCGCTCCATCGGCCATCTCGGCTACAGCGGCTGCTCGTTGTGGATCGATCTGGACGCGAAGGTTGCCGTCGCCTTGCTGACCAACCGTACCTGGCCCGATCGCCAAAACCAGTTGATCCGCCAGGTGCGCCCGGCATTTCACAATGCCCTGCGCCAGTCACTTTAGCGCTTAAGACTGAGAATTTGCGGCACAGCAGAAGCGAATTCCCCCGGCGCCGAGATTTCCTGCTGCGCTTGCCGGGTTTCCAGATACAATGAAATTCTGGGGACAGACGCAATGCTAACCGGCACAACGATACCCAGTACGCTAAGCAATCAGACAAATGGAGCCGGGAAAGATCAGGCATCACTGCTGCAACATCTCACAACCGAGAGCCAAAACGAAGCCTCTCAAGGCTTTGACACCAAATCGGCCCTTGAGATCGCCCGCATCATCAATCATGAAGACGCAAAGATAGCGGCTGCGGTCAAGAAGGCGATTCCCGAAATAGCTGCGGTCATCGACCAGGTGGCGCGCTGCCTGCGCGACGGAGGCCGGCTCATCTATGTCGGCGCCGGCTCCAGCGGGCGCATTGCCGCGCTCGACGCCTCGGAGTGCCCGCCCACCTATTCCAGCGCGCCGGGCCAGGTGCAGTACATCATGGCTGGAGGGCCCAAGGCGCTCGCGTCGGCTGTCGAGGTCAACGAGGACTCGGAAGAGCTGGGCCAGCGCGACATCGCCCGCCGCCGGCCGACCCGCAAGGACATCGTGATCGGCGTCTCCGCGTCGGGCCGCACTCCGTATGTCGTGGCCGCCGTGGCTTACGCCCGGTCCCGCGGTGCCCACACCGCCGCCGTTACCTGCAATGCGGGAGCTCCAATTTCGGAAGCCGCCGAAACCACCATCGTGGCCGAGGTTGGCCCCGAGGTGATCTCCGGCTCCACGCGCATGAAAGCCGGCACCGCCCAGAAGATGATCCTGAACATGATCACCACGGGCGCCATGACGCGCCTGGGCTATGTGTACGAGAACCTGATGGTCAACGTACACATGCAGAACTCCAAGCTGGTCGAGCGCGGCATCCGCGTGCTGATGGGCGCCTGCAACATCGACCGCGCCACTGCCGTCGAGACCATCAAGAGCGCCGGGCGCAGCGTCCCCGTGGCGCTGGTAATGCTCAAGGCCGGCGTCGACAAGCCGGAAGCCGTGCGCCGCCTGGCAAAATCCGACGGCAACGTGCGGCTGGCGATCGAGGACGACATCCTGGAACTGTAGAGCCGTCCGGTTGCCATTGGCGTCTCTCCCACCCAGGTTCTTTCCTCGTCCGCTCCATCACCACAAGGGCTGCCCCATCC
>JAJZME010000070.1 GCA_021803035.1 Acidobacteriota bacterium | reverse complement strand
AAGGCGTGGCGGGTGCGGGCGCCATGCCGGCGGCTTCGAGAATCGATTCCAATTCGCCGGTGCCGATGACGGCGTCGACTTCGGGAATGCTTTTGCGGATCTCGTCGCGGTAGCGCTCGACGAGGCAGCCGGCGACGATGAGCTTGCGCGCCTGGCCGGTGGTCTTGTGGCGGGCCATCTCCAGAATGGCGTCGACCGACTCCTGCTTGGCCGTATCGATAAAGCTGCAGGTGTTGACGACCAGGATCTCGGCTTCTTCGGGACGGGCGGTGAGCCGCGCACCGGCGCGGTCGAGCAGGCCCATCATGACCTCGGAATCGACGAGGTTTTTGGGGCAGCCGAGGGAGACAAACCCGACCACCGGGGAAGATTTTGGCGTGATTTTGCTCACAGTATTGATTGTACCGGGAGCGGAGTTTGCCGGGGCGACTTAGCTGTCTTTGCGATAGAGCAGGTCGCGGATGGCGCGGCGGCGCTCGGCGTCGGCTTCGCCTTTGCGCTCGAAGGCTTCCCCGTGACGCGCAGCCGGGGGGGTGTTTTCTTCCGGCTCGCTGCAGGCGGGGCAGCGGTTGGCAAAGCCCGGCTTGCCGGGCCGCAGTTCAAACTCTTCGCCGCAAACTACGCAGGTCTTGATGGGGAAAGCCATAACACTCCTATGGTAGCTCGGAGGGAGAGTGCGTGAAAGACCGGGTGCGCCGGCGAAAAAGGTGGCACTGTTGGAGATGTGACTGCGCCCGTTGCGGCTGGCCGCACCGCTTCCGGCCGACGGCAAGCGCTTCTGTGATGAGACGTTTGCGAAATGCTAAAATGAATCAGTGCCGGGTCCTACGCGACGTAATCCCGCCAACCCCGCCAGGTCCGGAAGGAAGCAACGGTAACGGGCTAGTACGGGCGCAGTAGGGTGCCCGGTACTTTTTTGGGCGCCGCAGGCGCTTTTACTTTTGGAGCTAGTGCAAGCCGGCCCCGATCCGGTGTGCGCTTTATTCTTAACGATGGATAGCTGGCCGGGACCATCGTCCACGGCAGAGCCGCAAATAATAAGAGGAGACAAAAACTTTGACTCTCGCCGTTCGTCCTGTGGTAGGCCGCCGCGCGAAAATTTCGGCGCTCGGGACCTATGTTCCCCCGCAAATTCTTAGCAATCAAGATCTTGAAAAGATGGTCGAAACCAGCGATCAGTGGATCGTGGAGCGCACCGGCATCCGCGAGCGGCATGTGCTGGCAAAGGGCCTGGGTGTGAGCGATATTGGCGTGGAAGCGGCCAGGAAATGCCTTGCGGCGCGCGGGCTGAAACCGACCGACGTTGAAGTGATTATTTTTGGCACGGTGACGCCGGACATGATGTTTCCTTCCACGGCCTGTCTGGTGCAGCACAAGCTGGGCGCAGAGGGGGCATGGGGTTTCGATGTGTCGGCGGGCTGCTCGGGGTTTGTGTTTGCATTGCAGGCGGGCCTGAAGCTGGTGGAGAGCGGATCGTATAAGCGGGTGCTGGTGATCGGCGCCGATGCCAATACGCGCATGACTGACTATACGGATCGCACTACCTGCGTGCTGTTCGGGGACGGCGGTGGGGCGGTGCTGCTGGAGCCTGCCGAGGACGGCGAGATCGGCTTTATCGACTCCGTGAATGAGATCGACGGCTCGGGCGGGGCGGCGCTGAATTTGAAGGGCGGCGGGAGCCTGAATCCTTCATCGCACGAGACCGTGGACAAGAAGATGCACTACATCTACCAGGATGGCCCGGCGGTATATAAATTTGCCGTGCGCAAGATGGCCGAGGCCACAGCGAAAGTGCTGGAGCGGAACGGGGTGAGCGGCACGGAACTGGGCTGCTTTATTCCGCACCAGGCCAACAAGCGCATCATTACGGCGACGGCCGACCGGCTGGGGCTAACGCCGGACAAGGTCATTATCAACATCGAAAAGTATGGCAACACTTCGGCGGGCACCATTCCGCTGGCCATGGAAACGGCCGTGGAAGAGGGCAAGCTGAAGAAGGGTGACCTGGTGCTGCTGGCCTCAGTGGGCGCCGGGTTCACGGTGGGCGCCACGCTGCTGCGGTGGGAAATCTAAAAGCAGCTTTTAGCTTCCAGCTTTGACGAGGTGCGCGGACTGGGGTGATGGGCCTCGGCCTGGCGGGCGCGCGGCCGGGGATTCCCTGCTGCGAACTTTGGGCTGAAGGCTGAGAGTTGAAAAGGCGCCTCCCGGATTTAACACCGGGGCCACATTGGCATATACTGTCCTCCACCAACCCGGAGAACTTGTTGTCTGGCGCACGGTGCCGGGGTTCGGGGATGGTGGGAGCACAACGGCGGGGGGCAAGTAGAAGCCGCGGAGAACTGCCAAGCATCGATATGGGGGCAGGGATGCAGAGCCAACACCAGGAGCGGAGGCTGACCATGGAGATGGAGTTTACCGCCAGGCAGGGCAAGATTTCGAAGGCACTGCGCAAGCAGGCCGAAGAGGGCTTGGAACGGATCGAGCGCATTCTGGGCAGGAGTGTGCACGCCAGCGTGATTTTTGATGCCGAACGACACTTGAAGACCGTGGAAGTGAACGTGAAGGGACGGACGCACAAGTTCGCGGCGGCAGGCAAGGCAGTGAAGATTGACATTGCTTTGCGTCAGGCACTGGAACGAGCGGAGGCCCAGGCGCGGCGCTATCGCGATCGCATACTGGTGACCAAGCGGCTGCCCAAGGAAGAGAAAGTATTAACCGCGCTTCCCGTGGCGCGGCCCAAAGCGCGCGCCGCCGAGCCGGCCGAGCCGGTGGAGGTTATGGCGCAGGGCAATGGCACAAAGCCGCGCGCTGCCATTGCGGTTCACTCGTTTCCCGCGCCGGCGGCGGCGGTGGCCGAGCCGCACGTTGTCAAAAATGGCGACGTATTTGCCATGACGCCCATGACGATTGAAGAGGCGGTGAAGGACGCCGAGTTTCGCGACCGCGACCTGCTCATCTTCCGCACGGCCGCCGGCGATATGTTCGTCCTGCACCGCCGCCGGGACGGCCAGATGGAACTGGTGGAGATTCCATAAGGGAATCGCCAGACACCCCCGGCACTTTTGGGACCCGCGAGGGGTGCTGCTGCGTCAGCGTTCCGGCACGCGGCACGCGAGAGGCTGCGCGTAACTGCCGGTTTCGGTGTAGGATGAGCGCATGACGCCAGTCAAACGGGACGGTCGCGCACCCCGCCGCAGCACCGCGACCAAGGCCAGGAAATCGACCAGGAAGCCGGGCAGGGAACTGGTGGTTCTAACCGGAATCTCCGGTTCGGGAAAAGCCTCGGCGCTGAAGGCGTTCGAGGATCTGGGGTTTCATTGCGTCGACAACCTGCCGCTGGAACTGATGGAGGATTTTGCCAGTCTGGTGAGCAAGTCGCCTGAAGCGGAGCGGGCGGCCGTGGTGGTGGATGTGCGCGAAGGCCCCACGCTGGACCGGCTGCCGGAGATTCTCAAGAGGGTCAGGAAGCTGGTGCCGACGCGCGTGGTTTTTCTGGATGCGCAGGACTCGGTGCTGGTGCGGCGCTACTCCGAGACGCGCCGGCCTCACCCACTGGGCGGGACGGAAACGGTCTGGCGCTCGATCGTCGAGGAGCGGCAACTGCTGGATCCCATCCGTAACGTGGCCGACATGCTGATCGACACGTCGAATTTCAATGTACACGAGCTGCGCGCCCATATTCAGGCGCGCTTTGGCCAAGATGAGCAGGCGCCGCGCATGCTGGTTTCGTGCCTGAGCTTTGGGTTCAAGAACGGCGTGCCGCTGGATGCGGACATGATCTTCGACGTGCGGTTTCTGCCCAATCCGCACTTTGTGCCGGAGTTTCGCAAGAAGACGGGTCTCGATCCCAAAGTGGCTGCGTATGTGCGGCAGTTTCCGCAGACCCGCGAGTTTTTGAAGCGCGTTACCCGGCTGATGCTCTATCTGCTGCCGCACTACGTGAAGGAGGGCAAGAGCTACCTGACGGTGGGCTTCGGCTGCACCGGCGGTCAGCATCGCAGCGTGATGCTGGCCGAGGAAATGGCCGCGGAGTTGAAACGCGCAGGCTACGAGGTGAAGGCGGTACATCGGGATATGCCGCGGCGAGGGTAGCAGGGGAGTTAGCGAGTTAGTGAGTGAGCAAGTGATCGAGTAAGGGACTGCCGGCTTTTGGCCGGGAGCCATTGAGCAAGCTTTGTGGTCCCAGCGAAGACAGCCGGCGTGGTCAGTTGTGGAAACTTATTTCTGAAGTGCGTATGTCCTTTGGTTTGCCGCCCCCGGCTGTAGGAAGCCTGCGCTCGGCTTATGTAGTTTGGTCCTTCGCTTGCGGTGGTAACCGGGCGAGGCGCGGCCAGCTTGCGCGCAGCAGTTCGCCGCGCTTCAGGCGCTACCGAGCAGGATGGCTTCGCGCTGCCGCAAGGTGGCGTGGATGGCCTCGACGCCGGACTCGAGTTCGGCTAGGTCTTTCAGCAATGCAGTGCTGTCCTGGCTACTGACTAGCGAGCGCAGCAGTTCGCATTGGCCCACAAGCTGCATATCGCTCTCGATGAGCCTTTGCAGGGTTGGAGCCTCCTTGCGATAGCGCTGCGTCATGCGGTCGTTTTCGGGAACGGGCTGCTGTTGCAGCAGAAGCTCGATTGAACGGATCTCACGGCCCAGACGCTCCAGGCGCTGGGCTGAGGCCACAGCTTCGGCGTCGGGAAACGGCTTGGCGCGGGTTGGCGGGGGCAGGTTCTCACGCCGGTACGCCGACTCTGCCTCACCCACGCTGGTTGCCGCATAGCCCAGCAAGGAGGCGGCCTTGCTGCGCACCAACTGATCGTCGGCGCGCAGCAGGTTTTCGGTGCGGTAGAAGTTGTAGCCCCACCCATAAAAGAGGTTGATGGCGGTCTGCTTCAGCGCGCCTGCGTCGTAGAAGCTGTCCCCCGGCATTAGTCGCCCCCCGGCAGTCCGGACTCCGGCCCGAGCGGGTAGAAGCCAGTGGCCTGCCCGCCAATGGTGAAAGGTACGCCAGCCGCGGCGTTCGGCGCGGATACAAGACCCTTTTCGGCCATCTTCAGCGCGAGGTAGTAGCGCACGGACTCGATCGGCGAGAGGCCAATGGCCTGCAACGAGATCAGCTCGCGCATGCGCTCGTCCTTGGGCATGATGAGCACTTTCAGGTCGTTCAGCGTGATGCCGTAGGTTTTGAGGAACTCCGAAAGATGGTTTTTCACCAGTTCGCGCACTTCGTTGATGTGCTCGTTGATGTCTTCCATCTTGGTCACCTGGACGATCTGGTTGATGGACTGCTCGATGGCCGGACCGGCGTAGTCGGCCACCTCCTTTGTATCGATGAAATAGCCGTTAAAAGGCAGGTGCGTGATGAGTTGGAGAGCTGCTTCCTTGGTGTCAACGTGAATGTAGTAGTCCACCTGGTAGGCCATTTCGGCCATTTCTTCGCTGGTGGCGATGCCTACGCTGCGGACGAGCAGCTTGGAGCGGTTGACGTAAATGACCTCAAAAACCCATGGCGAGGTGCCGCCGAAGAATCCCTGGGCAATCGAGCCGAGCAGCGGTTTATCAGGCGTGGTAAGCGCGTATTGGCCCGTTTCGTAGACATTGAGAACAGCGCCGCGCGATTTGAGCACGCAGAAGTGGTTGCTTTCAACTGTAAGCAGCGAGCCGGAAACGATGCTCTCGTCTGCGATTTTGACCGCCAGCGCCTTGGTGCCGAGCATGTCGGTACCGTCGTGCTGCAGAGAAGTAATGACCTGCCGTGCAATTGCCATGAATTGAACCTCGTTTGGGAAGGTGTCCAGGATGGGAAGTGCGTCGCGATTCAGCATATCTCAGGAGGGAGGCTACGTCACGTACAATTTGCGGCTGGATGGATGGACGACAGACATCGGCAGCAATGGAAGGAAATTGGCGCTCTGGAGGGATTCGCAGCATTCCCGCTGTGCGTAGTCGACGATTTCCGGCCATGATTGATGCGAGTTTTGTATGCAGCCTTCGATGTGAGTCCGCCCGGAGTTTGAAGGGATAGATCCAGCTTGCGTGATTGACCAGAGCTGCGGGTTACAGTGCTTTGCCGCCATCCAATCGAGCGGAATAGTGCAACCGGCACGATGGGCGGAAAGCG
>JAJZME010000028.1 GCA_021803035.1 Acidobacteriota bacterium | reverse complement strand
AATTTGGCCAACGCATTCACCCACTATCAGCCTTTCATGATCGAGCCGCGCGTGGGCTTCACTTGGTCGCCGAGCACATCCTCCAAATCTGTGCTGCGCGGAGGCGTGGGCATCTTCACGGATGTCTTTCCAGGCACCATCGCCGACAGCATGCTCTTCAATCCGCCTCTCACCATGGCCTTCTTTGTAGCGAATAGCGGCATGGCTGTGAACCCAACCGATCCCACCAGCGCGCAATCCCAGATGGCCGGAGCCAACCAGACCTTTCAGAAGGGCTTTCCAAAGGGTGAGAGCTACGACCAAATGGTTACAGACAACCCCAATTTCGTAGCCCCCAGCTTCACAAGCGTACAAAAGGACCTGCATTACCCCACTTATTACGAGTGGAACCTGCAGATCCAGCGCGAAATCACCCAGACGCAAAGCATCCAGATCGGCTACGTCGGCAACCGCGGTTACCACGAGCCGAACCAGAACGTCGGCGTCAACGCCTACGGTGGGATCTATGGTACGCCTGCCACTGCGCCCGCACCCAGCTTCGGCCCTGTAACCGAGGTCGAGAGCGAGGCATCGTCCAATTACAACGGCCTCATCGTAAGCTGGCTCTTTCAGGGCCACGGCCTCAACACCCAGTTGAACTACGCGTGGAGCCACGCCCTGGACCAAATCTCCAACGGCGGCATTCTCCCCTTCAACTCCGGAAGCATCTACACCCAGATCGATCCCTATAACCTGCGCTACAACTACGGCAATGCCGACTACGACATTCGTCACAGCTTTTCCGGCACTTATCTCTACCAGATGCCGTACTTCGGTGGACCGAAAATCGCGACCCAGGGCTGGCAAATCGGCGGATCGATCTTTGCCAACAGCGGCAGTCCGTTTACCCCTTACGCTTACATTTCAGATTCTGGAATTCAGAACTTCGGTAGCGGATACGACGCCGTACCCATCGCGGCGGCGCCGGGCACGCATCACCATTGCGGGCCCAGCTCCGCGACCACGCCATGTCTTACCGCAGCCGATTTTCCCAGTTATGACGCCTCACAAGGCACCTTGTCTGCAAGCCCCTTCGGTGCCGCAGAGCGTAACCAGTTCTGGGGCCCGAAGTACTTCGACACCGACATGACACTGCAAAAGGCCTTCAAAGTGCCGCAGATGGGCGACCAGGGCAAGTTCATCGCCGGCATGACAGCTTTCAATCTCTTCAACCATCCAAACTTCGGTCTTCCTAACGGCTCGATCGACTCCAGCAGCTTCGGCACCTCGCTTTACACCGAAGGCCCACCGACCAGCATCTACGGCTCCGGCGTGGGCGGCGATCCCTCGGTCCGCATCGTCGAGTTCACAGGCAAAATCACCTTTTAACTAGGCCGGAAACACACGCAACAGCAAGGGCGTCCGCAATGGACGCCCTTGCTGCTTCTTGGACCTTATTGAATAGCCGGAGAATGGGCTCGGGCTTTATCGCCACCTGCAGGTTCGCCAGCAGGCTTGATCCCCGATTACTGGCGCTTGCGCGCGGCTTTCTTCGCGGGCCCTTTGGCGGTGGCTTTTTTCGCGGGCGCCTTGGCTGCTGCCTTCTTCGCCGGGATGCCCTTTGCCGTGGCCTTCTTTGCGGCCTTTTTGACAGCCTTTTTGGCGGCGGGCTTCTGCGTCTTTGTGGCCTTCGCAGGCTGCGCCTTTTGAGTAGCCTTGCCGCGGGCGGCCCGCGTCTTCGCGGCCAGAGCGGCCTTCAACTCGCTGTCAAACTCCGCCGGCGTGAGCGGCCGCGCCGACTTGCGCAGCCTTTCGATGTCGTAGAAGGCGCGGCGCTCGGCCAGAAAAACGTGTACCACAAAATCCACATAGTCGAGCAGAATCCAATCGCCCTGCCGCCGTCCTTCCACCGAGTTCGGCCGCACTCCGAACTTGCGCTTCAGCCGCAACTCAATCTCGTCGGCGATGGCGATGGCCTGCCGGTCGTTGGCGGCCGAGGTGACCAGGAAAAAGTCCGCCAGCCCCGAGTCCACCGGATCGAGCTCGAGGATCCGCGTCTCTTCGCCCTTCTTCTCTTCGCAAACCGCCGCTGCGGCCTGTACAAGGATGCGCGTCTGGTGGTGCGCCTGCGTCGCTGTCATGCTCGTGATTGAGGTCTCCTCAGCCCATCCTAGACGTTCGGCTGGGCGGGGGCAAGTGATTGCCACGGCCGGCGCCGCTTGACATTGCTGCCTCAAGAATCAAAATAGAGCTATTCACCCCGCAACCAGGGAGGTAGCGCGCCCATGAGTATCTCTCGCCGAGGTTTTTTCCAGCTTGCAGGCACAGGAACCGGCCTCCTGTTGCAGGCGCAATGGTTGAAAGGCCAGCAAGCACCCATCCCCGAGGTCGAGTTACAGGAAGATCGGACGCACGTGGCCATGGGCCAGCCGCTCGACATTCAGGCTCCCCCCGCCAAGGTCGCGCTCATTCACGGCGACAACCGGCGCAAGAACGTATATGAGGCGCTGATGACCATCGACGGCCAGATTCAGGCTGGCTTGCGGCGGAAGAAATACGTCGTCATCAAGCCCAACCTGGTGTCGGTCGCCAATCAACTGGCGGCAACGCACGTGGACGCCATCGCCGGCGTACTCGATTATCTCGCCCCGCGCTTCCGCGGCCCGGTGGTGATTGCCGAAGCTTCGGCGCGCGCCGACACCTTCGACGGTTACAAAACTTTTGGCTATACGGACTTGGCCAGGGAGCGCAAGGCGCAGCAGGTGAGCCTTGTCGATCTCAACCGGGAAGGGAAATACGTCACTCTTTCGCTGCTCGATTACGATCTTCACTCCGACCCGGTCCGTCTGGCGGCGCGGCTGGCCGACCCGGACGCCTATGTCATCTGCTGCTCAATGCTGAAGACGCACAGTTCGGTGGTGGCAACCATGACGGTCAAGAACATGGTGATGGGCGCACCTCTGCACAGCCCACCCGGCGAGCCGCAATGGAATGACAAGCGCCGCTATCATGCCGGCGTCCGCCAACATAACTTCAATATGTATCTGACCGCCGAGCGCCTGCACTCCAACTGGGGAATCGCCGTGATCGACGGATTCGAAGGCATGGAAGGTAACGGCCCGCACAACGGCACGCCGGTGCCTTCGCATCTGGCCATCGCTTCCACCGACTTCATCGCCGCCGACCGCGTCGGCCTTGCCGTCATGGGCATCGACCCCGGCTGGCTCGGCTATCTGGTCTTCTCTGGACGGGCAGGGATCGGCCAGTACGATCTGTCGAAGATCGACGTGGAGGGAGCCGCGATTGCATCGGTGGAGAGAAAATACCGTCTGCCGGACGCGATCAGCCGCGAACTGCAATGGATGGGCCCGATGAACACGCTGCCGCCAAAGCCAGGCTTGAAGGCGGACCTCTCGGACCCGTTCCACGATCTGCAAGAGTATCTCCAGGGCTGAGGCTGGTACAGGCAGGGCGCGTCGGGCGCTTGCCGAACCGGACCGGGGGGAATCCGATGAAGCCAACATCTGCAAACGGCCTCCGTCTCAACCGCCGTGAAATACTGCTCCTTTCGGCCAGTGCGGGCATTGGCGCCGCGCTCACCCGCCGGGGACATGCGCTCGATCGCACGGAGACCGCCGCGTACCCCGAGCCCGGAAACAGCGCCACGCCCCGCTACGCTGGAGGTACAAACATGGAAACGCATTTGAAAGCGCCAGCCACTTTAACCACGGGCGCGGCAAATTATCTGGAAACAAAAGATGGCGCCAAGATCTACTACGAGGATCATGGCGAGGGCCGGCCCATCCTGTTCGTTCACGGCTGGCTGTGCTCATCCAGGTTCTGGCAGAAGAATGTCCCCGTGCTCGCAAAGACCTTCAGGGTCGTAACCATTGATCTGCGAGGGCACGGGAACTCGGCCAAGGCGCTTGGCGGCCTCACCATCCGGCAGTACGCGCGCGATGTGCGGGAAGTCGTTGAGCGCTTGGGGCTGGAAGACGCGCTGCTGGTGGGCTGGTCCCTGGGAGGGCCGGTCGTTCTCTCGTACTACCAGCAGTACGCCGCGGATAGCTGCCTGAAGGCGCTGGGATTGGTCGATACCTCTCCTTTTCCATTCAGTCCGGAGGAGTGGAATTGCCATGCGCTGAGGAACTTTAACTTCGACGGCATGAATGCGACGTTTGCCAGGCTCACGGCGGATCACAGGCAGTTTGCCGCCGATTTCACCGCGAGAATGTTCAAGCAACCGCCTTCGGAGGCCGATGCGGCCTGGATTGTAGGGGAGATGATGAAGACGCCGACCTGGATTGCGGAGGCCATTTACTCCGATTTCCTGATGAGCGATTTGGCCAGCACCCTGCCCGCGGTGCAGGTTCCCCTCATTGCCATGGCTGCCGACTCGCGCGTTCTCCCTACCGGTATCGCCATGGGTAAAGCTCTTGCCGGCCTGGCTCCGCGCGGCGCGTTCATCCCCTTCGAGGATGCTGGACACATGCTCTTCTATGAGCAGCCGCAGAAGTTCAACGCCGCCCTGGCGAGCTTCATTCAGGCGCTGTAGATTCTGACCGCATCACCCGAGGGCAGCATTTGCAAACAAAGGAAAAACATTATGACTGGCACCACCTCGAATGAGCCTCCGGCTCCGGATTCGATGTTCGCGGCCAAGCCTGCGCATGCGGCCGGTAGCCACATCCCTGTGCAGGTTGTACCCCCTGTGGACCTTGCCCGCTATATGGGCAAATGGTACGAGATCGCGCACCTTCCGGCCTGGTTTCAGCGCGATTGCGCCGCTGATACCACTGCCAGCTACACTCTGCGCTCCAACGGCAAGATCACGGTGCTCAACGAGTGCCGCAAGGCCAACGGCAGGCTGAAATCGGCCAAGGGTATCGCTCGCGTGGCGAGTAAGAAGGGACCGAACACGAAGCTGAAAGTGAGCTTCTTCTGGCCGTTCCACGGTGACTACTGGATCATCGACCTCGATCCGGAGTATCGATGGGCGGTTGTTGGCGATCCGCGCCGCAAGTATCTGTGGGTTCTCAGCAGACAAACACAACTGGAGCCGGTGCTCTATGCGCGGATCATTGGTCGCGCCAAAGAACAGGGCTATGACGTCGGTCGCCTGCTTATGACAAAACACACCCGCTGACACGTCGGGCAGGTTTCCGCAAAAGATGGATCAAAGAGTTGCGTAAGCAAAAGATCGGACAGCACGGAAGAAACCCGCATTTACAATCACCCTATGCATGACGTGGTGGTGTATTCGCGCAAGGGCTGTCATCTCTGCGACATCGTGAAGGAGACGCTCGTGCAGGTTCAGGGCCAGGCCGACTTCCAATGGCGCGAGGTGGACATCGATGCCGACCCCCAGTTGCGGCTGAAGTACAACGAAGAGGTGCCCGTCATCTTCATCGATGGGCACAAGGCCTTCAAGTACCGCATGGACGGGCGACAGTTTCTGCGCGCGCTGGCGGGCAGGGAATAGCACGGCAGCCGTTCCTGCAGCCAGCACTGTGGCCGGCGCGCGGGTGCCCACGGCAGATTCCCACTTGCGGTAAACTAAGCACGGCAGGAGGACCGGGCGGTCGCTGCCGGCGGTTTTGGCGCAAGCCGGGCCACCGGGGGAGGAAAGTCCGAACTCCGCAGGGCAGTGTGCCGGATAACGTCCGGGACGCGGACTTCAAGGTCCGTGGACGGCGAGTGCCACAGAAAAGATACCGCCCCGGCTACCCCTCGGCCTAACGGCTGCGGGCCACCCCGGGCCAGCATGCTGGCTCCGGCGCCGAGGTAAGGGTGAAATGGTGCGGTAAGAGCGCACCGCTCCGGCCGTAAGGCAGGAGGCAGGGTAAACCCCACACGGAGCAAGACCAAATAGGGAGGGATGCGGTAAGCCGACGAGCCCGGCTTCCGCGGCGTGCCGGCCCGGCGCGCCAAGGCGGTTCGAAGCAAGTGCCGAAACCTCCGGGTAGGTCGCTGACGAGCGTCCGTGGTAACGCGGCGCCTAGAGGAATGATCGCTCTCGACAGAATTCGGCTTACAGGTCGCCTGCCGAATCAACGACAGCCCCGGACGGGAGTAGTTCCCGCCGGGGCTGGCCATTTTGCGGGCCACAAAGGGCAATTTCCAGAGGGCGAGGGTCAGCTCCGCTCAGCTACCATCAACTCATGCTGCGCGTAAAACTGCTTGAACCGGCTGCCCGGCTGCCCGTCGTCGCCCACTGTGGCGAAGATCTGGGTTACGACGTCTTTGCCCTGGAATCCGTAACCCTAGAGCCGCGCCTCACAGTCCGCGTCCGTACCGGCATCGCCGTTGAAGCCCGGCATCCGCTAACCGGCGCGCCCTTGGGACTGCTGGTGCGCGACCGCTCCTCGATGGCGGCACGCGGCATCGCCACCACTGGCGGCGTGATCGACGCCGGCTAC
>JAJZME010000067.1 GCA_021803035.1 Acidobacteriota bacterium | reverse complement strand
ATCGACGGCGCTTTGAATGCCCGGCGCAGTGTCCTTGCGCAAAGGCACCTGGATGCCGCGCCAGCCGTAGAAGCGGATGTCCTCCTGGTGCCAGACCTCGGTCAGGACCTTGTCGGCCTGATCCATCATGGGCGTTTGATAGCGCGCAAGATTGATGCCTTCCGCCAGTTGTTCTTTGCTGAAGGTGCCTACGGGAGTTCCGTCAATCTTCAGCGTATAGGACGCTCCGCTCAGGCCGTCGACCTTCAGCATCTCCGCGTCGAGATTCTGATACATCTGCGTCAGATCCACCACCAGTTTGGCGACTGGATTGATGGTCGGGCCCTCGAGCGGCGGCAACTTCCAGAAGATTCTCGGCGGGTAAGCGTGGAAGGGGTCAGGAGGAAACTGCGGCCAGTGCGTGGAGTGGAGAGACATGATCGGATAGGGCAGCGCCTTGTCGGTCTGGGTCCAGGCAATGTCTTTGCCGGAAGCTGAGAACCCGGTCACATCGGTGTTGACGGACTGGCTCACGGTGCCGCTCTTTGCGTTGAGCGACACGCGGGTGACGGTCGAAGGCGCGTTCCAGGCCTTGAGCAGTAACTGGGCCATGAAGAGCTGCGTGCTGGCGCCGGGATGGATGCGGCCCGGAATCAGCTTTTGCGCCAGCGCGGGGTTCTCGTGCTCGGCCTGCCGCAGCAGCTTCACGATGGGGGTATTGAAGTTGACCACCATGAAGTGGTGTTCGGCGCCAAACTTGCGCACGAACTGGCTGTAGCGCACCAGCGTGTCGTTGTAGCCGCCGGGAACATGGTGGGGGTTGTGCGGATACAACGGCGCGTGCGTAACGTCATCCCAGGGCGAAGGCTCGATGAGCACAATCTTGACGCCGGGCAGATGTTGCTGAAGCGAGTTGACGATGTACTCGTAGCCCTTGACGTAGGTGTTGAAGATGGACTGGTTGAAGGGCCGGTACATGGCGTCGTTCATGCCCAGCATGATGGTGACGATGTTGGGCTTGAAGGGGAACACATCGCGTTCGAGGCTTTGCGCTTCTGAACTCGTGGCCCAGTTGCCGGTTACGCGCGCGCCGCCCACGGCGGAATCGACAAACCTGACATTGAGATCGGGAAACCGCGTGCGCACGTAGGTTTCAATGGCCACGGGATAGTAGCGCTGCTCGGTGATGCTGTCGCCGTAGAACAGCACACGGTCGCCATGGTGAAGATAGAAGGTCTTTGCGGCCGCCCAGCTTGTCTGGGTGACTCCCAAGGCGAGCAGAAGGACTGCAAACTGCCATCTGGAAAACTTCATCAGTGCACCTCCGGTAACTCCAGGCCTCTTGCGGGAAGATGACTCACATGCGATTGCGATGTTTGTCAGGGCGAGCTTAAGCTGCCCGGGGCAGCACCCGTTGTCGCCAGCAAGAGCGGTCTTGCTTTGCCGAAGCGGGAAGCCGCACCGGCAAACCTGCAAATCGTAGCACGCGCACCTTGGGGTCACCAAGATTTACGCGCTGCGCGCGCTTGCGGCTGTGCGATGGCCGGCAAGAACAAAAGCAGTGGCTTGGTGAGCCACCCGTTTTACCAGACAGACGGGATGATCGCGCTTGTTCTCTTCCGATAGGCGGCATAGTCATTCGGAAAAGTCTGCATCATCAGCTGTTCTTCCGTTCTGGCGCTGTATATGAAATAGGGGCAAAAGACGAGAAGGATCACCAGCCAGAATGCGCCGGCCACACAGGACGTGCCGATAAGCGCGAGCAGAATCCCGGTATAAATCGGATGCCGGATGTAGCGATACGGGCCGGTGGTAACAAGCTCGTGTCCAGCTTTGAGCGACATGGGCGTGCCCCAGTTCCTGCCCAGGTTGATGCGCGCCCAGACCGCGAGCGCCAAGCCCGCAACACAGAGAGCAAGCCCGCCGAAATTGATCGCCACACCGGAAGGATGCCTGAAGAGAATATGGTGCGGATGAAATAGACGAGTAACCGCGGGAGCGGCCAGGACGACCAGAAGCCGCAGCCCCACGCCCTTCCACCACGGCGTTGCGCGAATGGCCTTCTTCGCGCGCGTGGCCGAGATCAGCCAGTAACTATAGAAGACGATCCACAGAGCGGCAATGGCATGAATGAACGGCATTGCTGAGGCGCTAGAACAGGTTCAGAATAGCATCGCGCCAAAAGCCGGGCGCCGTTTTCAGTGCGCTGTGCGACCTGCGCGGCGCAGTTGGCGTGCGAGGCGGTGAAGAGCAAGTTTACCTTTGACCAAGCTGAATAAGGTCCGCCCGGCGAGACCGGATTCAAGGTGAAGGCGCCCATGGATCGGCGCAAATTTTCATGCGCGATGCCGCTGTTGCGAAGGCCATACCGCGGTTGCCATCCCGTTTGGCTGGGGTGTATCATGAGGCGTTTCATGGAAAATGGCAAATCGTTGCATTAAGAAGCCGTTCCCAACTGCAACGAAGCTACGTGGCATTTTCGTCACGCGGCAGTGCATTGGCGGCGACGCGAAGCAGACCCTGGCAATGGTTCGGTGATCGTCACCGGGGAGACAGATGCCGCGGACCGTGTTGTATTACCTATTGGCGATTGTGACCGTCACAGTGGCTGCCCTGCTGCGCTGGTCGCTCGGCGATATATTTGGTCCAACCAACTATCCGTTCTTCCTTTTTTTTCTTGCAGTGGCTGTTTGCGCCCGGTATGGAACGCTGGGCTCCTCGCTGACCTGTGCGGTTCTTGGCGGGCTGACCGCCGATTACTTCTTTGTGCATCCCCGGTTTACGGTCGGACCGACCTCTTTTCACAGCCTGGTTGCGATGATCTCGTACCTGATCGTGGGCATTGCCATTGCGCTGTTTGCCGAAGCAAACCGGAGGGCCATTCAGCGCGCGGAGCAAGCGGGGGCGCGCCTGAAAGTGGCGCTCTCGGTGGCAAACGCCTCTACGTTCGACTGGGATCCGCAAACGAATGCCTTACGATGGCCAGACCAGTACCACGGCGTCTTTGGCTCCCGAGGCGGGGCGCAGACGCTAGATGAATGGCTCAGCCACGTCCACCAGGAAGATCGCCAGCGCGTGAAGGATCTGATGTTGGGATTTCCCGCCTCGGGCCAGGATCATCTCTCCATGGATTTTCGTATCTATGGCGCAGATGGCCGCCAGCACTGGGAACATGCTCGATTGGCCGCGATCGACGGGCGCGGATCGGACGCGACACAGATTAGCGGCGCGGTGATCGACGTTACCGATCTCAAGATGGCGGAAGCCGTGCTGGTACGCACCGAAAAGTTGGCGTCAGCCGGCAAACTGGCCGCCACCGTGGCGCATGAGATCAACAATCCGCTGGCGGCTGCCACCAACCTCCTGTATCTGGCCAAGCAGGTTGCGGTTACGGATAGAGTGAAAGATTATCTGAATGCCGCCGATCTTCAACTTGCGCGGGTGGCTGCCGCGACCAAGCGGACGCTTGCCTTCTACAAAGAACACACCGAGCCGGTTCCTGTTGCAATCAGGGAAGTGCTGGAAAGCGCAGCTTCCGGACTGGAGCACAAACGTGCGAGCAAGGAAGCCGCTCTGGACTGGCAGTATCGGGACGAAGCTGTTGTCGCCGGCATCGCCGGAGAGCTTGTCCACGCCTTCTCGAATCTGCTGGCCAACAGCATGGATGCTGTGCCCAAGCACGGCAGAGTGGTGGTGCGGGTCTCGCGAAACCGGAACTGGAAAGATCCTGCAGGCAGCGTCATGCGCGTGTCGATTGCGGACAATGGACAGGGAATCAGCCGGGCCGACCGCGAGCACTTGTTCGAGCCATTCTTTACAACCAAAGGCGTGGCCGGGACCGGCTTGGGACTGTGGGTGACTCAGGACATTATCCGGCGCCATGGAGGACGCATCCGCATCCGGTCGCAGGCGGAAGGCAAGAACACCTGGACCGTGGTGTCCGTAACCTTGCCCGCCCCGCTCAAGCCGGCCGGGCAGGTACGCGCAGGAAAACAGGTTGCCTCCGCGGCGGGAGTTCAACCCTCGGTTGCGGCCGGTTGAGTTTCGCGCCAGGCGGAAACCGCCCTGTGACTGCCGATCGATCCCCTGGGCAGCCGATGCCGCGCGAGCAATGCCGGCGCGCGCTCTATGCGCCTCGCAGACAGCTCTGCAGCCATTCCAGATATTGATGGCTGCCGCTTTCTACGTTGAGGACGAGGAACTCGGGGGTCTGGTAGCTGTGCAGTTCGTGCAGACGAGCTTCGAGCGCGGCCACTTTGTCGGGGCTGGTTTTGAGCAGCAGCAGGCTCTCGGGCGAGGACTCGATTTCCCCCCGCCAGCGGTAGATGGAATGCACGCCGGGGATGAGCGTGGCGCAGGCGGCCAGCCGCTCCTCGACCAGCGTGCGGCCCAGGCGGTCGGCTTCGTCGGCGTCAGCGGCGGTGGTCAGAACGATGCGGGCTGGCGGAATGGCTTGCGGCATGGCGGTCCTCGCGTTCAATTCCATGCGGATGGGGCGCGACTTGTCTTCGAGTCCGCCCCATGCTCGCATGGCATAAGGGTTCCGTCAATCCCCTGGCCGCAATTTGCCGCGCCGCGGGCGCGGATCAGTGCGACAGCATGAAGTGGAAGGTTGCCGTTGATGTCCCGTTGACCGTGACGCGAGCCTCGTAGCTGCCGGGCCCGATCTTCAGATTGTTGCCATAGTGGGTGGTTGCCAGGCTTTTGCCGGCAACGTGCATGCGCGCCACGGGCAGCGTGATCCATTTGCCCATGTGAGGCGAGAGTTCCCGGTAGACGATGCCGACGGTCGCATTCTCCACCGGCTTGCCGTCTTTCTTGACGAAGACCACCATGTGGTGATTGGGATGCTCGGGTCCGTTAAGGGTGACGGGTGCGGCCCCGGCGTCGTGCGCCATGGCGGCATGAGGCCCCATAAAGGACTCGGCCGGAAGCACCTTGAGGCTGACAGAATAGGCGCCCGCCATGGCCGTCTTGCTGACCACCTGGGCATGGGCGACGCCTGCTGCGAACAGTCCGCCGGCGGCGAAAATCAGCGCTGCGGCGAACAGGGGAAGTGAGCGCATTCGGTATCTCATAGGGCAATCGTAGACTTATCGGCAAATTTGGGCAACGGGAACAATGGGTTCCGTTTCGCGGCGGCGCTTGCCGATCCCGGCCCCGTGTTGCAGTATGGACCTTGCGGCCACGCCAGCCCGGCCGGCACTAATACAGGGAGAACAGCATGAGCACAACCATCAGATTTGGCACCTCGGGGTGGAGGGCCATTGTAGCCGATGAGTTTACCGTGGCCAATATCCGGCGAGCGGTGGCCGGCATTGCCGTGTACGTGAAGTCGCAACCGGGGCCGCATCGCGTGCTGGTGGGGCGCGATCCGCGCTTTCTGGGCGAGAGCTTTGTGGCTGAGACGGCGCGCGTGCTGGCCGGCGCGGGCATCGAGCCCATCGTGATTCCCGAGGCCGCGCCCACGCCGGCCATCGCCTATGCCGTGCGCATGCTCAAGACTTCCGGCGCCATCAACTTTACGGCCTCGCACAATCCGCCGGAGTACAACGGCATCAAATTTTCCACGCCCGACGGCGCGCCCGCATTGCCCGAAGTGACAAAGCAGATTGAAGCCGCCATCGCGGAGATCGACGCGGCCGGCTGCGCGATTGCCAGGGCGGAACCGCCCGCGGGCGGTTTCGAGACCGCCGACGTGAAGCCGGCGTTTTTGAAGCGGCTGGCCGAGCTGATCGATCTCAAGGCTATCGCCAAGGCGGGCATCAAGATTGTCTACGATCCGTTTTGGGGCGCGGGCCGCGGTTACAGCTCCGATCTGCTGCGCGAGGCGGGCGTGGCCGTCGAGACGGTGCATGACTACCGCGACGTGCTCTTCGGCGGCCACGCACCCGAGCCGGACGATTATCTGCTTGGCGATGCCAAACAGAAGATGCGCGAGAGCGGCGCGGCGCTGGGCATCGCCACCGACGGCGATGCGGACCGCTTCGGCATCGTCGACGGAAACGGGACATTCCTGCAGCCCAACTACATCATTGCGCTGCTGTTCGACTACCTGGTGGAGACGCGCGGCTGGCGCAACGGCGTGGCCAAGAGCGTGGCCACCACCAACCTGATCAATGCGCTGGCCGAGCACCACAAGGTTCCGCTTTACGAGACGCCGGTGGGCTTCAAGTACATCGGCGAGCTGATCAACGGCGACAAGATTGCCATTGGCGGCGAGGAGTCGGCGGGACTGACCATCCGCGGGCACGTTCCCGAGAAGGACGGCATCCTGGCCGGTCTGCTGGTGGCCGAGATGGTAGCCGTGCGCGGCAAGAGCCTGAGCATGCAGCTCAAAGAGCTGTTTGCCAAGGTTGGTTCCTTTTACCCGGTTCGCGAGAACTTTCGCTTGACCCGGGAGGCCATGCAGAAGTTCACTGAAAAATTGAAGGCCGATCCGGCAGAGCTGGGCGGGCACAAGGTTACGCAGGTTGTGCGCACCGATGGGCTCAAGCTGATCCTGGACGACGGCTCGTGGGTCTGCTACAGGCTTTCGGGCACCGAGCCGGTGGTGCGCGCCTATACGGAAGCGCGCAGCGAGCAAGGCATGGAGGCGTTGCGGACGGCGGCCGAAAAGTTCGTACTTGGGTGAGACAGGATCGAGGTTGAATGCCGGCAGAGAGAGCAAAATCCGGAAGGAGCGCGCCGGGGCCGCTCCCTTTCCCGTTTCCGGCGCGTCTCGAACAGGTTCACTGGACGCGGCGCGTCTGGCGGCCGGCGGGAACGCTGCTGGCCATTCTGCTGGCGCTGCTGCTGACGTGGCATGTGATCAACGGCAAAGACGGTCTTTCATCCTGGCAGAAAAAGCGCACTGACGAGCGCCGCTTCCAGCAGGAGATCCAGAACCTGGAGAAGGACAACGCGCAGCTCCGCAACCGCATTCAGCACCTGAAGGCGGATCCCGATGCCATCCAGCGCGAGGCGCACGAAGAGCTGCACTATGCCAAGCCCGGCGAGGTGATCTACCTGCTGCCCCAGCCCAAGCAGGGCCAAGCTCGGCCAGCCGGCGCGGACCACTAGGCCGCTGACCGCGTGAACTTCTACCAACCAGGTACCCCGATGCTGGCAGCGGGTATCTGCAACCGCCAGGCTCAAATTCATGCGGTCAAAGACCCTGGGCGTGACCCGAATTCCAATTGGTGCTGCATCCCACCATGTTGCCAAGGGAGTTCGCGCAGGCTCATTTTTTCTTTCCAAAACAAACTGAATGGACGCATAATTGGGGCGCGCTTGCGACGCATGATGGCGGCGGCGGGCTCTTTGGCCATGAACAGAATCCAGATTTGTTCTATCGGCAGTGAGAGATGCGTTCCCCGGGAAGCATGCGGACAACTCTGTGTGCTTCTTGCCGCATCTTATCGGTCCCAAAGGATTTCCGGGCATCATATGCGCAGCTCGCAAAGGAGAGTGTTTTTGGACGAAGCGAACCACTCACTGCTTTAGTTTCTGCGGGAAAGGAGGAAGTGGAAATGACAAGGCGAACCGGCGTGAAGATTCTCTCTGTTGTGACGGCGGCGTTGCTGACGGGTGCAGTCGCGGCGGCGCAGCAAAACGGTACGGGTACGATGCAGGAGAATCCGCCGGGTCAGCAAGAGCCGGGCCTGGGCGTGCCCGGCTTTTCAGATGAGTCGGGCGGAGGCGTGCCCGGCGGCGCCGACTCGATGGCGCGGTCGTTTGCCGAAGAAGCCTTTGTGCTATGCACGCTGGAACGCAGCGCGGCGGAGATGCAGATGAGCCTGCTGGCCGAGGAGAAATCGCCCAGCCCGGACGTGAAGAAGTATGGGCTGCGGATGGTGCAAATTCACACTGAGCTGGTTAATCAGTTGACGCCCATCGCCCGCATGCTGGGCGTGCGCGCCCACCAGCAGCCGACCCGGAAGGAGAAGCATTGGATCGCGCACCTGAAGACACTGTCGGGTCCGGCCTTCAACCATGCTTATATCCGGGCCATGGCGATCACGCAGTGGCACGATCTAAGGGCGTTCAGGGATGCGTCGATCGCGGCACAAAGCGCGACGGTGAAGCAGGCCGCGAAGATGGACATGCCCATGCTGAGGCGGCATCTCGTGGCTCTGCACCGGCTTGCGCAGAGCCACAACGTGATGCTTGCCACGAAGTAGAGTGTGCGGCGGACCGAAAGGGGGGCTCTCCGGGCTTGTAAACTGAGTTCTGAGGAGGAGGTCCCCCATGCAAACGCGGATTCAGGGCACGACCATGCCCGTGCTCGAGGTACAGCTCGATCCCAACGAAAGCATATTTTCTGAAAGCGGTGAGCTTTCGTGGATGACGGCCTCAATTCAGATGGCCACCCATACGCAGGCGGGTGGGGGTGGTGGTCTGTTCGGCGTCCTCAAGCGGGTGGCTGGCGGCGGCAGCATCTTCATGACCGAATACCGCGCGTTCCAATCGCCCGGCGAAGTGGCGTTTTGCACCAAGGTGCCGGGTCATATTGTGCCGGTCGAGCTGGGTCAGGGCAGCGACTACTTTGTGTACCGGCATGGATTTTTGTGCGCCACGCCGCAGGTCACGATCGGGGTCGGCTTTCAGCAGTCGCTGGGCGCCGGCATCTTCGGCGGGGAAGGCTTCCTGCTGCAGCGCGTAGGCGGCTATGGCACGGCCTGGCTGGAGCTTTCCGGCGAGCTGATCGTCAAGGACCTGGCGCCGGGCGAAATGCTGCGCGTGCATCCCGGCCATGTGGGCGCGTTCCAGAGTTCGGTGGGATTCCAGATCACCATGGTTCCGGGGATCAAGAACATGATCTTTGGCGGTGATGGGCTCTTCCTGGCCGTGCTGACCGGCCCGGGGAGGGTGTGGCTGCAGACGCTGCCTATCTCGCGTCTGGCGTACCAGATCAGCGAATATCTGCCCCAGAACGAGGCCGGTCCGGCAACCGCGGCTGGAATCGGCGGCGGCCTGCTGGGCGGCATCGTGGGCTCGCTGATGAATGGCGATTAGCAAAGGATCGGAATCGCAGCGATGATGTCGCTTCTTGACAACCGGCGCAGTCTTCGCGGCGACATCGTCTTCGTCTGCGCTCTGGTTGTGCTCGGCTACGTGGCGTGGCTTGCCCGCGGCGTGCTGGTGCTGCTGTATGTCAGTGCGCTCTTCGCCGCCGTCCTCACGCCCATCGTCCGCGCCACATCGCGCATCCGGATTGGCCGCTGGCAGCCGCTGAAGAGGTCGGGCGCCGTCTTCATCCTGCTGCTGGCCGTGGCCAGCCTGCTGACGGCGTACGGAGCGTTTGCGTTTCCGCCGGTGATCCACGATCTGCAGAATTTCAGCGGTTCCATGCCCAAGCGCATTCCCGAGCTGGTGGTCAAGTTCAGGCATCTGCCCTTTGCCAGCCGCTTGAATAATGCCGAGGTCACCGAGCAGATTCAAAATTACGTCAACCAGGCGGCGGCTTCCCTGCTGCTCTCGCTCAAGAGCTGGGCCGGCAAGCTGATCGACGTCGCGATGGGCTTCATCCTGACCGTCTATTTCATCCTGGAAGGCGATCAGGCCTACCGGTGGTTCCTGTCATTCTTTCCGCCCGAACGCCGGCAGCGCCTCGACGCCGTACTGAGGCGGGCCAATGTCAGAATGGGACGGTGGCTGCTGGGGCAAGGCAGCCTGATGCTCATTCTGGGAGCCTCCAGCACCATCGTTTTTGCGATCCTTCATGTTCGCTACCCTTATGCGCTGGGGATATTTACCGGGCTGTTGAACATTATTCCGGTGCTGGGAGCGGCGATTGCGATCATTCTCGCGGTGCTGGTTGCGGCCATCGATTCCTGGGGCCGCGTGGCCGGGGTGGCGATTTTCTTTGCCGTTTACATCCAGATTGAAAACTCCTATCTCACCCCGCGCATCATGCAAAGCCGCGTCCACCTCCCCGGCCTGGCCGTCATCGTCGCGCTGCTGCTGGGCTTCGCAATTGCCGGGGTGGTCGGCGCTCTGGTCTCGGTTCCCAGCGCCGTGCTGGTGTCCGTCCTGCTGGAAGAGTACCTGGTGCAGAAAGATGCCGCGCCGAACAGCATCCCGTAGACGCAGGCCCCAGTGACAGAAACCCGCTTTAATGAGCCTTGGCTGCGCCCTGCCGCAAGCCGGCCGCGGTTTCCATCTCCGCATCAACCACCGCCTTCAGGACGCCGTAATGGGAGAAGAAGTGTACCAGGTCGGCCGACAGAGGTTCGCCGATCTGGTTTGCCGACCTGGGCGCGGCGGCAGGCTGAACGAACGGCCATGCGGGCGGCTCCGCCTGCGTCATCTGCTCGGGGCCTGTGCCCTGCACGCCGAGAATCAGATTGGTGAGCTGGCGGGCCAGCTTCAAGGGGAAGCTCTCCGCGACAAAGACCATGTTGCCGCGGCTCGTAATCACCACCGGGCCTTCTTCGGTCAAAAGGTCCTGCTCCACCGAGCCATCCAGCGCGGAAGCCGATTTCTGTGCCGCCGCATCGGGTTCCACCATGGAATAGGTACTGTTGAGGCTGTTGGCGTACAGATCGGCAAACACCGCCGCCGCGGCGGGAGTGTGCCAGACGGAAAGGTAAAGGAGCGCCAGAGATTTGGTGCTGTCCTGCGCGGCCGGCGTCTTGGCGCTGCGCAGTTGACCGGCCCAGTAAAGACCGCCGTCCCACTCGGGGGTAAGGTAGCGCGAGGTGATTTCGCCGCCGAACAGATGAGTCATGATCTTCACGTCCAACTGGCCCACCTGGCCGATGTCGTAGGGGCGGTAAAGCTTATCCACCAGCGGGTGGATGTTCGGCAACAAGGGAACGGGTGGAATGATCTTCTTCTCATAAGCGCGCGGGTTCAGAATCTGCCAGGTAGATGTAGGCGGGTGGTCGAGCGTGCCGGCAAATGCCGCAGTGCGGCCTTCTGCCATCCAGACGTTCTGCACGAAGCTCAGGCCTTCGCGGTAGGGAAAGAGCATCGACTCAGAGAGCAGCAGCGGAGCGCGGGCCATGACCGGCGAGGTTGCCGACGCGGCTCGCATTTGCTGCTCGATGGCGGTGATGATTCCCGGGTCTTTGGCCAGGCTTTCGCCCATCGGCTGCAGAATGTAGTTCATCATCACGGCGGTGGCCTGGCCCTCGGCTACAGCGTTGCGCGCCGTGTCCATTTCGTCCTTGGCCAGATGAGCCTGGTCGCTGGCGGCGGTTGTCGAGACGCTTTCGGGCGTCTGGTTTTCCCACTTCTCCAGGTCGCAGTACTGGTCCTGAAGGGCATGCGTCAATTCGTGGGCCATTACAGGCTTTTGCTGGTTGGGCTGCACCCAGTTCAGCAGGTTGATGGTCTTGGTCTTGGGGTTGTAGTAGGCCGCGATCTGCTCCCGAAGCAGCTGCAGAAGAAACGGCTTCAGCGCAAAGTCGCGATCGAGCAGTCCGAACTTCTTGAGCACGATCTCGTCGCGCTCGAGGCGCATGGAGTCCCGGTCGCTGTTCAATTGGTCTTCCAGGTAATGTTCGACGGCGGCGCGCGTGGTCAGTTGCCGCTTGACCGTGCTCTTGATTGGCAGGCCCGAATCCTGGGAATCGAATTTCATGATCGGATCAACCGAGGCGAAGAGCTGCCGGGCTTGTTCAGGCGTGATGAGTTGGGCAGGCTTGGCGCCTTCGGAATTCTGCGCCGGAATCGACGCATCGGGCGCCGGTTGCTGCGCGCACGCCGCCGTTGCCAGCGCAACGCAAAGGGCTGCGGCCAGCCCGCAACGCCACCCGGTCAGCGCATTCACTCCCCGTATCGGCTTCATGGATCTTCCTTTGCGTTTGTTCTGGATCTGTCTCTCTTCGGTCTGTCGTTCGGGAAGTTCAGGCATTGCTCCGGAAGGTCTCTTCGACGGGCTCTTCCCAGCCCGCAGTCAAGGCTATAATCAGGGTGCGGTCCAGCGCCAGTATCCAGCTCTTGAACTGCGCCGGACGGCGGAGAGTTCCTTTATGGCGGACACCGGCTTTACTTCAACCATACAGCCTACCGCTCTGGTTCTACATCTGGAATCCACGCACATACCACACGAATTGTCCCCCTACCGTGGCGCGTTGACCCCAAAATACTTGGACGCGCCAGAGGCGGAAGTAGCGGCCCTGACGACGGGCGCGGCGGTGCACGACCTGGGCTGGATGCGGCGGGTGGCCGTGCGCGGACAGGATCGCTTCCGCTGGCTCAGCGGCATGGTGACGAACACCGTGAACGATCTGTTCCCGGACTCGGGTGCATGGAACTTCATCCTGAACCCGCAAGGCCGCCTCCAGGGCGACCTGACCGTGTGGCGGGAGAGCGAGGAAGCATCGCCGGCGCGGCGCAATCCGGACGCCGTCAGCCCCAGGATCGTCGGCACGCTGGAAGGCACGCCTTTTGCCGGCGAATCGGAATTGGAGCTGGAAGTCGCGGCCGATCAGTATGATAGGCTGCTGGCGCATCTGAACCACTTCATCATCATGGACGATGTGGATCTGGTGCCGCTGGGCGACGACCAGACCGAAGAAGCGGGTTCGCAGACGGCGGTCGGCCTTACGGGGCCGTTGGCCGATGAAGTGATGGAGCGTGTGGGCCTTCCGGCGATTGCGCAGGACATGCGAGGCAGGAGCATCGAGTGGAATGGGTGGGACCTGAGAATCCTGCGCGGCTACGGTGTGCTGGCCCCGCATTACGAGTTCTTTTTGCCGGCCGCCGGCCTGGGCAAGCTGTGGTCTTGCCTGCGCGCCGCCGGAGCTGTTCCGGCCGGCAGCGCGATGCTCGAGGCGTTTCGCATCGCCGAGGGGATTCCGGTGTACGGGATCGACATGACCGAACGCGACCTGCCGCAGGAAACCTCGCAGATGCGGGCGCTGCACTTCAACAAAGGCTGCTATATCGGCCAGGAGATCGTCGAGCGCATCCGGTCGCGGGGCAACGTCCACCGGCACCTGCGGACGCTTGAGCTCTCTGGCCCCGTGCCGGCCGCAGGCACGGAACTGACCCTGGATGACGGCGCTGTCGCAGGACGGATCACCAGTGCGGCGCGGCTGCCGCTGACCTCCGGAAGCCGGGTTTTTGCACTGGCGATGGTGCAAACCGAGGCCGAGGCACGCAGCCAGGAGTTCCACTATACTGCCGGAGCCAGCGCGGAAACGGCACGCATTTTGGCCGCGCCGCCGGCGCTTTAATATTCTGTATTCTGGACTGAACCAGTATCTGGACTGAATCGGAAGCGGGGAGCCATGAGCGACAATCCGAAGTTTGAAGTCATTGATCGCCGCAAATTTAAGGCGGACGAAGAACACGAAAGCCGTGAGCCGGCCGAACAGGAGCCGGCAACGCCGGCGGCCGCGTCTGAACCTGCTGCCGGACCCGCGCCGGGTCCGCGCCTGGTGGTGAACGAGGGCCGTCGCGAGGCCTCAGGCGCGTCGGCGCCACCAGCAGAGACGGCCGAAGAGATGCCCCCGCTGCCCACGCCGGAAGAGAGCCACCAGCAGAAGGCCGCCTACGACGCCTCGGCGCAGCGGATCGAGGACCTGATCCGCGCCCAGAACCCGGGCGTGGGCGCGCAGCCGCCGATGACTTTCGAGCACCTCGTCCAGCAGTTTTACCTGACCGCCATGCTGCAGATGGGAGCGGCGGCGCAGGAGGGCGAAACGCCGCGGGTGGACATCGTGGGCGCACGCGCCACCATCGACCTGCTGGGCATCCTGGCGGAAAAGACCAAGGGCAACCTGACAGCGCAGGAAGACCGCACGCTGGAGACGGTCCTTTTCGACGTGCGCATGGCCTTCCTGGAGTTGAGCAAGCTGATCAGCCTGCAAAGCATGCCTTCGCCGCCTCCGCCGAAGGGGCGTTAGAGAACAGAGAATAGAAATACGGTGGTTGAGAAGGATCGAGTCGCCAATTTCTGTTTTTCTCTACCGGATCTTTCTACTTGCTTTTGCTGCCCGTTCTCTATTCCCGCGTTCCCTACGAGGAAATAGGACCAGCGTTTTGCAAAGGAGCCGATGGAAGGTTCACTGACATTTCTGGGCACAGGAACATCGATGGGCGTTCCAACGCTGGGGTGCGGGTGTGCGGTTTGCACCTCCAGGGATCCGCATGACCGCCGGCTGCGGCCCTCTGTGCTCTTGCGCTGGAAGGACGCGGGGCCGTTGGAGCGGGCGGTGGTGATCGACACCGGGCCGGATTTCCGGGAGCAGGCGCTGCGCGCCGGGCTGGTCCGGGTGGACGCGGTCTTCTACACACACGCGCACGCCGACCATATCTTTGGCATGGACGACCTTCGTCCCCTCAGCTTTGCAGCCCACCGGGAAAACGGCGGGCCGATTCCTCTCTACGCCGCGCCGGAGACGGCGGAGGTCCTGAGGCGGGTATATGAGTATACTTTTTCGCCGGACGCCACCTATCCCACCCGCGCCCGGGTGCGGCTCGAACCCCTGCACGAGCGCACCACGGTTCACGGCGTCGCATTCCTGCGCGTGCCGGTGGTGCATGGCAAACAGAGCATTACAGGCTTCCGCTTTGGCAGCGCGGCTTACTTCACCGACGTAAGCGAGATTCCCGAGCCCAGCTTCAGCCTGCTGCACGGCCTGGACGTGCTCGTGCTCTCCGCGCTGCGCCACAAACCGCATCCGAGCCATGCCACACTGGAGCAGGCCGTAGGCTGGGCGCGGCGTATCGGCGCGCGGCAAACCTGGCTGACGCACATTGCGCACGACCTGGGACACGAAGACACCAACCGCAACCTGCCTGAGAACATCAGGCTGGCGTATGACGGGCTAAGCGTGCCCGTGAACCTATGAGTGATCCGGGGTCAAGCATCGCGCGCAAGGCGCAAACGGCTATGGTGTTCCGTGGCGCGGAGGAGATTCCGGCGGATTTCGGGCCGACGGTGGCCGCCATCGGAAACTTCGATGGGGTACACCTTGGGCACCGCGAAATTCTGTCGGCCGTGACGGATGAGGCGCGGCGGCTGGGCGCCCGCGCGGTGGCCGTCACCTTCGATCCCCATCCGGAGCGCGTGTTGCGGCCCGGCAGCGCGCCGCCGCTGATTACACCACTGGCCGAGCGCCTGCGCTTGCTGGCTGAAACCGGCGTGGACGCGGTGCTGGTCGAGCCCTTCACGCGAGAGCTGGCCGCGCTGCCGGCGCGGGAGTATGTGCGCACGATCCTGGCCGGTGCGCTCAAAGTGCGCAGCGTGCATGAGGGCAGCACCTTCCGCTTTGGACGCGGGGCGAAGGCCGGCGTGGCGGAGCTGGCCGGGTTTGGCGCGGAGTTCGGCTTCACGGTGCGCGTACACGACGCGGTACACGTCCGGGGAATGGAAGTATCCAGCTCGGCCGTGCGCATGCTGGTGGCGACCGGTGACGTGCGCCGGGCGCGCTGGATGCTGGGCCGGCCTTTCGCGGTGCTCTCGGCGCCGGCACGAGGGCGCGGCGTGGGCTCGCGGCTGCTGGTGCCCACGGTGAACATGGCTCCCTACGACGGGCTTCTGCCAGCCCTCGGCGTCTATGTGACGCGCATCAAGCTGGACGAGCGCACATACCGGTCCGTGACCAACGTGGGCAACCGCCCCACGTTCGGCGACGCGTCCTTCGCCGTCGAGTCGCACATTCTGGACTTTGAGCCAGTCGAGCTGGACGACCGGACGCCGCTAGGGCTTGAGTTTCTGCTGCGCCTGCGCGGAGAGATCGCCTGGCCCTCGCTGGAGGCACTGAAAGCCCAGATCATGATCGACACGGCGCGGGCGAAACGGTACTTTCGTTTCAAGTAATCCAGACCTGCCCGGCATGACTTTGGATTTTCGCTATAAAACTATAGTCACGCTGCGGCCACAAGATGGCTTTTCATCATAAATTCATTCAGTTATAGGTGCTCAAACGTTTGTAGAACGATGTATGATAGCCGCACGCATTCTATGACAGTCAGGCTGGCAATTGGGAAAATTCGGTTGTGGGAGCGCCGCAAGAACCAACGTGTTCCGGCGCAAACACTGGACGCGCGCTACTCGAAGGACGGCGAACAAAGACGGGCCAGGATTAAAGACATAAGTCCGACAGATATTTATCTTGTTACGCAGGACAGGTGGGAGCCGGGTGCGAGCGTTCCATTAACTCTGGAAAGATTGACCGAGTCAAGCAAGGGTATTCGCGCTCAAGTGCGCCTCCGTGCCAAGGTGGTTCGCAAGGGCGCGGATGGCGTCTGCTTCGCCCTGGTCCACGAATTCGGCAAGCCAGCGGCTTGGCCCACGCTCATGGCAAAAGCCGTTGATATCGCCCCGCAGAAGGACGCGGTGGGCCTGTTCCGCGGCACCAAAGCACTCGCATTTTTGCTTTGCATCTCCCCTTCTGCGGAAAGCCGGGTTATGCAGCTTTTTTCCAGGCGCCTGAGCAACGAGGGCGCCGAGAGCGCGACCGAAATCACCCTCAAGGCCGCGGAACTGGTGGCGTCCCAAAACCTCACTCCGGTAACCGATGTAAAGCCGGACACTGTTGTGCGCATTTTGGAAGAAGGGGCCAAGACAGGAGAAGCAGTGGCGCAGCAATTCTGGGCAGGACTGCTGGCCACGGCCGCTTTGAAGCGGCTGGAGGATGCGGAAATTCTGGAATTCGTGAACCTGCTAAATCAGATGGCCAGGTCTCACCTGCTTATTCTCAGTGCCGCCTGCGCCAGGACCATGCAAAATGAAGGGCAGCCTGGGGTCAGGCCGGGACAGGATCCCTGCTGCACGGCGGAGGAGATCAGCCGAATGACAGGAATTCAGAACCTGGCCTCCGTCGAAGGCAATCTGAATCTTCTCTGCGTTCTCCGCTTGCTGGAACCGATAGTCAAGCCCTGGGGAAGCGCACAGGTCGAGCGGGTCAATCTGACGCCGACCCCACTCGGGCTCAGGCTTTATATCCATTGCAGCGGAAAATCCGGGCTGCCGGATGCCACAAGTTCCCCCGACGGGAAGCCGGCTTCCTGATCTTCGCTCCGGCTCCCGCCTGTTCGATCCCGGCGCCAATTCCCCGCCGCAGGCCCCTGCTTCAAGTCAGGCTACGGGTTCAAGCGGACTACTGGTTCAGGAATTGTGTCTTCCTGTTGGTTCTGAAGGTGAACTTGTCGGCCCCAATCGGATGGTTGAACTGGATGTGCGTGTAAGTGCAGATGCGCGACATGCCCTGCCCCTCGTCGAAGACCTGCTTGAGATAAACATCGCGCGCCGGATCGACCCAGATGGTGATCTTGGGAAACATATTGCGCGCCTTCTGGGCTTTGGGAATGAGCTGCAACTTCTCAGTCATTACGCCGTCGATCGTCTCCTGGCCCAGATAGGTGAGCTCAAACATGTCCTGGAGCTGCTGGCCGCTGGCGCCGGCGCCGAGGGCGAGATAGGCGGCGAGATTGGTGGCGTTCTGCATCTTCCTTACCTGGTTGAGCTGCTTGTTATAGAGCTGGAAGACGCCGTGGTCGTAGGTGTAGACAGCCCCGAAAGGCTGGCCGTCGCGCTTCTTGATATGGGCCGCCATGCGCAGCTCGCCGCCGTGATGCTCGTAGTAGACGACGCCGGTCATGATGTCGGTGTTGGGCACCGGTTCGGTCTGGATGTTTTTGAACTCGAATTCAGCCGAGGCGGAGCGGAAGTTGCTGGCGGCGCGGTCGAGCTGCTGGAGCACCTGCTGAAGGTTCTGCGCTGCGCAAGCGGGCTGTGCCGAAAGCAGCAGGAGGAACAGCAGGGGTGCGGCGATTGCGAATCTTTTCATCACTCTCGTGAGCCTCATCTTTCTATCGGATGCGCTGGCGGCGCGGACGCATCGCGGGAATCATTCCTCGTCCGGCGGGAAGCGGCATCTCCCTGGGGATTCAGGACTGCCCCAGGCATACCCGAGGCCGATTTTCCGCCGGTCTCACCTTGCATACGGCACGGCTGAACTCATACTCTCTGCAACAACACTGCGGCAGAGTGCGCTACCGGTGCACCCAAATCTTCCAGACGAGCTTGCCGCGGCGGTTGGTGATTGTGTCCCAGCGATAGACAAAGACGGCGTCTCCGGTGACGGGCTCGATGGCATTCAGGAGGGCTTCGCGCACGGCGTAGTCGGATGCGCCGGGGGGAATGTGCACATCCGTCGCATCGACCGTGAGGATCATGCCGTGACCGCTATCGCCCACAACCTGGATGGGGTGCTTTAGACCGCCGGGGCGCGAGGGCACGGCGCCGTAGTTCCACAAATGCGGCGTGATGAAGATGAAAAGCAGAATCAGCGTCACCATGATGTCGTACTGCACCGAGCCCCGAGGATAGGTCCAGTAGAAGTAGTTTCTGAGGGTCTGACGCAGGCCGTGCCTGGGCGGCGAGACCGTTCCGCTGGTGCTGCTGGCTTCCATTACGACTCCCTGATTATTTTATCCAGACCGCCCATGTAAGGGCGCAAAACTTCGGGGATAAGAATCGTCCCGTCGGGCTGCTGGTAGTTTTCGACAATGGCGACCCAGGTGCGGCCGACGGCCAGGCCGCTGCCGTTGAGGGTGTGGACAAACTCGGGCTTGGTTTTGGGCGAGGGCCGGTAACGGATGTTGGCCCGCCGCGCCTGAAAGGCGTCGAAGTTCGAACAGGAGGAGATTTCGCGATAAAGGCCCTGTCCGGGGAGCCAGACTTCAAGATCATACGTCTTGGCGGAGGAAAAGCCGGTGTCGCCGGTACAAAGCAGGACGCGGCGGTAAGGCAGCCTGAGGGCTTCGAGAATCTCTTCAGCGTCGCGGGTCAACTGCTCGTGCTGCGCATCGGAGTCCTCGGGGCGGGTGAACTTGACCAGCTCCACCTTCTGGAACTGGTGCTGGCGGATGATGCCCCGCGTGTCCTTGCCGGCGGCGCCGGCTTCGGCGCGGAAACAGGGCGTATAGGCCGTCAGCGAAATGGGCAGCCGGCTCTCGTCGAGGATTTCGTCGCGGTAGAGATTGGTGACCGGAACCTCGGCGGTCGGTATCAGCCAATGATCGCTGTCCTTGAACTCGCCGCGGGTGGCGGCGTCGGCGTCGGCGTCGGAACAGCGAAAGAGGTCCTCGGCAAACTTGGGCAACTGGCCGGTGCCAAAGAGAGACTTGCTGTTGACCATGAAGGGCGGCAGGACTTCCCTATAGCCGTGCTTGCGGGTGTGCAGATCGAGCATGAAGCTGATCAGCGCCCGCTCCAGCCGCGCGCCCGCGCCCATGTAAACGGCAAACCGCGCCCCGCTGAGCTTGGCCGCGCGCTCCAAGTCGAGGATGCCGAGCGCTTCGCCCAGCTCCCAGTGGGGTTTGGGTTCGAAATCGAGCCTGGGCATTTCGCCCCAGGTCTTTTGCGTTATATTGTCGGCTTCCGACGCGCCCGCAGGCACTTCGTCCCGCGTAAGGTTGGGGACGCGCGAGAGCGCTTGGCGCATCTGCTCGTCGAGGGCCGCCGCCGTCCCGTCCAGTTCGTCGAGCTTTTCCTTGAGGACGCGGGTCTCTTCCATCAGCGCCGCAGCATCCTGGCCGGCTTTCTTGAGGGCGCCAATCTGGTGGCTCAGTTCGTTGCGGCGGGCCTTGGACTGCTCGGCGATTGTGATGGCCTCGCGGCGGCGCCGGTCGAGCTGGTGGAAATCGCCCAGCAGATATGCCGGATCGGCTCCGCGGGCGCGCAGCTTTTCTTCTACCAGGGCCAGGTTGCCCCGCACAAATCCCAAATCGAGCATGACTTATTCAGTTTAAATGACGCCCCGCCGGGTGGCGGGGGCGGCAGGCCGGTTCTGGTAGCATCCTGAGTGGAGAATTCTAAGGATGGATGGATTGAACAATATGAATCTGGGAGCACGGCGGAATGAGGATATCGCCCTCGATCTGATGAAATTCGTGGCCGATACGGCCGGGGTGGGACGAACGGCTGTATCCTCGGCCGGCTTCAGCGGCACGGCCCCCAAGTCGGAAGAGCACGTGAGCCAGTTGCTTGAGCTTTATGGCCGCTGCCTGAAGGCGGTGGAAGGCAACGGAGCGCAGAAAGAGGCCACGCGATAGCATCTGAACGTGTGTTGCGAGTGGCCGTAGCCGGGGCTGGAGCTTTCGGACGCAATCATCTGCGTGTGCTGCGCGAACTGGAGTCCGCCGGCGCAGGCGCAGTGCTGGCCGCCGCTGTCGAGCCGGATGCGGCGCGAAGCGCCGAGGCGGCTGCCAAATACGGCATTCCCGTTTTTGCGTCCGTTGAAGAGTTGCTGGCGGCGAAGCTAAATCTGGATGCGGGCATTGTGGCCGTGCCCACCGTGCGGCACTGCGCGGTAGCCGGTGCGCTGCTGGACGCAGGCATTGACGTGCTGGTGGAAAAGCCGCTGGCCGCCAGCCTGGAAGAGGCCGACGACCTGATCGCCCGCGCTGAGCGCCTGGGCCGGATCGTGCAGCCGGGACACCTGGAGCGCTTCAATCCGGCGGTGCTGGCCGTTGAGCCGCGGCTCAAGCGGCCCATGTTCTTCGAGGCGCACCGGCTGAGCGTCTTCACCCCGCGTTCGCTGGATGTGGACGTTGTGCTGGACCTGATGATCCATGACCTGGACATTGTGCTGGCCTTCACGCAGTCCCCGGTGTGCGAGGTACGCGCGGTGGGCCTACCCGTTGTCTCGCCGCGAGTGGACATCGCCAGCGTGCGCGTGGAGTTCGAGTCCGGCTGCGTGGCCAACTTTACGGCGTCGCGGGTCTCGACCGAACGGGTGCGCAAGCTGCGCTTCTTCGAGCCGCGGCAGTATGTGTCCATCGACTACGCGCGCCGCGATCTGCTGGTGATCCGCATGGACGGCAGCCTGCCGCCGGAGATTGCCGCGGCCGTGGCCGGCGGCCAGGTGGACGCCGAGGGGCTGAAGAAGCTGATGGCTGCCGGTCCTGCGCCCGGCCTGTCGTTTGTCAAGCCTGAGGTAACGCCGGGCGAGCCGCTGCGGCTGGAGATCGAGAGCTTTCTTGAGTCGGTGCGCACGCGGCGCGCGCCCAGGGTGACGGCGCGGCAGGGTCGCGCGGCGCTGGCTCTGGCGCTGGAGATTCAGGCCGCAATGGCGGCCCACGCGCAGCGCGCCGGGCTGAGCGATTTCTTCGCGCCGGGTGCATAGCGGCGCGATCGCGGTGCATGCGGCGAACGCGCAGGTGTGCAGCGCGCTTATTTTGACGCGCCTTGACCCGCGTGCTCCCGCGCAGATTCTTCGATCAACTGGTGCATCTTCAGGTAAACGGCGTTGGTCCAGCCGAAGCCGATCTGATTGACTTTGTAGCCGGCGGTTACGTTCACGTTCGCATTGCCGGCGACCACGTTGTATTTCTCCACCATCGTGCCGTGGGCAGCAAAGCCGGCATCAATGGTCGCGGTGAACTCGCGCGCAATGCGCAGCGCATCCTTGCGAAAGCCCATATCTTCGAGGCCCTCGATTGTGATCCAGTTCGTTGGCGCCCAGCCGTATGGCTCGTCCCATTGCAGGCCGCTCTGATAATTGCTCGTCGACAGGCCGCCGCGCCGCTCGAACAGATCGAGCCGGGCCACCATCTGCCTCGCCTCGTCGTGCGTGGCCACGCCGGTCCACAGCGGATAGAGCGAAGTAATGAACGCGTAGTGCGACCGGCGGTGCGTAACGAAGTTGTAGTCGGCAAAGACGCCTGCGGTGGGCCGCCACAGATAGTAGTGAATGGCGGCATCGCGGATTCTGGCGCGCCGGCTCCAGAGCTGCGCATCGGCGGACTTGTCGAGAAGCAGCGCAAAGTGCTCCATGTCGCGTGCGTAGCGATAGAGCAGGCAGTTCAGCCCCACTGGCGCGTAGTCTTCGGTGGCGCCGGAAAACGGCCCAAAGCGAAAGCTGGGATCGAAGCCCGATTCGCGCATGGCGCGGTCGCCGATGTAGAAGCCGCGGCTCAGCCGGTAGCCGTCGTACCAGGCGCGCATGCACAGCACGCTCGTCTCCACATTGCAACTGATCTGCTTGAGGCGCGCAGCCTGCGCGGCGTCGGGATGCTCGGGGCCTTTCACTAGAAAGCCGGCGCTGGCGGGGCTGGGATGCTTCACAATCCAGCGAATCACGTCCTGGTAATAAGTGCTGGTGTCGCCCATCTCGGGCACAGGGCCGCTGCCGTAGTCAAAGTAGCGGGCCAGCCCGGTGTGTCCGGCGGCGTGCTCGGGGCGCAGCCAATAGGAGTAGTCCATTTCGGCCAGCGTGTAGGCGCGCTCAAGCCACGCGTGCTCTTCGGCGCGGCCGGTGGGAGTCTGCGGAAAGCTGGCGGGATTCTCCAGCACGGCGCGAATCATCGAGGTGAGAAACGGCGGCTGCGAGCGCGTCAGGTAATACGTGCGGTTGGCGTTCAGAATGCCGCCGTAGTGCTCGATCTCGAAGAGGAAGTTATCGACAATGTCCTTGGCCAGTGCGGCGCGATGATCGGCTTCCAGGCCGAGGATGATGAAGTAGCTGTCCCAGCCGTACATCTCGTTGAACTGTCCGCCGGGCACCACATAAGGATGTGGCAGATAGAGCAATCCCTGCTCGTGCAGATCGCCGGGCTGCAGGTCGCCGATCTTCTCAATGCGACGCGGCAGGTGCAGGATCTTTACGTTGCATGTCTTTTCCAGCGCCCGCACATCGGGCGGCGCGGGCATTTCGGCGGGCAGATAGAGCACGGCCGGGCCGGCCACCTTCACGTCGGTCACCGAATCGCAATCGGACATGGAGCGGGTGAGCTTGCTCCAGGTGGAGTTGATGTACCGGAGTATCGCGGCGGTGTCCGGCGCGCCGCTGTTTCTGGCTGGTGGCGCGGGCACGGCGGGAGTCGCCGTCTGCGCCGCAAGCGGAATTGCGGCGGCAGCCAGAAGAACCGTGAGCAAAAGCTTCATGACCAACTCCGCGAAAGAATGAAGCGAACCTCTTCGAAAGTATCGCACCGCATGGAGAAAATATACGAGGACTCGCCGCATGCATGTGTCGTCGCGCGGGCTTCCGAACTGGCGCGCCTCCGGGCGCATGGGCGACAATGGTCGGCATGAATCAATCCACCCGCCGCGAGTTTCTTGTGACTGCTTCCGCCGCTTCCATCGCCACGGCCATCGCACCGGAGTTCGCCGCGGGTTCCGCGCCCCAAGCTCGCATCGCCAAACGGCAGAGGGTCTTCGTCGGCAGCCTCTCCAAAGAGAACGGCATTCTGGCCTACGACTGGGATCCGGCAACCGCCGTGCTGACGCAGGCCGGCGTTGCGGCCCAAACACCGCTGGTGGCGTGGCTGGCCTTCTCGCACGGCCACGAGTATATGTACTCCGCCTCGGAGCTGTGGGAGTTTGAGGGCAAGCTGACCGGCGAAGTAGCGAGTTATCGCGTGGTCAACGGCGAGTTACAACTGCTTTCCGCGCGCAATTCCGCCGGCAAAGGCACCTGCCACGTGGCCGTGGACCCCACCGGACAAATGCTGATCGCGGCCGACTATGCGGGCGGCAGCGCGGCGAGCTTTCGCATTGAAAACGGCCATCTCAGCGAGGCCGTGTGGACCGCGCACTATACCGACCACGGCCCCGACCTGGCCCGCCAGAAGACGGCGCACGCGCATTTTTCCTCCTTCTCGCCCGACAACCGCTTTGCCTATATCAACGACCTGGGCGGCGACCGCATTCATATCTACAAGACCCACCCTGCGACCGCGCAGTTGATGCCCGCCGGCGTTTATCGCGGCGGGCCGGGATGGGGACCGCGCACGCTGCACTTCCATCCCAACGGTCACACCGCCTACTGCATGTACGAGATCGTATCCAGGGTGGATGTGCTGGAGTGGCACAAAGCCGACGGCGGCCTGACGCGCGTAACCACCATCGATCTGCTGCCGGCCAGCTATCACGGCCCCACGCGGGGATGCGACACCGTGATCTCCAGCGACGGCCTCTTTGTGTATTTCGCCAACCGCGACGATAACTTTCTTTACGCCTTCCAATGCGACTGGAAGACCGGCACGCTGACGCCCATGCGCCGTTCAAGCTGTGGCGGCAAGACGCCGCGCAACTTTGTGCTCGATCCCACCGGGCATTGGATGCTGGTGGCCAATCAGGACTCGAACCTGCTGAGCGTGTTTGCCCGCAATCCCGAGACGGGCGAGTTGGCCGACGAAGGCAGGAGCTATCCGGCCGAGAAGCCGATGCGGATTCTGTTTGCGTAAAGACAGCCTGCAGCCTTTAGCTCTCAGCTTTGGGGTGGCGTGTGGATGGTTGAGAAGTCGGGTCGTAGCGCGGAGCATCTGCCGCAAAGGTGCAATCGTCCGGCAGATTGAAGCCGGGTTACAATCGCAACGATCTTGTTCGGACAAGATCACGACAGCCGGGTGAATCACTTGCTGCGGCCGGTGAACGATGGTTAGGCATGATAAGTTCCCTTAAAAAACGCGCACGAAACGATCATTACAACGGGCCCGTGGAAAATCAAAGAGAAGCTCTCGTTATAGGAAGCACAATCCAAAACATGATGGGTTTGCCCCATCTGTTGTCGCGCGCCGGCATGATGGTGGATGTCATCACGACCGCGAGGACGATGCGTTTCAGCAGATTTGTCCGGAATATCCACCTCGCTGAATCGACTGACGAAATGATGCGTCTCGTGCATCAGCATACCCGTGCCCGCACCCGGCAGTACGACTGGATCATTCCCACGGATGACGAAACCCTGAAGGCCGTCAGGGACTCGAAGTGGCATGCGAGTCAGCGGCCGGGATTTCTGCCTGTTCCGATTGAAGGCCAGCCATCGCACATCTTCTCCAAGATCGGACTCTCCGGGGTGCTTAGTAAGGCGGGAATCCAAACTCCGTCCTTCCGCGTGGTCTCCAGCCGCGAAGCTGCGGTAGCAGCTGCCAACGAGTTGGGCTACCCGGTCATGCTCAAGGTCGATGAGTCATATGGCGGCATGGGCACTCGCGAGTGCCGGAACGATACCGAAGTGATTCGAGCTGTGAATCTGTTGGAGGCACGACCTCTACTGTTGCAAAAGAAGATCAAAGGGGCCGAAATATCCGCCGATTCGATCTATGTTCAGCATGAGCTGGTGCACTTTGCCTATTCTCGCGTGTTGCGGCGCGCTCAGTCTTTTGGCGTTTCCACCTTGCGCAGGTATTACCCGCTGCCGCTCGTCGACGAAAAGGCCTTCGATGAAGTGAGGATGCTCGGGCACGCACTCGGCGCGGATGGCTTTGTGAATATCTCGTGCATCGACGCCGAAGACGGCTCCGGACGTTACTACATCGAGGCGGATATGCGGCCCAACGTCTGGGTGGATTTTTCCCGCTACTTTGGCGAGGATGCCGCGAAACGCATCCGCGAAGGCGTTTATTCGCGCACCTGGCTCACAAAGGATTGCCTCCATGCACCGGCAAAGTGCGAGCCTGTTGAGATCCCTTACTTTCTGCGTTTGCAGTGGTGGGAGCTTGTGCTGAATCGTTACAGGGTGTGGAAGTATATCTCCCTCGCAGACGCAAATGTCGTTGTGCGCACTTATGCCATCGTGGAATTTTGGTCCCTGTACTGCTTTGTCTGTTCCTTTTTGCCCAGGGGATTGAAGACCGCGATCAAGCGTCCGCTTGCAGTCGTTTGCCCCCGGCTCAGACCGGCCCGTTCCACTGCGCCGTGCACAGGGGATGCGCGGTGTCCCTAATCTCCGCAATTCAGTCTTGTCTAACAGTCATGGCTACGATGTTCTAAATGCCCGCCAGCGCCGGCCGGGTTGCACCGGCAAGCGCCGGCGCATCGTCCTTGGCTGCTGCCGCTGGCGCGGCCTTGGCGGGCACCCATGCCGTCTCCCACGCGGAGCGATCCTTGAGCAGCCGCGAAACCAGCGCCGTGTGCATGGCGTGGCCGGCGCGCTCGGCCACCACATGACCCTCGATGCGGCGGCCGGCAAGTGCCAGGTCGCCGATCAGGTCGAGAATCTTGTGGCGGACGTACTCATCGCTGAAGCGCAGCGGGCCGTTTTCCGGGCCCTTCGGTCCGAGCACGATGAGATTCTGCGGGCTGGCGCCGCGGATCAGGCCCATCTCGCGCATCTGCTGTTCCAGGGCGCGGTAGCCGAAGGTGCGGGCCGGGGCGATCGTTGTGCCGTATGTCTCGGCAGCCAGATCGATGCTGGCGCTCTGATGGCCCACGGGAGCAGGGAAGTCGATAGTGTACTCAATGCTGTAGCCGGAGCCGGGATATACGCCGATGAACTTGTCGCCCTCGCGCACCTCAATAGGGCGCAGCACCTTGATGGACTCGCGGCGGCGGCGCTGAGCGCGAATGCCAACCCGGGTAAACGCCTGCACGTAGGGCAGCGCGCTGCCGTCGAGAATGGGCAGCTCAAGGTTGTCCAGCTCCACAATCACGTTGTCGATGCCCATGCCGATGAGCGCCGAGAGCAGATGCTCGGTGGTGGAGATGAGAACGCCCTGGCGCATGAGGCTGGTGGCGTAGCTCACCTTGGCCACGTTGCGGCTGATGGCGGAAATCTCAAAGTTGTCGAGGTCGGTACGGCGGAAGACGATGCCGGAGCCACCGGGAGCGGGCAACATCTTCATGGTGACCGGAGCACCCGAATGAAGCCCCACGCCGGTGAACTCAATTGGGGCTGCAATGGTCTGTTCCTGTTGCGCAGAAGAAGCCAATTTAGGATCCACTCCGGGGGCAAAAGTTAGCGCTCCATCAGATTAGACGGGAACGGGCATTCGCGTCCTGTGGCATTTTTGCCACACATTGGGGGTAAAATTCCACGAATTTTAACAAAACTGTTGACAGCGCAGGATCTACAGGCGATTCCATCCGCTATGTGGCAGTCTTAAAATCCCGCGCCGCCGGATCGAATGCGTAAAGAGGCGCCACAGTACAGGGCTTTCTCCGCCGCCGGGTGTGCCAACGTAGAATTGGGACGGCCTCGAAGTGCTCAATTTGAAGGCCGCTGGACGGTACGCAAATGTCCGCTTTACCTGGAATTCCTGTTCCCATGCGCGCTTTGCTGGCGGGCGCACTGCGCAAGCAGCAGGCGCTGATCGAACTCACCCGGAAGCTTGTGGCGGCCGAATCGCCTTCGCCGGACAAGGCCGCCGTGGACGCCTGCGTGGCGCTGGCCGGGGCGCGTGCCCGCGATCTGGGCGGACGCGTGAAGCTGCACCGGCAGCGCGGCTTTGGCGATGCCGTGGAGGCGCGCTTCGGTCCGCGCTGTAAAGACGGGGTAAAGCCGATTCTCGTGCTGGGCCATCTGGACACGGTTTGGCCGCAGGGCACGCTCAAGACCATGCCCTGCCGCATGAGCAACGGGCGGCTGTGGGGCCCGGGGACGCTGGACATGAAGGCCGGTGTAGCGATGGCCTTGACCGCCATTGCAATGCTGATCGAAGCCGACCTGCTGGAGCACGAAATCGTACTGCTGCTGACCGGCGACGAGGAGATCGGCAGTCCGGCTTCGCGACCGGTAATTGAGCGGCTTGCATCCGGGTGCGGCGCTGTCTACGTGCTGGAGCCGGCGCAGGGGCTGGCATACAAGACGGCGCGCAAGGGCACAGGCAACTGGCGCATCGAGGTGAGAGGCGTGGCGGCGCATGCGGGCGTCGACTTTGAAAAGGGTGCGAACGCCCTGCGTGAGCTGGCCCGCGTCATGGACACCGTGAGCAACTGGACCGACCTGAAGCGTGGCTTGACCGTGAGTGTGGGCTGGGCCGGCGGCGGCACGCGCAGCAACGTGATTCCCGCCGAAGCGTGGGCGGAAGTCGATGTGCGCATCCGGCGCAGTGCCGACGGGCCGCGCATCGAGCGGCGCTTTGCCGCATTGAAGCCTGCCGACAAGCGCTGCCATCTGACGGTGACCGGCGGCATCAACCGCCCGCCGATGGAGCGGACGCGGGGCACCGTGCGCCTGTTCGCGGCGGCCCGCGCGCTGGCGCGTGAACTGGGCTTTGTGCTGGAGGAAGCGGCCACGGGCGGCGCTTCAGACGGAAACTTTACCGCGGCGCTGGGCATTCCCACGCTGGACGGAATGGGCGCGGTAGGCGAAGGCGCGCATGCGCGGCACGAATCCGTGATAGTGGAGCATCTGGCGCCGCGTACAGCGCTGCTGGCCGCGATGCTGGCGCGTCAGGACGTTTCGGTTTGATCCTCTGGAGCGGCGGGCAGCTCCGGCGTGGCTTCAATCAACTGGCGCGTGTAGGCCTGCCGGGGATTGGCGCAGAGAGCTTCCGCTTCGCCGGTCTCCACCAGCCGGCCGTTCTGCATCACGGCGATGCGCGTGCTCAGGTAGCGCACCAGCGGCATGGCGTGCGAGATGAACAGGTAGGTAAGTCCGTATTCGCGCTGCAGGTGGCGCAGCAGATTCACAATCTGCGCGCCCACGCTCACGTCGAGCGCGGAAACCGGCTCGTCGAGGATCAGCAGCCGCGGGCGCAGCGCCAGCGCGCGAGCGATATTGATGCGCTGCCGCTGGCCGCCTGAGAACTCGTGCGGATGGCGGTTGAGCGCGGTTTCGTCGAGGCCGACTTCCGTCAGCAGTTCAACGGCCCTGGCGCGCAGGGCGGCGCGGCGCTTGCGCGGATTCAGCCCCGCGTTGAGGCCGGTGGCGCGGCGGTGAATTACCAGCGGCTCGGTGACAATCTGGAATACGCTCATGCGCGGGTTGAGCGCGGCATAAGGATCCTGAAACACCGGCTGCATCTGGCGGCGCAGTTGGCGCAGTTTGCGCGCCGACGCTCGCGTGATGTCCTCGCCGTCGATACGGATGGTGCCGCGGGTTGGCGCCACGAGGCCGAGAATCATGCGCGCCAGCGTGGTTTTGCCCGAGCCCGATTCGCCGACCAGACCCAGGGTTTCGCCCGCCTCGATGGTCAGCGAAACGTCCGCGACGACCGTGCGCTCCTCGGTGCGCAAACCCACGCGCCGCGGATAGGACTTCCAGACAGAGCTAACCTCAACCAGCGCCATGCATCGATGGTACATGGACTCTCAGGCCAGCTCTGGGGGCAGCTTTTCAAAGTCCGCGGCCGCGGAGCGCGAAAAGAATCGGTATCCCGGCGGAAAAACATTATCAGAAGCGAAACACCGGTCCCACGCTAATACGAACATTCGAGTTCGTAATCTCGCTGACGTTGTGGTTGGTGGATTGATAGTTGGTGTTATAGTACCCGGCCATGACCCGCCACGCCCACGCACGCGTCAAGCCAATATCGACGCCTCCGTCGACGGCAACCGCGAGGGTTGAGGCGGACCGCAGATTGGGCAGAGCCGAGTTGTTCAGGTGCGAACTGCCTACCAGCCCGTCCGCAAACACCGTGGATTTGCCCAGGTGCAGCGAGACTTGTGGACCGAGCAGAAAGAAATAGGAGTGGGGATTGAAATTTGGCTGGTCGGAGCGGTAGAAACCGGAGACGTCGCCCTTGACGCCCAGCCACGAGCCGAAGATAGGGACCGGAACCCGCAGCGATGCGTCCCAGCCGCTCGTGCCGCCGCTAAAGGGGGTCAGATTGGTGCGGTCGTAGGGCTTGAAGATGTAGGAGTAGCCGCCGAAAAGCTCAAAGCCCGGCGCGTGATTGTCTACGGGAGTGGTTTGTGCGCTGAGCCGAGTGGGAATGGCCAGTTCCATTGTCAGCAGAAGCAAAAGAGTAAGCTTCAATTTCATCGAGTCACCTCATGGACCTGAAATGAAACCAGGGCAAGAGGGGTGCAGCGATGCAGAAGCAGGGAAGCCGTTCAGCGGCATCCGGATCCGGCCGCTTCAACTTGAAATATTGGATGCAAATGCGCGGAAAGTGTAACGGAAAAGTTGCGCCCAATTTCGTGTTGCATAATGCCTTGAATCTGCGCAATTTGGGCGGTGGTGCGGCCTTTTGTGGCCCTGGCCGGTAAAATTTCCACAGCGGCCGGAGCGCATCGCCCCGGCCGACGCACCCATCATGCGATATACCGCTCAATTTCTGCTTTCGGCCACGGCGGCGGCGCAATTCCCTGCACCGGCCGCGCCGGAGATAGCCTTCCTGGGCCGCTCGAATGTGGGCAAATCGAGCCTGCTCAACGCGCTGGTAGGCGAAAAGGCGGCCAAGGTTTCGTCCACGCCGGGGCGAACGCGGGCCATCAACTTCTTCGCGCTCCTGGATCAGGCTGGCCGCCGCCGCATGCTCTTCGCGGACCTGCCCGGCTACGGCTACGCCAAGATCTCAAAGTCGATCTCCGCCGAGTGGCCCCGGTTCATCGACCCCTATCTTGCCCAGCGCGAGACGCTGGCACTGTGCGTATGTCTAGTGGACGCAAACGTGCCCACCCGGCCCAGCGACCGGCAGTTACTGGACTGGCTCCGCGCCGCTGGCCGCGAATTTGTCGTGGTGGCCACCAAGGTGGACCGGCTCAGCGGCAACGGCCGCACCCGCAACCTGGCGGATCTGAAAAAGGGCCTGGAAGTGGAAAAGATCCTGCCCGTCTCCGCCAAGACCGGCTATGGGATCAAGGAGCTTTGGGCGCGGGTGGAAGCGGCAGGATGAGAGTTGTGGCCCGGTATGGCGGTTTGGACACAGAGATCAGGTATCGTACGTGTATGGCCCAGACGCTTTTGCTCTCAAGAATTCCTAAAAGCCCCTTCTGGCCCGTGTAGTGGTAGAGAAGCCCACTGGGCCGTTGGATCTCTTCGGCGTCTTGAGAACTTCGCTCCTCTGTCATGCCTGCTCGTGTCCTCTTGAAGCTCCCCAAGTACATTCTCGTTCAAACTGAAGCCTCTTCCATGGCGAGCAAACTCGCCGGAACGTGGCCGCGCGACTTCTGCCGATCAGTCCGCGATTTTCTCCGCCGCCGGCGGGTTGGCATGGGCCGACTGCGTGCCGGCCAGGCTGCTCATGCCGATCCACACCGGAACGCCGATCTCACCGCGCCGGACGGCGGCCTGCACCGCTTCGAAGATCCGCTGTGCCGCCGCCACCTGGCAGGAAACAATGCGCCGGCCTTCCGCCAGTCGGCCAAAGTAGCGCGGAGCCAGCCGCAGCCAGCGCCGGGCCGCCCATTCGCCGGGCCGCGCCTGCGGATCGACGCAGCGCAAGGCCAATGCATCCAGCTTGGGCAGCCAGATTGGCGCGGCGGTCTCGGCCGCCCACATCACCACAGAGCGGTCCGCCGCAGGACCTGCGTGCTCCACGCGGCGCGCGCGCGCCTGGAAGCAGGCCGGAAAGCGCGCCAGACCGGAAAGCCCGTAGACGACAAGATCCGGCTGCACGCCGCGTTCCTCCATCTGCCGTGTCACGGCTTGCGGCTTGGCGGCCAGGCAGACGGCCACCGCCTGGCGCTTGCGGACCTGGTTCTTGAGAATGCGCAGCGCCTCGTCCAGCGTGTTCACCAGAAAATCCGCTACACCGTCGCGAATGGCGCTGCGCTGCATGGCAGGATCGGCGGTAACGGTCAGCGAGGCGGCGCCAAGCACATTGGCAGCCACCAGCAGGGCGCGGCCCTCGTCGTCCAGCTCGCCGGCGTAGAGAAAGCGGCCACCCAACCCGCCCTCGCCGTCCGGCCCGGAATCCGGCTGTGCGAAGGGCAGCAGCGCAGTGTAGAAACGGTCGGCGCAAACCGAGAATACAAAGTCGCCTAGCTTGGGATCCATCTCCATTGGATCGAGAATCGGCAAGGGCCCTCCCGGGTTTCAATCCGCCGCGGAGCACGGCTCGGGCGCCGGACGGGTTGTATGTTTATACCTCGGTGGCAGCGGCCCGGCGGGGCGAACATCTAGGGCGAGGATACCAAGTACGATGCGGAATCCTGCGCTGCCGGATTGTGAATTTACCAGCTCGAATACGGCTTGCCGTTTGTGCCAATCTCATCGCTGCCGGAGTGAACGTTGTCGATGCCCGGCTCGGTTTGTTCCAGCGAGTACATATCCTGACTGCTGCTGGTGACCCAGGTATCGGCGCTGTGGGTCATGGGATCGACGGGAATGGCGCGCAGATAGCCGCTGCGGACAAGAGAGTGCAGCGACTGGGGCGCTTTTTCCTTGTCCATGGTGTAGGACTGGATCGCCGTACGCATCACTTGCAGGTCATCTCGCAGCACTGCCTCGCGCGCGTGCTTGATGGCGGTCACATAGCTGGGGATGGCCAGCGTGGCCAGAATGCCAATAATGGCCATCACGATCATCAGCTCGATGAGCGTGAAGCCTGCCGTCAGTTTGCCGCGTTGACGCAAAATGCCCTCTGTTTTACTGGCTTAAAGCCTACCAGGTATCGTACTTGGTTCCGTTCAGGGCTGTTCCCTGGGACTTGGAGTACACGTCGAACACGTCATCGCCGCACCAACTGGTCGAAGTCTGGGAGTCCTGCGCGCAGCGCAAACCCCAGGTGGCCTTTCCGGTCATGGGGTCGATGGGAATGCGGCGCAGAAATCTCAACCTCTTGCCCTTCACTTCCACGCCCTTGACCAGCGTCTCCAGGTTGGGCGGATAGTTGTCGGTGCCCACCTTGGTCTGGAAGGCGCCCCGATCGGCCGCGTTCTTGTAGCGATCGATGGCGTCGCGCATATTCCACAAGTCGCGGCGTAGTTCCTGTTCCTTTTGGCGCTTGTACACAAAGCGATCCAGAGGAATTGCCGCCGATGCCAGAATCGACAGGATGAAGACCGTCACAATCAGTTCAATGAGCGTAAGGCCACTTTCCCGGCCGCGGCCAGCGCGGATTGGAGAATGAACGCTCATGAATGCCACTCCTACTTGACTGTGATGCGAACCTGCGAATTCCCGGCCGGCACTTGCTTCTGCGCGCTGTTGACAATCCCGGCGCGGGTGATGGTCAGCGCGCTCGATCCCGCAGTCTTCGCCTGGAAAGTAAGGACGCAGACGACCCCCGAACCGCTCAACCCGGGCGCACCCGGCGGGCGCGAGGCGACAATGGTCACATCGCCCGGACCATCATCCCGATGGACCAGCGCAACCGCCTGCCCGCCCTGCCCCAGGAATGTTCCCTGGGAGACGTTGATCAGCGACAGGTGCGCCGGATCGTATCGCATTTGCACCGGAATGGAGTTCACGTTGACGCCCCCGCTCAGCACCAGCGGCACCTGGAAGGTACTGCCGATGGCGACCGGGCCGGGTGGCGGGTTCAGCCGGAAGGCCAAGCTGCCGCCCGGGGGCGGACTGGGCGCGGCCGCCGCGCCCGCAGGCGGTGAAACCGCGGCAGGCGGACTGACCGCCTGCGGTGGATTGGCCCGGTTCTCATCCATCGCTTTCAACTGCTCCATGGCCGCCGGAGCCGCCCCCGCCGCCGATACGCCCGGCACCGTGCCCATATGCGGCTGCACAAAAACGGTGGGCTTGGCGGCCATCGCGGAAGCCGTCTCCGGCCTCATGCGCAGGTTGATGAAATCTCCCGCGCCCGTGTCGATGGGGCGCAGATTCCCCGGCGTCAGGACCTGATTGCGGACAATGTGCGGCACCACCACGAAGACGATATCGTCGTTCTGAATGATGTGATCCTGGGAGCCGAAGATATATCTGAGAATCGGCAGGGTGCCCAGGCCGGGGATGGCATTCGAGTTCTGCTGCATCTGCTTGTTCTGAATGCCGCCCAGAATGCTGGCCTGGCCCTCGCGCAGGGTGATGACCTGATTGATGACGCGCTGGCTGATGATCGGCTCGGTCACGCCGCTGATATTGACCGAGCCGCTTTGCGAGCTGACCTCGACGCCAAGATTCAGCGTCACCGTGCTGTTATAGTGCACGGCCGGCGTCACGGTGATCTTCACGCCTACATTGATGTACTGGAACTGGGTGTTGACCAGCGAGCTGACCAGCGCGGTTGCGGCGCCGGTCTGGTACGAACCGGTGGCGATAGGGATGCGCGAGCCAATGGTCAACGTGGCCTTCTGCCCGCTAAGGGCGCGGATGCTGGGGCTTTGCAGAATCTGCGTCTGGGAGTTGGTCAGCAGCAGATTGAGCGTGGCTGAGCCGACATTCACGGCAAAGTCGGACGCCGTCAGGTGCGCCAGGTTATACAGCGTGGGCACGCCGCTGGTCGATACACCCGAAGACGATGACGACGAACTGCTGGAGCTGGACGATGTAGGCGGCTGAATGGTCACGCCAATCGAGCTTGGCCAGGTGATGCCCAGCGTCCGCTCCCAGTTTTTGCTCACCTCCAGTACGGCGAAGTCCACCACCACTTCCGGCTGCGCCTTGTCGAGGTCCTCGATAATCTTCTGCGCCAGCAACAGTTCGTCCGGCGTGCCCCGGGCCACGATGGCATTCTGGCTGGCTACGCCATAAAACTGTGCGTTGCGGATCACGCTGCGCAACGCCGTCTGCACGTCGTTCATGTCGTTCTGCTGCCAGGCGTTGGTCAGGTAAAAGGTCTGAACCGCTTCCTCGTCGAGTTCAGTGTGTTTGATGCGGGTGTTCTGGGCCACAAAAATGGTGTTGGAAGTGACGGGGCGCCAGAACGTGTTCGACATGGTGGCCAGAATGCGCAACGCATTCAGCAGGGAAACATTGTTGAGATTCACCTGGATGCGATTGGAATGGTAATCGGGGTCAAAGAGCACGTTGATCCCGGCCGCCTTGCCGATGGCCTCGTAGATCACCTTGGCGTCCTCGGTCATGTGCAGGCTGATCGGTGCGTTCGACAGGGGCTCCAGCATGGGGGGTGCGGCCAGTGAAGCGATCTCCCGCCGCTCAGTGGAGGGCAAGGGGAGCGCGGTTCGCGGCGGCTGGACGCCGGTTTCCTTGGCGCGGATGAGGGCGATACCCTGCTGGGCCGCCTCGTCGGCCGGGTCGATCACGCTGGCGTGCATGAATTCCACCAGCGCGCCCTGCAGGTCGCCGGCCTGATAAAGCTCGCGGCCCTTGGTCACGTGCATGGCCGCGTCGGTGATGCGCACCCGGTAGTAGGCGATGCGGTAACGCAAATTTTCAGGATCGTGGTGATAGACAAACTGGTAGTCGTTGAAGGCTGCATCGTAGTCCTGGCGTGCCTCTGCCTGCTGCCCGCGCTTGAAGATCTTCCGTAACGACTCAGCGTGAAGGGTCACGCTGGACAGGCAGAAAACGCCCAGAACCGCGATCGACGCAAGCCGGAACAGAGTCCCAGCCAAGCCGGCTCCGGACGCGGATCGAGAAAAAGGTCGGAATTTCATCGCACCCCCCGGCGCCAGGACAGACATATCTCTACCGCCGGGCGCTTGCCGGTTGCGCCGGCATACGTCGACGCCAACGTTGACGCCGCACTGGCTGGCGATGCAATCGACGCGATAATGCTTCATTTTAACAAAGCCCCAGTACGGCGCGGGCAAAGTTCGCGCCAATGCTAGCATGAAGAGTTGAGGAAGCCGCCCCATGGCCCGCCAATCCAGCCACGTTGTTGTACCCAAAGGCGCTTCCGCGCCCGGCAAGCCGCCCCGCCCGCGCGATCCGGTGGCCAGCGGCGAGCGCGACGCCGCGCACAACCGCGCCGCCGGCCACAACTACTTTCTGCTGGAAAAATACGAGGCGGGCGTGGCGCTGCGCGGCACCGAGGTGAAGTCGATCCGCGAAGGCAAAGCCAACCTGAAGGATGCTTACGGCCTCATCAAGGACGGGGAAGCGTTTTTGCTCAACATGCATATCGGACCTTACTCCCACGGCAACATCGCCAATCACGACGAAACCCGCACGCGCAAGCTGCTGCTGCACCGTGATGAGATTCGCAAGCTATTCTCCAAGACGCAGGTGAAGGGCCATACGCTCATTCCCACCCGCCTCTATTTTCGCCATGGCCGGGTCAAATGCGAGCTGGCCCTGGCCAAGGGCAAGCAGGACTGGGACAAGCGGGAAACCGAGCGCCGCCGCGAGGCCGACCGCGAGGCCCGGGCGGCAATCAACGCCAGCAAGCACCGCATGGGACGGTAAAAGGCAGTTTCTAGAGACCGCGGCGGAAAGGATGCGCAGACTCCGCGCCGCGGATTCTACCGTGTCTCAGTTCGTGACCGGCCGGGAGAACCGTCGGTAGCAGTGCTGGAGATTCGCTATCGGCGCTTGCGGATTCAGTCACCGAAGGGCAAGAAAAAACGATACCCAGAACTGACGGTGACGGTGATTGAGGCCCGAGAGCAGGAAACGCCATGCGGGCGAGACCGCATCGACTGGAAGCTGATTACCGATTTGCCGGTGGCTTCCCGTCGTGAGGCGATCGAAAAAGTGCAATGGTACGCGCTGCGATGGAAGATCGAGACCTTTCACAAAATCATGAAGTCGGGTTGCAAGGCCGAACAATCCCGCTTGCGAACCGCGGCACGGTTGGTGAACCTGCTCGCCGTGATGTGCATTCTGAGTTGGAGAATCTTCATTTTTCTTCCGTTGGATTATCCACCATGGCGTGCGCATTGGTTCTACTCCGAGCAATATCTCCTCGCAGCCAGCCTTCTAGCCGGACACAGGAACTTCGAGGTCGCCCTTCCGAACTACTACATCACCCAAACGGAGAGCGTCCGCCAAGTTATGGACGATTTCTGGAACCGTCCCGAACTCGCCGGGATATCCCGCACTGGCGGCTCATTCCTGGATAGAAATGAAATAGGACCTGCCCAAGCTGCCAAGGCGAACGGAGTTGGTGGGTACCCACCGATAGATTCACGACGCGCGCGGCGCCGCGAAAGCGACGGGTTGGCCAGCCCACTCAACCTTCCAAAGTGCTACCAGTGCCATAACCATAGATGCCCGATCCTTCCGCGCCTTTTGCGAAAAGGGTGGGATAACTCCCAGGCCGCAACGCGGCCCTGTTGAGCCTCTACGTTACCGGCCCGGGGTTGAAGAGGACAAACTCGTTGTGCAATCCCCAATGGTCGGCCCAAGTTTTCTTGCGGCCGCCGGCGACCTCCAGAATCAGCCGGAAGATCTCCCAGCCGATATCCTCCACGGTCGCCTCGCTGGTTGCGATGCGGCCCGCGTCGACGTCGATCAGATCCGGCCAGCGGCGGGCCAAGCCGCTGTTCGTTGCCACTTTGATGACCGGCACAACCGCCAGCCCGTAGGGCGTGCCGCGGCCGGTGGTGAAGATGTGCATGTTCATCGAGGCGGCCAGTTGCAGCGTGCCGCAGATGAAATCGCTGGCCGGCGTGGCGGCAAAAACCAGGCCCTTCTGCGTCACACGCTCGCCGGGACCGGCCACGCCCATCAGCGCCGTTGATCCGGCCTTGGCAATGGAGCCCATCGCCTTTTCAACCACGTTGGCCAGGCCGCCGCGCTTGTTGCCCGGCGTGGGATTGGCCGCGCGGTCGGCCCCGCCCAGCCGCAGATATTCGTCGTACCACGCCATCTCGCGGATGAAGGCCTGCGCCACTTCAGCCGTGGCGGCGCGCGCCGTGAGCAGATGCGCGGCGTCGCGCACCTCCGTCACCTCGGAGAACATCACCGTGGCGCCGGCGCGGACCAGCAAATCGGCGGCGAAGCCCACGGCCGGATTTGCGGTGACGCCGGAGAAGGCGTCCGAGCCTCCGCACTGCAGGCCAACGACCAGATCCGAAGCCGGGCACGGCACGCGGTGGCGCTGGTTCAGCCTTTGCAGCTTGGGCTCGGCCAGCGCCATGATGTGCGCCACCATCTCGCCAAAACCCTGCTCGGCATCCTGCAGCACGGCCACCGAAGTCTCGCCGGCGAGCACCTTCAGCGCGCCGCCGCCGAGCATCCGTTCGGGTTGCAGCTTCTCGCAGCCCAGGCTTACCAGCAACAGCTCGCCGCCAAAGTTGGGATTCAGGCTCAGATTGCGCAGGGTGCGGATGGGCACGGCAGCGCCGGGCGCATCGATGGCCACGCCGCAGCCGTAATGGTGCGCGATGGCGACCACGTCGTCCACGTTGGGATAGCGCGGCAGCAGCTCGGCCTTGATGCGTTCCACGGCGTGCTTCACCGTGGGCGCCGTACATTGCACCGTGGTGGCGATGGCGAGGATATTCTTGGTGCCCACCGAGCCGTCGGCGTTGCGAAAGCCGTCAAAGGTGAATCCTTCCAGACGGGGCAGCGGCGCGGGCGGTGCGGTGGCCAGCGGGCAGTCTGCGAGCGCCGGCGGCTGAGGCGGATCGATCAGCCCCTCATGCACCCAACTGCCGTGCGCGATGGACCGGCGGGCGTATCCGATCACGGTCCCGTAGCGCACGATGCGGTCGCCCGCGGCCAAGTCGGCAAGAGCCACCTTGTGCGCCTCGGGCACGTCTTCGCGCAGGGTGACGCCCAGATCAAGACGAGCGCCGGCGGCGAGCCCGCCCTGGTTCACGACGACGGCCACGTTGTCGTCGTCGTGAACGCGAATGGCTCGCGGCTGCGTGACCGATGGAGCGGCGGTCTTCATGGTCTCTTCCTGCCTATTAGCTAATTCGCTCGCAGCGCACAAAGCAAGTGCGCCGGGAATCGAATTTCGGCCGCGAACAAGGAATTGCATGGCGGCCGTGCGGCGGCTGGCCGGCCGCATCTGAGCGCTCGTTCATCGGCTCTTTACTCCTTGTGCTTCTCGCGTTTCGACGACGCGGCGCATGCGCTCACGGCTGTTGCCCAGGTGGTTGCGCACGGCCGCGCGCGCCGTCTCGGCATCGCCGCGCAGGATGGCGCCGTAGATGTCCTCGTGCTCGTTGCTGATCCGCTTCAGATACTCCTGCCGCTGCGGCTCGTGCTCGTCGATTTGATAGCGGGAGCGGGGAATCGCCTTGAGGCCCAGCGCCGTGAAGATGTCAAGAAAGCACGGATTGCGTGCGGCCCGCGCAATCTCAAGGTGAAACTGGAAATCCGGATCGACGGCGCTGCGGCCCTGCCGGATTTCCTGCATGAACGCTTTCATCGCGGATGCCATGGCCTGCAGATTGCTGCTGGTGCGGCGCGCCGCGGCCAACGCCGCGGCTTCGGTTTCAACGCCGATGCGGACTTCAAGGATGGCCAGAATGTCGGCGGCGGTGTTGACGCTGCGGCGCTTCAGGCGCAGGCCCTCGCCGGCCGGCTGCTCCCGCACGAAGGAGCCCACGCCGTGGCGCGTTTCCACCAGGCTCGCGGCCTGCAGCTTGCTGATTGCCTCGCGCACCACCGTGCGGCTTACGCCCTGCTGGCGGACAAATTCCGACTCCGTAGGCAGTTTGGCGCCCGGCAGCAGGGAACCGCTCTCGATCATGGAAGTGACGTGCGCCACGACCCGCTCCGTGAGGCTGCCGGAGTGCTTTGTGCCGTTGGTGCCCATCGTTGGTCTCTCCCCAGTCAGTTGTACTTGTCAGACATCATATCATTCGAAATGCCGTCATCTTTTCGAATATTTTATGTTCGTTATCCCGGAAAATTTGTCGTCTAGTCGAATGGCGCGTTTTACATATATGATGTCTTACGGTATTTTCCGCGACGGCAAGATGCGGGCTCGTACGCTTCGGCCGGCCTGGCGGTCTGGGCGCATGAGCACTGTGCCCAAGTAGATTCGGATGGAATCAAGCTCAGGGAATCACGCTCAGCGGATGACCGGGCGGAATGGATGTTCGGCAGTGCCGGAAACGGGAGAAACCCGCGTACGCTATCTCGTCATCGCGATCATCTTCGCGGTGAGTTGCTTCAGCTATGGCGACCGCGTGGCGCTGTCGCTGGCGGGGACTTCCATGCAGAAGGCGATCGACCTGACGCCGCTGCGGCTGGGCGAGCTGTTTTCCGGCTTTAGTTGGGCGTATGTGCTGGGACAATTGCCGTCGGGTGGGCTGCTCGATCGCTTCGGATCGAAGCGCGTCTACGGCATCAGCATCATCTTGTGGTCGATATTTGCCTTCCTCACTGCATTTGCCGGCTACCTTGGACCGAGCCTGGCGTTTACAGCGATCTTCATCCTGCGGCTCTGCTCCGGCCTTGCGCAATCGCCAGTATTTCCCGGCAACGGGCGCATCGTCGCCGCGTGGTTTCCCACCGCCGAGCGCGGACGCGCTTCGGCCATCTTCAACGCCTCGCAGTATTTTGCGTTGCCCATCTTCGCGCCCATCTTTGGATGGCTCATTCACTTCATGGGCTGGAGAAGCTGCTTCTGGTTTATGGGCGCGCTGGGCGCGGTGCTGACCGTGGTCTGGTTCACGAACATCTTTGGCGTCAAGCAGCATCCGCACATCTCCAGGAGCGAGATCGACTACATCGAGCGCGGCGGCGGCCTGGTGAATACCGATGACGACGCGAAAGCAAAGGCCAAGGTCAACCCGCTCACCTGGGGCACGGTGAAAATGCTCTTGAGTCATCGCATGTTAGTGGGCGTTTACATCGGCCAGTATTGCATTACGACGCTCACCTGGTTTTTTATTACCTGGTTTCCGGTGTATCTGCAGCAGGCACGCCACATGTCGATTCTGAAGGCCGGTTTCGCGGCTGCGGTGCCCGGGCTATGCGGAGGCTTCGGCGGCATTCTTGGTGGCGTGATCTCAGACCGGCTATTGCGCAGCGGCCGCTCGCTCAGCTTTGCGCGCAAGGCGCCCATCATGGCGGGAATGGCGCTGGCCATGACGATGATTGCCTGCAACTACGCCAGCGCGCAAATCGTCATGCTCCTGTTCATGTCGATTTCATTCTTTGGCAAGGGGATTGGCGCGCTGGGCTGGACCGTCGTATCCGATACTTCGCCAAAGGGACTGGTGGGGATGAATGGAGCGCTGTTCAACCTTTTTGGCAACGTGGCCGGCATCACCACGCCCATTATCATCGGCTTAATCGTGCAAACAACGCACTCGTTCAATCTGGCGCTGGTATTCGTGAGCTTCGTAGCATTCTGCGCCATCGTGAGTTATGGCCCCATTGTGGGCGAGATCAAGCGCATCGAGTTATCCGTTCCGGCAGCGGCCGGCAGCACGCAGTAGTTGCTGCCTCCGGCCACCGCGGCGCGCTCAGCGCTTTGTAAGAGCAGGAGGTGAACGAAGTTATGTCCGGTGAATCGGCAAATATGTCGCGCAATCTTTTCAAGCAGGCGCTTGCGGCGTGCGAGCGCCAGATCGGGCTTTGGTGCAGCATGACGAGCGCGATTGGCGCGGAGATTCTGGCTGGCGCCGGCTTTGACTGGATCGTTATCGACGGCGAGCACGCGCCTAACGACATCCCGTTGCTGGTGATGCAGCTTCAGGCCATGCGCGGCGGCACGGCGGAGCCGGTCTTCCGCGTGCCGTGGAACGAACCGGTGATCATCAAGCGCGCGCTCGACGCCGGCGCGCGGTCATTGCTGGTCCCATTTGTGCAGAATGCCGAGGAGGCGCGCAAGGCCGTGGCCGCGGCACGCTATCCTCCGCTCGGCATACGCGGCGTGGCCGTGGTGCCGCGCGCCAACGACTATGGCCGCGTGCGCGACTATCACCGCAACGCGCACCTCGACACGTGTATTCTGGTACAGCTTGAAAGCAGGAATGCCTTGAAGGAAATCGAGGCCATCGCGGCCGTGGACGGCGTGGATGGAATGTTCATCGGGCCAAGCGATCTGGCCGCGGACTTCGGTCACCTGGGTAATCCCAGGCATCCCGAGGTGCAGGCGGCGATCAAGGATGCCGCGCAGCGCATTCGCGCGGCGGGCAAGGCGGCGGGCACGTTGTCGGGCAATCTCGACGATGTGGAGCCGCTCATCGCGATGGGTTACAACTTTACGGCGGCAGGCAGCGACGTCGGCCTGTTGGCGCGCGGGGCAGAGAGTGTGGCCGCGCGGTTCCACAAAAACTGAAACAGCGCTACTGCGCGGGAGAGAGGCAATATGGCAACACTGGGATTCGTGGGCCTGGGCATCATGGGCCGCCCGATGCTCAATAATCTGTTGAAGGCCGGCCACAAGGTGGTCGCCTATACGCGCAATGCGCAGACGCTGGATGTCTGCGCGGCCGGCGGCGCCCAGCGCGCTGCGTCCAATCGCGAGGTAGGCGAGCGCGCCGACATCATCTTTACCATGCTGCCCGACGGGCCCGAGGTGGAAGCGGTGGTGCTGGGCGCGGGCGGAATTCTGGAAGGCTGCAGGGCGGGCGCAATGATCGTCGATATGAGCTCCATCAATCCGCTGGTTTCGCAGAAGATCGCCGCAGCCTGCGCGGCGAAGCAGGTGGATTTTGTCGACGCTCCCGTCAGCGGCGGCGAGCCCAAGGCCGTCGACGGAACGCTGGCGATCATGGTGGGCGCAAGCAAGGAAGCATTCGCCAAGGCCGAGCCGCTGCTCAAGTGCATGGGGTCGAGCGTGACGCTTACTGGTCCGGTGGGTGCAGGCAACACAACCAAGCTTGCGAACCAGATCATGGTTGCGTGCAACATTGCCGCCGTGGGTGAGGCGCTGTCGCTGGCTACGCGCTGCGGGCTCGATCCGGAAGTGGTGTTCAACGCGGTCAAGGGCGGGCTGGCCGGCAGCGCCGTGCTCAACGCCAAAGGGCCGATGCTGATTGCGCGCAACTTCAAGCCCGGTTTTAAGGTTCAGCTCCACCAGAAGGATTTACGCAATGCGCTGCAGACCGCCGAAGCCAACCGGATGTTCTTGCCTATGACCGCGCTGGTGCAGCAGATGGTGCTTTCGCTGATGGGCGAAGGCAAGGGCGAGTTCGATCATTCGGCCATCGCCACCTTTGTTGAAGGGCCGTCGCACGTGGAAGTCAGGAAGCCTTCGTAGCGCTCTTATCGGGCTGGCGATGGTTTGACTTACTTTGCGGCGGCTCCAATAATCGCTACAGATGGAGATCTACGAGGAGATCGTGAAGTTGCAGCGGGCTGGCCACAGGGGCGCTGTGGCCACCATCGTCAACGTGCGCGGCTCCATCCCCTCATTCAAGAGCGCCAAGATGCTGGTGCGCGACGACGGCTCCATTGCCGGCACGATCGGAGGGGGTTGCGTCGAGGCCGAGGTATGGCAGGCGGCGCGCGAAGTCATCGCCAGCGAAAAGCCCCGCACGCTGACCTTCGATCTCAATCAGGATCCGAAGTACGACACGGGGCTGGTGTGCGGCGGCACGCTGGAGATCTTCATCGAGCCGGTGCTGCCGCCGGCGCTGCTCTATATCTTCGGCGCCGGCCATGTGGCCCTGGCGCTTTACGAGGCGGCCAGGCGCGCGGGCTTTGACGTGATTGTGGCCGACGACCGCGACACCTATGCGAACCGGGAGAGGTTTCCGGATGCGCGCGAGGTGCTTGCCGAGGATTTCGACCGCGCCGTGGAGGCGCTGTCGCCCGGCGAGTCGTCCTTTGTTGTGATTGTTACGCGCGGCCATCGCGACGATATGCGCGTGCTGCGCCGGGCGGTGCAGACAAAGGCTCGCTATATCGGCATGGTCGGCTCCATGCGAAAGGCAATCACCATTTACCGTGCGCTGCAGGCGGAAGGCATGAAGCCGGAGCTTTTCGATCGCGTGTATTCGCCGGTGGGTTTGGATATTGGCGCTGTTACTCCGGAGGAAATTGCTGTTTCCATTATGGCGGAGATCATCGCCGTCCGCCGCGGCGTTGAGCGCGCATTGCCGCACATGAGCTGGTTCCAGAGGGGCAGGCAGATGAGCGGCGACGAAGCCGCGGAGGGAAAAGCGGCCCGTCTCGGCGCAGCGTATTGCGACGAAGCTTCGGCGCTTGGCTAAGTGCTTGCCGCAGTGCTGTTGCCATTACTTATGACAGAACTTAACTTGCTTTGCGGGGTGATTCTTGCGGCCGGCCAGTCGAGCCGCATGGGCACGGACAAAGCTCTGCTCCCCTGGCCGCCGGGCAGACCGGCGAGCGATGCTGCGCCGCGGCAAACATTGCTTGCAGCGGCGATTGCGGCGCTTAAGCCGGTCACAGCGGCGGTGATTGTCGTGGCGGGCAAGAATGCGCGCGAACTGGCTTCCGTTGTTTCCGCTTGCGGCGCGTTGCTGGCTGTGAATCCCGATCCGGAGCGCGGGCAGTTCAGCTCGCTTCAGGTGGGCTTGCGCGAAGCGCTGATGCGCGGCTGCGACGCCGCGATGATTACGCCGGTCGATTGTCCGCCACTGCGCGCAGCCACGCTGGAGCGGCTGCGCCAGCAGTTCGAGCAGTTGTTGGCGGCGGGCTTTTGGGCTGTAGAGCCGGAATACAACGGACGGCACGGGCATCCGCTCGTGGCGGGCCGGGAACTCATCGACGCATTTTTGAGTGCGCCGATAACAGACAATGCGCGCCAAGTGAAACATGCGCACGAGCAGGCGATTCAATATGTGCCGGTCGACGAGCCGCTGTTGAGCGTGGACCTGAATACGCCGGAGCAGTATACGGCGCTGTCAGGCGCGGCCCGCATTCGCTCTTAGATCTTGGCTGCAAGCTGGTTGAGCAGCGCGTCCAGCGCATCAATCGCCAAATGGCTCGCGTGCCGCGACGCCGAAGGCAGCCCGCCCACGGCGCTCATCAACTGCTCTTTGCCGATCTCTCGCGCGGCGGCGGGCGATTTGCCGCGGACCAGCTCGGTGAGCGCCGAGGCGCAGGCGATGGAGGGAACGCATCCTTTGGCAAGAAAGCGAATGTCTTGAATGCGGCCGCCGGCAAGCTTCAACGTCAGTTTGAGCACGTCGCCGCAGGCGGGATTTTGAAGCTGAACGGACGCGTCCGGCTCGGCAATCGATCCGCTGTTGCGCGGGTGCTCGAAGTGATCGAGGACTTGCGGGGAGTACATTCCGGCCACCTATGCCCTCGCGCCGGTCAATCGGAAACCGGGGCGTCTGTCGCAGCCAGCGCACTGGCCTGCACCTGGCGCAGTTGCAGCATCTCGGTGACCAGAAACAGGTCGGTGAGCAGGGCGCGAAGGTGGATGCAGGCATTCAGATTGTCAATCAACTGCGAGCTGATGACTGGCTGCGCCAGGACCAGTTCGATGGCCGCGATGGAGCTTTGCGCGTCGCGTGCCAGCACCGCGAAGAAGGCCTCGTACTTTTCGCGCGGCGCAAGCCCCTCCTTGCCGATGGCCGCGGCGCAGCAGGCCTTCAGATCGGCCATTGCTTCGACGGCGCGGCTCAGGTGATAACGAATCTGCCGGCCGGCGTCGCTCTCCTCGCTGGTTGAAAGTCCGCGCGCGGCATAAGAAAGCGTGAACTCGTAGCACTCCTCGATTGTTTCGCAGCGCAGTTCGATTTCAGTCGGCATCGCTTGCGGCCAAGCCCCGTTTCTTTTGAGATTGTTTCGATTGCTTGATGGCCCAGCGCTTGGGATCGTGCTCTTCAAGGTAGAAGTCGCGGCTCATCCAGCCGAAGATCATGGACTTGGTGATGGGCATTTTTTCCGGCCGCAGTCCCATGTAGACATGCACGATGACCAGCGCGATCAGCGCGATGCCGGCCAGCCCGTGCAACACGTACATCAGCCCCCAAGTCATGTCACTGAAGACATACGGATTGCGCGTGAAGAACGGAGTGTTGATGCGCTTGAGCATGAACACCCCGGTGCCGATGACGGCCAGGCCGGCGAGCACGATGCAGAGATGGTAAAACTTGTTTTCCAGCGGATACTTGGCGAAGCGCGTGGGCGGCGGCGCGGGCTTGCCGGTAAAGCGCAGCAATCGCCTGAAGGCGTCGCGGATGTCGGTTTTGTCAGGCCAGATCGATCCCGCGTCCTGGAAAAACGAAGAGTGAATGACGTGAAAGACGATGGAGATGGTCAGCACCACACCGGCGATCCAGTGATAAAGGATCCAGTTGAAATGGACGCCCAGTTTGGGCAGAAAGGCGGTGAAGAGCAGTGTGAACATGGCCGCGGCCATCACCCAGTGAAAGATGCGCGCGGCCAGCGAGTGCCGCGGAACGCGCTCGGGGACCTGCTCGGGCGCAACCGGTGCCTCGTTCTTGGCAAACACCTTGCGCGGCGAAAACGCGCGGATATAGAGGGCATGCACGATCATGAAGCAGAAGCCGGCGATGATCGCGACCCAGATCAGATACCACGCCACGTGTTCGGGGATCAACTGGCCCCAGGGACTGGTCGTCCACTTGATTAAGCCCATGATGCCTCCTGCGCGCCGACGATGGCGCGTTTGACGAGATTACGCATGAGGGGAATCTTGTACGCGTTGAACTGCAGGGGAACCGCGCCCTTGACCGCCATATTGCCCGCCATTTCGCCGGTTTCCGCATTGGCCGGCTTGCCTGCCACGGCGGCTTCCACGGCCTTCAGGCGCATGGGTGTCGGCGCGGCGGCGTTGACAACAATGCGCATGCGCTGAATGGTGTTGCCGTTGAGCACCATGGCCGAAGCCACGTTCATCAGCGGGAAATCCCACACGTTGCGGTCGCGGATCTTTTCGAAGTAGAACCTGGCTCCGGCCCACGACGACGGGATGCGGATGGACGTCAGCAGGTCGCCGGGCTGGAGAATGTTGATGCGGGTGATCTCGACATTGGGGCCGATGAAGTAGTCTTCCGCATCCACAACGCGTTCGCCTTTCGACGAGCGGATCACGAACTTGGCGTCCAGCGCAATCAGGGCGGGCGCGGAGTCGGAGGGATGCACGGCCACGCAGCGGTCGGCGCCGAAGATGGCGTGCTCGCGGTTGCGGCCCACGGGCGTGTCGGCAAAGCAGGTTTCGCCGCCGGCGCGGTAGCAGGGCCAGCCGCCGCGGTAATACCAGCAGCGCACGTCCTGCGAGACATTGCCGCCCAGCGTACCCTGGTTGCGAATCTGCGGCGAGGCCACATGCTCAACCGCGTCCGACAGCAGACTGTAGTCCTTCCTGATCAGTGGATGAGCGCCAACTTCGGTCAGCGTGGTCAGGGCGCCGATTTCGACGCCGTCGCTCGTGGCGCGAATTCCCTTGAGCTCGTCGATGCCACTCAGGTCCACCACCACCCGCGGTTTCCTGAGCCGGTCTTTGAGCCAGTCGAAGCTGTCCATTCCGCCGGCCAGCGCCCAGGCCTCTCCGCGATATTTCTCCAGCAGCTTTTGCGCGTCCGCCGCCGTGGTGGGCTGAAGCAGGTCAAAAGCGGGCATTACATCTCGAATTACCGCCATAGTTACCGCCATAGCTCTCTCCGTCTCCCGTCGCGATCAGATGTTGGCTACCAGAGGCTCCTGCATCGGGCGCCCTGCTTCATAGGACGTCAGGATGGTGTCGCATTTCACCGGGGCGCGCTGGAAGATGTTGTCGCCGAGCGCGTCCGAAAGTGCGTTCAGGATCGACGCGCATCCGCCGCCCACCGGCGGTTCGCCGCAGCCGCGCGCGCCCACCGGCGTCTGCGGATCGGGAATGTTCACCGCGTTCCACTTCATGTCGACCGGCACATCCAGAATGGTCGGTGGCCTGTTTTCGTAGAACCGCTCGGCCAGCGTGACGCCGTATTGCGGGTCGATGACCCAATCCTGGCTGATGGCGTGGCCGATGCCTAGAGTCGAGCGGCCGAGAATCTGACCGCCCAGCGCAGCCGGATGAACCACCGTCCCCACATCGGCGTAAGCCTGGTAATCCACGATGTAGTACTTACCGGTTTCAACGTCGGCCTCGATCTCGGCAAAGCAGGCCAGGAAGGAATAGGAATCGCCATTGTGCGGGTAATCGTCGCGCGCCGACGCCACCAGGCCCTGACCGGCCAGCGCGGCCACCGATTTTTTCGTTGCCGGATTTACCTCCGGATTCACGGCGTGGCCGTCGTAGATGCCGCCCAGTTTGATCGCGTACTGTGCCGCCTCCGCGAAGCTCATTGCCGCGCCGCCGCCTCTGCGGAAGACGCGCAGATTGGCCACCTCGTATTCATCCGGTTGGCCGCCCAGGGATTTGGCCGCAACCTCCTTGAGCCTCTTCACACACTCCACGGCCACCGCGTGCGCCGCGCGCGTCATGGCATGCGTCGTCTGGCTGCCACCCGAGGCGCAGGTGTAGGGCATGTGCTTTGCCGTGTTGCCCCAGATGATGTCGCATGCGTCCCACTTCACGTTCAGCACCTCGGCCGCGGCGCGATGCACGTCGATCACCGCTTCGGTGCCCAGGTTGCCGATGCCGGAATGGATCTGCACACGGCCCTGCGGCGTGATGACGATCAGCCCATCGAAGCCGATGCTGCCTCCGTGGAATACGCTGAGCGATACGCCCAGGCCACGCACCTTGCTGCCAATCCGTTTGGGCTTGCTCGCAACCCGCTCATTCCAGCGGAACGACTTGACGCCCATATCCAGCGCCTGCTTCAGAAAGCAGCTTGTAACGTGCGCGCGCTTGCCGGTGCGTTCATTCACAGGCCCGTATTCCACCGGGCCCTCCGGGCAATTGGCGCGGCGCAGGGCAACCTGATCGAGGCTGAGTTTGCGCGCGGCCTTCGACAGGATCGGCTCCAGAATCGCGATTCCTTGCAAGCCACCCGGCGCGCTTTGCGCACTGCGGGGCGGCGTATTGGTCATTACGTTCACGCCACGCCAGCGCATGGCTGGCGGCTGATAGAGCAGCGAAACGATGCTCCCCGCGGAAGCGCCGTCGCCCTGTGCGCCATAGGCGCCGCTGTCGCAGATGGTGAACATGTCGAGCGCGGTAATGCGGCCGTCTTTGGCAAAGCCGATCTTGACGCGGCCCTCCACGCTCGGCCGCGCCCGCCCGATGAAGTGCTCCTCGCGGCGGCTGACGCGCATCATCACCGGTGCGTTGAGCTTCTTTGACAGCAGCGCGGGGACGATCATGGTAATTGCGCCGGTAATCTTGCTGCCAAATCCGCCGCCCGTGTATTCGCTGATGAAGACGATTTTGTCCTCGTCCATGTGCATCCAGCGGGCAATGGCGGGCACGGTCTGAAATGTGCTCTGGGTTCCGGTGTAGAGGTAAAGCTTGCCATTCTGCCAGTAAGCCATCGTGCTCCGCGGTTCCAGGCACTGGTGGCTGGTGTCGGGCGTGATGAAGGTTTCGTCGAGCACCAGCGCGGCGTTCCTGAAGCCCGCGTCGAGATCGCCATACGACCACTCGTCCGGAGCCTGCCCCTCGGGCAGACGGCCCTCCTTGTAGCAGTCAAAATCCTTCTGCGTCCACTTAAGATTGGCGAGCTGCATCGGTCCGGGATGGTTCTTCGGTCTCACCCACACATTGCCTTCCGATCGCGGATTGGGGCTGCCGGGGCGCATCGCTTCCAGCGGATCGGTGACAAACGGCAGCGGCTCCATGTCGATCTCGATCTGCTCGATGGCGTTGGCCACGGAGAGCTCGTCAATGCCCGCGACGGCAAGGATGGGGTCGCCCTGGTACATCGGCTGGTCGGTCAGCGCGCGCTCGGCCCACGGGTTCACCTTGATCATGACGCCGTTGTCGTTCATGTAATTGGCCGCGCCGGGAATCTCCTGGGGCGTCAGGATGCCTCTTATGCCGGGCATGGCCAGCGCTTTCTCTGCGTTGATGCGCTTGACGCGCGCATGCGGCATGGGACTGAGCACGAGCCGGCAGAACAACATGCCTTCGGCGCGAAAGTCCTCGGCATATTTGGCTTTGCCGGTGACCTTGGCCATCAGGTCGTTGGTGGGGTAGTTCTTTCCGATCAGCCGGTAGCCGTCGCCGAAGGGAAGCGGCTTTTCGTTCTCGGCCTTCAACAACTCAGCAGGCGTCATCTCCGCCATGATCAGGCCCTCCTCATGTACTCGGCACCGCGCGTCAGCGCGTCGAGGATCTTGTTGTAGTCCTGGCAGCGGCATAAGTTGCCTGAGACGCCGTGCGCCAGCTCCGCTCGCGTGGGGTTGGGATGCTTCTTCAGGAAGGCCAGGGCAGCCAGGGTGAATCCCGACATGCAAAAGGCGCACTGGAATCCCTGCTCGTCCACAATGGCCTTCTGCAGCGGATGCAGCGTGCCGTCAGGGGCCGCAAGGCCTTCGATGGTGGTGATCTTGCGCCCGCGCACGGTGTGCGTCAGCACGGAGCAACTATAGTAGGGCACGCCGTCGAGCAGCACCGTGCATGAGCCGCATTCGGCGCGATCGCAGCCCATCTTGGCGCCGGTCAGGCCCAGCTTGTAGCGCAGCGTCGAGGCCAGCGTCTCCTGCTTCATCACGTCGACGCGCCTTACCTTACCGTTGACGTTGAGACTGATGAGGCGCTCGCCCAAGTACGGCGGCAGCGGGGCATGGCTCGGGGACAGAAAGTGATAACTCGCCGCACCCACCACTGCTCCACCCGCGATTACGCCCATGATGAATTTGCGCCTGGTGATCGCATTCGACGTGCCGTCGTCTACCTTCTGATCATCCATCTCCGACATGACCGAATCTCCGGTTTTTGATGAGTGTAGCAGGGGAACGCATCGCTGCTGCGAGGGGAATTGCACGAGGTGCCCGCAGAGGACGCGATACTGGCGCTATGTTACCGCTGGGCGGCGCTTTTGTGAAGCTTGCGGGAAATGTTTCAACCCGGGAAAAGGCCCTCTCTGCGCGCAGAGCTTTTGCTGCCATAGACTTGCACGCGTGCAGGTATAATGGCCAGTCCTTTGGGTTTTGGGCGGGTCGGGAGGCGCGCCGCCCGGCATTCAATGTGTTTCGCTGTTCGGATCAGGGCCTAATCGGCGGTCATCTCTCTGCCTTTTGCCTCATGTCCCATCGCCGCCAGGCCGGCCAGGGTTAATGCCACCACCAGCACTGTAATCGCCAGCACCGCCGGATAGTTATGCCAATGTTCGGCGGCAAGCGCCTGTCCTTTGCCGTTCCACGAGGTGAGCAGTGCGCCGGTTTGATAGGCCACACCGGGAGCGGTGGCGCGAACCGGGCCCGGCGCAAGCTCATTGAGATAGGCGGGAACCACGCCCCATGCTCCCTGCACCATGAACTGCATCAGCACTGCGCCAATGCACAGCGCAACGGCCGAATGTCCGTAAGCGTAGAGCGGAATGATGGGGATCGACAGCAGCGCGGCCGTCACGATCGCACGCTTGCGTCCCCAGCTTTCTGAGAGCGCCCCGAAGACGTAGCCGCCGGCAATGGAGCCGAGGCCATAGAGAAAGCCGATGAATCCGACGATGGAAGGCGTCAGGCCGGCGTGAACCTCCAGGAAGGTCGGATACAGGTCCTGCGTGCCGTGTGAAAAGCTCATGAAGGCCGTCATGAGCACGACGAGAAAAAGAAAGGTGGGCAGAAACTTACGCAGATGCGGCGACAGGGCGGGGCGCGACGGCATCGCCTGCCGCTTGGCGCGATGCTTTGCGCCGGCAACCCAGACGGGAGACTCGGGGACATGGAGTCGCACATAGAGCGCCAGTAACGCCGGCAGCGCGCCCAGGATAAACAGTCCCCGCCAGCCGATGTAGTCGAACAAGAGCCCGAAGGCGATCGAAGCCAGAATCGATCCCAGGGCGTAGCCTTCCTGGAGGATGCCCGAGAAGGCGCCACGGCCATCGCTGGGCAGGATTTCAAAGGCCAGCGCCGCGCCCACGCCCCACTCTCCGCCCATGGCGACGCCGAACAGCGCACGCAGCGCCAGCAGCACGTTGAGCGATGGCGCAAAGGCGCACCCCAGCTCAATGATCGAAAAACCAAGAATGTTGGCGATCAGCACCGGGCGGCGGCCGTAGCGATCGGCCAGAACGCCGAAGACAAGCGCGCCCACGGGCCTGAAAGCCTGCGTAAGAAAGACCGCGCCCATGATGGCCGATACCTGCGTGTGAAACTCGCCGGCTATTGCCTTGACGCAGAAGATCAGCAGAAAGAAGTCCAAGCTATCAAGCGTCCATCCCATGAATGCAGCCAGAAAGGCGCGACGCTGCGCGCGGCTGAGCCGCATGAATTGATCTCTGAGGGACATTGCCGAGAGGATAACAGACTGGTTCTGTGTTGCGCTTTTCCCGTGCCGTCATTGACTTTTCCGAGGCGGGCAAGAGCCTTGACGCGGGAAAGCTGTTGCAACAAAGACCGGGCGTAAGCCATCCTAAAAATAGGGGGAGTGTCCGATTTAGGCCAACGCCGGGTCAGGATTCCCTCCGGCCCAAGAAGCTGCGGAACAGTGCCTGCTTTTTCCGGTCCAGCTTCAAGCGCGTACAAGCCCGCCGGGGCTATGCGGGCTTCGTGTAAGTTGATTTTCGTAAAAGGCGCGGACTTTGAGCCGTCCAACGGGGAATGCAACCCCGTGGGCCTGGTTTGGAGCAAAGCTCGGCGCGGGGCGCAAGCTTGATCCCGTGTGTACCTGTGAGGTCTATTCCTCCCTGCTTTTAAAGGTCAATGTGGCCCCTTACCGAAAGGAAGAATTGCAATGAAGTTTTTGGCAGTTACGGCCGGAATCTTTTTCCTGGCTGCCCCGCTGGCATTGGCGCAAACCTCAACCTGGAAATCCGACCCCGCGCAGAGCGAAGTTAGCTTTACCATCCGGCACTTGAGCATCTCCAACGTGCAAGGTCACTTCGGAGATGTGAAGGCGACCATCCATTACAACCCGGACAACGTGGCGCAGACGAGCGTGCTTGCCACCGTGGGCGTGAACACCGTCGATACGGGCGAATCGGGCCGCGACGACGAGCTCAAAAGCTCCGATTTCTTCGATGTGAGCCGCTTTCCCACGGCTACCTTTGTCAGTACCAGCGTATCGAAGAACGGCGACGGCTTGTGGATCCACGGCAACCTGACGCTGCACGGCGTAACCCGGCCCGTAGTGCTGAATGTGAAGGGGCCAACACCGCCGGTTCAGGGCCCCGGCGGTGAGACACGTTCCAGCTTTTCCGCCACCACAACCATCGACAGAATCGCCTTCGGGATCGGGACGGAGTACCCGTCGGCGATTGTGGGTGACCAGGTGAAGTTGCTGATCAAGCTGGCAATCGTTAAACAATAATCGCAACAGGGCAGGGAACCACACCGCTTTTTGCCGCGACGAACGAACGAAGGGAGCACGCAGGTGGCCGGTCTGAAAGTTGAAATTGAGCAGCAGCGGCCCTTCTTCAGCGCGGAGGAAGAAGCACTGCTGAACCTGCTGCGTACCTCCGACTGCCTGCAGCGCGCTCTGCACCGCAAAATCCGGCCGTGGGGCGTGACCGCGACCCAGTACAACGTGCTGCGGATTCTGCGCGGCGCGCAGCCGGCCGGGCTTACCTGTTCGGCCATCGGGGAGCGCATGATCACCGCTGAGCCGGATATCACGCGCCTGCTGGGGCGGCTGAAGGCGCTCAAGCTCATTCGCCAGCAGCATGACCGGCACGACCGCCGCGTGGTCTGGACGCAGATATCCGAAGCCGGTTTGCGGCTGCTGGCGGAGATGGACCCAGTGGTTCAAAAGGCGCCGGGCGAACTGCTGGGGCATATGAGCGCCGCCGATCTTGCCGCTCTCATCGGGCTGCTGGAGCTTGCGCGGAATCGCTGCGTGTCGAGCCATCCAGCCGGGAGCGCGGACCCGAAGAGCGTAGCGCCTTCATCGGGCGAGTGAAACGCAAAGGCGGGACAATTCAGGGGTGAGGCTATGGTCTATGCGCCGATGACCCGCTGCGCCACCAACTCTTCATTTCCATCGGCCTGAATGACCTTGTTATGGAGGCAGTAGAGGGCCAGCTCAAGCCGGTCGCTGACGCCCAGCTTGTCATAGATCTTGCGCAGATAGTTCTTGATCACCTGCTCGGTGGTACCAAGCTGATAGGCGATCTCCTTATTGCGTTTGCCCTGGGTGATGCAGGTGATGATCGCCATCTCCTTGGCGGAGAGGTGGGGCTGGTTGCGCGGATTCACCAGAGCCGCTGCCTGAGCGCGGTAGGCCTCGATGACCCAATTCACCGATTGATTGTCGATCCAAGTTTCCCCGGCCGCGATTCTGCGCACGCAGCGAACCAGCAAATCCGGCGAAATCGAGCGGGAGATGATGCCCCGCACTCCGCGGCGGTACAGTTCCACGGTGAGGTTTTCGTCGGTCGCGACGGACTGCACAATGAGCTTTGCATCGGGGGCCAGCTGCAACAACTCGGGGATGGCGTTGGGCGTGCCGGCCAGCATGCCCCCGTCGAGCAGCACAATGTCAGAGGGGTAGCGTTCGACAGCCAGCCGCAGATTCTCCAGTGAATCCGCCTGCGCCACGACGCGGATGTCATCCTCCAAGGCGAAGACCTTGCGGATACCCACCCGATAGATTGCCTGCGAGTCCGCGAGAATGATGCGGATAGTCCCCGGCTTTGCCGGAGCATCAACTACTTCGCCGTTGGAAGAATCATCGAGTGTATTCATCATTGGCCTAAAACCATCGGCAGCCTCTCCGGCTCCGCGAACTCATAGTCATCGATCGTGGAAGCGGCTAAAAAGTGCGATGATCCCTCGCAGCAGCGTACCACACGTCCCAGACAATGAACCAGAATATCATGAGACGAACCAAGAACCACACGGGGCATTTGTACAGAAAAGCGGATTTCCTGACCTACCCGCAATGGGCAGTCAAGCTCGAAAAGCACCCCGCTGGCCGAAACGTCCTGCGTGACCGCCTTTAATTCCACCCCATCGGCCGACAACACAACGGGAAGCGCGAGAGGAAACCGTACCCCGCTGCGCACCTCTTGTGTAGCGACGGAATAGTCGGGAGAAAGGGACGGAACAGGCGAATTGGATGGCGAAGTCCTCACACCGCAAATCTCCGGACCGCATCATTCCCTCATCGTCACTCTATAGCAATTTCTCTCTTCAACCCATAGCACCAAAGTTCATTGCACGGTAATCGGGAAAGACCGGGATTCCCGTTTTGTCCGGTTGGAATGTTGCACGTTTGCATTACAAAGATTCCACCCGCAGGCCGAAGCTTTTGTAGTGCGCTCATGGCTGGTGACACGCATTGGCAGATTGAGGCGCAACAAAAAAGAGGAAGGACCGGAATCCTCCCTCTTCCTGTAAATCGCGTGATGCATGAAGGTTAACCGTTGTAGTTCAGGCTTTCCAGTCCGAGGTAGGCCGCGCCGGAGCCCAACTCCTCTTCGATGCGCAGAAGCTGGTTGTATTTTGAGATGCGGTCGGTGCGGCTCACCGAACCGGTCTTGATCTGGCCCACGCCCGTGGCCACGGCCAGGTCGGCAATGAACGTATCTTCGGTTTCGCCCGAGCGGTGCGAGATCACCGAGGTATAGCCGTAGCGGGCGCCCAGCTCGATGGCTTCCAGTGTCTCGGTGACCGTGCCGATCTGGTTCACCTTGATGAGGATGGAGTTGGCCACGCCTTCATCGATGCCGCGCTGCAGGCGCTTGACGTTGGTGACAAAGATGTCGTCGCCGACCAACTGCACGCGTCCGCCGAGTTTGTCCGTGAGGATGCGCCAGCCGGCCCAGTCGTCCTCGGCCAAGCCGTCTTCCAGCGAGACGATGGGGTACTGCCGGGTCCAGTTATCGTAGAAGGCGACCATCTCTTCGCTCGTCAACTCGCGCTTGTCGCTCTTCTTGAAGACGTACTTGTTCTTCTCCTTGTCCCAGAACTCGCTGGAGGCGGGGTCGAGGGCGATGGCGATCTGCTCGCCTGGCTTGTAGCCGGCCTGCTCGATGGCTTCCAGGATCACCTCGATGGCCTCGGTGTTGGACTTGAGCGAAGGAGCAAAACCGCCCTCGTCGCCCACTGAGGTGTTGTAGCCCTTCTTCTTGAGCACGCTCTTCAGCGTGTGGAAGGTTTCGGCAGACCAGCGCAGCGCCTCGCTGAAGCGCTCGGCGCCCACCGGCATGATCATGAACTCCTGAAAGTCCACGTTGTTGTCGGCGTGCGCGCCGCCGTTGAGCACGTTCAGCATGGGCGTGGGCAGAACGCTCGCGTTCACACCGCCCAGGTAGCGGTACAAGGGGATTTCCAGCGTGCGCGCCACGGCCCGCGCCGCCGCCATGGAGACGGCGAGAATGGCGTTGGCGCCCAGCTTGCCCTTGTTGGGCGTGCCGTCCAGGGCGATCATCGTCTGGTCGATGAGCCGTTGATTGGCGGCGTCCATGCCTTCCAGCTCCGGTGCAATCACGCTCTCCACGTTCTCCACGGCCTGCAGAACGCCCTTGCCCAGGTAATGGCTCTTGTCGCCGTCGCGCAGCTCCACAGCCTCATGTTCGCCGGTGGATGCGCCCGAAGGCACAATGGCGCGGCCCAGAGCGCCGCTCTCCAGAATTACATCCGCTTCCACGGTCGGGTTGCCGCGCGAATCAAGAACCTCGCGGGCACGAATTGCAACAATTTCCGTCATTTCACTCCTCACGATGCGGTGCAGCAGCCGGTCATTCAGTCGGGGACGGCGATCCACGGCAAGAGCTTCTCCGGCGGCGCTGTGAATCGTGTTCAGAAGCTCCTGCACTTACGCAAATCTCCTTTCCGTCCAACTCACAATGTGCTTCGAAATTCGCTTTAGTACCGTTCGGATTCTAGCAAATGGGACGCTACCGCTCTTTGTGGCGTAGATCACATGGAGCGTAAGTCGTTTAAATCCCATCCGGCCCGGGGTGCCGGCGCAAGCGCGCCGCGGGGTTGCCTTTGTTGATACGTGGCGTCCAGGGCACCTGCGATGCATTGGGGAGTGCGGTTTTACCTCTCCGGCGACCAGCCCGGCGCTAGCCTTATTTAGTATGGGCGAGTTGTCAAGCGGCAGTCCATGGTATCTGCCGTGTGCAACTCTCGATCGCGTGCGGGGTTCTAATTTGAGTGAAGATCTCCGCTCTCGAAAAGGAGTTCAAAATGAAACGGGTGATCTTTATTTGTGCACTCTTTACCGCCTCAGCTGCTTTTGTGGCGGCGCAGCAGTCGGGCCAGTCGAACCCCTACGAGGGAGTCTCGCACCCGCCTCCGAACAGCACCATCGTTGACCAGGTGCCGTCCCAGCCCCAGCCGCCCGCGGCGCAACCCGCCCCGGCTCAGGAAGCTGCGCCCGAGGCCAAGCCATCTCCGGCGGTACTCGCTTCGGCGCAGCCGGTCTCGGCGCAGGGATATTCTTCCGGCGACGGCACGGATGCTGGCATTGTGCAGCCTTCTCAGTACACGGCCAACGGCCAGGGGCCGGTCGACGAACAGAGCGGGTGGGCGCGTATTTACGCCGCCGTTCCCGACGGCGGCATCGTGCATCCGCAGCCGCCGCCTCCCGGCGAAGTGGGCTATGGAACCGTGATTCACGTCCGGCTGCTCAATCAGCTCTCAACCGCGCTCAACCGGGCCGGCGACACATTCCGCAGCCGGGTAACGCAGGATGTGCTGGAGGACGGCACGGTAGTGATTCCCACCGGGTCCGAGATCGAGGGCAAGGTGATGAGGGTTTCAAGCGGCGGGTTTGGCGCCGCGGGCTATATGGATCTGCGCCCGGAGACCGTGATTCTGCCCGACGGTACCCGCTACCAGATGTACGCCATGGTGAGCGGAGCGCCTGGATCGCACGCCCGTGTCGGAGCGGAAGGCACCATTACGCCCGGCGTGCAGTGGAAACGGGACAGCATCGAATACGGCGGCGGCGTCGGAGCAGGCGCGGCAGCCGGCGCGCTCCTGGGCGGGCCGGCCGGAGCGCTGGCCGGCACCGTGATCGGCGCGGCGGCCATTACCGCCCATCTGCTGGTCAACCACCCGCAGGCGACGCTCGAACCTGGCTCTTCGCTGCTCTTTACGCTGACCGAGCCGCTCGATCTGGTTCCTGTCAAGCGGGGTGCAATCCAGAGCAATCCAACCCTGCAGCCGGCCTCGGCCGAGGCTTACACTGGCGGCAGCGCGTCCACCACCGGCACGCCCGGCGGCGGCGTAAAGTGAAACGTCCCGGGCGGGATGGGAGCGTTGGGCTGCTGGCCGGTGAAGGTGAAGCTGGTCAGTGAGCCGTCGATCTGCTGAATCGCGATCTCGTTGATGATCCCGTCGGCGGTTACCGTCAAAGTAACGCGCGTGATGCGGTTGTCCGTCCCCGTGGGAACGCCGGTCAGGGTGTATTGGCCGCCCGCCGCTTGGGCCGCGGTCAGGTGCTTCAGCTCGCGTGCCAGCTCGGCGTGGCCCAGCAGATAGCGTAGCGGCGAGCGCAGGTCGCTGAGGTCTTTGGCGGGCAGGCGCTGCACCTGCGCATCGCCGCGCGTATACGACCAGGCATATTTCCCGTCGAGCAGGAAGAGCTTGCCCGCGGGCGAGGTGTAATTCCAGCGCATGCGCCCGGGCTTTCGCAGCAGCATGGTTCCGCTCTCGGTGCGGTCCATTCCCAGGCCCTTGTAGGTTTCTGAAAATCCGGTTTTGAGCGAGTGCAGGCTGTTGTAATGGCGGTCCACTCGCTGCGCCAGTGTCCTGGCATTGGGAGCGGCGGATTGCGCGAACAGCAGCGCAGATACGCCGCAGCCGCCCACAAACAGGCAGCCGCGGCGCAGTAGAAGCCGGCCCGCGCTCATTGGAGCTGCTGCGTGCAGTTCGTGCCGCCGGTCGGATCGTACTTGATGATGCCGGTCTCGTTGCTGCAGAATCCGCGGTCGCCGGTCTTGCCCACGGTCTGCGGCACGGCGGTCACCTCATACCCGGTCACCCGATCTGTTCCGTTCGCGGTCACCTTGGTGCAGTGGCCGATCTTGAAGATGTAGCCCGATTTGAACCCTGTCGTCAGGTTGCCTTCGATAATCTGCGCGGCGGACGGGCTCGGAGGGCCGGCGCTTGGATCGCCGCCCAATGCGGTAAGCGAACAAGCGTAGCCGTTAGCCGGATACGTGGATTCGTACTGAATCTCGGCGCTGTTGATGGTCTTGATCGAGTTCAGGGCGGACAGGTCATTGGCCCGTTTCTTCAGCGTGCCGAAGGTGGGAATCGCCATCAGCATGAGGATCAAAATGATGGCAATGACGATGAGCAGCTCCATCAGCGTAAAGCCGTTGGGCTGCCGGCCACCTTGTGCGCCGCGGCGGATAAGGAGCGAAGGCTTGCGGTTCATGGGATTCAGTGCCTCATGGAGCGGGGCGGGAAGCGCCACTCATTCTCACAAAAAATGCTACAACGTACCGACGCGGAAAGGAAATCAGGCGCTCGAAAAGCTGCCTTTGGCTTTCAGCATTCAGCGCTTAGCTCGCCTCCGAAGACCGAATCTCCAGAAGATGAGCCGACAGTAGGAGGCCGCAAACTGAAAGCTGAGATCTGCCTTTTATCGCTCCAGCCTTGTCCGGGTCAGCTTCAATCCGTCCAGGCGGCCCAGCAGGGTGACCGCGATCCGCGCCGGGTCGAAGAGCCGCCGGGCCATCGCCTGCACTTGAGCGGCATCCACCTGGTCGATGCGCGCAATGATCTCGTCAACGGTGAAGAACTGGCGGAAGTACATCTCCTGCCGCGCCAGATTTGCCATGCGCGAACTGGAGCTTTCCAGACCCAGCAGGATGTTGCCCTTCAGTTGGTCCTTGGCACGGGTCAGCTCCTCGTCGCCGAGCGGAACCTCCTTCAGGTTGCGGAACTCGGCCACGATGAGGTCGATCACGTCGAGCGCCTTGCCGGCGGAGGTGCCCGCATAGACGCAAAGCGTGCCCGTGTCGCGGTAAGGGCTCAGGTCGGAGTAGATCGAGTAGACCATGCCGCGCTCCTCGCGGATGGTCTGAAAGAGCCGCGAACTCATGCCGCCGCCCAGCACCGTGTTCATAATCAGGGATGCGTAGCGGTTCTCGTCGGTGATGGGAGGCGCGGGTACGCCCAGGCAGATCTGGACCTGTTCCAGTGCCTTCTTATTGCGCAGGATGATGCGTGCGCTGGCTTCGGGCGCCGGCAACTCGGCCAGCGTGGCGCCGCCGGGCATCCGGGAGAACTTTCCGGCAACCGCCTCTACAAACTGGTCATGATCCAGGTTCCCGGCTGCGGAAAAGATCATGTTTCCTGCATGGAAGCGGTCTGCGTGGTAATCGAAAAGCTGCGGCTGCACGAGGCGCCCGACCGTCTCCGTCGTGCCCAGGATCGGCTTGCCCAGTGGATGCCCCTTCCAGAAGCTCTGCGTGAACAGCTCGTGCACCAGGACGTCGGGATTGTCCTCGTCGATCTTGATCTCTTCCAGAATCACGCCGCGCTCGCGCTCGATGTCGGGCACGGCGAAGACGGGGTTGAGCACCAGATCGGCCAGCACATCCAGCGCCACGGGCGCGTGGTCGGAGAGCGACTTGACGTTGAAGCAGATGGTTTCTTTGCCGGTGAAAGCGTCCAGATTGCCACCGATCGAGTCCATCTCGCGCGCGATCAACTGCGCTGTACGCGAACGGGTGCCCTTAAAGAGCATGTGCTCGACGAAATGCGAGATGCCGTTCGTCTCCGGCGGCTCACACCGTGAGCCCGATTTGATCCACACGCCCATGGCCACCGAACGCAGATGATCCATTCGTTCGGTCAGCACGATCAGACCGTTCGGCAATATAGTGCGGCGAAGGTTGCGTTCTGTATTCACGCTCTACCAGTCAATTACGTATTGTAGGCCAGCTTTGGATTGCGTACACGGTCGCGCGGCGGCTTTCGGAGCAGACCGGAGACCATACGCCGACCCTCTGCCTGGCGTACGGCGCATACCGTGAAAATGCTCTATTCTGGGCCCAATGGTGCCTTCAGATTCTGACCAACTCGCTCACTTAGACGCCAGCGCCCTGGTTGGCGAAAGCCCAAAATCCCTCTTCGGATTGGATGCAGCGGCATTGTCCGCCGTTATGGCGAAAATAGGCGAACCTGCCTGGCGCGGCCGCCAGTTGGCTGAAGCTATCTATTGTCAAAGACTTACAGATATTGCCGCGATCACCGTTCTGGCCAAGCCGCTGCGCCGGCGCCTGGTGGAAGCAGGCTGGAAGGTGGGTCGGCCGGCCATCGCGCAGGTCTTCCGGTCGGCGGATGGCACCGAGCGCTATCTGATTGATTGCCAGACGGTTGATGCCCAGACGGTAGAAACCGTCTGGATGCCGGAGGGCGACGGCGGCGAGGCGGGCGACGGCAGCGAAGAAGAAGAAGAAAAGACCTGGGATCGGGCAACGATCTGCGTCTCAAGCCAGGTCGGCTGCGCCGTCGCCTGCCGCTTCTGCCTCACCGCGCGGCTGGGCCTGCAGCGCAATCTCACCACCGGCGAAATTGCCGGCCAGGTGGTCGCCGTGCTGGACCGTCACGGTGTCGAGGTGGGCCGGGACCGCGTCAACCTGGTCTTCATGGGTATGGGCGAGCCGTTCCTGAACTACGACAACTTCATGGCTGCCGTCCGCCTGCTGGTCAACGAGGTCGGCCTGAGCCCACGGCGCATGACGGTTTCCACTGCGGGCGTGGTGCCGGGCATCGAGCGCTTTGCGCAGGAGCCGGCCGAGGTGCGCCCCAAGCTCGCTATCAGCCTCAACGCGCCCAATGACAGCATCCGCAGCGAAGTGATGCCCATCAACCGCAAGTGGCCCATCGAGGCGGTTGTCGACGCGGTGCGCGCCGTCAGGCTGCGGCCCCGTGAGCGCATCACGTTCGAGTACGTGCTTCTGGGCGGCGTTACCGACCGCCCCGAGCATGCAAGGGAAGTGGCGCGGCTGGTACGCCGCACCGGCCTGCCCGTCAAGGTGAACCTGATCGCGTGGAATCCCGGACCCGGAATCGAGTACGCCACGCCTGAAGCGGACGCGGTTGAGAATTTCCGCCGGGCGCTGGCAGAGGAGGGAATTGCCGTCTACCTGCGCAAACCCCGCGGCCGCGACATCTACGCGGCCTGCGGGCAGTTGAAGCGAACGGTGGAAGGCTAAAAAGGCCGGAAGCGGATCCCGAAGCCAAAGGCACAGCCCAGGACGCAAGAAGAGAAATCTGTTTGTGCGGCATCCGCTCTTGTGGAAATGACCGTCACTTGTCCTGAAGCGGCTTCACGCTCCCGCAATCCGGCCCTTTGTAAACGGAAGTGGCCTCCACGGTCCACTCGACGGGCTTGCTGCTCTGTCCCATCTCCATTTGCCCCAGAAAGTGCACCTTCGTGGTACTGTGCGAGTCATCCGTCCAGGTCGATTCAATGCTGCCTTTGCCGCCCAGGGCGCCGGTGCACACCATCTCCGCGGACATGCCGTTGGCCTTCTTCACGATGTTGGTTACCTGGCAGTCACGCTGCGTCTGCGGCGGCACAGAGCCATATTTGTCGATCTGTTCCTGCGTGACGCAAACCTGCACCGTATGCGGTCCGCTGGCCAGGGCTCCCATCCCTGCCGGGAACGGCGACTGCTGCCAGGTCATGGTCGAAGTCACTTGCCAGAGGCCGGGTTTGCGGGCCTGGGCCAGGGCGGATAGCCCCAGAAGCAAACCGCACGCGCCCATAAGAAGCATATTGCGACGGATGCGCATTGAAACCCCCTTGCGCCGGCGATGGCCGGCGTGCAGTTACTTTACACTCAATTCCGGCTTCCGCGCAGGAAGAAAGAAGAATCTTGCGGATTTGAGAGGTTAACCTTATCCGCGGCAGGCCGTTCGTCCCATCTCCAGCAGCGTGCTCGTCACACGCGCGGCGTCGTGGCGCACCACGCTCCCTTCGCTGGCAAAGTCACCGGCGATGACGCGCACGCCCAGCGCCTCTAGCCGCTCGATGTCGGCCGCAATGGGCTCGGCGCCTTCGGCGGCATAGCGGGCTACCGTTTCTTTTGAGAACGGCGCCGTATTGATCAGCGCGCAGTCGAAGATGGGTGCGTGGGTGTGGTCGTAGATGCGCTGCAGATGCTCTGAAGCCGTGAGGCCAAGGCTCTCATTGGCCTGCGTCATCAAATTGCAGATGAAAACGCGCAGGCCGCGCGCCTGGGCCAGCGCCGCAGGCATGCCTTCCACCAGAAGATTGGTGATCAGCGAAGTGTAAAGCGAACCCGGCCCCACGGTGATGAGGTCTGCCCGCGCAATGGCCTCCAGCGTTTCCGGCAGCGGCGCCGGGCAGGGCGGGTCGATCATGAGCTCTACGATGCGGCGACGGCTGGCGGTGATGTTGGTCTCTCCGCTGACCAGCGAGCCGTCGTCCATGCGCGCCACTAGCGTCGTGTTGGCCGTGGTTGCCGGGTAGATGCGTCCGCGGGTGGCCAGAATCTTCGAGGAAAGCTCGACCGCCAGGGCAAAATCGCCGGTGATTTCCGTCAGTGCGGCCACAAACAGGTTGCCGAAGTTGTGCCCTTTGAGCGCGTCGCCTGCCCGGAAACGATGGTTGAAAAGCTGCGCCAGCAGGTCTTCTTCCTCGCTCAGCGCCACCATGCAGTTGCGCAGGTCGCCGGGCGGCAGCATGTTGAAGCCCTTGCGCAGTCGGCCGCTCGATCCGCCGTCGTCGGTTACCGTCACCACGGCAGCCAGATCGGCGATTCTGCCCTGCGCGCCGGTTTCGCCTGCCGTTATGACGTCCCTGCGCAGTCCGCGCAGCAGCGTAGAAAGTCCGGTCCCGCCGCCGATGGCCACCACACGCAACGTCTGCTTGGCGGCTGGCGCCTCCTTGCCGGCGACCGGGCGCTCAGGCGGATCTTCGACCATCGGAGGAGCCGAATTCTCCCAATCCCTCATGGGACTTCAGGATACAGCAACTCCGTAAAGCGTGGGTCATCCACCATGTTTTGGAAATCGTTGTCCGCCCGGGCTTGCAGCCGGTTCTTCGGATTCAGCTCGATGGCCCGGCCCAGATGGTCGAGGCAGTCCTGGGTCTGCCCGGTGATGGCGGCCAGCAGGGCCAGCCCGTAAAAAGCGTAATCCGCCTCAGGATGCGCCGCCAGAATCGCCTGGAACTGCTCGCGGGCCTCTTCAAAGTAGCCGGTGTTCAACTGGGAGACGGCATAGTCATAGTGCTCTTCGGGCGTAAGAAAGGCCAGGCTGGACTTTTCCAGTTGCCGCTGGCAGGTGCAGATGTACATCCGGCAGCGCTCGACCAGCGGCACAGGAGCCGAGGGCAGCAACTTGTTGAAGGCATCCAGCGCCCTCTCATACTTGCCCTGCTGCAACAGTTGCACTGCCATTTGATATTGGTTGAAAGCCGGCCCCGTGACCGCGGCATGGCCGTCGTGCCTAGTCGGTGGAGGAGATGATTTCTTGCGGCTCGCCGCCGCTGATCGGGCCTCTTGCGTCATAGGATTACCGCAATTGCGCATTCCTTTTCTGCCCGCTTGGAGCGCCTGCTTGCAGGCCCCGAACGCGCGCGCCGGAATACTGCTACATAGGCCACCTTTATACGCAGAACGCCCGCTTCCGTCAATGGGCGGCGCGCGGAGCCGCAGTGGCTGACCTCATTTGTCCGCCGTTTGGCGGTAAATGGCTGGATTTAGCGCCGGATCGTTATACATTTTTAATTGTCGATAGAGCTTGAAACGCCGCGTCCCGGCCAGCGTTTCAAGCCACAGCGCATCGAGGCAGGCGGCCAAGTCGGCGCGTTGTTCTTCGAGGATGCGCAGCCGTTCCCGATTGCGCTCTGCGTGCCCATCCGGCGCATCCGTGCGCATGGTTTCCTCCCGGGTGTGATAAATCTTCAGCGCCAGAATGGATAGCCGGTCGATCATCAGCCCCGGCGATTCCGAGTTGAGCGGCGCCGTGGGGTTGGGCAGGCCGCGCTCCTCCAGCCATGCCATCAGCATGCGGTCCAGCGCCTCACTCAGGTCGTTGCGCATTTGGTTGGTGGTGTCGATGCGGCGCTTCACGTCGGCCAGCTCCGCGTCGCTGGCGCCGGGCGCGCGTGCCTCGTCTTCAATGTGCCAGAGATCGAAGTTGGCGCGATGCTGGCAGACCACCAATGTGGCCAGCTCGGCGGGTCGATCCGGAGTTTCGGCCGGGGCTTTGGGATTGCCGCGCAATACGCCCTCGCGGGATGCGCTCTTCTTCGCGTGCCATGTGCGGGTGCGCTGGTCGTGCAGCTTGACGATGGCGTTTGCTGAAAGCATGGTGGATGGTCCTCGGCAAAGCGCGGCTTGATGGAGGTTACCGCGTCCATGGTAGAACGGGCCACCCGGGGTTAGCCACCCAATGGCCCGCGGATCGGACACTTTACAATCGGGGAGGAGAAAGCATGGCAAGTTTGAGTCAGCATCCGCATCGGCGGTGGAATCCGCTGCGCCAGACCTGGGTTCTGGTTTCGCCGCATCGCACGCAGCGCCCCTGGCAGGGCGAAGTGGCGCAAAAGACGGCGCCGCCCTCCGTCGCCTACGATCCGCAATGCTATCTCTGTCCCGGTAACCCGCGCGCGGGCGGGGCCCTGAATCCGGCGTACGAGAGTGTCTTTTCCTTCGTGAACGATTACGCCGCGCTGCTGCCCGATGCCCCGGCGCAGGCCGCGCAGCCAGCCGCCCCGCTGCTGGTGGCCGCTCCCACGCGCGGGCTGTGCAAGGTTCTTTGCTTTCATCCCGACCACGGCCTGACCCTGGCGCGCATGACCCCGGCCGAGATTCGCCGCGTGGTTGACGCCTGGACGGGCGAATACGAGGAAATCGGCGGGCTGGAGTGGATTCAGTACGTGGAGATCTTCGAGAATCGCGGAGCCATGATGGGAGCCAGCAATCCGCACCCGCACGGCCAGATCTGGTCCACCGATTTCGTTCCCGACGAGCCGGCCGCCGAGACCGCCGCGCAGCGCGACCACCTGGCGCGCACTGGCCGCTGTCTCCTCTGCGACTATGTTGAAACCGAGCGCGCCGCCGGTGAGCGCGTGATCTTTGAAAACGGGCATTTTATGGCGCTGGTCCCGTGGTGGGCCGTGTGGCCGTTTGAGGTCATGCTGGTGAGCCGCCGTCATTGCGGCGCCATGCCGCAGTTCGCAAGCGCCGAGCGCGACGGGCTGGCCGACGCCCTCAAGCGCCTGACCACGCGCTACGACAACCTGTTCGAAACCAGCTTCCCGTACACCATGGGCTTTCATCAAGCGCCCACCGACGGCGGCGAGCACCCGGAGTGGCACTTCCATGCGCATTATCTGCCGCCCCTGCTGCGCTCGGCCACGGTGCGGAAGTACATGGTGGGCTTTGAGATGCTGGGCATGCCGCAGCGGGACATCACGCCCGAGAGCGCGGCGGAGCGTTTGCGCGCCTGTTCCGAGCAGCATTTCTGGTCCCGATCCGTTTGAACGGATTCGGAGCGCAGAAACCGCGGGCTTTGGCTTCCGCCGCAAAGGTCAAAAATCCCGAGCGTCCCGAATGAGGGTGGATTTTGGGGGATGGGCAGTCTCAAGAAGATGGTGAGCCCGCTGGGATTCGAACCCAGGACCCACGCCTTAAAAGGGCGTTGCTCTACCAGCTGAGCTACGGGCTCTTGTGGCTACTCTCTAAAAGCTATCATAGGGCCGGCGCGGCCGCCCGCGCCATGCGGCCGGTTAGTCGCGGGCCAGGGAGCAACGCGACCGCCGCAGGCAGTTTCATCCCGCTTGTTGCGCGGCGGGCAAGGCGGTCCGTAACGCCAGGGAATGCAAGACACTTGCGCCTTCGCATGACGAAAAAGTGGTAAGTCAACCCCGTGCAAGTGTTATTGTCCCGCCCGGAATTACGCCGATAACATTCGGGATAATGGCGCTTTGCGCGGAAGTGTGCGAGGACACAGCCCCGCCGAACAATGGCGGCGCGGGCGGCGGAATCGGACGCCAGAGCAAAAGATAAGGGGCAGATCATGCAAGGTGGCAAGGCGCTGATTGATCTGAATGAAACGCAGCCGGATGGCTCTGCGCCTTATTCCCGGTCCAATCCGCATGGCCCGAAACGCCGGGATTTTGCGGTCTCGCGGGTGCAGGCGCGCGAAAGAATTCATCAGCGCGTGCAGAAGGCAATCGCGGAGGAACGGGAGTACGCACGGCGGCAGACGGAAATACAGCGCACAGCCGCTCTGAAGCTCAGCGCGGAGATTGCCGAAGCGCCCCAGCCAAGATTGGCGGTTTTGCAGGAGACGGCGCAGCGTCTCCATGCCGACAGCACAACTGCCAGCGCGCAGGAAACTGCTCCTCCATCAGCGCAGCAGAATAGGGCAGCGGCTCAGGCCATGCCGCTGTCGGCTTGGTGGCCGTTGCCGCCAAGCCGCGAGGCTTCCCCCCCGGAGCTTCTTGCCTGGCCGTCCGAAGGTCGCCCGCAACCCAAATTCAGACCAGAAGACGGCTCTTCCTATGCCCGTCGCGCAATCGCGCCGACTGAGGACCCTTGGCGTCCGGCATGGCTGGCGTCCGGCCGGATGGAGGGTAGCAGCCTTCCCGTTCCGCCGGTTCCGGCCGACACCCTGCAAGGCGCGCGCGACCGCTTGACGTCGCGCTGGTTTGCCTTGAAAGGGGTCTTTGAAGGGATGAGCGCGTCCGAGGTATCAGCCGCGCAGGCAGGCGTTCCCGCGCCGGTGCTGGCGATTTTCTCGCTGGCAGGCGGGGTGGGCAAAACCTGCATGGTCGCCACGCTCGGCAGGGCGCTTTCCGCGTGCGGCGAGCGGGTGCTGCTGGTGGAGACCGCGGCCTACGGATTGCTGCCGTTCTTTTTCGGCGCGCGCGACCAGCGTCCGGGCGTATTGAGGACCTTCAGCCCGCCAGCCGCGCGCAGCGACGCCCCGGTGCAGATGGTGACCATCGATTCCGACGCCCTGGCGCGCGAAACAGACACTGAGGAGCCGTTGTCGGCCGAGATTGCCGAGTGCGCGCAGAACACCAGCCGCGTGATTGTCGATATCGCCACGGCGTCGGCGGCCACCGTGCGCCGGGTGCTGCACCTGGTTCCGCTGGTGCTGGTGCCCGTGGTGCCCGACATGAACTCGGTGGTCAGCGCCGGTTCCATCGACTCATTCTTCCAGCGTCACTGCGACGGAGAGCGCCGCCCGGCGCAAATCTACTACGTGCTCAATCAATTCGACTCCTCGCTGCCGCTGCATCTGGATGTGCGCGAAGTGTTGCGGGAGCGGCTGGGCGACCGGCTGCTGCCATTTGCGTTGCGCCGCGCGCCCGCTGTCAGCGAGGCGCTCGCCGAAGGCATGACGGTGATGGACTACGCTCCGGATTCGCCCATTGCCGAAGACTTCAGCGCCCTTGCCGCGTGGGTCAAGAGCCTTTCCGAGTCCACGGGCGCGCCATGCCGCGGCATGCGCTGGAGCGAACGGCAAGGTTAGCCGAGCGATGCTTCGAGGCTGCGGAAAAAGGGCGACGGCGACGGCGGTGGGATTTTGAAGCGAGATTCGCACCGGAGCTGAACTGCGCTATCTGATTTTGTTGCTGGCGGCATCGCTGAAGCCTTCCTCATTCAGTTCAAAACCACCGAGACTCTCCGCCTCCTGCAAAGTTGCGTCCCTTCAAAACCAGACTTGCACCACGGGCCGGAAAAGCAGGCGAGGGAGAACGTGCGTACTGCAATGCGGAAAGCTGGGCTGTCTGGATCCGCGTTTTTCGCGGGAAATGAAATTATCTGCAAAGTTTTCTGTGGAAAAGGAAAAATTTTGAGGGGGGTGGGTTTACGGGGTTCGGACTGGCCAGATTGCGCGAGTGGAGCGGGAATGCGTTGGAGCCGGTGAGGGCGGTGTCATTTTGCGCGACCGAGATGCAGGCGTCCAGATGGATTTCGCCGAAGTCGTTCACGGTAATGCTGGGCATGATTGCTGGCTCCCGGCGCCGAGGCGGATGCTGGATGATTGCAGAGCTTCTGCGACGTTCTATATATGATTGTGCGCCGGAAGGGCGAAATTATCTGCAAATGCAGGGAAGATATTTCGTGGCGGTGCAATTCCGGCGCTCCCCGCTCGACGGGACCGGGAATATCCGCCTATTGGAGAAACTCCGCGATTGCCCCCACGACGGTCTGCTGCTCATCTTCGCGCAGTTCGGGGAAGATGGGCAAGGCCAGCACTTCGCGGGCGGCGCGTTCGGCTTCGGGGAAGGTGCCTGCAGCGTAGCCTAAGCCGCTGAGCGCCTGCTGCCGGTGCAGCGGGACGGGATAGTAGACCTCCGAGCCGACGCCGCGCGCGGTGAGGAACTCGCGCAGCGCATCGCGGCGTGCCGCGCGAATTACATATTGATGCCAGACATGGCGGGCGCCAGCCACTTCCCGGGGCAAGACCACGCCATGCACGGGATATGGCCCGGCTTCGGCCACACCGGCGGCGCGGAAGAGCGCGTCGTAGCGGCGGGCCACGGCGCGCCGCGCTTCATTCCAGCCCGCGATGTACCTGAGCTTGACGCCCAGGATGGCGCCCTGGAAGCCGTCCATGCGGGTATTCCAGCCGGCCTCGTCGTGGTGGTAGCGACGGCGCATGCCGTGCTGGCGCAGCATCCGCGCGCGCTCGGCCAGATCGCCGCTGTTGGTGGCGACCATGCCGGCGTCGCCGGCGGCGCTGAGGTTCTTGGTGGGGTAAAAGCTGAAGGCTGCCGCGTCGCCCAGTCCGCCGGCTTGCACGCCGTTCCACTCCGCGCCCCAGGCCTGGGCGGCGTCTTCGATGAGCTTGAGACCGCGCTCGTGCGCAAGCCGGGCAAAGCTGTCCCAATCGGCGCACTGGCCGTAGAGGTGGACGGGCAGGATGGCGCGCACGCCCGGGCCGCGCTCGCTATCGAGAACTATTTGGGCGGCTGCCGGGGCCAGATTGAAGGTGACCGGGTCGATATCGGCCAAGACCGGCGTGGCGCCGGCGCGCAGAATGGCGCTGACCGAGGCGAAGAAGCTGAAGGGAGTGGTCAGCACGCTCATGCCCGGCCCGATGCCGGCGGCGGCCAGGGCCAGCCAGAGCGCGTCCGTACCCGACGAGCAGCCCACGGCCTGCGCCACGCCCAGTTGCGCGGCGGCGGCGCGCTCAAAGGCGGCAACCGGCTCGCCGAGGACGAACTGCCGGGTTTCAAGCACCTGATCGAGGGCTTCGAGCAGCTCCTGATGAAGAGGCTGGTACTGGCGCCCGAGGTCCAGCATGGGCACGGATTGGGCGCGGAAACTGCGGCTTCCGGCCGGGGCGGGAGTGTCTTGCACGCAGCCATTTTAGCAGCTGGCGGCGCGGAGCCAGGCGCTCGGCGGCGGCGTAAATGGCGTGGCCCGGAGGCCAGTTGGGCGCAAGGCATTTCATTGACTCTGCCCCCTGATTCGGTTATTCTGTAAACCTTGTGCGGTGTTGCGCCTGGGGTCTGTGGGAAGTCGATCAGGCCCGGACGGCGGCATCCCGGTAGGGGGCCGACCCAGCACAGGCGACTGGCAGCCGGAAGGGTTTCCACAGGTTCTCGACGGGAATCCGGCTACGCCAAAGCCTTTCGGGTCAATGCCTCGCAGTCCTCACCCGAACAAGGTTTGTTTGGCAGTGGGTAGAGATCAGGCCCGTGCATGTTGCGTGGCTGTGGGTGTTTTTGCGTTAGAGATTGCCTGTCGCGGGCGGCGGATTTTTGGGTTCCGGCCGGGCAGGTTTTTAGAGGACAGAAGAGATGGGAACCTTTGTTCCAAGCGGCAAGCAGATTGACCGCAAATGGTATGTGGTGGACGCCAGCGGCCAGACGCTGGGGCGGCTGGCCACGAAGGCCGCCAATGTGCTGAGCGGAAAACTGAACCCGCAGTATGTGCCGTATATGGATACGGGCGACCACGTGATTGTGATCAACGCGGAAAAGGTGCGGCTGACCGGCCTGAAGACGCAGAGCAAGGTCTATCGCCGCTACACCGGCTATCTGGGTGGGTTGCGCGAGGAGTCGTTTACGCGCCTTGTGAGCCGGAAACCGGAAAAGATTCTGGAAGAAGCGATCAAGGGCATGCTGCCCAAGACCAAGCTGGGCCGCGCGATGGGCTCCAAGCTGAAGGTCTATCGCGGAGACAAGCATCCCCACCAGGCGCAGAAGCCGGTGGCGTTGTAAAGACAGCGATCAGCTTCTGGCTCCCAGCTTCCCGTTTTGATCGCGCCGATACAACGCGGCGCGAAAAGGCGGAAGACAGATGACAAGAGGGACAGGCTGGAGGCTAGAAGCTAGAGGCTAGGAGCTAATAGAGGAATGGCGGATTTGGTTCAGTATTACGGCACGGGGCGGCGCAAGTCGGCGATTGCACGCATCTTTCTGCGCCCCGGCACGGGCGAGTGGAAGGTCAACGACAAGAAGTTCGACGAGTACTTCGTTACCGAGCAACAGCGCGCTTCGGCGAAGCGGTCTCTGGCCGTGGCCGAGATGGCGGCGAACTTTGACGTTGTCGCCAACGTGAGCGGCGGCGGCGTGGCCGCGCAGGCTGACGCCGTGAAGATGGGCGTGGCCCGCGCTCTCATTGAGTTCAACCCGGAACTGCGCAAGCCGCTGAAGGCCGAGGGCCTGCTTACGCGCGACGCGCGCGTGAAGGAGCGCAAGAAGTACGGCCAGAAGGGCGCGCGCAAGCGGTTCCAGTTCAGCAAGCGGTAGTGCGTAGTTCACTGTTCATAGTTCGCAGTTTTCGGCAATCTGATGCATCTGACCCGGTTGCTGAGAACTGTGAAGCGGGAACTCTGAGCCGGTCTTAAATTCCCGCACAAGCGGGTTCAATCCGGGCCAGGCGGAAAGCTAGCCCGGATGCAATCCACGAAGGAGGCCCATTGGCCACAATCACCATGAAGGAGCTGCTCGAAGCGGGTGTTCACTTCGGGCATCAGACCAAGCGCTGGAATCCGAAGATGAAGGAGTATATCTTCGGCGAGCGCAACGGAATTTACATTATCGACCTGCAGAAGACGCTCAAGCTGTTCAAGGACGCGTCGAAGTTTGTCACCGATCTGTGCTCGCAGGGTAAGACGGTTCTCTTCGTCGGCACCAAGCGCCAGGCGCAGGACGCGGTTGCCGAAGAGGCGACGCGCGCGGGCATGCCCTACATCAACCAGCGCTGGCTGGGCGGGCTGCTTACCAACTGGGTCACGGTGCAGAAGTCGGTGAAGCGCCTTCAGGAACTCGATGAGATGGCCGTGGATGGCCGCTACGATCTGATGACCAAAAAGGAAGTGATCCGGCTGGAGCGCGAGCGCAAGCATCTGCAGGCCAACCTGGCGGGCATCAAGGGCATGAAGCGGCTGCCCGACGCCCTGTTCGTCGTGGACTCGAACAACGAGGCGATCGCCGTCAAGGAAGCGCGCAAGCTGGGCATTCCCGTGGTTGCGGTGGTGGACACCAACTGCGACCCGACCGTGGTGGATTACGTGATTCCGGGCAACGACGACGCACTGCGCGCCATACGCCTGTTCACCTCGAAGATCGCCGACTCGGCGGCGGAGGGCGTGAACCTGGTGGGCGACAAGGCCTTTGCCGAGGAGCTGCCGGAGCAGCCGGCGGCGGCCGAGAGCGGCGAAGCGCAGGTTGAGTCGGCCCCGGTCGAGGATCTGGATCTGGACGCTGTCCTGGGCGGCGGAATCCGCAAGGCGCCGGCGACGGTTACGGCGCTGCTGGAAGAAGCTGAGGCAGCCGAAAGCGGCCATTGATCTTCTAGTGGGCTTCCAGAGCGTGTCCTGACAAGCGTGGCCGTCATGCCGGATCGCCACGCTTTTCTTGTGCCGGGTGGTTTTTCCCGGTTCGAAGTTTGCTGAAATTGGAATTTGGAATAGAGAGATGACAACCGTGAGCGAAAAGATTGACGCCAAATTGGTCAAGGAGCTTCGTGAAAAATCCGGAGCGCCGATGGGCGATTGCCTGAAGGCTTTACAGGAATCCAAGGGCGACATTGAGGAAGCATTTGTGGTGCTGCGCAAGCGGGGCATGGCCTCGGCGCAGAAGAAGGCATCGCGCACCACCAACGAGGGTCTGGTGGGGACTTATATCCACGCCGGCGGTAAGATTGGCGTGCTGCTGGAGCTGAACTGCGAGAGCGACTTCGTGGCCCGCACGCCGGACTTCCAGGAACTGCTCAAGGATATTGCCATGCACATCGCGGCCAGCGATCCCCGGTACGTGAAGCCCGAGGATGTGACCACGGCCGATCTGGAGCGCGAGAAGGAGATCTACCGCGCCCAGGCCGCCGCCACCGGCAAGCCCGCCGCTGTCATCGAGCGCATCGTGGAAGGCAAGATGAGCAAGTTCTACGAGGAAGTTTGCCTCGTGGAGCAGCCCTTCATCAAGGATCAGGCCGTCAGCATCAAGGAGCTGATTGCGCAGAAGGTGGCCAAGCTGGGCGAAAACATCACCGTGCGCCGCTTTGCGCGCTTCAAGGTGGGCGCGCCGGAGTGGACGGTGGCGCAGACCAAGGCCGTGGAGCCGGCGACGGAGTAGCTCCCGCCTGTGCGGACGGTTCCGGGTTGAAGCCGGGACCGCATCCGTTTCCTGGGCGGGAGTCCCGAATCGCGAAAGCGCTTTTTCCGCGCCTGTGCGATACTCGGTACAGCATGTACAAGCGCATCGTTCTCAAGCTGTCGGGTGAGGCTCTTGCAGGCCACCGCGGCTTTGGTATCGACGCCGACAAAGTGGCCGAGATCACCGGCGAGATCGCCGAGGTCAACGCCCTGGGCGTCGAAGTCGCCGTGGTTGTGGGCGGCGGCAATTTCTTTCGCGGCGTCGAAGAGCAGGCCCGGGAGATGGATCGGGTGAGCGCGGACAACATGGGCATGTTGTCCACCGTCATCAATGCCATCGCCCTGCAGGATGCCCTGGAAAAGCGCGGCGTCCAGTGCCGCGTGATGACCGCCGTCTTCATGAACCAGATTGCGGAGCCGTACATTCGCCGCCGGGCCACACGCCACCTGGAAAAGCACCGGGTGGTCATCTTCGCCGCCGGCACCGGCAATCCATTCTTCTCCACCGATACGGCGGCCAGCCTGCGCGCCATGGAGATCAAGGCCGACGTGCTGCTCAAGGGGACCAAGGTCGAGGGCATCTACAATGCCGACCCGGTGCTGGTAAAAGACGCCGTCAAATACGATGAGATTACCTACATGGAGATCCTGCGCCAGGGCTTGAAAGTGATGGACCTGACCGCGGTGAGCCTGTGCAAAGACAACAACCTGCCCATGATCATCTTCAACATGAACCAGCCGGGTAACATCCGGCGGGTGGTAATGGGCGAAAAAGTCGGCTCGCTCGTCACTGCGTAAGAACAGGGATTAGAGGCCAGCAAGGGCCAGGGGACAATCGCAATGCTGGATCCGGCTCCAGCTTGCGGAATGGTAAGAAGCAAGTGGCAACGATCGTTCAAACAGTAGTAGAAGTAAGCAGGCCACCAAGATTAGACGCACTGACTGGTTTGCGTTGCTTTGCGGCCGTCAACATCGTTCTTTTCCATTTTTCCAACCCGGACTGGTTTGGTCCTTTTGCGCCCATCGTCAATGCTGGCTACGCCTCTGTCAGCTATTTCATTCTGCTTTCGGGATTCGTGCTCGCCTACAACCACGGGCCGCGGGCCCGCGCCGGCCAGCTCAGCAAGGTGCGTTTTTGGAAATCCCGCTTCACGCGCATATATCCCATTTATTTCCTCAGCCTGCTGCTGAGCATCCCTGTGTTGGGGATGGAGTACGCGCATCGCACCCACTTCATGTTCTGGACGGGCCTGGTGCTCACGCCTCTTCTGCTGCAGGGGTGGATTCCGTCGATCGCGACCTTCATGAACACGCCGGCCTGGACCATGTCCGCCGAAGCGTTCTTCTACTTTCTCTTCCCGTGGATGGCGAAATGGAAGCAGCCCGAGCGCATACCGCCGTACCTGCTGAAGATGGCCGGCGTCTGGGCGCTGGGCATGATTCCGGGCACGCTTTACATGGTCTTCAATCCCGACGGCATCGCCCACCCCGACCGCTGGAGCTACGGGCCCTGGCTGCAGGCGCTCAAATGCACGCCGCTGCCGCACCTGGCCAGCTTTGTCTTTGGCGTGATGCTGGCGAGTCTCGATCAGATGATCGAGCGTGCCAGCCGCCTGCGCTTCGTCCTCGGGGTCTTCGGATTTTCGGCCATCTTCGGCCTGCTGTGGCTCGGTCCGGCCATCCCGTATGCGCTGGTCCACGACGGCCTGCTGATGCCGCTCTTCGGCTGCGTGGTGCTGGGGCTTGCGGGAGAAAATCCGCTGGCAAGCCTGCTGAGCTTCCGCCCGCTGGTGTTTGTGGGCGAAGCCAGCTATTGCCTCTATCTGCTCCACTTCAACCTGTGGAACATGATCCACCAGTCGCACATTCTCAATAAGCTGGGTCTCGCCGCCTACGACCCGTGGATCAGCTACGTGCTGCTGATCGCGCTCGCGCTGGTGGCCCTCCACTACGTTGAAAAGCCCGCGCGCAAGCAATTACGCGCGCTGATCGGCGCCTGATAATCGCTCCCAGCGCAAGCGGCTCCGGCTGGTGGTCAGGTTTCCGTAAGGCCTGACCAACATACAGCCTGCGGCTCTGCCCGGCTTACATTCTGCCGCGGCAGACGCGTTTGGCTGCGGCCATTCACAAAGCCCTGGGAGAAGAGCCGAAGAGAAACGCGCAGGACGCAGTCACGCCGAGGCAGAGATCCTGGCGCCGGCCCGGCTGAAGCATGATTCTGCTGGCCAGCCGGCGGCGCCGGCCCGGGGCGGTCACGGCGCTTTCTGCGGCCAGTTGGGCGTGATGCGGATCAGGTCCAGGCCGCCCAGGTCTTCCACCTCGAAGGCCGGCGCGAAGGCCGGCACCACGACAACTCCACGCGCGGGCAGATCCACCGGCACGAAGCCGTCCCCGGCAATTCTTGCCGAGCCCGCTGCGGCAAACAGATACGCCAGCCCCGGAGCCGTGCGGCCTGTGCCGGGCAAGCTTGCGCTCGCTCGGCTGCCAGACACCGGGATGCGCTCGACGCGGAAGTACTCGGCATCGATCAGGATGGTGCGGTCGGCAAGCACCGTGGGCGCAACCTTGCCGGCGCGCGTCACGAGCCGCGTGGCTTCCAGCGATTTCTCCACGTGCAGCTCGCGGGGACGGCCGTAGTCGTACATGCGATAGGTAAGGTCGCAGTTCTGCTGGGTTTCAAGCAGAATCGGTCCCGGCCAGATGGCGTGCACGGTTCCGGCATCGACAAAGATCATGTCCCCAGCGGCCACCGGGACCACATTCAGGCTGGCTTCCAGCGTGCCGGCGCCAATTCCCTCTTTCACTTCCTCCAGCGAGACGCCCGGCTTCAACCCCAGGGCAACAGCCGCGTGGGGCTCGGCCGCCAGGGCATACCAGCACTCGGTCTTGCCGCGGGGAAAGCCATACTTTTGCGCCATGCGGTCGTCGGGATGCACCTGCACGCTGAGCTTTTCCCGGGCGAAGAGCACCTTGATCAGCAGCGGCGACGCGGGCGACGGCGCGCCCGGCCCCAGGAGAGATTGGTGCGCTTCGCGGAAGACAGCGTCGAGGCGCTTTCCGGCATGAGGGCCGGTGGCGGCCAGCGAGCTGTCGCCGGTGAGCCAGACTTCTCCGATGGCTTCGCCGCCTGCGGCGTGATCGTACCAGGGCCGCAGATCGTGGAATCCCCAGACCCTGAGGTCATAGCGCGGCTCCATGCGAAAGGGCGCCAGTTGCGGAGCACTTGATGGCCGTGAAACTGTCATAGGGGGCTGATTAACCTCAGATAAAGAAAGTTCCTTACCGTTATGTCCGGTCCGCCGGGCCATGCTGCGGGTTTCCGGTTCATCCCCACTCTAGCAGACAGCCAAGTCGCATGGCACCAACAAGGTACGCGGCGAAAACCGCGGCGCGGAATATCCGGAAGCCGTTCTGGAATCCGGCGGGATTACAATCATTCCAGCTACGCATTCCGAGGCGCGGAGTCTTGGGAGGGAACCATGTAGGTTTCTTCATGAAAAGTGCGTTATACTTCAAATGGATTACCGGGAATTTTATGGCTTTGCTCCATCCCCATCACCCCCCGGACGACTGCTTGAATTGCGAGCACCGCCATCTGCGGATGTTTTGCAATCTCACCCCTGAGGCTTTGGCCGATTACGATGCGATTGGGATCATGATGAACCACGCTCGGGGGGCCAAACTTTTCTCCGAAGGCGACCCTGCGCGCAACGTCTTCGTCATCTGCTTTGGACAGGTAAAGATCTCCTCTACCTCGCGTGACGGCAAGACCATGATCCTGAAGATTGCCGGTCCCGGCGACGTCATGGGCCTGAGTGCGGTGCTGGCCAACGTGCCCTATGAGGTCACGGCCGAGGCCATCGAGCCCTGCCAGGTGAAAACCGTGCGCAAGCAGGAGTTCATTGAATTCCTGGGCCGGCACGGCATCGCGTCCATGCACGCGGCGCAAGCCCTCTCCACCGAGTACCTTACCGTCTTTCACGACGCCAAGCGGCTGGCGCTTTCCGGCTCGGCCGCGGGGCGGCTGGCGCGGCTGCTGCTGGACTGGGGCCGGTCGGCTTCCAACGGCAAGCAGGAGATCCGTTTCACCATGGCGCTGACGCACGAGGAGATCGCCAACATGGCGGGCACATCGCGCGAAACCGTGACGCGGCTGCTGAACCAGTTCCGTCGCGACCAGTGGATCACCATCAAAGGCACCAGCCTGACCATCGTGAAGCCGGAGCAGCTTGAGCGGCTGACAGCTTAAGCGCGTTACTTTTATCCAGCGTCAATGCAAACCGTCTCCATCGGCGGAGTCAGGACTGCCTGCCACATCGTGCTCAGTGATGCGCGCCCATGACTTCCGTGTGAAGCTCGGCAGGCATGGGCTGAGGCTCGCGCAGGGTGAGCACCGGGCAGCGGGCGTGCGCCAGCACGCGATAGACCGTGCGGTCGAGGGCAAGATCCTCAAAAGCTGAGCGCTGCCTGACGCCCAGGATAATGAGACTGGCGCGGCAAGCCGATGCTTCGGCCAGGATTTCAATGGAAGGATTGCCGTGCGCCACAAGCGAGTCGATGGCAATGCCGCAGTGCGCGCCGGTTTCTTCGGCAAGCTGCCGCAACTCGCGCATGGCCGCCGAGTCGAGCTCTTGGGGCAGGTGCTTGCGCGCCGTTTCATCGAGGGGCGGAAGCACATGGAGCAGGATGAGACGCGCCTTTTGATCGGAGGCAATTCGGCAGGCAAGCGCTGCACCCGGGCGGGAGGTCTCTCGCAGAGTGGTGGCAAGCAGCACGACCCGTTCGTCGCCGCTTGCGTCCTGGAGATGAGCCTCGGGTCCCACGGTTAAGACCGGGAGGTTGACCGAGCGCAGCACTTGCTCTGCCACGGAGCCGACGAGCAACTTACCCAGCTTGCTGCGGCTCCGGGTCCCGACGATGACGCGATCCACTTGGAATTGCCGGACCGCGACAAGGATCTCATGAGTGGCGAGGCCTTCACGCACAAGCGCATCGCACTGTATGCCGCGACGGTGGGCCGCTTCGCACCATGGCTGCAGGACCTTGCCGGCAGCCTCGATTGCTCCCGCCACGTCGTAATAGGGTAAGTCCCCGCCTTCGAGGGAAACGGCGCCTATGGCGGCAAGAGCGTGCAAAAGCAGCAGGCGCCCACCCGAGGCGGCCGCCTGTTCGAACGCATGAGGCATGAGCCGGTCCAGGTCGCTCAGATCCGTGGCGACGAGGATAACGGCCGGACGGGCCCAGTCGTGATTGACTGTTTCCGGCATGGCCTACGCCCCGCACCCAAAAGCGTGGCACCGAACCGGGCGCAGAGATGTGCCGGAACGCACCTTGCGATGTGATTTAGATCACAAAACCCCGCTTCAGTCCCCGCGATTCCGCGCGAAAATATACGGCGCCGCAGCGCAGTGCTTTATGCGGCGCCGCATGCGTCTTTGCCCGTCATGCGCAACTGCGCCTGCGCGGTGCGCAAGGTTCTTTTCGATTGTCACGGCCGGTGGTTCCGTTTCCGCGGAGACCGGGTGCGCGTCAGGAGGCCTTGGCGGCAGCTTCGCCGGGGTTGACCAGGTCGCGCAACTCCTTGGAAGGCTTGAAGTAGGGCACGCGCTTGGCCGGAACCTCAACACGCTGGCCGGTCTTGGGGTTGCGGCCGATGCGAGGATTACGTTGACGGATGCGAAACGATCCGAAGCCGCGAATTTCGATCTTGTCGCCGCTTTGCAACGCATCGATCACGGAGTCGAAGATGGTCTCAACAATGACCTCGCTGTCGCGGCGGGTCAAGTCCCCCAGGCCGGTTACTTTCTCTACCAGGTCTGCCTTTGTCATATTCGTTTGACCTCCGCACCCAGCATAACCGGGTTTGATTCAGGAACGAACAAATATTGACCGCTCCTTGGGCGATTATACCCCTTTCTCATCAGCAAGTTGGCGAGAATCGGGCCGCGGCGCTGATTGGGCGTCACGTGAGCGCCAATTGCTGTATGATGGCGACAGCCCTTCCCGGAGTCGCCCGCCCGGAAGAGAACGTCTCTTTAGTTGAGGCGGCGGTACGTGTGACGGAATATCCGAAATACAGCATCGTCATTCCCGCTTACAACGAACAGGCGCGCATTTTAGCCGCGCTTGAGTCGGTGGTAAGCTGCGTCCGGCAGCGCGGCTGGCTGGCAGAGATCGTCGTGGTCAACGACGGGTCGCGCGACCAAACCGCTGCCCTGGTGCGCGAGTTCGCCGCCGCGGCGCCCGAAGTCCGCCTGCTTGAAAATCCCGGCAACCGCGGCAAGGGCTACAGTGTGCGCTCCGGCTTGCTGCAGGCCTTCGGCGAGGTGATCATGTTCACCGACGCCGATCTTTCCGCGCCGATCGAAGAAGCCGAAGGCTTATTCAGCGCCATCGCCGAAGGCGCCGATATCGCCATCGGATCGCGCTGGTTGGAGCGCACGCGCCAGACCATTCGCCAGCCGCTCTACCGGCAATTCTTCGGCCGCTGCTTTAACGCCGTCACGCGCACCGTGATGGGATTGCCGTTCGCCGATACGCAATGTGGCTTCAAGGCATTCACCCGCGCCGCGGCGCAAACGGTCTTTCAGCTTCAGACTATCGACGGCTGGGGCTTCGATCCGGAAATCCTCTTTATCGCCCTCAAGCGCGGCTTCCGGATTGCAGAAGTGCCGGTAAGCTGGGCGCACGACGAGCGCACCCGCATCAGCTATCTCAAAGACGGCATCAGGATGCTGGAAGATATCGCTCAGGTTCGCTGGAATGCGCTGCTCGGCCGCTATAACCGGCCGGTGGAGCGGATTCACCGCCCCAGTCTCGCTAAGTTCAAGTAGCTTGTTTCCTCGCCGGATCATAAGTGCCGCACAAACTTAGCGGTGCAACCTGCCCGCCCGCTGAGACTTATCCTCGCAGCATCCCGTCCCTAAGTTAACGGTGTGAAATTCAGCTCCGGGGATCGCTTCGATCCATGGGAGAGGCATGTATGTTCAAGAAACTCGGGTTAGCTGTGCTCTTTATCGCACTCGGCTCCGTGACGGCTCTGGCCGCCGATTTCAACGGCAAATGGACCGCGCAGGTTGAAACACCGCGAGGCACCCAGGACATCACCTTCAACTTTCATGTCAACGGCGCGGCGCTCACCGGAACCATCTCCACGCCGCGCGGCGACATGGCGATTCAGGACGGCAAGGTTGACGGCAATAACATCTCCTTCGACCAGGTACTTCACTTCAACGGCAATGAGTTCAAGATCACGTACACCGGCAAGGCCGAAGGCGCTGACGCAATCCAGTTCAGCCGCCAGTTTGGCGACCGGGGCGCGCAGGAGTTCACGGCCAAGAAGGGAGCCGCATCTTCGGCTTCGCCGAATCAGTAACTCCCGGTACCCGGTGATTCCCATAGCGACGGACGAAGCGGTAGCGTAACCAGAAGCGCATTGCGGCCTGAGTTACTCTACCGTTCGCCGTATGTCGCCTCGGCCTCGGCTTCCATCGCCGCCAGCACGGAGCGCATCTGCTCGAACTCCGGCCGGCCATGCAAAGGCCGCAGGCGGGGGTCGGCCAGCATCTGGAAGAACCACGGGCAGCGGTCCTGCATGGCGCCGTCAAGGGCCATGAGCGCCGCATCCGGTTCTCCCAGCGCCACATAAACGGCAGGCATGAAGCTGCTCAGCACAAAGCGCTCCCTGCTCCGCCACTCCAAATGCTCGATGATCCCGCGCGCCATATCGCTCTGGCCGTCGCAGACCAGCGCATAGGCATGAATGGCCGGGGCGGGATCGAAGTACGGCATGCGGCGCTCCAATTCCTCCGCAATGGCAACGGCGTGCTTCGCTTCGCCGTTAAAGGCCAGGATCATGGCGCCATAGAAACTGGAACTGGCCTCTTCAGGAAACTGCTCCAGCACCCGGTGCGCCTGCTCCAGACTTTCAGGAGCCCGCCCGGCCAGGTGCAGCGCCCAGGCCAGCCGGGCGTGGAGCCAGGGCGAAAACGGATCCAGCCCAATGGCTTCACGCAGCATGTCGATGGCTTCGTCGAAACGATGGCGGCTGAGCGCGAACATGGACCGCGCGCGTGTCGTCCAGGGATCGTGGGGCAGATGCGAGGAGAGCGAGAAGGCCCGCAGCGCCGCGGGTAGATCGTAGTCAAAGTGAAAGCTGATCCATCCCAGCGCGGGCAGCATGGCTCCGGCGCGGACGGCCAGATCGAAGACATCCGCGGCCGCATCGCGCACGATCTTCGCGGCCGTCCGGGGAGCCATAAAGCCGTAGAGCGCTTGCGCGACGCAGAGATTCGCCAGGTCGACGCGGGCCTCGATTAGGGTTGGATCCAGCTCGACGGCGCGGAGAAGCTGCTGCAGGCCTTCCTGCATCCGGTGACGCTGCAGCGTGCGCCATGCGTGGCGGGCGTGCTGGAAGATTTCATAGGCCTGCTGCCGCTGCAGTGTATCTTTCTCTTCGGGCTCGTCGGCCGCCGCGGCAATGGCCGGGTTGTCCGGATGCGGCCGTTCGGTCGTCAAGCTGGCATGGAGGCGGAAGTTGAGCCGGCTGGCCAGTTCCATTTCCAGCCCTGCGATCCGCCCCCGCTCGACGAGCATTTCTTCGGCCCAGATCTGCACCCCGTCCTTGACGCGAATCATCTCCGCGCCCAGGCGAAAGTGAGCAGGCAGCGCGCGCAACGTTCCCGTGAGCACGAGGTCGGCTTGAAGCTCTCTCCCGATTTCATGCGCCATTAGGCCGCGGCGCGCCAGGGTATGAACCGAATCCTGGGCCAGAACGCAGATCGAAGGATGGCTGGAGCGCGTCAGTCCGGCGGCAGTTTCCTCGGCAACCGCGGAGCCAAGATACTCGGGAACGCCATGGCCGGTAGCGAAGGGTGCAACCACCAGGCGCGCCTGCGGCCCGGTGGGCGTGGCGCCGAACGGCCGCACCTTGGCCGAAAAGCGATAGCCGCGCTTGTACACGGTCTGGATGCAGTCTTCCAACTGCAGCCGGGCGCGTAGCGAAGAGACGCACTTGGGCACGCTGTCGGCGCTCACATGGATGTCGCCCCACAGCGCCTGCCGCATCTGCAGCGGCGAAACGACGCGGCCGGCATGAGCCAGCAGAAGCCGGAGCGCGGACAGCTCTTTCGGCGGAAGGTGAATGGGCGTTTCCCCGCGGAGGAGCGTGCCGTCCGGCTCCAGCCGGAATCCGGCGAAGGTGAATCCTTCTTCCGGAGCGGAAGCCTCCGCCCCATCCGCGGAACCGGTGAAGTTCTTTGCAGACTGATCGATCCGATCCAACGCAGCTCCTTGGAATCCGGGTAAAGCTTGACGCCAGCGCTTCCTTGCCAGGCGCAACGCCAACCGGCAAGTCCCTGGCAACATCGCAGGCCCGTCTTACGGGCAACCCAGGCAACAAAAGAATGTACGACGAGTCTGCAATCTTCTTTTCGCAGGAGCCCAGGTGTCGCGGTAACAGGGAAATTATCCCCGTTTCTCTTTCCGCAGAGGAAAGATTTCGTCCGATTTCCTGAGCTTGAAGTAATCGAAAGCTGGTTACTTGTTTATGAATAAGTAAACTATCGGAAGGTAGCAAATACCCTTAAGTATCCGTAGTTTGGGCCTTTGTCCTCAAGAAAGAGGTAACCGCAGAAGCCGCCTTGCCAGCCGGGGAAATTCATTTCCCCGCTCTCAGTTTCTCTACTTGATGGTGTAGGTCAGTCCCATCGTGAACTGAAAGGAATTCCGCTTGGTGGGTGGTAATGAGATGGGCGGATTGTTCAGGTAGCTGTCAAGCGTGCCCAGAGAGAAGCCGAGATTCTTGTACGTCGGGAAAGTGAACTGGTTCGTTTCCGTGATGGAGTAAGCATGCAGGTTGTTATAAGCGGGAATATAGTCAAGCGATTGCGTATAGGTGAAAATCTTTAGGTGCAGGGCGTAGTCCGCGCCAAAGGTGGAGGCGATCAGGTTCTGATTCGAGCCCGGACCCCCTTGAATGAACTGCTGCTTTTCATACTGTAATGCCGCTTTCAGATCGCCTTCCTGCCTGGGGGTCTTGATTGCGGTCCATCCGAGGCCGCCGCCGTAGATCTGCTGCAGATCCAGATTCTGGCTGAAGTTGTGGTCGAATGCGGTTCGCTGCAAGGCGAAAAAGCGCGGGGAGAAATATTCATCGTTCTCGGCCGCCGCGTGATAGATGGCCGTCTTGGTCACAACAGCAGCCACCAGTGTTCCTGAAGAGATGTAGGCAGGCTGCGTAATCTTTCCGAATGACCCGCTGAAATCGATCAGAGTGCGGTTGCGCTGCTCAAGCCAAGCGACGGTCGGGGCGACGCGCGCCAGGCTGACACCTCCGGAAAAGGTGTATTGATTTTGCGTTGCGGTTACCAGCGTTGCTCCCGCGGTCGTCGAGCCATTCCAGCCGGCAAAGATGCCGGTAGTGTGGTTCATCTGACGGTCCAGAGTGGCTTCATCCAGGATGTACGCGGCGTTCGTGATGGGAATCGGCGCCAGCGCCGGCGCGCCCACCGGATGCACGGTGATGGCCTGATTTGCCACCGTCAGCGCTCCCACCGGAACCGTACGGAGGCTCTTTCTGCCGCGGTGCATCACGGTGCTGTTCAGCACCGCAAAGTCTCCCGATGTGCGCAAATCTTTGATCTGGTTCCAGGGAAGCGTGACGTTGCCCAGCGCGCTGCTGTTGAATGTGACCTTGCCGGCGGCTTCGCTGACCAGCGTGCCGTGCAAAATGTCGCCATTGCTCAGCACCAGGACATCCGGCGCTGTCTTCGTGGCCAGCTTTTTCTGCGCCGCGCAAACCGCGCTTCCGCACAAGGCGGCGATCACTGCGCAGGCCGCCATCCGGCGGAGATAAGAGAGGCGCTGAGCGGCAAATATCGGGCGCATGGGAATCCGCATGTTCTGTTTCCAATCCTTTTCAATACGTTACATGTTGCACCCAGTGGCTGTTTACCACAATGCGTCCGGGCCGAGCCGCATGCCACAGTGAATCTCCCGCCTTCATAATGGCTTCCGCGGAGAAACTTCAGGAAATCTTCCGCAGACGGAGTCCCGCCTGCTTTCAAACTGTGTTCGACCGGCAGCTGGTTCTCAGGAGGGAAATATGCCTAGGAGTGGGTCCAAAACAGCCTCTTACGCGCAATGGTCTTTGGAGCCGTACTCTATCGGGGTCAAACTGCGCTCGCTGCGCATCCAGAAGCGGCTCACGCTCTCACGCCTGGCGGCGGAGACGGGACTTTCGACGGCGCTGCTCTCCAAGCTGGAGACGGACCGGATGATTCCCACGCTGCCCACCCTGGCCGTCATCACCCGTGTCTACGGCGTGGGCATGAACTTCTTCTTCGCTGAACCCTCGCGGCACACGCTTTCCATCACGCGCAAGGCGCATCTGCAGGGCAACGGCCGCGGTCCGGAGCCGGTGCGCGTTACGCCGCTGAACGTGGCGGAAAAGAGTGCCCGGCTGGCGGCGCAGATGATCGAGTTTCCCCCGGCCGGCGCCACCATGGCGATGAACGGCCCCGGCGAAACCCACGCCGTGGTGTATGTGCTGGAAGGCAGCCTGCAACTGGATGCCGGTGGCCTGCACGAGACGCTGGAAGCCGGTGATTGCATCTACGTGGAAAGCGAGATGGCGCTGGCCTGGAGCGCGGCCGGCAAAGAGCGCTGCCGGGTGTTGGCGGTGTTTCCCGGCGAGGCGCGCAGGAACGGTCGAGAAGCGGGCTAAATGACCGCAAAAGCCGGCGGCCGGTGGCAGAATCTTTGCGTTACGCCTCGTCTATAATAAGAACGTCGTAGTGAGCGAGAATTGCGCATGGGCGGGGAATTTTCCGGAGCCAACCGGTTCCTGCCAGGCGGATTTTTTGCGTCCGGAGAGTAAGGTTCATCCATGATTCGTTTCCTGCAAACCGACAGTCGCTTCACCAAAGCGCTTTTCATTGTTGTCATTGCGGCTGCGTCCGTGGGCATGGTCGTCTACCTGATTCCAGGCTTGTACAGCCTGGGAACGCCGTCGAGCGGCACCTACGCCGTGATTTATCCCCATTGGTACAGCCGCTTTATCTCGTCCGGCGCGACGGTATCGCAGCAGCAGGTGCAGGTGGTCGCCCAGCAGACCCTGGAAACCCGCAGCCCGGAGTATGCCAACAACCCGATCATTGTCCGGTACTACGAGGCGCAGGTGGGGGCGCAACTGGTGCAGCAGCAGGTGCTGCTGCAGGTGGCCGGGCAGCTTGGCATTCACGTCTCCAACAGCGACCTGCGCACCTATCTGCACAGCGGCAACCTCGGCGCCGCGCTGTTCCCCAACGGCAAATTCATCGGCCAGCAGGCATACGCCGACCTGATCGCCTCGCGTCTCAACATGTCGGTCAAGCAGTTCGAGACCGAAGCCAGAACACAAATCGCCATCAACCGTCTCGAAGCGTTGATTACGGCGCCGGTAACGGTGAGCGACAAGACGGTGCGCAATGCCTATCTGAAGCAGAACACCAAAATCAAGATCGAGTACGCGGTGCTCTCCGCGCAACAGTTGCGCAGCCAGATCAATCCTTCCGATGCCGTACTTGAGGCATATTTCAAGCAGAACGCCGCGCGCTATGCGACCGCGATACCGGAAGAGCGCACGATCGCCTATTTTGCCTTCACGCCCAACGATCTGCCGGGCGGGATTCCGCAGCCTACCCAGCAGCAGATCGAGCAGTACTACAACGATCACAAGAGCCAGTACATGACTCCCGCGGAAGCCGAGTCGCGCCACATCCTGATCGCGGTTTCGGCCAATGCCAGCCCGCAGGCGGTCGCCGCGGCCAAGGCCAAGGCGGAGATGATCCTGAAGAAGATCCAGAACGGCGCCAGCTTCGCCGCCATGGCCAGGAAGTACTCCGATGACCCGGGTAGCAAGGACAAGGGCGGCCAGCTTGGCTTTGTGACCAAGGGCACCATGGTTCCCACCTTTGATCACGCCATCTTCACCCAACCCATCGGCAAGTTGACGATTGTGCGCAGCGTGTACGGTTTCCACGTGGTGCAGGTGGAGGCTCGCAAGCCGGCACAACTGCAGCCGATCAACCAGGTTCTTCCTGAAATCCAGGTCGCGCTGATTCGTAACCAGACCGCGGCTGAGGAGACCAAATATGCGCAGGAGCTGACCAATCAGGCGGACAAGGAAGGCCTGGCCAAAACCGCGGCGGCTCACCATCTGCAGTTGGTGACCACCAAGCCGGTTGCGCAGCAAGGCATGATTTCGACCCTGCCTGACAGTGCGCATCTTCTGGCCAAGGCTTTTGCCGTCAAGCCGGGCGATCCGCCGCAGTCTGCCGCAACGGGCGAGGGCTACGCAATCTTCCAGGTGACGGAAATCAATCCCGCGCATCCGCCGACCTTTGCCGAGTGGAAAGCCAACGTGCTGTCGGATTACCGCGACGGCCAGTTACCCACTTTGATCAGCAATGCGACCCAGGAACTGGCCAGCAAGGCGCAGTCCATGAACAGTATCGCCAAGGCTGCCAAGGCGATGGGCGCAACGGTGGAGACAAGCGGCCTGGTGACCGAGTACGGCCAGGTGCCCAACATGGGCCAGGTCGGCCAGGTGGCGCCGCAACTCTTCAACTTGAAGGTGGGCAACATCAGCGGCCCCATCGCGACGCAGACGGGCGGAATTGTGGCGAAAGTGGTGGATAAGCAACTGCCCACGCCGGCGGAGATCGCCAAGAACTTCGACCAGACCCGCGAGACGCTTTTGCAACAGCGGCGCAACGATGCCTTCAATATTTTTGTCAGCACCATGGTGCAGAACTACCAGCGGCACGGCCTGATCCGGTTGGGCAAGCTGCCTGGACAGAACAACCAGGGAACGTAGGACTTTAGCCCGGAGGGGGCAAACGCCGCCAGGCCCGCATCCACAAGAGGATGCGGGCCTTGTGGCATTCAGACGCTTCAGCGCGATCCGGAGCGTTTTGCGCCAGTCACAAGGATTGTAGTTTGTTGAAAATGCGCTTTACCCCGGCGCTGCCACTGCGTCGATAATGACACTATGCGCTTCGAGCGTTCCTCCGGCGTTTTGCTGCACGTTACTTCCCTGGCGTCGCAGGGCGGCATCGGCGACCTTGGCCCCGCGGCACACGAGTTTGTCGACTTCCTCGCCCGCGCCAAACAGCATATCTGGCAGGTGCTGCCGCTTGGCCCCACCGCTTTCGGTAATTCGCCTTACGCGGCGTCTTCGGCCCTTGCCGGCAATCCCGCGCTGATCAGCCTGGAGTTGCTGGCCGAGTGGGGCTGGATCGCGCCGGATCGCATCGCGGAGCTTGCGGACGGGAACGGCGTGGTCGATTTCCAAAAGGTTGAAGAATACAAGCTCCCGCTGCTCTACGAAGCAGCCGCCAACTTCCTGCACCATGGCCCGCACGGTGCCGGGCTTGCCGGCCAATGGCGCGAGTTCGAAGAGTTTTGCCGCGTGCAGGCCGGATGGCTCAACGACTACGCGCTCTTCGCCGAGCTGCGCCGCGAGTTCCGCACCGCCGCGTGGGGCATGTGGCCGGAGCCGCTGCGCCGCCGCGAGCCGGAGGCGCTGGCTCACGCGGCCGCCCGGCACAAGGGCGCGCTGGCGCAGGTCAAGGCGCTGCAGTTTGCCTTCGCGCGCCAGTGGCAGGATTTGCGTGCCGCCGCCGCGCAGCACGGCATCCGCATCCTTGGCGACGTGGCCATCTTCGTCAGCATGGATTCGGCCGACGTGTGGGTTCACCCCGAGCTCTTCGAGCTGGACGAGGCACTCAAGCCGGTGCGCGTGGCCGGCGTGCCGCCCGACTACTTTTCCGTCACCGGCCAGCGCTGGGGCAATCCGCTTTATCGCTGGGACGTACTGCGTCAGCGCGGCTTCCAATGGTGGGTCGACCGCATCCGCCGCGCCATCGAGCTGTACGACATCGTGCGCCTTGACCACTTCCGCGGCTTTGAGGCGTACTGGGCCATTCCCGCGGCAGAGAAGACCGCGGTCAACGGCCAGTGGATCAAGGCACCCGGCCTGGAACTTTTCCGTGAGCTGGAGCGGGCGCTGGGCCCGCTGCCGCTGGTGGCTGAAGACCTGGGCCTGATCACGCCCGAAGTCGACGCCCTGCGCCAGGATCTAGCCATGCCGGGTATGAAGGTGCTGCAGTTCGGCTTCGGCGACAAAGGCGCGCACGTGCACCTGCCGCACCGCATGGAGCCGGCCACCGTGGCCTACACCGGCACGCATGACAACGACACCACGGCAGGCTGGTGGCGCACCGCGAGCAAAACTGAGCGCCAGGCTGCCGAAGCCTATGTCGGGCCGGTTCACGCCCATCCCGCCTGGCCGCTCATCCGCACTCTTGCGGCCAGCCCGGCGCAGATTGCCGTGGTCCCGGCGCAGGACCTGCTCGAGCTGGGCTCCGAGGCGCGCATGAACACGCCCTCCGTGGCCGCGGGCAACTGGAGCTGGCGCGCCGCGCCGGGCTGCTGGACGGCGGAGCTGGCCGAGCGAATGGCAGCGCTGACTGAGGTAACGGATCGGGACAACGATCCGCTGCATAAGCCGGAAGGCTCGCCCGCGGCGTAGCCAACGCGCCGGCTGGCCCGCCGTTTTCTTTCCTGCGTGTCCAGACACGATCGGCAGTGGCTGGACCGGCTGCGAAAAACTTGAGCAGCTATCCGTCAACCAGTTCTATGCTCAAGGAAGCTCAGAAACTGGCGGCGTTGTCCAATGGCTTCAGCCGCAGACCGGCGGCATTCAGTCGCAACCTGGCCACGACATTTGATGCGGTGCTCGTTGAGCCGCATTCCAGGCCGTCCTATCGGAATGATAAGGAGCAGAATGTCATGCAAAGCAACGGAACTCGGCGGAACTTTTTGGCAACATGCGTAGCTGGCGGCGCCGGAGCGCTGTACTCGGCAACAGCTTTTGCGAAACCGGCAGCAAAGCCTCCGCAGCACGGAATCTTTAATGTGCGTGATTTCGGAGCGTCAGCTACAGGCCAGGTGCTGGACACAAAAGCGATTCAATCGGCGATCGACGCAGCAGGCCAATCCGGCGGAGTGGTTTACTTACCTCCGGGAACTTATCTTTCCGGAACGCTGTTTCTCAAAAGTCACGTAGCGCTTCATCTCGAAGCTGGTGCCGAGCTGCTGGGCAGCAAGAACCTGGCAGATTATCCTCACGTTCAGCCGGAGATTCGGAGTTATACCGATAATTATGTGAACCAAAGCTTGATTTACGCGGAGAATCTGGAAGACGTTTCTCTGGCTGGAAAAGGAACGATCAACGGGCAAGGCGCTTCGTTCAAGGCGCTGCACGCCTTTTTCAACCGGCCTTATCTGATCCGCATGGTCAACTGCCGCCGCGTTCAGGTGTCGGATCTGACTCTTCTCAATTCACCGATGTGGGTGCAGCACTATTTGGCTTGCGAAGACCTGCTCGTACGCGGGTTGAGCGTCCATAGCCGCTGCAATGTCAACAATGACGGCATCGACGTTGATGCATGCGAAAACGTTCGAATCGCGGATTGCGAATTCTATTCAGGGGACGATTCCATCGTTCTGAAAAGCACACTTGATCGGCTTTGCCGCAATGTGGTGGTAACGAACTGCGTAATCAGCAGCCTCCAGGACGCGTTGAAATTGGGGACGGAAAGCGTCGGCGGATTTGAAAACATCACCATGACCAATTGCGCCATTTATAAGTCGCGGGTGGGAATCGCCCTGGAAACCGTGGATGGCGGCAAGCTTGAAAACGTGAGCGTATCGGGCATCGTTATGCGCGATGTAGGAGGGCCCATCTTTCTGCGGCTCGGAAATCGCGCGCGGCCTGCGTACAAGGGTGCTCCCCAACCCGGCCTGGGTTCTTTTCGCAACGTTACGATAAGCAATGTTCGCATTGTTGGAGCGGACAAGATCGGAAGTTCCATCTCCGGCCTGCCGAACTGCGAGATTGAAAACGTTACTCTCGATAACATCGACATTCAGTGCGTAGGAGGCGGCACCAAGGAAGATGCCGCGCGGAAGATTCCGGAGTTCCCCAAGAAGTACCCCGATTATGCGATGTTTGGAATATTGCCTGCTTACGGCTTCTACTGCCGTCATGTAAAAAATCTCAAATTGCTGAACACGCAGGTAACCTGCGAGAGCAAAGACGCGCGGCCTGCCTTGGTTTGCGAAGATGCGGCCGGCCTCAGAGCATCGGATTTCGCTGGATCAAATAGCGATCCGATGGTGGTTCTGCGCGATGTCCGGGATGGCCTGTTGGATGGCAATCGCGCGCCAGCCGGGAACAAGGTCTATCTGCGCCTGGAAGGCGCACAGACTGAAGACATTTCGCTCGTCGCCAACGATCTGCATCGTTCCGAAAAGCCCATCGAATTGACTGGTGAGGTTCGGCCGGGTTCTGTCTGGTTGAGCCCGGCATTAAGAACTCTCCAGCCGGCTGGATAACTTTGGGGACATCGCTAGCCCGCTTGTATCAAAAAGGCCGGTTGCCCCGCCGTCAAGGCGCTTCGCCCCGCTCCGTGGCGCGCAATTTACATGCGGCCTTGACGGCGGTGCTTGCCGTCCGAATAATGCAACTAACCGGGCTAAGAGCAAATAGATAGAACTTCCCTTGGACCGTCACAACAGGAACCGCGCCTAAATTGAATCCTGTACGCATCCGGGAGCGTTCATGCACGCAATATCTCCAGAGCCGCTCGCGCACCAGAGCAAAACACCCCGCTGGCAATTTGCCGTAACCGCGGCCATTCTTGGCTGGACTCTGGACGCATTCAATTTCTTTGTTGTCGTCTTTCTCTTCGTTCCGCTTGCGAACGCGTTTCATGTCTCCAAAGCGGCCATCGTCTTTTCGCTGACCGTCACTCTTGCCCTGCGCCCGGTGGGCGCGTTCTTCTTTGGCGCCATCGCCGACCGCTACGGGCGCAAACCCCCGCTGATAGCCTGCGTGGTCTTCTTCACCCTCTTCACCGTGCTGAGCGGATACGCGCCGAATTACTGGTTCTTCCTTCTGATGCGCGCTTTCTACGGCATCGGCATGGGTGGTTTTTGGGGAATCGGTGCATCCTACGCCATGGAAAGCTGCCCGCTTGAATCGCGCGGCGTCGTCTCCGGATTCATGCAGGGCGGTTATCCCATTGGCTACCTGCTGGTGGCTCTGGCCATGCAGGTTCTGGTGGCGCCGTTTGGCTGGCACATCATGTTCCTGGCCGGGATCCCGGTCATGGCAATCATTGTCTTACTGACGCTGTTTGCCCCGGAGTCCGACTCGTGGAAGATGCAGCACTCGCCCGGCTACGGCGAGATCTTGCGCACGCTGTTTGCCAACCTGAAGCTCTTCGTTTATACGCTGGTGCTGATGGCGGCCATGTCTTCGCTCGCGCAAGGGAGCCAGGACCTCTATCCCGGCTTCCTGCGCACCATTCCCGCTCTCGTGGGCAAGACGATTCTGGGCATGAAGATGGTCTACGGCATTCCCATCATCTACAGCCTGGGCGGCATCCTGGGATCCTTGTTCTTCGGTCACTTCTCTGAAAGGGTAGGCAGGCGCCGTTCCATGATTATTGCGATGGCGTTGTGCCTGCTGTCGATTCCCGCATGGGCCTTCGGCGTCTCCGTGGCTGTCCTGATGCTCGGATCCATCGTCATGCAGGTCGGCGTGCAGGGCGCATATGGAGTCATCCCCGCGCACCTCACCGAGTTGTCTCCGGACTCCATCCGCAGCCTCTTCCCGGGATTTGTATTTCAGCTTGGCGTGCTGATCGCGTCGTCTTCGCCTACCGTGGAGTACGTGCTCCGTGTCCACCTGGGATATCCCTGGGCGTTGACCGCATTCGTAACCGTCGTGGTTGTTTCGCTTCTCCTGCTCTTCACATTCGGCCCGGAGAAGCGCGGCAAAGACTTTCGGGGATCCCCGGGCAGTGCGGACTTGGCTCCCCTTCCTGTCTCTGCGCCCGCCGTCCAGGAAAGCTAGTCCAGCATATTTGCAACTTCATGAGCCGGCGCTTTTTGCAGAGAATTTCGCCCCTCCGGCGCATAATCAGTCTATGTATAAAAGTTGCCGCTCCTGTGTTCGTCTCGGCCATTTCCACAACTCAACATGTCGGCAGTGTGCCCGGTCCGTACCCCCCCTGAAGCGCACCACCCCCCCTCAAAATATTTTTCTTTTCCACAGATTTTTTGCAGGTAATTTCGTTTCCAGCGAAAAACGCCGATCCGCATAGCCGCGTTTCCCATATTGAGGTACTGCTTTTCTTCTCTGGCCGCTTTCCCTGCCTGCGGCGCAAATCTGGTTCTGAAGGGCGCGGCTGGCAGGTCAGGCCTTCAGCCTAGAGGGTAATCGTATGAGGACGATGTGTTAACTTCAGTGCTTCCGATTTGCCCGCGCGGTAGGCGCAATCTTCGTTAGCCCAGCGTTTCAACACTGGGAAAGCGCCGGAAAAACACCTCGTAGCCCCTTAGGGGCGGCGCAACAAGGCAACTGAGGGTGGAACTGTCCGTTCATGCGATTGCTCTGCCCTCAGCCCTGCCTGCTTCGCCTCGCCTCGTGCCATCGTGCTAGAGTTGGAATCCACGGGAAGATGCAGACCATGACGGCTGAATTCCAGCTCGCGGCCGGTGGCGAAACCATCGGCCTGCAGCAGCAGGTAGCGCGGCTGCAGGCCCTGCTGGAAGCCTCGCGGCAGGTGCACTCGACCATCCGCGAGGAAGAGGTGCTCGAAGCGGTTCTGCGCATCGTGGTGCGGGAGCTGGAGATGGCCGGAGCCGCATTTCCCGGAACCGGCCTGGCCTACGGCGAAGCATTCATCCATAAAATCGACACGAACTCTGCGAACGATTCTTTGCACCACTATCTTCTCGCCGACCGCGACGGCCGGCGCCTGGCCGAACTGGTGGTGGCTCCGCCTGGCGGGCGCAAGCTGACGCTCTACGAAGCGGACTTTCTTGAAGGCTTGGCGCTGCAGGCCGCCGTGGCGCTGGAAAACGCGCGCAATCACAAGCGCAACGTGGAATTTGCCCGCGTGCAGCAGGATCTGGAGGCGGCCCGCGAGATTCAGCGGTCCCTGCTGCCGCAGACGCTGCCTGCAATTGCGGGCTACTCGCTGGCCTTTCGCCTGGCTACCTGCTACGAGGTGGGCGGCGATTATCTGGACATCGTCAGCCAGCCCGGCGGCAGCCTCCTGATGGCCGTAGCCGACGTGGCAGGCAAGGGCCTGGCCTCGGCAATTATGTCCACAGGCTTCCGCTCGGCCTTCAGGGCGATGGCCATTACCGGGCCGCCTCTGGTCGAGCTGGCAGCGCGCATGAACCTCCATCACTGGGCCGAGGGCGAAGAGGCGCGCCGGCGCTACGTGACCGCCATCTTTCTGCGCCTTTACCCGGAGGCGGGTGAAATCGAGGTGGTCAATGCCGGCCACAATCCCGGCTTCCTTATCGAACCGGGCAAGCCGCCCCGCACTCTGGATGCCGCGGGCGCGCCGCTGGGCCTGTTACCCGGCATGAGCTACGCTGCCGAGCGCCTCAAATTCCCACCCGGCGCCCGCCTGCTGCTCTACACCGACGGCCTGACCGAAGTCTTCAAAGGGGATGAAGAGTTTGGGACGCAACGGCTTTTGAATGAATTTTCTAACTGTCTGTCCACCAGGGCTGATGCTATCCTCGATGCATTGTGGGCGGCCATCGACGACTTTTCCGGCGGTAGCCCGCAGAGGGACGATATGACCGCGCTGGCGCTGTGCCGCGGGCCAGATTCTACGGAGATGCCCGGATGAGCCAGTCCAAAACCGCATCCGCGACCAAATCCGCAACCGTGGAAGTGCGGCTGCCCTCGCGCCTCGGCTACGAAAAAGTGGCCATGAGCACGGCCTCGGCGGTAGCCCGGCTGATGGGCTTCCGCGAAGACCGCATCGAGGACCTGAAAACCGCCGTAGCCGAAGCCTGCATCAACGCCATCGAGCACGGCAACCTCCTCAACGAGGGTCTTTCCGTAGGCATGGTTCTTTCCGCCGGCCCCGACAAGCTGGAAGTGAAGGTCATCGACGACGGCAAAGGCGTCCGGAAGCTCCCAGCCCGGCCGGACATCGACCGCAAAATGCGCGGCGAGGAAGATCCGCGGGGCATGGGCATGTTTCTCATTCAGGCGCTGGTGGATGAAGCCGAGTGGGTGGCCGGGTCGGAGGGCAAAAGCAGCTACGTCCGGCTTGTCATCCGTCTGGATAAAAGTGAGGAATCAGGTGAATAGGGAGACCATCGATCGTGCAGACCGAAACCAAGTCGCGTGTTGACCAGCTCACGTCCCCCGCCGGCCATGCGGTGGCCGTGCTGCGCTTCGAAGGCGACATCGCCAGCACCTCCAAGGACGCCGTCCTGGGCGTCTACCAGACCCTGCCCAGGGAGACCGCCAGGCTCATCCTGCTCGACTTCACCAAGGTGGATTACATCAATTCCAGCGGCATCGCGCTGGTCATCCAACTCCTGATCGAAGCCTCCAGGGCCGGGCAGAAGGTCTGCGCCTTCGGCCTGTCGCCGCACTTCACCAAGGTCTTTACCATGGTGGGCATCACCAAATATGCCGGCCTGTTTCCCGGCGAAGCCGAAGCAATGGCGGCACTGTGAATGGAGCTTCCGCCTCCGCTGTTTTTAGGGCAAAACCAATCACACCACAGAGCTGAAAGCTGAAAGCTCGTACAATGCCTCCATGAACCTCGAAGCAATTCAGGCTGCTCTGCGCGATGCCGGCCTCGACGGCTGGCTCTTTTACGACCACCATCACCGCGATCCCATCGCCGCACACATCCTGGGCCTGGACGAAAAAGCCCACATCACCCGCCGCTGGTACTACTTCATCCCCGCCGCGGGCGAGCCGCGCAAGCTGGTGCATCGCATCGAGCAGGGCCGATTGGACGCGCTGCCCGGCATCAAAGCCCAGTACTCAAGCTGGCAGGCGCTGGCTGCCGGTCTGCAAACCATGCTGGCCGATGCGCAGCGGCTGGCAATGCAGTACTCGCCCAACAACGAAATTATGTATGTTTCGATGGTCGACGCCGGAACCATCGACTTTCTGCGCGGGCTGGGTAAGGAGATCGTCAGCTCCGCCGACCTCGTAAGCCAGTTTGAGGCCGTGCTCACTGGGGAGCAGAAGGCCAGCCACGCCGCCGCGCAACGCGCCATCGACGCGCTGCTGGCCGAGGGCTGGCGCGAAATGGCCTGGCGGCTGCGTCCGGCCTCCGGCGGCGCCGGGCAACTCACCGAATTCGACCATGTGCAGTGGCTCCGCGAAGCCATGCGCCGCGAAGGGCTGGTGTGGGAAAACGGCCCCAACGTCAGCGTCAACGCCAACAGCTCCGACTCGCATTACGAGCCGACGGTCGAGCATTCCACACCCATCCGTGAGGGCGATTTTGTGCTCATCGATATCTGGGGGCGGCTCGACAAACCGGGCAGCGTCTACTACGACATCACCTGGACCGGCGTGGTGGGCCGCCAGCCCACCGAGCGTGAGCAGCAGGTCTTCCAGGTGATCACCGGCGCCCGCGACGCCACCATTGCCGCCATCGAGTCGGCCTTCGCCACCGGTCGTCCCATTTGCGGCTACGAGGCCGACGATGCGGCGCGGAACGCCATCCGCGCCGCCGGATTCGGCGAGTTCTTTCCCCACCGCACCGGCCACAATATATGTAATGAGCTGCACGGCCCCGGCGCGCACCTCGACAACCTGGAGACGCACGACCAGCGCCGCATCCTCCCCAACACCTGCTTTTCGGTCGAGCCGGGTATCTATCTGCCGGAGTTCGGCCTGCGCAGCGAGATCAACATGCTTACTGAGCCGACCCGGGCCTGGGTCACCGGGCGGATTCAGCGCGAGCTGGTCAGCATTTGACTGATTGGAGCCCCCCCTCCACGCCGGCCAGCATGTGCCAGGAAACCGGCGTCTTTGCAGGCTTCGAGGCCTGTACAAGGCGATTTGCAGCCACATTTATTGGAGGATAATCAAATAAAGTTGACACTACCTCGCTCAATCATGCATCTTAAATAAGTCAGAAATTTTCTCCAACAGGCAGGACGAAACCATGGCAAAGATTATTGGAATCGACCTCGGAACAACCAACTCATGTGTGGCTGTTCTGGAGGGCGGTGAGCCAAAAGTAATTGCAAATGAAGAGGGTGCGCGCACTACGCCCTCAATCGTCGGTTTTTCCAAGAGCGGCGAGCGGCTGGTAGGCCAGGTGGCGAAGCGCCAGGCCATCACCAACCCTGAGAACACCATCTTTTCCATCAAGCGATTCATGGGTCGGCGCTACAACGAAGTGAACGACGAAATGAAGATGGTGCCCTACAAAGTGGTGCAACAGGGCGACCATGTGGCCGTGATGGCGCAGGGCAAGGAGTACACGCCGCCGGAAATCTCGGCCATGATCCTGCAAAAGCTGAAGAAGAGCGCCGAAGCCTACCTGGGCGAGACGGTGAGCCAGGCTGTGATTACGGTTCCGGCCTACTTCAACGACGCTCAGCGCCAGGCCACCAAGGACGCCGGCAAGATCGCCGGACTGGACGTGAAGCGCATCGTAAACGAGCCGACGGCGGCAGCGCTGGCCTATGGGCTCGACAAGAAGAAGGACGAAACCATCGCCGTCTACGACTTCGGCGGCGGCACGTTCGATATCTCCATCCTCGAAGTGGGCGAAGGCGTCATCGAGGTCAAATCGACCAACGGCGACACGCACCTGGGCGGCGACAATATTGACCAGCGCATCGTGGACTGGCTGATCGCGGAGTTCAAGCAGGAAGAAGGCCTTGATCTAAGCTCCAAAGGCAACGAGATGGCGTTGCAGCGCCTGAAGGATGCCGCCGAAAAGGCCAAGATCGAGCTTTCCACGACGCTTGAGACCGAGATCAATCTGCCCTTTATCACGGCCGATGCCACCGGCCCCAAGCACCTTGTGCGCAAGCTGACCCGCGCCAAGCTGGAGCAGATGGTGGATGATTTGCTGCAGCGCTCGGTTGGACCATGCAAGCAGGCGATGACCGACGCCGGCGTCAACACCAGCCAGATCGATGAAGTGGTGCTTGTAGGCGGGCAGACGCGCATGCCCAGGATTCAGGAGTTGGTAAAGACGCTTTTCGGCAGGGAGCCGCACCGGGGCGTAAACCCTGATGAGGTGGTAGCCGTGGGCGCAGCTGTGCAGGCCGGCGTGCTGGCCGGCGAGGTCAAGGACCTGCTGCTGCTGGACGTGACCCCTCTGACTCTGTCCATCGAAACGCTGGGCGGTGTGGCCACACCCATGATTCCGCGCAACACGACCATCCCGACCAAGAAGACTGAGACGTTTTCAACGGCGGCTGATAACCAGACCGAGGTCGAGGTGCATGTGCTGCAGGGCGAGCGTCCCATGGCCGGCCAGAACCGCACCCTGGGCAAGTTCAAGCTGGGCGGCATTCCACCGGCTCCGCGCGGCATCCCGCAGATCGAGGTCACATTCGACATCGATGCCAACGGCATTTTGAACGTGACGGCGAAGGACAACGCCACCGGCAAGGACACCCGCATTACCATCACGTCCAGCTCCGGCCTCAGCAAGGAAGAAGTGGAGCGCATGGCGAAGGATGCCGATGCGCACGCCTCCGAGGACAAGGAGAAACGCGAGGAGATCGAAGCGCGTAACTCGCTCGATGGGCTTGTCTACAACATCGAGAAGATGTTGCGTGACAGCGGCGAGAAGGTGCAGGCTGCGGACAAGACAGAAGTCGAAGCCGCCCTGGCCGACGCCAAGAAGACGTTGGAAGGCTCGGCGGCCGTTTCGGAGCTCAGGTCCGCGCACGACAAGCTGACGCAGGCAAGCCACAAGCTGGCCGAAGTGCTCTACAAGGCGAACGCCGCGCAGGCTGCTGCGCCGGGTGGACCTGCGGACGGGACCTCTGCCGGACCGCAAGCAGGCGGAGAGGCGAAGAAGGAAGGCGAAGTCATCGACGCCGAGTATGTGGATGTAGATGAGAAGAAGTAAGCGGATATAGCGCTGTCCATAGCGCTATATCTGGCAGTCATAAATGACGGCTCCTACGGATGCTGTTGGGGCGCAGGCGCAATGTTGGGCTGCGCCCCTTAGGCATTGCAGTTTCCGCATACGGAACCTGAAGCGCCGAAATTCCGCCCTGCGCGCGCACCTCTTCCGTCGAAATTCCCGTCCTCCGGCAAGGGCCGTCTGCGCGAAAAACCTTATATGGACTTTGAAGATCCGGCGATGCCCGGGAAGGAGATCACTGCCATGAGCAAGCTCAACCCGTATGAGGGGTTTCTGCAAGAACGAGCACCGGAAGCCGTGCTGGCGGAGACGCCCGAGGCACTGGCTTTGGCGCTGGAGGCAATTGGACCGGAGCGGCTCTCAGTCGCACCGGCACCCGGCAAATGGAGCGCGGCGGAGATCGCCTGCCATCTGGCCGATTGCGAAATGGTCTTCGGCTTCCGGCTGCGCCAGACACTCGCCGAGAATTCGCCCACCGTCCAGCCGTTCGATCAGGACAAATGGGCAGCGGCTTATCCTGGGATTCCGGCCGCGCAGGCGCTGGCAACTTTCACTGCTCTTCGCCAGTGGAACCTGCGCCTGATCGGCGCCTCTCTGCCCGCCGCGGCCGACAGGCCGGTAATCCATCCCAACATTGGGGCGCTGACTTTCCGAATCCTGGTGGAAACCATAGCCGGCCACGATTTGAATCATCTGGCGCAGCTCCAGAGGCTGGCTGCTAAAGGATGATGCGCATCTCCGTGATCAAGTTGTGGTTGCGAGAGCGAAAGCTCGCGGTCGCGATCTGCGTGCAGCCGTCGAAGACCACGGAAGCGTGCGTCGGTCCCCAGCGCTTGCGGTGCCGCGGGCCGTCCCGCACTGAGTTGTGGCTTCACAAATCGCCGTGCCGGCAACAGGGGCAAAAGCCCCGGCACCACCGCACCCGCATGTAATTGAGTCCTACCGCTTTAGTAACCTGCCCTCGGAAACGGGCTGAACCTATTGCCAGACAATGTAAAATTCCAGATAACCGGATGAAGCAAACCACTCCAGCGGCTGTCGGGCAGGTATCCCGCACCCAGCGGGAGCCGGAGGCGCGGACGCAAGAGATGGTGGAGGATGGCTCTCCGGTGGTCGATGTGCGGGATCTTGAGAAGTCGTACCGGACCGCGCGCGGCACGCTCCAGCTTTTCAGCAAGCTCAACCTTCGGGTTGAGGCCCGCGAGATGGTGGCGATTGTAGGCCAGTCGGGCGCGGGAAAGAGCACACTTTTGCACATACTGGGCGCTCTTGATACGCCTTCAGCAGGGACTGTATACTGCGCGTCAACTGACGTGGCAAGACTCACACCGCGGCAGGCTGCGGCCTTTCGCAATCGTGAGATCGGCTATGTTTGGCAGTTCCACTATCTGCTGCCAGAGTTTACGGCGCTAGAGAACGTGGCCATGCCGTTGCAGGCCCGGGGCATTCACAGGAGGGATGCGCAGAAGACAGCCGCCGATTGGCTCAAAGAGGTCGGCTTGGAGGAGCGCGGCGATCACCGGTCGGGCGAACTCTCCGGCGGCGAGCAGCAGCGCGTGGCTCTGGCCCGCGCGCTGGTCAACCGCCCCCGGCTTTTGCTTGCCGACGAGCCCACGGGCGATCTGGATGCGATCACCGCCGAGCGAATCTTTGAGGTCATTGAAAGGCTGCATGCAAGTCACGGACTGACGTCAATTCTTGTGACGCATAACCTTGAATTGGCTGCTCGATGTGCGCGAATCTTGCGGCTGGAAAATGGTTGCCTGAGGGAAGTGGCCAGCGCGTCAAAAAATAAGGACGTGATCGGGCTTCAGGAACGCTCAGGGAAGTGATTCGGAGACAGGATCTTCCATCTTTTTCGCAAGAGAACGATGGAAGGGGTGGAAAATGCGAGGCTAAACACAGCAAAGGCGAATGAAGGCATTTTAACTTGTCAACTTTGAGCAGATGCAGCACCATTCTGCACGGATTGTGAATCTTAATATGTACGCAGCCTGGAAGCGGCTGCAGTGGGGCCTCTTCCAGGTTGAAAGCAGAGGGTGGAAGTTGTCCGGCGGTGGAAGCGCCGGAGACGAAAGGGTGTAAACAGACCCGCACCATCCAAAAGAGCTGTTCGGAGCGTGGGCAGATATTTTCCAGGAGGTTCCGACAGCGAGGTTTAAGGAAGGCGCGCGCGGGTTGGGCCGAAGCCGGAAAATGAACCGGACGGCCACTCCAGCCGGAAGCCTGCAAGAGGGGAGAACAATATGTTCGAACGCTATACGGAGAAGGCACGGCGCGTGATCTTCTTCGCGCGGTATGAGGCAAGCCAGTTCGGCTCGCCCTATATCGAGACCGAGCATCTGCTGCTTGGGCTGCTGCGCGAGGACAAGGCGTTGACCAACCGCTTTTTGCGCTCCCACGCCTCGGTGGAATCCATCCGCAAGCAGATCGAGGCACATACCACCATCCGCGAGAAGGTTTCGACCAGTGTTGACCTGCCGCTTTCGAACGAATGCAAGCGCGTGCTGGCCTACGCGGCGGAAGAAGCCGAGCGGCTGGGGCACAAGCATATCGGCACCGAACACCTGCTGCTGGGACTGCTGCGCGAAGAAAAGTGCTTTGCATCCGAGATCCTGCAGGAGCGCGGCCTCAAGCTGGCGCAGATTCGCGATGAGCTGGCGCGGGTGACGCAGGAGAAGGCGCCGCAGCAACAGCGGCAGCGCGAATCGAGCCTGTTGGCCGAATTCAGCCGCGACCTGACCCAGGCGGCCATGGACGGTCAGCTTGATCCCCTCGTTGGCCGCGACGGCGAACTGGAGCGTGTCATCCAGATTCTCTGCCGCCGCACCAAGAACAACCCCGTGCTGATCGGCGAGCCCGGCGTGGGCAAAACCGCGATTGTCGAAGGGCTTGCCCAGCGCATCGCCGACGGCGAGGTACCCAGCTTCCTGGCCGACAAGCATGTGCTCGGCCTGGATTTGTCGCTGATCGTCGCCGGCACCAAGTACCGCGGCCAGTTTGAAGAGCGGCTCAAGACCATCATGAAAGAGCTGATGGAAAACCAGAACTCCATCGTCTTCATCGACGAACTGCACACGCTGGTGGGCGCGGGTTCGGCTGAGGGGTCGCTCGACGCGGCCAATATCCTCAAGCCGGCACTCTCCCGCGGAGAGATTCAGTGCATCGGCGCCACCACGCCTGGCGAATACCGCAAGTCCATTGAGAAGGACCGCTCACTGGAACGGCGCTTCCAGGCAGTAAAGGTGCCGCCGCCCAGCGAGACCGACGCAGTCAAGATCCTGATGGGCATCAAGGACCGCTACGAGAAATTCCATGCCGTCAGCTACACCGATGCAGCGCTGGAGTTCGCCGTGGCGCACTCGAACCGTTACATCCCCGATCGCTTCCTGCCCGATAAGGCCATCGACCTCATCGACGAAGCCGGGGCGCGCGTCAAGCTGCGCCAGACCTCGCTGCCCGAGGAGATTACCGAGGTGCAGAAGCGCATCAAGTTCATCGTGCACCGCATGGATTCGGCCATCGCCAACCACGAGTTCGAGAAGGCACGCTTCTATTCCGACGAGGAGCGCAAGGAGCGCGAAAACCTGCGCGCCCTTCGCGACAAGTACCACCTCGACGACTCGGCGGCCGGCATCGTGGACCGCGAGGACATTGAGGACGTGGTGAGCCGCTGGACAGGCGTCCCTGTCACCAGCATCAAGGAAGAGGAGACGCAGAAGCTGTTGCGGGTGGAGGAGGAGCTGCACAAACGCATCATCTCGCAGGACAAGGCGATTTCCGCCCTGGCCCGCGCTATTCGCCGCTCCCGCGCCGGCCTCAAGTCGCCGCACCGGCCCATCGGCAGCTTCCTGTTCCTCGGCCCCACGGGCGTAGGCAAAACCGAAATGGCGCGCACCCTGGCCCAGTTCCTGTTCGGCTCCGACAAGGCGCTCATCCGCTTCGATATGTCGGAGTTCATGGAGAAGCATTCGGTCTCCAAGCTCATCGGTTCGCCTCCGGGCTATGTGGGCTACGAGGAGGGCGGCCAATTGACGGAAAGGGTCAAGCGCTCGCCTTATTCGGTAGTGCTGCTCGACGAAATAGAGAAGGCGCATCCGGATGTGTTCAACATCCTGCTGCAGGTGTTTGAAGATGGCCAGTTGACGGACGGCCTCGGCAATACGGTCGACTTCAAGAACACCATCATTATCATGACGTCGAACATCGGCGCCCGCCACCTGCAGAAGAAGCAAGGGCTCGGCTTCCAGAGCGAGCGCGAGGACATCGTCAGCGAGAAGGTGGAGGAGCTGGTCAAGAACGAGGTGAAAAAGACCTTCAACCCCGAGTTCCTCAACCGTCTCGATGAGGTGATCCTCTTCCAGGCGCTGTCGGACACCGACCTCATGCAAATCGTGGAGTTGCTGGTGCAGCAGTTGAACGCGAACCTGGCGCAGAAGTCCATCACCATCTCGGTAACGGACGAAGCCAAGAAGTGGATCCTCGAAAAGACGCTGACGGATCGCAGCTACGGCGCCCGCCCGCTGCGGCGCGCCTTGCAGCGTTACGTCGAAGACCCGCTTTCCGAAGCCCTGATCGCCGGCCAGATTCCCGAGCGCCCGGCGTTCCTCGAGGTTTACCTCGACGCCAACCAGCTCTTCTATCGCCCGGTCAGTTCGGACGAAAACGCAGGTGAGGACAAGGCGGCAGGAGTGCTGCTGTTCAGCAACTGAACGCTGAAGTGACTGAAAGCGCAGGCCCCGGCGGAATTTGCCCGGGGCCTTGCTTTTGCCTGCGCCTCCAGCAATCTGTACGCCCTTTTGAAACCAAGAATTTACGTCTTGCATTTACACTTGTAACTGAGGAACGCAAGTGGCTGTCGATTTCGAAAAGCTTTTAACCAAGGTCTTCGGTACCTCGAACGAGCGCATTGTGAAGCGGCTGCTGCCCCAGGTAGCCACTATCAGCGCACTCGAGGCCGACATCAAGAAGCTCTCCGACGAAGAGCTGAAGTCCAAAACGGCCGAATTCAAGGAGCGCTTGCAGGCGCGTCTCCAAGGGCTGACCAACGAAGAAGAAATCAAAAGGGCCGAGCAGGACGCTCTCGAGGAGCTTCTGCCCGAAGCCTTTGCCGTGGTGCGCGAAGCCGGCTGGCGCACCGTGCAGATGCGTCATTTCGATGTGCAGTTGATCGGCGGCATTGTGCTGCACCAGGGCAAGATTGCCGAAATGAAGACCGGCGAAGGCAAAACGCTGGTTGCCACGCTGCCCTGCTACCTGAATGCTTTGGCCGGGCGCGGCGTGCATGTGGTCACGGTCAACGACTACCTGGCCAAGCGCGACGCGGAGTGGATGGGCAAGATCTACGAGTTTCTGGGGCTCTCTGTCGGCGTTATCGTGCACGATCTGGACGACGACGAGCGCCGCGCCGCCTACGCCGCCGACATCACCTACGGCACCAACAACGAGTTCGGCTTCGACTACCTGCGCGACAACATGAAGTTCGACATCAACGACTGCGTGCAGCGCGGGCATTACTTCTGCATCGTTGACGAAGTCGACTCCATCCTCATCGACGAGGCGCGTACGCCGCTTATCATCTCGGGTCCTACCGACGAGACGACCGACAAGTACGCCCGCGTGCGCCGGATCATTCCGCATCTGGAACTGGGCGAAGAGGTCGAGTGGAGCGACAGCCGGCGCCAGAAGGAACTGGGCATCGAGCTGCGCGAAGGCGAAAAATACCTCTCCGGCGACTACATTGTCGACGAAAAGCAGCGCACCATCGGCGTTACCGACCGGGGCTGGGAGACGATTGAAAAGCTGCTGGGCATCGGCAACATTGCCGACGCCGAAAATTGGGAACTGAAGCACTACGTGGAAACCGCCATCAAGGCGCACGCGCTCTACAAACGCGACGTGGATTACGTGGTCAAGGACGGCGAGGTGATCATTGTCGACACCTTCACCGGGCGTCTGATGCCCGGCCGCCGCTGGTCCGACGGACTGCACCAGTCCATCGAGGCCAAGGAGGGCGTCAGCATCCGCAAGGAAGACCAGACGCTGGCCACCATCACCTTCCAGAACTACTTCCGGCTTTATCAAAAGCTGAGCGGCATGACCGGCACGGCTGACACCGAGGCCGCCGAATTCGAGAAGATTTATAAGCTTGAAATCGTGGTCATCCCCACCAACAAGCCCCTGCTGCGCATCGAAAATCCCGATGTGGTCTACCGCACGGAAAAAGAAAAGTACAAAGCGGTGGCCGAGAACATCGCGGAGCTACATGAAGCGGGGCAGCCGGTGCTGGTGGGCACCACGTCCATCGAGAAGTCAGAGCGGCTTTCGGCCATCCTGCAGAAAAAGGGCGTGAAGCACGTGGTGCTGAACGCCAAGTTCCATGAGCGCGAGGCCGAGATTGTGGCTCAGGCCGGACGGCTGGGCATGGTGACCATCGCCACCAACATGGCCGGCCGCGGCACCGATATTCTGCTGGGCGGCAACGCCGAGTTCATGGCCCGCCAGGAGCTGGTGAAGAAGAGCCGCGCGCGCGCCCTCAACGCCAACGAAGGCGCCATCAATCCGATGGCGCCGCACGGCTTCCTGCGCTTCTACTACCAGGGCCAGGAGTTCGAGGTATCCGAACAGGAATGGACGGATACGCTGAAAGGCCACGCAGCGGCGGCGCAGGAAAATCACGACCAGGTGATTGAGGCCGGCGGCCTGTTTATCCTGGGCACCGAGCGGCATGAGTCGCGGCGCATCGACAATCAGCTTCGCGGCCGCGCCGGCCGCCAGGGCGATCCGGGCGAATCGCGCTTCTTCCTCTCGCTAGAAGACGACCTGATGCGCATCTTCGCCAAGCAGTGGGTCAGCACGCTGCTGGAGCGGCTGGGCATGGAAGAAGGCGTGCCCATCGAGTCGAAGATGATCTCCAAGCGCATCGAGGGCGCGCAGAAGGCGGTCGAGGCGCAGAACTTCGAGTCGCGCAAGCACCTGCTTGAGTACGACGACGTCATGAACAAGCAGCGCGAGACCGTCTACGGCCTGCGCCACCAGCTGCTGGAAGGCGTGGACCAGCGCGAGCTGATTCTGGACGACTACGTCGGCGGCATCCTGAGCGGCTTTCTCGACGAGTTTTGCAGCGAGAAGCTGCGGCCCGAGCAATGGGACGTGAAAGGGATCGAGGAAAAGCTCTTCGATCAGTTCGGCTTGAGCCTGAGTGCGGCCGGCATCAAGGTGGAAGAGTTGAGCCGGCACGAGCTGGGCGACGCGATTTTCGACAAGCTCAAGGAGCACTACGAAACCAAGGAGAAGACGCTGGGCGCCGAGACCATGCGCTACCACGAGCGCATGGTGATGCTGAGCGTGATCGACGGCCTGTGGAAAGACCACCTGCTGTCGATGGACCACCTGAAAGAAGGGATCGGGTTGCGCGGCTATGCGCAACAGGACCCGCTGGTGGCCTACAAGAAGGAGTCGTTCGACCTGTTCGAGACCATGATGAATAAGTTCCAGGAAGACACCTGCCGGTTCCTCTTCCGGATGCAGATTCTTGGTCCTGACGGACAGCCTTTGACGGCGCCGGAGCAGCCTCGCCGCACGGTGCCCCGCGCTCCGCAGGTGGCCAGCGCCGATCAGTCCTTGGCGCTGGACGGCGGTGTGGCTCTGGCCGCAGCGTCTGAAGTCGCGATTCACAGCCGCCAGCCGCAGACCACCATCGACGCGCTGGAAAAGGAGTTCCACCAGAAAAAGCAGCGTGAGCTTGCCGCAGCGGCCCGCTCCGGGGGCAGCGCCGACGGTAGCCAGACCACGCAACGGCGCACCGGCGAAAAGGTGGGGCGCAACGACCCCTGCCCCTGCGGCAGCGGCAAAAAATACAAGAAGTGCCACGGCGCCAACGCCTGACGGCAACATGCGCGAAGCGCGCGAACGAAAGAGGCCATTCCGGATCTTGCATTCGCGCGCTGTTGCTTTGACCAGGGACTATTGCCCGAGCTTGAAGTCGATCCACACGTCAACGGACGACGTGGCGGGGCCGCGCACGAACCTCCACTCGCGCACGGCGTCCTCGGCGGCCAGCGCCAGAATGTGATTCCCGCTCACTTCCTTCACGTCCGTCACCTTTCCTTTGGCATCGACGGTGGCGATCAGGTGTACGTCGCCTTCAATCTTCATGCGCCTGGCAATCGCCGGATACACCGGCGCCACCTTCGATTTGACGGCGCGCTCATCAGCCCTGGCTGGCAGCGCCATGGCCAGAATCATGGCCAGCACGGCCGCATGAACGAGCAATGTTCCCGCACGGCGCAGGTTGCCATCGCGCCCGGAACAACAATATCTATGCATAGGCCCTCCGGAAGCCCGAGTAATGTCTGAAAGGCCTATCGGCAGGCGCAAACGGCCGCATGAGCCGATTTCTTCTCCCCGATTACCAAAGGCATGTGTGTCATCGGGCGAATCGAAAGCCGGTGAATGCGCGCCCTGCACATCCGGACTGATGCCAAAGGCCGCTCAAGCGGGCGAGGGAGAACAGATGTACCGCGATGCGGTAGGTGTAGCCATGCCGGACTATGTTTTTTGCTGGAAAAATTACCTGCAAAAAATCTGTGGGAAAGAAAATATTTAT
>JAJZME010000064.1 GCA_021803035.1 Acidobacteriota bacterium | reverse complement strand
TCAGCATTGCACGACCTGGGGCGCAGGCGACTATACGGATAAATGGTGACTGGCTAGACTTATCTAATGGCCGGTGCTACTCCAGCGCGGATATCGGGTTATCGCGGGCGGCTGGCGCCTTCGCCCACGGGCTACCTGCACGTGGGGCACGCGCGCACCTTCTGGACGGCAAGCCAGCGGGCGCGCGCGGCCGGCGGCACGCTGGTGATGCGCATGGAAGACCTCGACCCGGATCGCTGCCGCGCCATCTATGCCGATGCCGCCCTGGAAGACCTGCGCTGGCTGGGAATCCGCTGGCAGGAGGGGCCGGACAAGGGCGGCCCGTTTGCGCCCTATGCGCAAAGCAAACGCCGCGCCATCTATCTCGATGCCTGGCGCACGCTCCTGCAACGCGGCGCCATCTATCCCTGCCGCTGCTCGCGCAAAGACCTGGAGACCGCGCTGGGCGCGCCGCATGAGCGTGCGGCGGACACGGCGCTGACGGCGGAGCGGGACGCGCTGGACGATGAGCCGGTCTATCCCGGCACCTGCCGGCAATCGCCCACGAAATTGCCGCAGTTTCTCCGCTTGGCGGGGCTCAGCGCGGATTCGCCGGACGGCATCAACTGGCGCTTCCGCGTGCCCGACGGCGCGGCCGTGGAGTTTGCCGACGCCAACCTGGGACCGCAGCGCTTTGTGGCCGGCGTGGACTTCGGCGATTTTGTGGTGTGGCGGCGGGACGGCGTGCCCAGCTATCAACTGGCCTGCGTGGCCGACGACGCCGCCATGGGCATTACGGAAGTGGTGCGCGGCGCGGACCTGCTGAAATCGACGGCGCGGCAGATTTTGCTCTATCGCGCCCTGGGCTGGAGGCCGCCCGCGTGGTTTCACTGCCGGCTGGTGGTGGACCACAACGGCCGCCGCCTGGCCAAGCGCCACGACATGCTGAGCCTGCGCACACTGCGCGGGCGCGGGCTGACGCCGATGAACATTCTTTCGGCGGAACTGCCGGTGGGAGTGTAGACACAGGAGACAGTCTCCGGCGCAGCCAGCCGCGGGCTGACGGCGCCGGAGGAATCAGCCGCTCAGCGCGCCGGCGGCCTGGGCATGGCTTCCTTGCTGTTGGGCGGGTTGACCGGGTTCCACTGCCGCGCCAGGCCGGGCGTGGATTTCACATCCTGCGGCGGCGGATTGACGGCCTTCGCCACATCGACCCCGAACACGTAGCTGGGACCAAACATGTTGCTGGTAAAGATCACCATCTTGCCGTCCGGCGAGAAGCGGACGTTGGGCTCCTGGCGGTAATAGTGGTGAGACATGTTCACGAGGCGCTCGGCTTTGAAGACACCGGGCTGCCAGAAGTCCGGCGAGTTGATGGCGCCATCCAGCGGAATCATCTCCGGATGCAGAAGCTCGATCCACTCGGCGTTGGTGGCGTGGGAGACCTGGCCCGGGTCGGCGCCGTCGTCGGTAAACAGCGTGGCGCCGTGGTTCACGTTGAAGTGAATGCCCCAGACGTCGCGGCTCATGTGGTAGGCAACGCGCTGATGCGTCTTGAGGTTGTAGCCGGCGAGATAGAAGACCTGGCTCTTGGGATATTGCCAGTCATACCAGATGGTTTCGCCGTCCAGGCCCCAGAACTCGTGGCCGGCAATCTCCATGGCCATGGTGCGCTTGTGGATCAAGGTGTTGTGGGTGCCGTCGGTGTGGATGGTCCAGATGCGGTTGACCTTCTGCCACGGGCCTTCATGGCAGTACATGAGCAGGTGGGGATCGGTGGGTGAAAAGAGCTCGTGGTTAAGCCAGGCCGTGGAGTGCAGCAGGATTTTGATCTGGCCTGGCTTTTCGCCGTTCGGTCCGGGTTCCAGGCGGATGGTGAACAGCACCATGGGCAGATGCGAGGCCCAGCGGATCTCCATCATGCGGCCCTTGTTGAGGGGCTGGTAGTGCGGCCCCTGCTTGGCGCTGGCGTCGCGGTTGTCCGGCGCAGCGCCCCTCGGCTTCATGCCCGGCATGGCGGCTCCATAGGCGGCGCCTCGGGGACCGCCTACGATGGCTCCGCCCGCAGCCAGCGTTTCATCGGCATTCACGGTCACGACGTTGTAATGCGGAGGCAGATTCACCAGCTTCTGGACGGCCCCGGTGTTTGTGTTCGCCTTGTAGACCGAGGTCACGCCGGTCTTGGGATCGGTGCGGGTGAAAAAGACGCTGTCGGTTTTGTGGCCCACCACGAGCACGCGCGCCATGCCGGGGAAAGGCCAGTGCTCGCCCGGCTTGCGCGGCGGATCGGGGACCAGCAGTCTGGTTGTGCGGGTTGCCAGATTGAGAACATGGATGCCGTCCGGCGCGGTATAGACCATCTGCTTGCCGTCGGGCGTAAAGGCATTGATGTTGAAGTAGAAGGCGCCCGAATTGGGCTGGTTGGTGAGCCGCCAGATGCGATGCCCGGTGTCCTTGTCGACCCAGGTTTTGGGCGGCGGGGGCATGCCGGGCGCGGTCTGCGCAACGGCGGGCAGAGTCATGGCGGCGAGCGCGAGGGAGGCAAGCAGACGGAAACCCATGGTCAAACTCCTTGCGGTTCGGTAGCGTCGAAAACAGCCCTCCGCCGTCCGGCGATCATCAGGGATGGAGATTGTTGTGGCTGCGAAGGGCAGAATCCTTATACACCTCTTCGCTATCGATTGGGAAACTATTTTTCTGAAGGAAAATCCGGCGGCCGGCGCAACGGTGGTGGATGCGCCGGGACCGGTGCAGACGCGATGCGCGCCGGGGCAGCGGCAGTAGCGGCCGCGACGGCCGCGGGCTCAGCGGTGCCTGATGAACGTGCCCTTTTGCAGCTCGGTCATGGCCTGGTGCAGCTCGGCCTGGGTGTTCATGACGATGGGTCCGTACCACGCCACCGGCTCTTCCAGCGGCTTGCCGGAGACAAGCAGGAAACGAATCCCCTCGGGTCCGGCCTGCACCACGATCTCGTCGCCACGGTCGAAGAGCACCAGCGCGTGGTTCTTCGCGTCGTAAACGGGATCGGCGTTCGGGTCTGCGGCCGATTCAGTGAGCACGGCCTGCGGCTGCGAGGCGTCGCGGAAGGTGCCCGCGCCCGCGAAGACATAGGCAAAGGCGTTGCGCGTGACCTCGATCTGGATGCGGCGGCGCGTGCCGGGCGGCACGGAGATGTCCACGTAACTGGGGTCGGCGGCCACGCCTTCAACCGGCCCCGTTTTGCCCCAGAAGGTGCCGCAGATGATGCGCGCGCGGGTGCCGTCATCCTCGGTCACCTCGGGAATGGCGGTGGAGGGAATGTCCTGGTAGCGCGGATCGGTCATCTTCAGCGAAGCCGGCAGGTTGGCCCAGAGCTGAAAGCCATGCATGCGGCCGTTGGCGTCGCCTTTGGGCATCTCCTGATGCAGAATGCCGCTGCCGGCGGTCATCCATTGCACGTCACCGGCGGTCATGCGGCCCTTGTTGCCCAGGCTGTCGCCGTGCTGCACTTCGCCGGCCAGCACATAGGTGATGGTCTCGATGCCGCGGTGCGGGTGCCAGGGGAAGCCGGCGATGTAATCCTCCGGGTGCTCGTTGCGGAAGTCGTCCAGCAGCAGAAAGGGATCGAACTCCGCGGTTTTGCCGAAACCGAAGGCGCGCTGCAGCTTTACGCCCGCGCCTTCGATGGTGGGTTTGGTTGCATAGATCTGCTTCACAGCGCGAAGCGACATGGTTGACCTCCTTATTGCCCGCCGGGGAGCGGGCCGCGGATGCGCCTCTTCGAGCGGGCCGGGTCAAGACCCGCGGGAACGATCAGGCTTTGACGAATTCGGCGTCGATGGTGATTGCCACCTCCTCGCCGACCAGCAAGCCGCCGGTCTCCAGGGTCGCGTTCCAGGTCAGCCCGAAGTCCTTGCGGTTGATTTTAGCTGTTGCCGAGAGAGCCACGCGCTGGTTGCCCCAGGGATCCTTGATCGGCTCGGTCGGGCCCTCCACGGCAAAAGTGACGGTCTTGGTCACGCCGTGCATGGTCAGATCCCCGGTGACAGCCAGCTCGCCGGGCGCGGTGCGCTTTACGCCGGTGGACTGGAAGGCAAACTCGGGGAACTTTTCGACATCGAAGAAATCGGCGCTCTTCAGGTGGGCGTCCCGCTGCCCATCGCCGGTAGAGATGGTGGCGACGGGAATACGTGCTTCCACCGAAGAACGCTCCGGGCCGGCAGCGTCGAGATGCAGGGTGCCGCTGATGCCGCTGAACTTGCCTTTGACGTTCGCGATCATCATGTGCCTTACCTTGAACTCGGCGGTGGTGTGCGCCGGGTCGATATTCCAGGTGGCGACGGTTCCGGCGGCGCTGGTTTGAGTCATGGCAAATCTCCTTGTGGGGGTTTCTCGATCTACCCCTTTTGGATGCGCGGGAAAATTATTCGTTGCAACAAGTATTTTGCCATGATCCAGGCTGGATCGTTTTCGCCCTTTGTTTCCCCATGCACTTGCAGCCGGGCGCGCATGTCCGGGCGAAGAGACCGCTAATTGTTCTGGTCGCCGGTTAATTGGAAGGTGATGGTTCCCCAGAACAGGCGGGCGCGCATCTGCACGGGCAGGTGGCGCTTGTCGTCGGTATACCAGATCCAGATATTGCCGCGATTCTTGACCACGCCGGCGTCGGCGGTGGGCTGCACGCGGATGGTCTTGAAGGTGCCGAGCGGGGTGCGGACCTGCTCGTAACCCTCCACCTTCATGGTGACGGCCACGGTGCGCTGGGCGTCGGCCACGGGCATCACAAAGTTGTGGCCAATGACCAGCGGCTGCGAGGCGGCGTAGAAGATGCCGCTGAGCAGATCCGTCAGGCAACCGGGAATCGGTGACTCGACACGCTTAGTCTGCCCGCTCACCATGTTCTTCTGGTTCATGATCGACTTGGACTGGGCGTAGTCGAGCTGCAGCGTGGAGTCGAACTGCCGGCGGCCCTCCACGGTCTGCTTGTCGAAGTCATAGGAGCAGCCCCGCTTGCGGTTGAAGCTCGACTCGAAGTGGTCGTTGACATGAAGCAGCAGATTGATGGCGCCGATGGTATAGGCGTTGGCGGTGATATGTTCGCGGTTGCCCTTGGTGTCAAAGTGGATGACGGCCTCGCCGGCCGGAAAGACCCGCCAGTCAACGGAGTAGGTGAGGGTCTCCTTTTTGGGAAAGCTGAATCCCGGGCGGGGCGGAGCCAGCGGGTCCGCTCCCTGGGCGCACACCACGGCACCAAGAGCAAAAATGGAGACAAGAGCAAACAGATACGTGCGGGTCTTCAACTTCGGGCGTGGCTCCTTTTAAATTGAACTAATTTCAGCGGAAAACGCTCACCGCGCCCAGTGGAGGATCGCTTCCAACAGCGGCCGCAAAAATAGCAAACTCAGGTAGAGTAGCGCAGCCCCTATAGCAGCATTGTACTCGCGATGCTTGAGGTAAAGGGCGAAGGAAAAGCCCCCTGAAACGGCGCCCGAATCCGCGCTTTTCTCCCCTGCGGCGCCGCGTGCAGCGTGGTTGTTGCGCCCGCCAATACGCGGGATCAGGCGCGGCACGCGGCGGCAATAATCGTCGAAACCGGCGAAGGTGGCGCGCAGGAATCGTTCCTCGGACGCAATTACCGGAATGTAAATGGCGGCAAAGCCCGCCGCCAGCACCACTGCCACCAGCCAGCTCAGCAGCGCCACCGCAAATCCGGCGGCGATGAGCATGGAGCCGAGATAGAGCGGATTGCGCGTGTACGCGTAGGGGCCGGTTGTGGTAAGCTCGCGGTTCTTCTTCACATAGCCCGAGGCGTACGCGCGCAGCCAGACCCCGGGCAGCACCAGCGCCAGGCTCCACGCCATGGCGGCGGGCCGTGGCGCACCCCGCCAAAGCTCAAAGAGATACAGCGCGGCAGTGAGAAAGCCCAGCGGCACGCGGATGCGCCGCGCAATCCGCTGCCACCGCTGCATGGAGGCGCCTTTGGGAGCGGTGTTGCCGGCAGCCATTACGCGTCCTCCCCGGCCAGCAGTTCATCGGCCGCCCGCAGTACCTCTTCCGGCTGGATGGTCAGCAGCCCGGACTCGGGTTGGGCACGGCGGGTGTGATCGCGGCGGCTGAGAGGACTGCGCAGCACCCGGGAGCGGGTGCCGAAGGGGCCGTTGCGGCCGGGATCGGTTGGGCCGTAAATGCCTACAACCGGGCGGCCCAGCGCACAGGCCAGGTGCAGCGGGCCGCTGTCACCGGCGATGCACAACGCCACACGGCGGGTGAGGGCAATGAGCTGGTCCAGCGATGGCGTCAGCAGCCTGGCAGCGCCTCCGGTGGCGCGGACAATGACCTGGGCAAGCGGCTCCTCTTCCGGCCCGGTGTTGATCAGCACGCCGCAGCCGCGTTCAATAAGTGCTTGCGCCACAGTGCCATAGCGCTCCGGCGGCCACCGCTTGGCACCCCAGCCAGCGCCGGGATTCAGCAGCACGGCGGACGCGGGGCTGGCCGCAAGCACTTGGCCGCACCACATCTCGGCGGCGGGATCAACCGGAAGCAGGGGCTTTTCCGCTGTCAACGCGTCGCCGGCCACGGCTGCGGCCAACTCCACATCCTGCTCAATGACATGCACGCCGTGGGTGAGAACCCGCTCTGTAAATAGCCAGCGGGCCGCACCCTCGCGCGGATCGGATTCGCCGATCACACGCGGGCAGCCGGTGAGACGCGCAACCGCGGCCGAACGGACCGCACCTTGCATATCGATCACCGCATCGTAGTCTACGGCGCGGAGCGAGCGCCGCAAGGCATTGATTTCACTGATGGTTGCATGGCTCAGTGGACTTCGCCCCCACTTTTTTGCCGCGGCAAAGTGGATATGGTCCACGAGCGGCTGTGCCGGCTCGCGCCCGGCGCTGCCATACGATCCCTGACCCTGGGTTCCCGACCCCGGATCTCTGCTCTCCACT
>JAJZME010000061.1 GCA_021803035.1 Acidobacteriota bacterium | reverse complement strand
GAGGATATTGAAGGAGTTCGCCAGAATGAAGGCTTGAGCGTCATCTCCGAGGTTCCCACCGCGGCCACGCGCGCCGGCAATCTTCCGGGGGGAGTACATGTTAACGTGGATCCCACGGTTTTTAATTTCATCAACGCATTTTACCCGCTGCCGAACGGCCTGATCTCATCCAATGGGGAAACTGGAGAATTTGTCTTCAATGGCCCATTCATTGAGTCCGAGAGTTTCGAGACAGGAAAGTTCAATCAGCAGCTAAGCAATAGGGATTCTTTGGATGAAACCTTCCTCAACGATACCAGCCAGGGATCGCAGCCCGATGAGATGGATAACAAGAACATTCTCTTTAGCCTGGATCGGCAGATAGGAACAATCGAAGAAGACCACACCTTTTCTCCTCACTTTGTGAATACGGCACACGCCGGCTATGTCCGCGTATTCGCCAACCAGGGTTTGGCTAGTCCGATCAATTCACTGACAGCAAATCCCGCGTATGGTTCGGTCCCGGGAGGAGATGCCCCTTCGGTGCACGTTCCGGGTCTCGTCTCCTTCAGCGGCGGTATTACGGCATTGACGCAGTTGACGTATTGGTGGGACGATCTGCAGTTTAATGACGATGCTTTCTATAACATCGGGAATCACTCCCTTCACTTCGGCATGTACTACGAGCACATCGATGACAACGAATTAGAGGTAGCGACACCGGCAGGCGTTTGGAAATTCGGCAGCATTCAAGATTTCCTGACAAATAGACCGCTCTCGTTCTCATCCGCGCTTCCCGGGCATGTGTCGGAGCGTGGGATTCGCCAGAATATCTTCGCCTCGTACTTTGAAGACGATTGGCATGCGCGCCGGAACCTGGTGTTGAACCTTGGCGTTCGCTATGAAATGGCGACCGTTCCCACCGAAGAACATAACAAGCTGGTAAACCTGCCGACGATGTCATCGTCCGCTGAGCGTCTTGGAAGTCCGTTCTTCCGCAACCCAACCAAGTTGAACTTTGACCCGCGTGTAGGATTTGCCTGGGATCCGCGCAATAATGGCAGGTTGGCGATTCGTGGCGGCTTTGGCGTATTCGATGTGTTGCCGCTGCCTTATGAATTTGAACAGGAAGACACGTTCAGCTACCCATTCTTCCAGCAGGGCACGAACACCGACATGCCTGCCGGCACCTTCCCGACAACAGGCATTGATGTGCTGGAGTCAACTCCGACGACGAAGCGCGGCGGCTTTGTTCAATCTAGTCCTAAGCTGAATTACGTGGAACATTGGAATTTGAATATCCAGCAACAGCTAACCAATAACATCAGCTTGATGATCGCCTATGTCGGATCGCACAGCCTGCACATTGACCAGCCTTCCGATGACGGGAACATGACGGTGCCGACGCTGACCCCCACAGGCCTCTACTGGCCGAAAGTGTTCGGCAGCCCGCGCATCAACCCCAACTACGGACGCATCACCGCAGTTCACTGGACCGGCACCGCCTATTACGACGCAATGGAAGTGAGACTGACTCAGAACATGACCCACGGCGTGCAGTTCCAGACCTCGTACACCTGGGGCAGGAGCATGGATACCAGTTCGACCTCAGTAGGAACCGACGCATTCAAGAACTCGCTCAAGAACCCGCAATGGTACTACCCGCGGCTTGATTACGGCCCTTCTGACTTCGACGTACGTCAGAACCTGATGTTCAATTCGGTCTGGGCCATCGGCGGGCCGTTCGAGTCCGGGATGAATGGCGGTGTGAAGGGCTTCTTCAAGAAGGGCTGGCAGGTCGGCAACATTATGCAGATTGCTTCCGGCAATCCGTTCAACGTGATTCTTGGCGGCGACCCGAACGGCCAACTTGCTTCTGTCAACCAGGAACTTCCCAACCGGAACTATAATGTTCCTGGCTGCCAAGGTTCTCTGATCAATCCGCGCAATCCAATCCACTTCGTGAAGACCCAGTGCTTCTCGTTCCCGAATCCAGTTTACAAAATGGGCGACATCGGGCGGAACGCAGTTCAGGGTCCGGGGCAAATCTTCTGGAGTGCTTCCGTGGACAAAATGACGGCTCTCACCGAGAGGCTGAGAATGCAGGTCAGAATTGAGGCATTCAACGTAGGTAACCACACCAACTTCACTTGGCCGATTCCGAATAACATCGCCTTCACGCAGACCGGTGCGCCTGTCGGAGCGCTCGGGCGAGTCGTAAAAACAGCAACTTCAAACCGCGAACTCCAGGGCGCAGTAAAACTCTTCTTCTGACAAGCACCCGCTAAGTCAGGAGGAGAAAGTGTGCCGGAACGGACTGAATCTATCCTTCCGGCACATTCCCCCGAATCGCAATGAAATTCTTCCTACATTACAACAATCGTGTTTGGGAGGGTGTCAGCGCTGGCCCATCTACTCCGGATCAAGTTACGCCTTCTGTAGGCTTAACCTTGTCGGGGCTTTTCGGTAACGAATGGAATACCCGTGACATTCACAGTATCCATCATCGGCAGATTCACTGAGACAATCACATTCTATGACAGGCCCGTTGCGCTCGGGAGTGGTACGAACAGCAGTTCAACGGGAACATCTATTACGAGCTCATGGGCATTTATTGAGAGGGAAAGCGCACCTAAATAGGTAAGATTTCTTTGTTTAGATGGATTCTCTTCATTGGGAGGGTCGATGGCAACAAGAAGCGCGGCTGCCTCACCACTGTGTGCCTTGAGGCAGCCCGCGGAGCCACTTAACCTGCACTCCTGGTGCAGCACGCTCTAAAAGTCCATTTGCGGCCGCATCACCACCGACTGCGCCACAATGGACGGTGAACCTCCACTGCCCGCTGCGGCGAAGAGCCAGCCCTTCACGGAAACAAGTTCGCCATTTGCGAGTCCGTCAAAGCTGTCCGGGCTGAATCCCTGATAGCTCGTCTGATTCGTCGTCATCACGTTGAACGAAAGGGCATTTGTTGAAAGCATCGGCCAGGGAGCGAAGAACATGCTGCCGCCAATGCCGAGGTTGAAGCTCTGCGTGTTCGAATCGGTCGAGGCAATCATCCCCGTCAACTGGCTCGTCTCCAGGCCCACGCTCGACGCGGTAAGGGAGATCATCTGCGGCTGTTCCCATCCGCCCTGATTCATATTGTCGTTCGATTGAGTACCGCCGCCGGTGTTGCTTAACGTCCCTGGCTCAATAGTCACCATCACATTTTGTCCAACAGCCAGACTGGATGCCCCGGTGAACGTGAAACCTGAAGGAAGCGTAAAGCCATTGGCATCGATGGAGTACGTGGCATTACTGGCAAGGCTGACCGTCGCTTCGCCACCTTCCGGAACCTGATCGTCGTTGTTGAAATTCTGGTGCAGCATCAGCACGAACCCTGTGGGAGGGGCGCTGGCGCCATTGGTTGAAGGCGAAGTCAATCGTATGATGGTTCCTTCTACGGTCTGCGCGTTCGATGGCTGCACGTAGCTAACCTGGCTGGCTGTGAGCGCGTCATCGCGTCCCACGCTGGAGATCTGGACCTGGACGACCTGCCCCTGCGTCAGGCAGCCAATGCCCGGAGTCTTGCAGGCGCCGCTGGGGAAGCTGCTGAAGATCGTACCGCTCGTGGTGTCAATTGTGAAGGTTCTGCCCCAGTTCGTCTGCAGCATGAACTGGTTGTTGGTTGCATTCACCGATTCCACCGTGCCGGTGAGGAAACCAAAATGCGGGTGCTCCGGAACCGGCGGCAGCGTAGAGACCGACACGCCGTTGGTCGCGCTCAGGTCCACCGACAAATCGGGTTGGATCACGGTATTCAGATGAAAATCGATCACCAGCCCCAGCGGCGAGGTGGAGCTTACCGTCACCGGGAAGGGCGACGACGAGATGGATAGCGTGGAGGAATTGCTGTCGAAGGCCGGAGTCAGCTTGCATACGGTGCCCACCGCGCAGGTGCTTGCGATCGACGTGTCCGAGCGGTTAAAGATCACCAGTTGCGGGTTTGCAAAGGTCATGCTCAGGCTCTTGTAAGTCCCCGCCTGCACATTCGCCGTACTCAGGAACGCAGTGAGCGCCTGCAGTTGCGTCACGTCGATTTGGATCGGCGTGTTATTGCTGAGCAACGAGACCGGCGAACCTGTCGCGGGGGTCAGCGTGGCATTCGTCAGCTGCACCTGAAAGAACAGAACCGACACGCCGGCCGGCGGATCGTCCGTCATGGAGAGCGAAACGGGAACTGTTCCCGCCGACGGGGTCATCGTACTGCTGGTCATGTTGGAGCTGCATCCCGTCATCAGTACAGTGATCATTGCCGGGACGACAAGAAAAAGCACAGTCTTGCGCATCATGAAACCTCCTTGTTGCGAGAGACCATGGCAACTGTGCGCCTGATTGACTCAGGCCTACTCGAATGGAGGAAGCTGCGCCGGGCTCACGCCGGCTTTTGCAGTCTTGCGAAGCCCGTTTTTATAGCCGCGCTGGAAGCGCAATGAGCACTCTGACCACTCGGCTCATTCTTAATCTGGCATTATAGACCGGAAACCCGTCGATGCGTTGCCGTGGCATGGGCAAATAATTCAGCGCTGGCGCCTCACCTGATACCGCGGAGTTTGAGCCGGCAGGGATGATCCCGTCCGGTCTTGATTCGTTTGCCCTTAACGCCGCGTTCAGGCTGGTTTTCTGCGACTGTAACCCGCCTGCCGTCAACCGGGCGATCGCGGAAACGCTCGCCCAGCGTGATTCGGCGCGCGTTGGATCGGCATAACCGGACCGGCCGGAATGCTGAATGTTGGCGCAATCTCCGTTCAAACGGCATGATTCTTCGCGCATCGGTTGGGTCAATCTGGAAAAATGAACTTTGGATTGTACGAACTTCAGTAAAGAGGAACAGCATGCAGACTACGGTCGCCATCATTGGCGGCGGGCTTGCCGGTCTCTGCGCCGGCAGGCTGCTTCACGCCGAGGGAATCGAGTTCGCGCTGATTGAAGCACGCGAGCGTCTGGGCGGGCGCATCCTTTCCACGGATGAAACCCGCGCAGTTTCTGAGGATGGCTTTGACCTGGGGCCGTCCTGGTTTTGGCCGGAGATGCAGCCGCAGATGGCTGCGCTTGTGCGCGAACTGGGCTTGGCAACCTTTTCCCAGCATAACGATGGCGATGTGCTCTTTGAGCGCATGTCGCGTGAAACGCCGTGGCGTTATCGCGCCACGCATCAGGAACCTCAAACCATGCGTCTCGTTGGCGGATCGGGCACATTGGTGACGGCACTCGCAAAGCAATTGCCGCGCGCGAGTGTGTCAAGCGCGACTTGCGTAAAGCAGATGGTGCTTGGGGCGGCGAATGTCACGTTGACCATTGCGAAAGCGGAGGGATCGGAAGATACGCTCGTTGCCGAGCAGGTGATTGCGGCTCTTCCTCCACGGCTGCTTGCAAAGATTTCATTTTCTCCGGCCGTCGATCCTGCCACGGCACAGCGCTGGAGGGAAACGGCAACCTGGATGGCTCCTCATGCCAAGTTCTTTGCTGTTTATGACCGTCCGTTCTGGCGGGATGCCGGCCTATCGGGGACCGCGCAGAGCCTCGTCGGCCCTCTCGGCGAAATTCACGATGCGACAACGGCCTCCGGTAAAGCGGCGTTGTTCGGCTTTCCAAGCGCCGATGCTGATATGCGCGCGTCCCTCGGAGAAACCGCCCTTGCTGAATCCTGCCTTGAGCAACTTGCCCGCCTCTATGGACCAGAGGCGCTGCGCCCTCGTGCGATGATTTTCAAAGACTGGGCGGCGGATCCGTTGACCGCTTCGGCGGACGACCGGAGTGCGGGCGCTCATCCAAAGCCTTCCGCAGCACCATGGGTGACAGGGGCATGGCAGGAACGCCTTTCGCTCGGCGGTAGTGAAACAAGCGCGACGGAGCCTGGCTACATGGCGGGCGCGGTCAGCGCCGCACAACGTGCCGTAGCAGAGGTCATGCAACGGCTGATAGCACCGTCAAACAAATAGCTCAGCATCTCTCTATGCGTCATATTGATCACATCGTCGTTGCGGTTCGCGAGCTGGATCAAGCCGCTGACTTTTATTGCCGGCTCGGCTTTCAGGTCGGTGCTCGCAATCAGCATCCGTGGGGCACAGAAAATCGCCTCATCCAGTTCCACTCCTCTTTTATCGAGTTGATAACCACAGGCAGTGCCGCTCGCCAGATCGCTTCGCATCAACAACGCCAATTCAGTTTCGGAGCGTTCGTCCGGGATTATCTCGCCGAGCGGGAAGGCATTGCGATGCTCGTTCTGAGCAGTGCGGATGCGGAGTCCGATGCGGCGCAATTCGCAAAGTACGGGATCGGGGACTTTGAGCCGTTCTCTTTCGCGCGCAAGGCGAGAAAACCGGACGGCTCCGAAACTCAGGTAGCGTTCACCCTGGCGTTTGCATGCGATTCAGCCGCGCCGCATGCGGGATTCTTTGTTTGCCAGCAGCACTATCCTGAAAACTTCTGGAACAGGAGTTTTCAGCAGCACGCGAATTCAGCTACGAACATAGCAGCCGTAACGCTGTCCGCCGCCGATCCCAACCGGCACGCGGAGTTCCTGACCCGATTCAGCGGCGCGGAGAAACAATCTCAACCCGCCGGCGGCTTGAGATTCGCTCTCGATGGCAGCCTGATCGAGGTTGTTTCCGTAACCCAGGCGCAGACGCAATCCCTTCCACCGCCATTGTTGACATCCTTCTCGGTCCAAGTCGAAGAGATCGACACACTCCTGCGTCTTCTCAGGGCGGAAGGGATACCATTTACAACTTCGGACAAGGGGATTATCCTTGCCCCGGCCGCGCTCTTCGGTGTCGAGTTACATTTCGAGACAAGGACCAGAATGTAACCCGTACAATACCACTTCCACGGCAGCTTGGGGCAATCCTTGAAGCTACCGCAAACCTCTCCGGTATCTGCGCTTGTTTCTCAAGCTACAGGCTTTGATAGAGACCTCGCTTGCACAAATACTCAAGACCACCGAAACCGGTATTCCAGGCAGTTTATCCGGAGTTATCCAGATGACTATTTCACTTACCGCTTAACGGTCTGTCTCAGTGCGCATTTCAGGGCTGGAGGATTGCATCCCGAGCCATCTTTTGCGCACCCTCCCACGCGTAGAGCCACGCGGGACGTTCCGGCCCCCGGGACCTGATCACCGAGACAACGCGGTCAGGATGGCCAAGATCATGCCACTCCAGATGCTGAAGACGGAGAGCCAGCAGGCGATGGGCATTCGGCGCCAGCACCCGGCGTGAATAATCGGTTGTCGCAATGGCCTCATAGACCGGCGGAGGTACCCGTATGTCGCCGTTTTCATCGCTGAGCGGCAGCGCTTCGTCGAGAGTGTTCACCATCTCCGGCAGACTGACAAAGGTCATCCAGATAAAGGCCATGGAGGTGCCGACCATCACGAATGTGTTCCACAGAGCCCCGGATCTCAAGAGGTGCTCTGCTGCCTCACGATTGGGTTTTTCCTCGAAGCCGCGTACACGAAAGACATTCTCGCCTGCGGCAGGCCCCAGATCGATCCAGCCCAATTCCACATCCGCGCCTTGTGGCTGCGCGCCAAGCAGCACGATCGATTCCGGGTGAGCGCGGGCAAGCCGGAAGGCCGATTCAAGCGACGCTGTAAAGGCCGCTTCATCGGAGTAGTAATGATCGGAGGGAAGAATCGCCACCAGGGCATCCGGAGCCTGGTTGGCAATATGCAGAATACTCAGGATGATGGGCGGAGCGGTGCCACAATTGCGGGGCTGCACAAGCCGAGGCGAAAGCGTGATGCCGGGAATCTCCTCATAGAATTTCCTGTGGGTTTCTGTTAACGCGATGATGGTTTGCCCCACAGGTATGCTTCTTGCCGCGCGCAATTGGGTCTGCTCCAGCAAGGTGTGCCGGCCAAAGACCTTGCAGAACTGCTTGGGGCGGTCATCACCACAGATCAGGTGCGTCAGGCTGCGGAGGCGGGTGCCATCGCCCCCGGCAAGGATGACCGCCCAGCGCTGTTCTTCTGAGAGATTGCGGTGCAAGCGGCTGGGCGCCGATTTTACGTCATTAGCTTGATGATGCGGTTGAAGGGAAGAATTCCAACTGAAATCTTCGTATGGCGCATCTGCCGCTTCGATGGTTTCCGGTGCCAGAAGGGACATGGTGCTACTTCTCCAATCGGTTGAAGGGCTTGGTTAAGTCAGCAAGCGCAGCAGAAAAGGAGACGAGCACTTTGAACGCCTGCCGGCAACCAGGAGGCAGGGTTCCGTTTCTGTGGGCTTCGACACGGGGGCTCGAACGCGCCGTACTTCTCCGGCGTTCGCAACAGGGACCTGGTGGAGATTGACTTTATCTTCCCATCGCTCGCGCCACGAAACATCTGGGACCACTACTAGTTTTGCTGCCTAAGCGGACCCGGATGGGGGCGGACCGATGAGACCCTCCTGTATGGCTATACGGGTAAGGTCGGCCACTGTGTGCGCGCCCAGCCTGCTCATCAGGCGGCTTCGATGAAACTCCACCGTCCGAACCGAAACATAGAGAATGCCCGCAATTTCCTTATTTTGCTTGCCTTCGGCGATCATTTGCAGAATCTGCCTCTGCCGGCTGGTCAGCTCGTGCCCGTGCCGCGAATTCTTACCTGCTCGTTCTTTCACGCCCTCAATCACGTCCTGGCCCAGCCCCGGAGAAAAGTACGTGTGTCCCAGCCGTGCCTGCTCAATGGCTGTCAGCAATTCCTCTGAAGCGCCAGACTTTAGTACATAGCCGCATGCTCCCGCCTCAATTGCCTTTCGCACATAGACGGCATTCGCATGCATGCTGATGAAGATCAGCTTCACTCGCGGCTGTTCCTTTTTGATGGCGCGGGCCGCGTCGATTCCATTCAGAATGGGCATGCTGACGTCCAGCACCACAAGATCGGGCCTGGTGCGGGCAGCCTCCCGCACCAGCGCGTCGCCGTTGTCCGCCGCGCCTACGATGTCGTAACGGCTCTCGATCAGTTTCCTAATGCCCTCAAGAACAAGAGAGTGGTCGTCAGCAAGCAGAATCCTTGCTCTGGTCATCGCGATCCTCCGTGAGTGGGACCGATGCAGTGATGGTGGTGCCGCGGCCGGGCTCGGAAGCCAGAGTCAGGGTTCCATTCACAAGGCGAATCCGTTCTTTCATGCTGACAATACCCAGACCCGTCTTGCTGTGCGATTGTTCAGCAGAAAACCCGGTTCCGTTGTCCTGCACCCGCAATTGGATCCAGCCTTTCGCGGCTTGCAGCACGACATGAACCTCGGTGGCGCGCCCGTGCACCACGGCATTGCGCACACTTTCCTGCGCCACCCGATAGAGACTGGTCGCCGTTGCGTCGTCGAGGTGTACGTCCTCCGGCGAGCCCTCAAAGTCGATGGCGACTCCATGTGCTTTCTCAAACTCTTCGCAGAACTCTTCCAGAGCCACACTAAGGCCGAAGTCCAAAATGACAGATGGATGCAGCCCATGCGATATGCGGCGAACTTCCGATGATGCGCGTAATGTTTGCTCTTGCAGCGCTTGCACGCGGGCACGCGCTTCGCTCAGAGACTCTGGAAATTCACCCGCCAGCCTGCCCAATTCGATGGAGAGGAAGGCCAACTGCTGTGTCACGTCGTCGTGCAGTTCGCGCGCCAGCTTCCTTCTCTCTTCTTCCTGCGCGGTCAGCAAACTGCCGGCCAACGCGCGCAGCCGCTGCTCGCTCTCCAGCAATTTCATCTCGGCTTGCTTGCGCACGGTGATATCGGAAACAAAACTTACGGCAAGGAAGCCGTGCTCCGTTTCCAGGCTGCTCAAGGTCACTTCGATGGGAAACTCGGTGCCGTCTTTGCGCAGGCCGACGAGGTTCCGCTCCATGCCCATCGTGCGCGGCTTGGGATCGGCGGCAAACGCCGCACGATGCGCATGATGCCGTTCCCGCAATCTTGACGGAATCAGGATGTCGTGCGGCTGCCCCACCAGTTTGCGCGCGGTGTAACCGAAGATTTCGCCCGCCATTTTGTTTGCCTGCACAATGGTGCCGGTGCCATCCACGGTCAGGATCGCCTGCGATGCAGTGTCGAGCAGCGTCCGGTTGGTGGCTTCGCTCTCGCGCAGCGCCTCCTGAATTTCCTTGCGCGCGGTAATGTCCTCACTGAGGATCAGCATGCCCTCGGGCAGGCCGTTGTGCATGCCCCAGGGACGAACCTCCCAGCGCAGCCACGTGACCCGCCCGGCGTGCTCCCAACGGTCTTCCTCGGCGCGCAGCGTCTCTCCGCGCAAACAGCGCTGATGGATCGCCTTCCAGCGCTCCGGAATGTCGGGGAACAGCTCATAGTGCGAGCGGCCGGCAAGCCCCTCGCGCTCCACGCCGAAGTCGGTACACCAGCGGTCGCTCACCTGCAGATAGCGCATCTCCCTGTCGACCATGGCCACGGCGACCGGCACGTAGCGCACGAAGATGTTCAACAACTCTTCGCGCGCCTGCAACAGAGCGGTGCGCTGCCCGATGCGTTCATCCAGTTCCGCATTGAGCGCGGACAGCCGCGCTTCGGCCTGGGCTGTTTGAATCCCGTGACGCTTGACGCTTCGATACAGCGACGCCACAATCACCACAATCAGCCCGTAGCCCAGGATGAGCACCCCGTAAAACCGCATCGCCGTTCTCCGCAATGCATTGTCCCGGAGCTGCAGCAGGCGCTCTTCTTCCAGCAGCATTTCGTTGGCCAGCGCCTGAATGGAGCCGTCTGTTCTCTTTTCGGCGCCTGCAAGAGGCGGGGCCTCCGGTGCATTCGAGCCGGCAGCGCGATTCGGCGCAGGCGCCTCGGCAAGGCCGCGAAGACGGCGCTCCACCAGCGGCCGCAGCCGCGACAACCTCGCCTGTTGCTGTTGATTGTCGGCGGTCAGCTGCGCAAGCTGTGCGATCTCGTCCTCGACAGCCGATTGCGCCGCCCGATACGATGCGCGGAACTCCGGTCTTCCGGTAAGGAAAAAGCCTCGCTGGCTCGCTTCCGCAGTCCGCACCTCCGCAAGCAGACGCTGCAGCGAGAGCTCGGCCAGAAACGTGTGCCGCACCCACGAGACGCGCTCCTGCGCCTGCAGCGCCACCATCCACATCACGGCCCCGATCAGAACCGGAATGGCCAGCAGCAAGACAAGACGGCCCAAAGCCTGCAGGTGAAGCGCTCGTGCTCGTACCGACTCCACCATATTGCTACCGCGCCAACAGCCGAGCCCGATTGGTTTCAATATTGTAATGCCGGTTCGGCTATTGCGGGGTAGCCGCTGATTCGGCCAGACAGGGATGCCAGGGCCTCTGTTTCTGGGCATACAGACGATGCCTCATCGCTATTAAGTAAATCATAATGAATAACTTACAGGAGACATATTGAACAGGAATCCCACGCCGTTTGCCGGATTTCCAGTCGCGCGCCGGGTCCAATGCCTTCATCCGGCCTTTCGCGCCAGGAGGACCGCGGGCGGTTGTGAGGATGCCACGCTCACTTCTGAAGGCGAGCGTGGCTCTGGATACGCCGCTATCCGCTGCGCCCGCAAAAGACGCCCGGAAAATCATGGATCATCGCGCTTTTTCGCTTGACGCGAATGGAATTTATTGGATACTTTCTATTACACCGTATGTTCAGTATCCGCAGGTTATTCCCCTGACCGGCGGATTGCTGTTTCTCCCCTGGGGCACCAATGAGGAACGCGGGGCTGTTCGTATATGTACAGTTCCCACTTATCTCCTGCAGTCATATTTCCAATCGCGTGACGAGGGCCTTTGTCAGTCCGGCCGGAACGCTCCCACGCAAAGCCGCTCGATAGTCACGTATCCGCAATCCAGCCGGTACGCGATGCACTGATTTTGTATCTTGAGGTACTGCCATGTTGCCTTGTTCACGCCGTTTCTGCCGTCTCTTTGTGTGTTGCCTGTCCGTCGTCCTGCTGGGCGCCGCCGCGGCGCATGCCACTGCGACCACCTACACCGTCAATAGCACCGCCGACACGGCAGGCTCGAGCACGACGGTCACTTTGCGTTACGCCATCACCCAGGCCAACGCAAACCCGGGCAGCACCATCACGTTTTCCTCGACCCTGAATGGCAGCACCATTACCCTGGCGAGCACCCTGCCGGCAATCACAGCCAACATGACCATCCAGGGGCCCGGCGCCAATCTGCTCACCATCTCCGGCGCGGGCAAGTACATGGATTTCCAGGTCACTTCCGGAACCGTGACCATCTCCGGCCTGACCATCGCTGATGGGGTGGGCACCTGTGGGGGAACCGGCTTTGACTACGGCGGAGGCGTCTGCGTCCTCGGCGGAACTTCGCTGACCGTCGCCGACAGCAATTTCTCTGGTAACTCGTCGGTATTCGGCGCCGGAATCTACTTCCAGGGGACAACCCTGACCGTCGTGGGCAGCACTTTCACTGATAACTCGTCCACCCTCGTTAACACCGTCGGTTCCAGCCCAACCGCCGGCGCCATTGCGGTTGGCGGCGGCTCCGCAACCATCGTCAACGATACGTTCTCCGGCAATTCAGCAACCAGCATTGGCGGAGCAATTGTGACTGCCTCCGCGACGCATGTCGCGGTGACCAACAGCACCTTTTCCGGCAACTCCGCGGGAAACGGTGGCGCCATCTACAGCGACGGCACGCTGAATGCCTACAACAACATCTTCGCGGAAAATTCCTCTCACAGCAGCGGCGGCGGCATCCTCAACAGCGGCGGAGCCACCACCAACGCCGACTCCAACGTGTACTGGCATAACCTTGCGAATGGAAGCGAGTCGGACTGCCCCAGTTGCACCTCCAATACCAACGCCGTATCGGCAAGCTCCAATCCGCTGGCGCTGCCGCTGGGCTACTACGGCGGGCAGACCGAGACCTACCTGCCGCAGCCGGGCAGCGCGGCCATCTGTGCGGCCGATCCGGCCGAAGCCGTCGATGCCGGCAACAATCCGCTGACCACCGATCAGCGCGGCTTCCCGCTCAGCTCGGCCAACTGCGCCAACAGCGGCGTGGATGCCGGCGCGGTGCAGACTGCCTACCAGCAGGTAACCAACATCAACGACAGCGGCGCCGGGTCGCTGCGCGCCGCTGTCATCAACGCCAACACCGCGGGCTACGGCGACATCAGCTTCGCCTCCAGCCTCAACGGTCAGGCCATCAACCTGACCAGTGGTACCCTCTCGCTGACCGGCACATCCGGCATCAACATCATTGGGCCCGGCGCCAACCAGCTCACTGTCAACGGCGGCGGATCGAGCAGCAACTTCAGCGTGTTTACCGTCAACTCTGGCGCGACTGCCTTTCTTGATGGGCTGACCATCGCCAACGGAAACACGTCCATCTACGGCGGCGGCATCAACAACGCGGGTACGCTGACTGTGCTGGACAGCACCTTCTCGGCAAACTCCGCCATAGGTGGCGGCGGCATCAACAACGCGGGCAAACTGGCCGTGCTGGACAGCACCTTCTCGGCAAACTCCGCCGCAGATGGCGGAGCGATCGGCAACGTCAGCGGTGGAGCGCTCACGGTGACCGGCAGCACCATCTCCGGCAATCAAGCCTTCACTGGCGGCGGGATCTACAGCTACGGTTCCTTCACGCTGACCGGCAGCACCGTTACCGGCAACTCCACCACTTGCAGTGATCCTCTATCCTGCTTTACCGCAGGCGGCATCCTCCTGGCGAACGGGACAGTCACGCTGGCCAACAGCATCGTGGCCGGGAACAGCGTCGCCGCGCCCCCCACCTTCCCCACCACCGTGTTTGCCGACATCGATGGCAGCTACACCCCGGCCAGCGGCGGCGGGAACCTGGTCGGAACCAGCACCACCGGCACGTCGAACGTCGATCCCCAGCTCAGCCCGCTCCAATATAACGGCATCGGGGCCACGGTCAAGACGATGATCCCGCTGCCCGGCAGTCCGGCCATCTGCGCCGGAAAAGCCGCCAACATCCCCTCCGGCGTCACCACCGACGAGCGCGGCTACCCCAACACCAACACCAGCTACGCGGGCTACTCGGCCACCAGCCCCTGCGTCGACGCGGGCGCGGTGCAGACCAACTACACCGGCGTGCAGTTTGTGCAGCAGCCCACGGATACGATGGTGAATACAGCCATCACGCCGTCGCCCAGCGTGGAGGTGCTCGAAACCGATCCGCTGCTCAGCTCCAATAACACCGATTCCGTTGCCGGCGTGCCCATCACGCTCGACTACAGCGGCGGGGCGGGCGAACTGGCTGGCGGCGCGGCCACCCTGACGGCGACCACGGCTTCGACCACCATCAACAAACAGACCGTCAACGCCGCCGCCTACAGCCTGACTCCCAATACCACCGGCTCCGGCTTCACGCTGGCCGCCGGTTCTACCGGCGCGGGGATCACCGTGACCTCCGGAACCACGCTGACGGCCACCAGCAACAGCTTCTCTGTGTATGGAGCGGCGGCAAGCCTCGTAGTCAGCGCAACCACTCCGATTACGGCCGGCGAAACCACGGACGTGCAGGTCACGGCGGTCGACAAGAACGGACACACGGTGTTGGATGACGACGACACCGTGGTCCTGACCATCACTGGCCAGAGCGCTGCCCTGGGCGACGTAACGCTGACCAACGGCACGGGCAGCGCAAACATTGTGCTGACGGCGGGAGGCGCGTATACCATTACGGCCACCGACACCACCACGCCCACCGTCGCCGGCATCTCAAACCTCATCACGGTCAACAAGCTCGCCACCACCACCACGCTCAGCGTCAACAATGGCTCCATCACCCCGGGCCAGAGCGTGACGCTGAAGGCTACGGTGACATCGTCCATCGGCACGCCCACCGGCACGGTGAACTTCTATGACAGTGGCGCGCTGCTGGGCCCAGGCACGCTGACAAACGGCGTGGCCATCCTGAACACCACGGCACTGTCGGCAGGAGTCACCAACTCGCTGACGGCCACCTACGAAGGCAACACAACGTATCTGGCCAGCACCACCACGGCGCCGGTGACGGTTGTTGTGGCGCCGCTGGACTTCACGCTTTCGGTCACCGGCGCGTCGATCGCCACCGTGGTGCCCGGCAAACCGGCGACCTTCACCATGACTGTCGATCCCCTCTACGGCAGCTATGCCGGGCCGGTCGGCTTCAACGTCACCGGCCTGCCGTCGGGGGCCACCTACACCATCAGCCCGTCCACGGTGGCGGCCAACGCCGGCAAACAGACGGTAACCTTGACCATCGTGACGGCGCCAACCACGGCCTCCATGCACAAGCCTCAGCCGCTGGGCCGCAAGATGGCGCCCATTGGGCTGGCGCTGCTGCTGCTGCCATTCTTCGGCGCCGGGAGCATGCGACGACAGGGAAGACGCCTGAGCCGCCTGCTCTGCGTGCTGCTGGCGGTGGGCGCGCTGGGCGCGGCCATTGGCCTCAGCGGCTGCAGTTCGCCGAGCGGCTTCTTTGCCCAGCAGGCCAAGGGCTACAACATGACGGTGACGGCCACGGCGGGCAGCCTGCAGCACACCACCACCGTAACGCTCAACATCGAGTAACCCATGAGGAGAATGGCAATGCGGAGATTTCTTGGCAGTGTGCTCCTGATGGGAGCAATGATGGCGGCGCCGCTCATGGCGCAGGCGCGGCATGCGGCAACCAAAGCGGCGAGCAAAGATCCAAGCCGCTGCAGTGTGGCCTTCACCTACGATCCGGCGCACGCCAACACGGCGGGCGGCCAGGGCTTTGCCATGCAGGGCGCGGGCGCGCAGTTTCAGGTGCGCGTCTGGCGCGGCCTGGGGCTGATGGCCGACTTTGCCGGCCTGCACGCCGGCAACATCCACTCCAGCGGCGTAGGCCTGGACCTGACGACGTACACCTTCGGCCCGCGCTACACCTGGCGGCTGGGCAGGATGTCGCTTTACATGCAGGGCCTGGTGGGCGGCGCGCATGGCTTCAACGGGCTGTTTCCGCACACCGGCGGCGCAACCACAATGGCGAACAGCGTAGCGGCGCTGGCCGGCGGCGGCGTCGATGTTGCATTGGCTCATCATGTGGCGCTGCGGCTTGTCGAAGCCGACTGGCTGCGCACCGATCTGCCTAACTCCACCAACAGTGCGCAAAACACCCTGCGCCTCGGCTTCGGCGTCGTCTGGCGCTTCCGCTGAGCCAGCTTCCGCAGCGTAGAGGGCAACTTGGCCGCAGTTGACATCGCAGTTTGATTGCTTTTGCCGGGCGGTGGCCCACTCGCGTCTTTCACAGAGTCAGATCCACTACAAAATGGGGTGGCCCATCCATGACGCGTTTTTTGCGGCATGGGTGGGGTGACCCAAAGACGGCCTACTCACCCGTGTTCTTCCCTCCCAGCTCCACCACCGCCCGGCGGGCGCCCCGGCCCAAACACGCGCGGACCCCATTCCCGACAAATAAGGGTGCTCCGTCTGGCTCTGCTGGTCAGGGCGGGAGACCACGAATCCAACCCAGGGTGTCGTCCTGGCAAGACGATCAGCGAAGGTCAAGCCCCCTGCGCCTCAACCCCTGCGAATCCAGAGAGTTACGTTTGCAGGTAATTTCCGCTCCTCCACATACAATAGAACCATTGACGCTTCCACGGGCCAGCCCAGGCAGAACGCCTGGCAGGACCGCGCCAATCCATTCCGTATCCTGCTCCGGGCTCGCAGAGCATGCTCCGCGAGCCCAAGCCGTCGAGCCGGAAAAGGGCTACGCACCCACCCCCCTTAAAATATTTTCTTTTCCACAGAATTTCTTGCAGGTAATTTTCTTGCCAACCCCAAATGCATGGATCGGGCGCCTAAAAACCCGGGGCCCGCAGTGCGCGATCCGTTAACCCTGCTCGCTCCGCTTTCATCGCGCGCACAAGGCTTGAACTGTGGTCCGCAACCAATCGGACCATTGGTGCAATGTCGGTCACTCGCTTATACTTCCGTCAGAGATCTGAGGAAAATGGAAGAAAGGAGCCTGGTCCCTGCCAATCTCGCCGCAAGCGGCTGAGTCCCAAAGACAGAAGGCGATTCCGGCGCTAAGTCTTACCACATGACACGTAAAATTGGCAGCAGACAGCAAACGCACAAATATGGCCAAGACTGTAAACAAGGTTTTTCTGTTGGGGAATGTGGGCAAAGACCCTGAAATCCGCTCGACCGGCGGCGGCACCATGGTGGCCAACTTCAGCATTGCCACCACTGAACGCTCCAAGGACCAGCAGGGTAACTGGCAGGACCGCACCGAGTGGCACAACGTTGTGGCCTATGGGCGGCTGGCCGAAATTGTGCGCGATTACGTCAAGAAGGGCTCGAAGCTTTTCGTCGAGGGGCGGCTGACCACGCGTAACTGGGAGGACAAGGAGTACGCCGGCAGAAAGGTCTATCGTACTGAGATCATCGTCAATGATCTGTCGCTGCTGTCGGGCCGCGACGAAGGCGGACGGCCCGCCGCATCCAGCGGCCCGGCGGCCAACTTTGACCAGCGTCCCGCCGCCGGACAGGATGAGTACGCCCAGTCGGCGGAAATCTCCGATGAGGATATTCCGTTCTGAGATATACCTGAAACAGGCTTTATAAAGATTTGCGGCGCCGCCCTGCACTCAGGGGCGGGACGAATCGTAGCTCCGCTTCTGTCGTCCAATCCCCGGAGGAGAGCCTGAGATGCGAACCATTACCCTCGAGGAGCACGTCTCCACGCCCGCCTTGCTTCAGGCCGTGGACGCGCGAAATCAGCATGACGTTGCCAATGAATACATCCGCAGAGTTCGCGAGAAGCTGGTAGATCTTGACGCAGGGCGCATCGCCGATATGGATGCCGCCCGCATCGACATGCAGGTGCTCTCTCTTGCCGGCGGCGATATGGACCGTCTCGACGCGCCCACCGCTACCGCCCTTGCAAGGGATGTGAACGACGCGATGGCTGCCGCGGTCCAGAAGCACCCCGCACGCTTTGCCGCCTTCGCCGCCGTGAACCTGCAGGATCCGGAATCCGCCGCGAGCGAGCTGGAGCGCTGCATCGGTCAACTGCGCTTTGTCGGCGTCATGGTCAATGGCACCACGCGCGGCGCATTTCTCGACCATCCCCGCTTCACGCCCTTTTGGGAGACCGTCCACGCACTCGATGTTCCGGTTTACCTGCACCCGGCTCCGCCGCCGCCGCCGGTCCGAGCGGCCTACTTCGGCGATCTCCCTCAGGACCTCGCCTTCATGCTCGCCACGGCTGGCTGGGGATGGCATGTCGAAACCGGCATGCACGCGCTGCGCCTGATGGCTTCCGGCCTCTTCGATCGGTTGCCGGGCCTCAAAATCATCATCGGCCACATGGGAGAGAATCTGCCGTTCTCACTGGCCCGCGCCGACACTGTGCTCGCCCGCCGGCAGGGAAGCCGCTCCATTGCTGAAATCTTCCACCAGCATTTCCACATCACTACCAGCGGATACTTCACCCTGCCGCCGCTGCTGTGCGCGCTCGAAGTTGTGGGCGCCGACCGCATCCTGTTCTCAATCGACTATCCGTACAGCTCCACCGAAGTTGGCCGCCATTTTCTGGATTCGTGGCCGCTCAATCCTGCCGATACGCATAAAATCGCGCACGGCAATGCAGAGCGGCTTCTGAAGCTCCCGCCGGCCGCCGCATAAGGGACTGACCGGAAGCGTGTTGGGATCGATGGGAAAAGAGTGCCAGGGCAGTGAGCTTGAGCGGCTACGTCCCGCGATATACTCAGGGTGTAGTTCCGTTGCAGCGGAATTACAGGGCGAAGGGGTTCGCCCCAACTACTGATCCATCCTTTGTGCCTGGACCTGGATGGGCAGATGATGACCCCTGGTGAGTTTTCGCCGGGAGTTGCCTGCCCGGCCGGCTCGCCTCCATATTATGCGAATTTGCGCTTGATAGGCCCTGGCGGTGCTGTAACCATGGAGGCGCTGTGAAGATTGTCATCATCTCCGATATCCACGGAAATCTTGCCGCACTGGGCGCGCTTCCCGAGCGGGACTACGACGCGCTCTGGTGCATCGGCGACCTGGTTGACTACGGGCCATGCCCGCACGAGGTGGTGCGGCAAATTCAAGCAAAGGCTGCCTTGTGCGTTCGCGGAAACCATGACAACGCGGCTGGGCTTTCGGTGGATCCGAACTGTTCGCCACCGTACAAACATCTGGCTGCAGAGACGCTGCGGTATACACAGCAAGTCTGCACCGAAGACGATGTGCTGTACCTGCGGAGTTTGCCGCTGCAATACCGGGTCATGACGGGCGGAGCGAAGTTCCATCTGGTCCATGCGATGCCCACGGATCCGCTCTTTGGCTACTGTCCGCAAGACTCTGAGCTTTGGCGAGAGCAGGTGCGGGGCATCGATGCCGATGTACTGGTGGTGGGGCATACGCACACGCCATTTGTGCGGTTCGAGGACGGAACGGTCATCGTCAATCCGGGGAGTCTCGGCCAGCCGAAAACAGGCCGCCCGCAGGCCTGCTATGCGGTGTGGGAAGATGGGAAGATTTCTCTCAAGGAATACGACTATCCGATTGACGAGACGATTCGCGGCATTCGAGGGATGCCGCTTGAAACGCATGATCAAGAGTCGCTGATCGCAGTGCTAAAGACCGGGAATCTGCCGGCCTGAAGAGACTGGAATCGCCGGCAGGTACGCAACCGGGGCTGTGAGATTTGGAAGGGCAACAGAATCATGAACAGTTCCCCATCTGCGACGCCTTCGATCGAGCGGCTGGTGAGCCTGCTTGATTCGATGGTGGAAGGCGAGAGTGCTGTTGAACAACTTATCGCTCGCGGTCAACCGTCAGTTCCGTATCTCGAACGCTTTCTCCTGAGCTCGCCGCCAAGGTCGCTCGCGCTTCCGCGATGCCGCGCCGTGCGGGCGCTGGGAGAGCTTGGCGCTTATCCGGTATTGATCGCGTATTTCCGGTGCTACACGCGGCCTGACGACGCAGCCGTGCTTTTCGCCGAAGATGCCGTGCGAAGCGCGGCAGCTGAAGAACTTCTCCATTGCCGGGGCGAAGTTGTCTTTCCGGTGCTCCTCGACGCCGTTCGGCAACGCGCCACCGGCGGGTTGGTGCGCTCGCTAGGCGAGTTTCGGAGAGCGGAAGCAATTCCCGCGTTCTTCGAGCTGTTGGAGGACGATCTATGCCGGGAGGATGCAAAAGAGGCATTGCGAAAGAGCGCGGCGGCCGCGCATGCCTTTGCCGTGTTTTTGTTGCGTGGGCAGACAGCAGTCCCCTTTGCGGGGCCTGGCGCATCGCGCCGGCGGCGCGCGACGCTGCAACTGCTGGCGGAGTGGGGAGTGAGTGCGGCGGAGTGGCCGGAGTTGCGGGGATTTCTCTGGGATGACGACATGGATTGTGTGATTGCCGCTGCACGAGTCGGGATGCGCTTAGGTGAATCGCATCAGGAAGCGATTGCGGAGGCTTTGATCGAGGGCTCAGGAAGGATGAACTGGGCGCAGGAAACGGATGCTGTCGAGATGCTGGATTCGTGCGGTGAGATTGCGCGCGCTGTTGCAGCGAGAATTGCAGAGCACCGCAGGAGTCTTGGCGAAAAGCCGGAGTGGACTTCGCCATTTTGGCGAACTCTTCATCACCTGCTCGGAGGAAGTCTGCAAGCACGGTTTGGCGGAGTTGCCTGATTGCTCCATGATGCAAGATTGGTGACCGGAATGGATCTGAAGCAGTACGAGCAAACAAAATTTGCGATGGCAGAGATTCTTCGCGCGGCTCAAGCCGTGGACACGAAGGATACCGGCCTGCAATCCAGTAGCCGCGATCTGCTTGCGCGTCTGGCGGACGACCGCTTCAATCTGATGGTTGTCGGGCGCTTCAATCGCGGCAAATCCACGCTGGTAAACGCTCTGCTGGGCGCGGCGCATCTGCCGACTGGAATCCTTCCACGCACGTCGGTGATCACAACGGTACGATATGGCAGCCGGACGCAGGTTGTGCTGAACTTTGCCGGTTCGCGTCTGCGCCAGCCCGTGCCGCTTTCGCGCCTGCCCGAGTATGTGACGCAGCAATCGAATCCTGGCAACGTCAAGGGGGTGGAATGCGCGGAGATCGAACTGCCCGCCGAACTGCTGCGCCGCGGGCTCTTTTTCGTGGACAGCCCGGGGCTGGGATCGGCAATCGCCGCAAATACGCAGACGACGGAGCGATTCTTTCCCGAGGCGGACGCCTTTGTTCTGATCACGAGCTACGAAAGCCCGCTTTCCGAGGAGGAAGTTCGTGCGCTGAGGCGAATACGGGAAGCCGGCAAAGCGCTCTTTATCGCCGTGAACAAGCAGGATACGGCAGGAATGGAAGAGCGCAGCCAGGTCCTTGAATATGTGCAAATACGACTCAGCGAGTTCTCGTTTCCTCAAGAGCCGAAGATCTTCTCCATTTCGGCGCGTGAGGGCCTGGAAGGGAAATTGATTCATAATGCGGATCTTGAGGCTCGGAGCGGCATTCCGCAGTTTGAAGAGGAGCTCTTGCGGTTTCTCACCGAGGAGCGCGCGGAAGCGTTCGTTCAAAATATGCGGCGGCGCACCGAGGATTTTCTTGCGCTGCGGCGGAACCTTGAAACCAAGGCAGAGAAGCGGGCGGCTTTCGAATCGCTATTGGAAAGGATGGGAGAGATCCAAGCAGAGTGCGGTCAGGGCGCGGCCGAGGCTCAACTTCAGACCGCGACAGCTCCGCGGCTCCAATTGGAGTTCGAGCAGCGCAGCGGATGCACGATTTGCGGCGAGGTCCTGGATGCCGTGTTTCGCTTCCTGAGCAAGCACCAGTACGACTTGACGATTGACCGTGAAGTGCAGCGCGAACATGCCGCGCGGGGAGGATTCTGCTCTCTCCACACCTGGCAATATGAGAATCTCTCTTCGCCTTACGGCGTATGCGCGGCGTATCCGGTGCTGGCCCATCGCATCGCAGCCGATCTCCTGCAGGCCGCAAATGGAATGGCACGATTGGATGGAGATGGGGAAGAAGTTGACGGCTTGCTGGCATCGCCGGAAATATGCCGGGTATGTCAGGTCCGCATCGATGCCGAGCGGGAGGCTGTCAAACACGCCGCTGCTAAGGTGATTCAGGCAACAGGCTCCGCTGCTGGACGGCTGCCTGCATGCTGTCTGCCGCACCTCGCAATGACGCTGCGGACGCTGGACCGTGCGCAGCCCGCTGGACTACTGCTTCAGGCGCATTCCGAATTTCTCGAACGTCTGGCGGAGGACGCGCAGCGCTACGCACTGCGGCACGATGCGCTGCGCCGGCATTTGACCAGCGAAGAAGAACGCCGCGCCGCGCAGCTTCTTTTGCTGATGCTGACAGGCCACCGCAGCTTGTGCGCCCCGTGGCAGGTGGAGTGGATCGCCGGATAACGGCTGCCGGTCAATCGATTATTCGCGGCGGCCCATGCGGTAATCGAGATAGAGGACATGGACTTTGATCTGGTCGCCGGCATGGTACCTGGGAAGGTGGGCCATTTTGATCATTTGTATAATGCTGCCCGGGTTGCCGTTGCTCCACTCAACGAGCGAGCGCAGTACATCGTCAAGATTTGACGCCCATAGCGCGGTGCTTTGCGCTTCTCTCCGCGCGAATTCAAGGGCCACGGGCGGCAGGAAGTCCTTCAGCTCAAGCCGTTCCGAGCGTCCCGCGCACATGGGCTGCAAGGCGCCGATGTCTTCCATGTGCGGTGTGCGCGCTACAAAGATGACAGGCGTGCGATCGAAGTAATTCAAGTCCTTGATCAGGCCGGTAACCACGCGTGATGGTCCGGCCACGTGATCGAGAGCGATCAGGAATGATTCCTGTGCCAGCGCCCGTTGGACGACGCCCTTCAGGGAGCCTGTGTTCAGAGAGGCAACGTCGGTAGGCAAGTTGATCCCCGGCCCTGCGAGCCGGCGCAGCTCCGCGATGAGCGACATCAGAATATCGCGCGGCGATTGTGCCCTGGGCACGTGCAGGATGCGCGGTTGCGTCTTGACGAAGGCTTGGAGGAGTCGCGTCTTGCCTACGCCTTCCGGCCCGAAGATGAGGAGCGACTTTTGCCGCTGCGCCTGGGCAAGCAGCCGTGCCATCTCCTCCGACCTGTCCACGGCGGCAAGAAACTGCTGGGCATCGACGGCGCTGTTGAGACCCGTGCCGGGCATTCGCGCTCCTTACGCTGCGACGGTCCTGCGCATAAACCTGTCGTGGCTCGACCGGATCACCTCGAACGCCGCGTCGCGATCCTTCCAGCCGATCACCTTCGTCTGCTTCCCTTCGAGATCCTTGTACACGGAGAAGAAATGCTCGATCTCCAGCAGAATATGTTTCTGCACTTGTGTATAAGAGTCGATCTCCCGGAATCGCGGATTGGCAGTCGCGTAGGAAAGAATCTTTTCGTCGCAAACGCCCTGGTCGAGCATCTCAAACAGGCCAATCGGCCTGGCGTTATACACGCAGCCGGGAAAGACAGGCGTATCGCCCAGCACGAGGATATCGAGAGGATCGTCGTCCTGAGCAATGGTTTGAGAAATAAATCCATAGTCGCCGGGAAAATGGACAGGGGAGTGCAGGGAACGGTCCAGTACGAAGACATTCAGATTGGGATCGTATTCGTATTTGTTGGTGCTGTCCTGTGGGACTTCGATGACTGCGGTTACAATTTCGGGCGATTTATTGCCAATGGGAAGTTCAAGATAACTATCCATGAGGCTCCTTCGACCGCTGCGGCGCAAGAGCAAAAGAAAACCCCTGCGCGTAGCAGGAGTCATCAGCCGGCCCATTTCGGGCGGCAATTAATGGCGGATTCCTTCGCCAATAAGAAGTTAGCACAGGTTCCAATCCTGCGGCAACGGCAGAATACGTTGTCGCAGCCGGTGGATGCTTCCAGGCCAAGACGAAGATCAATCGCATCTGCGATAGGCCTCGGCGAGGTCCGGGAAGCGGAGAAGCCAGGGGGTGAGATCGACGATGTGGCTGCGTTCAAGTGCCGTGTGCAGCCTCTGATTTTTCAGGCCTCGGGACAGGATAGCGCGAATCACTTCCTCTTCATCCAGCATTTCAAAGCAGACATTGAAGGCTCCCTCGTTTGCGATGCGGTCACACATGACGGTAGCGAATGCGATAGGAGCGCGCGTCGGGATCATAGAGCTTGGGGCGGTACATCGACACCTCGGATTGAAGAACATCAACGCGCCACAGACGATTGGCATCAGTAGCCGTCCATGCGATACACTCCAAGCACTTTCCCTTGGTGGTCGTATGCGGTGAATTCGTGCCAGTCCTCACCGGTGTCACCGAGAAGGTAAACTATCCAAACGATCCGCTCGACTTTTTCGCAGATCTTTTCAGGCCACCAGGGCATCGGCTGAATGCACTTCCTGGCCAACGTGCCGGATCGAGCGATTTGCCGGGCCCGTTCTCCGGAAAATGTGCCTTGGGTATACGGCATACGGTGATCCGTGAACTTGTCCCGCTAAGAATGAGTCTCTCGAACGCTCGACTTCGCTTGCGGCATGAAGGTGCCCAGGCTCTTCTTTGCGGCCTCTGCGAGAAAGCGATTTTCGCCCAAACTGATCGTGCGGAGTATCGCAACCGAACGGGGATCACCGAGCGTCCCCAGGCTCTCCAGCGCGGCTTTGCGAACGAAAAGGTCCGGGTCTTCTTCAGCTAAGCTGATCAAGTCTGGCACCGCATGGCGAATCTGATTTTCGCCAATCAGCCAGCAGATCCGCACCCTTGCTTCCGGCAAAGGATGCGCGAGCGCCCCGAGCAACTTTTCTTCGTACGTCCGATGGTCCAGCGTTAAATCTGCCTCACAACCGGGGCACACTTTGTCTTCTGATTTCACCTCACGCCAGCAACGGGTACAGTAGGCAATCATGTCGTAAGACATGGGAGCACCTTCATGGGATTACACAAGCGTCGAAAGCTCTTGTTCAAATGAGTTGAGCCGTTCAATCGCCGCCTGCACGGCGGGAGTGCCTTCTTCTTTGACTTTGCGCGCCCCGTCAAGTGCCTGTTCGGCAATGCGGCTGATCTCATGCAGCAGCTTGCGGATTTCAACCTCCAGGTGGCCACGACTTTCCTGAATACGATTGAAGACGTCATTTTGTACGCGCGCGCTGTTCACTTCCAGCAGATAATACAGAAACTCGCGCGCTTCATTGGTGATGAGTTTGCGCCCACCCACAAACGGCAAGAAAACGTCGGCGATCCAGCGCAGCGGCGACGGCGGTTGCGCAGTTCCGATGAAGTCCTCAAAAGTGAACCGGGAGCGCACGCGGAAGCCCTTTTCCGGATCGAGCGCATGCGGCATACGCGTCAGTTCGCTGAGGCCCGCATCGGCAAGCTTCTTCAGAAAGTTGTTTCCCATCTCCACGAAGCGAAGGGCCACGGCGCGATATTGGCGCTCGCCCTCTTCCTGCTCAGGTTTGAGCCAGGGCAAAACCTTATGGCGTGAAACGTCCTGGGCCAGACGCATCAGCCGGCGCCGATCATGGGGGCCAAAGCCGAGTTGTGTGGTGCGTAGCTCCTCAATAAACGCGGCTTGAGATTCTGTCCACGCGGAGCGGAAGAACCACCGGCGTCTTTCCAGGAAAAGATTGGAAATCCGCTGCTGCTCCGCCATGAACAGGAAGTTCAGCTCGCGCATGGAGCGTTCGGCCTCGCTGATGGTTTCCTTCATCAGCGCAATGCGTCGCTCGGATTCTTCGATGGGCCTTTGCAACGCGTCGCGGTCCTCGCTGATGATGGCCAGCAGCTGTTCGCTGAGGCGCTGCAGGCCACGGCCGCAAGCGGCACGAACCAGATTTCTGCCGGAGTCTTCAACGAGGTGATGCAAACCTGCCAGCAGCTTTTCCCAATCCCGCAAGGGACCGCGGTTTTCCATTCGTTCGGCGGCGCTCACCTCAAAGACCTCGCCCATCGGGCGATGCAGGCGCTTCTCCAGCATCTCACGGGTGAACTTGACTGCGGCTGCGCGCTCCGCATCGGTGGTGCGATCGGCCTTGTTGATAATCAGAATCAAGTCCTGAACCTGCTTGCCGACTGCCTCCACCAGTGCCAACTCTTCGCCCGCAATTGGCGGATCGGCTCCGACGACAACCAACGCCGCATCGATGTGCGGAATGAACGCCTGTGTCGTTGCTGTGTTTCCACCAAAGACCGAGCCCAGGCCCGGCGTATCCACGAAACACATACCCGAAGACAACAAGGGGCTGGGCGCGAATACTTCTGCGCCGTCCACGCCGTTTCTGTTTTCGGGGTTCAGTTCTTCGGTCACGTATTTCTTCAGGTCGCGCATGGCAATATCTCGCCAGGATCCGTCGCGCATACGAACGCGCGCCTGAAGTCTGTCGCCAAAACGAATCACGGTTGGCACCGCCGTAACCGGAACAAAGCCGGTCGGTACCACTTCATGACCGACGAGAGCATTGAGCAAAGTGGATTTGCCGCGCTTAAACTGGCCGACACAAGCCACATAGAAACGGCCTTCGGAAACCCGTGCTGCCAGTTCCCGCGCTTCTTCGGCGACAGGCTCAGCTCCAAGCTCCGCAGCTAGATCGGCAAGCCGCATCAGACGCGAGGCGCCATCCACGGATGCGGATGTCTCCGTGGGAAGGCTGTCGTAATCCTGCGCCGATTCGCTCATTTCGCAACCCCCTGGATCGGAGTTCATCACGCTCTCCCGGAAGCGGTGTCCTGTTCCTTGCCGGCGGCCCGTGAGTAGCGGATTACCTCTACGCGGGACATTGCAATCAGGCCCTCTTCGATCATCTCGTCGAGATGCGGGATGAGCTTTGCGATCTGTTCTTCCTTATCGATGATGCTGAGCATGATCGGGGCATCTTTCGAAAGCTTCCAATGGCTGGCGTGCCGGATCCGGGTGCTGGTTCCATAGCCTTCGATGCCTTTGTAGACGATAGCTCCGGCCAAACCCAATTCCTGGCACTTGGCCAGGATCGCCTCGTGCAGCGGCGCTCCGTGCCAGGTGTCTGCTTCGCCGAAGTGAATACGCAGCATGTTTGCCTGAAACTGCTCTTTCATTGTTCAGCCTCCGTTGACCGTGCCTGATTACGCAGGTTCACCCGTCGTTGATCTCTGTGCCTCGCCTTCCTCTATCTGCATTGGGCGATACGAATACTTGATGATGTCTACATCCGACAGCACAACCAGGCCCTCCTCCACCATCTGTTCGACGATCGGAAGGAACGCCTTGAGCTTTTCCTCGCTGTCGATCACCGAGAGCATCACGGAGGAATCGTGCGAGAGGTGCAGCGCCTTGTCTCTGTGTACGCGGCGATGCGCTCCGTAGCCGAGAATCCCGCGATAGACCGTAACTCCCGCGATATCGTTGGCTCGCATGGCTTCGACCAAAGCGATGTGAAGCGGCTTGTCGCGCCAGCGGTCCGCTTCTCCGATGTAAATCCGCATTAGCCTCGCCTTGCCCTCGATCTTGAGATGCGAGGGCGGCATTGTTTTCTTTGGCTTTGAGGCCTGAGCCGGCTTGGCCACCATGGTTTCCTGCACTTCGATCATCCCGGTGCCGGCCAGCTCCTCCAGCTTTCCAAGAAGCTCATTCACCTTTTCGGGAGTCTCGATGAATTCGATTTTGACGGGCATGCGGTCGGAGATCTCGACGCCGCTGGCCGTGTGCATGTGATGATCCGCCCCGAACCCGGCCACACCCCTCAGGACCGTTGCGCCGGAAACGCGGCGATAGAGCAGAAAATCCAGGATGCTCGAATATGCGGGAACTCCGTGGCGCGTTGCTCCTTCGCTGACGTAGATGGAAACTTTGAGCGCTTTTCCAGCTTTCAACATCTTCTTCTCCCTTATGTCTTGAGCCCTTGCTGGGCCACCAGAAATTCTGCCGCGCGGCCAAGGGCGCCCCAACCAGCGCGGTCCGGTCCCGGCTTGCTGCGAAGCTGACTCGGTTCTACCGTCAGCCGCTGACGGCAACGAATAATGATGCCATCAATCCGTGGCGTCAGGGCAGGCGGAACCTTGTTGCGCAACTTCATCGCGTGAGGCACGCACAAAACCACGTCCAATCGCAGCCGATGCAAAACTTCCGCACGCTCAATACTACTTACAAATTCCCGCATTCGCAGTTGTTCTTCCGCCGCAACCTCGCTACAAATGCCGCATTCGGAAGTTCCGTTTGACGCCGCGGCCGCATTATTCACCAGCTTCATAGAGGCTTCCGCCGCGGCCGGCGCATCCTGAACTGCGGCCAACCCCCAAGCATGAAAGCTGCACAGCCGGTGAAGCTCGCCCCCCGAATGATACTGGAGCCGAAGCGTCTAAACTCTTTCAGAAACCGGCAAAACGGACACCCGGGCTCATGCAGGGTCTGAAGGATCGGGTGATAGACCACGAGTTGACGATGTGTTCTCACGAGAATACACCCCTGTCACAAGAGAATCGCTCCGCAATGCTCCTCTTTTCACGTTCTTTGTTGTGCCTCGTCGTGCGATTCGGTCGCAAGCCTGTGCATTAGATGATCGAGATCGCGTTCAATTTCGGCGGAACTAACGGAATTCCCGGTTGCTCCACAAATCCGGTTGAGCTGCGCGCGGTAGTCATCGGCATAGGAGTTGATCATTGTTTCGAGCTTGCGAGACACCTGCTCGTTCCACAGCCGCAGGACCTGCTCATAACGATGCAACCTCTCCGTAAGCAGTGGGCCGATCCTCTGGCCCAGGGCGCTTTTCACAATTGCGAACAGAAGCTTGCGGCCCAGCCATTTCCAGTGCTCTGGATGTATTTCCACGGGCGGATCGCCAAGCTCAAATCGTGGTGCGTCGCGCAAGAACCCTTCGGCATCCTCCAGCGAAGGCACATCAGATCGGGACATCTCCAGGCCGATCTTCTGCAACATTTCAACCGCGTCCCTGGCGGACGATCGAGCATCTCCAAGAAGCCGATCGACACGCTCCTGCACCACCCGGTTGGCCCATTCAGAAAGACTGGCTCGATCAAGTGCGCCGTCCTTATTTGCAGAAATCCGTTCAGTGACCACATCCGCCAAAGCCTGCACGACAACTGCAGGACGTTCGGCAAGCTCCAGGAAACCGCGATCGAGAATCGTTCGTTGCTCCCCAATGCGGCCGCTGATCTGACGCAGGCGTTCTTCGATGCCGGTTGCATCCTGTTCGGTCATCGCTGTCTTTCGCCGATGCAGTTGATCGAGTGACGTTTGCAGAGCAGAGATGACCGATTCGCGAAGGGCCCCAACCTTGCGGGCGACAGAGGATTCACGCAAGCTACGCCCCTGATCGAAACGAGGAAGCATCTCGCGCTCGAAAAAGCTGTCGAGAAGCGCGGAGCGCTGCGGTAACGTGCTCACGGGATGTACGTCGATCTTTAACCCGAGATTCTGCTCAATCTGGCTCTCAATATAGGCAGCCACGCGATAGAGATCCTGATTGTGCAGCAGGTCCGCTTTGCTGAGCAACAGCAGAGCGGGGATTCCGGCTTCGTAGAGCAGACGTAAGGTGCCGAGATCTTCCTCGTTGAGTGCGGTGCCCGCATCGATCAATAGGAGCGCCAGATCGCACGCCGGCAGATAGGCCATCGTTTCGGCTGCGCCTCGCTGGGCAAGTGAGCCGAGCCCTGGCGTATCAACTAGCGCGATGCCTTGCCTGAGCCGCGGTGAAGGGACTTCAACGACTGCGCGCACCACATTGCGCTGGTTGCCCGGATTGCCTTCCTCCGTAATCAGGCTGCGGAAATCCGCGACGGTGACGAGCTCATCCGTACCGCTGCCAAATGCCACTGTCGCGCGCAGTTCCGATCCGTAGCGGAGTTTCGTCGGTACAGCCGTGATCGGATTCACGCCCACAGGAAGAACATCTGTTCCGAGTAGCGCGTTCAGCAGCGAGGACTTTCCGCTGTTCACGCGTCCGAAGAGCGCCACTTCCAGGTTGTTTTCCGCAAGGCGCGAGGCAAGTGAGGCAATACGCGGCCGGAACTCGACCAGGCCGTGCCGGGTGACGATCTCCTCGATCTCTCGAATCAGCCTCACATCGTTCCCCGCCTTTTCCAACTGCTGCAGGCGCGCTTGGAGGTTCGCTCCAAATTCCTGGCGGATGTAGCGCTCCATGCCTTGGACGACGGAACGCAATTCATGCACCACGCCGTTCAATTCGTCCGCGGCATTTTCCAAAACAGCTCCGGACCCGCGCATGTAGCTGGGCTTGAGCTCCTCAATAGCGATGTCGACAAACGCCAGATGCGAAAGGATGGCGCGCGTGGCGGGAATATCGGGCGGATCGGGATGCAGGCCCTGCCATGCCAGGGCGCGCAAGAGCTGCTCGCGAACCCGGCGAATATAGTCCTCCAGCACCCGGGTTTGAGCGGGCGTCACATTGACAACATGGCGCGGAAATGGAGATTTCGATGCAGCCTCGTGCAGAATCCGCTCAACATCGCCAAGCAGCTTGTCGATGTGCTGGCAGGTTATGCTCAGCCGCCGCTGTTGAGCCTCGTTCAATTGGCCCGTCGGTTGCATTTTGCTCATCTCCACCAGCCGTCTGGAGATGGCTCCTCCCGCTGTATGTCCAGAGGAGCCATCGTTCATTGAACCGGCAAGCTTCCCTTCAACTGCAGGTACATTACGCTTTCACGGGCTTCTTCCAGCGGTCATAGATGCTGGCGCCCGCGTAACGAGCCTTGCTCCCCAGCTCACGCTCGATTTCGAGCAGGCGGTTGTACTTCGCAATGCGCTCGCCGCGGCAGGCCGAGCCGGTTTTGATCTGTCCCATTCCGGCCGCAACCGCCAGGTCCGCGATGCTGGTGTCGTCTGTCTCTCCCGAGCGGTGCGAGATCACCGCGCCATAGCCGTTCTCGCGCGCCATCTGAATGCAATCGAGCGTCTCAGTCACGGTGCCGATCTGGTTCAGCTTGATCAGAATGGCATTGGCAACCCCGTTCTTGATGCCCTGACGGAAAAGCGCTGGATTGGTCACAAAATTGTCGTCCCCGACAAGCTGAATCTGATTTCCCAACTCAGCCGTGATCTGTTTCCAGCCGGCGGCATCGTCTTCGGCCACGCCGTCTTCAAGCGACCAGATCTCCGGATACTTCTTGAGCCAGCTCTGCCAAAGTGCAACCAGTTCTGCCGGGCTCTTCTTGCTCTTATCCGACTTGGCAAAGACGTAATTGCCTTCGTCGAAGAATTCGCTGGCTGCCGGATCGAGCATGATCACGATGTCTTTGCCCGGCTTGTAGCCCGCCTTCTGGATGGCTTCGAGGATCAATTCGATTGGCTCCTCGTTCGACTTCAACTGCGGAGCAAATCCGCCCTCGTCGCCAACGGCCGTGCTGTAACCCTTCTTGTGCAGCACGGCTTGCAGGGAATGAAATGTCTCGGCGGCCGCGCGCAGCGCCTCGCTGAAAGACGGAGCGCCTACAGGCGAGATCATGAACTCCTGGAAGTCCACGTTGCTGTCGGCATGTTTGCCGCCATTCAGCACATTGAGGCCCGGAGTGGGCAACAGGTTGGCGGGCCGATCCACGATGGCCGCATAAAGCGGAACTCCACGGTCCTTCGCCGTGGCATGGGCTGCCGCGAGCGATACGCCGAGGATCGCATTGGCGCCCAACCGGCCCTTGTTTGGTGTTCCGTCCAGTTCGCAGAGTCGCTTGTCCAAAGCCTTTTGGTCATTGGCGTCCATCCCGCGAACGGCGCCCTGAATTTCCCTTTCGACATGGCTCTTCGCCTTCAATACGCCCTTGCCGCCATAGCGTGATTTGTCTCCATCACGGAGTTCAACCGCTTCGCGCTTGCCGGTCGAGGCGCCGGAGGGAACCTTTGCGGTCGCGGCGACGCCGTTCGCAAGAGTGACAGTTACAGCGAGCGTGGGATTCCCACGCGAATCTAGAATCTCAAGTGCATCGAGCTTGGCAATTTCAGACATAGAAGTTCACTTTCCCGGCTCATGCGGCCGAAAGGCTTGAAGCAAATGCAATGATTGCGACTGGAAGAGAGGACGTGCGAAGAGGGCGCGATCCGTTCAGGTATGATTTCTTATCCGGTTGTATCGCGAGCAAGGCGAGGGGGTTCGTTCGTGGCGCCGGAGCGCGCAGCAAGCCGTATGGCCATCGCGCGGCCGCAGCGAATCCGATACACAAAGTCAACAGATGCCAGGGATCTACCATGGAATCTCAATCCAACTTGTGATAGGGAATCGCGCCGCAGAGGTAGCTCCGTAACAGGATTCCCTGTCAGGAGTCATTATCTGTCCTGCCTCTCGGATGGGACAGCGGTTAAAGGTGAACTCCCTCACCCCAACAACCTCTCAGTAGATACCGGAATTTGATGGGGTGTCAAGTGATCGCGCGCACGGCAGGATGCGCAAATGAACCAGAGTCGGAAGCGAGCCGGGACCACGTGCTCGATCGCGTTGCGTCATTTTTGGTGGTAGGACCTCGTGCGTAGCCTTGCAATAATATATAGAACATGTCTGATCCAGAGGACGCTCGTATTTTCAAGGAGTCATTGATGCGGAAATTCTCTCCCCTTTTGTTGCTTTCCACTTTTGCTGTCTGTGCGACTCTGCTTGCTGCAACACCGGCCGTTGCCGCGACCAGTGCGAACATCTGCAGCCCGCGTTCTTATGGCGCCAAAGGCAATGGCGTTACGAACGATGCTGCCGCCATTCAGCACGCGATCAATGCGTGCGAAGCCAAGGGCGGTGGCACGGTGCTGCTGACTCCGGGCACTTATCTGAGCGGGCCGATTGTGCTTAAGAGCAACATTACTCTCGACCTCAAGAAAGGCGCCACGCTCCTCGGCTCTCCGGATTTCAAGGATTATCCGAAGATCAGCGAATTCCGCGCGCCCGGCCGGCAGGCGCTCGTCAGCGCCACGGATGCAAGTCATGTCAGCATTGTTGGCGGCGGTACGATCAATGGCAACGGCGTCGGCTGGTGGAAGGCTTTTCTTACGCATCTGGTCGCCGAAGGCAGAAACACGCATTTCACCCGCCCCCGCCTGATTGTCTTCGACCACTGCGACCATGTGCTCATCGAAGGCATCACGGCGGAGAACTCGCCCATGTGGCAGATCGTCCCCTACTACTCTGACTACGTGACTATCCGCAATGTTCGCGTTCTGGCGCCGGCGCACTCTGTCAACACCGATGCCATTGATCCGTTTGCTTCCCGGCATGTGCTCATTGAGCATGTCTACGCGAACGTTGGCGATGACGACGTGGCCATCAAGTCCGGTATGCCAAAGTCCGCTAACAACAGGGCCAGCCGCTATATTACCATCGAGGACTGCACGTTCGTGCACGGGCACGGGCTTTCTATCGGCAGCGAGATTGCCGGAGGCGCGCAGCACATCTATGCCGACAACATTACCTTTGATGGAACCGGCAATGGTATTCGCATCAAGGCCAATCGCGACCGCGGGAACGACGTGAGCGACATTGTGTTCAAGAACATTCGCATGAAGAACGTTCCGAACGCGCTGATTATCAGTGAATTTTATCCGCACAAATTCCCGCCCAAGCCGGATCTGCCTGCGCCGGTCACGCCGCTGACGCCCCATTTCCATAACATCACCATCGAAAACCTGACAGCGATCAACAGCCGGAACGGGGCGGTCATTGCGGGCTTGCCTGAAGCGCCGATTCGTGACCTGGTGCTCGATCACGTCACGATTGACGCTCGAAAAGGGATGGTGATCAGCAACGCCCAGGTCATTGGCAAGGATCTTTTCGTGCATGCCAGTGAAGGGAAAGACATTACGACCCTGGCTGGCGCAAAGCTGTCGATGCACTGATCCTGGTGGCGAGCAAGAAGCGCCAAATGAAGGTGGAAGACCTTGGCTCCGAGGTGAGCGGCGTAATTTCCGCCGCATAATTCTGCGAAATAGCGGCCAAAGGGCGGGTCTTCCTTCCCGTGCGGCTTGGCTGGACGCCGGATTCTGGGGCTGGCGATCGTTGCGTCGAAAGCTGAAGTGTCCAAGCGGCCTTGTCAGGTGCTGAAATGAGATGGTGCTGTGTCGGGGAAACCGGGCGGAAGGGAATTGTGTCCTGCCAGCAGGAACGCGGGCAATAATCGCGTTAAATCCTCTATTTTCGCGTCGCTTGTCGTTAACCCTGCACAGTCTGCGGCTGCATGTGCAACCCCGGTAATGCGATGCGACATGGCTGCTGCGGCCGTGAGCGGTTGGACCGATCCCCATATTCTCAGATGGCGGGCGGACGGCATTGTGTGCAGTTCTCCATCGTATCTCGCTGACGTTTGCCTGTGATCCCGCTCACAGACACGGTGCTACCCCCGGCATTCATCATCCTTATGAGAACGACGTACGAATTTGAAAGTGCCGGAATCAACGGCGTTCGCCCTTCTAAGCAAAAAATGCGCTTCCCATTGCTTTGTCAGCGTTTCGGATCTGGTGTGCAGACGATGCGCTACCCGGCCTGAGCAAAGCAACAAGCATTGGCTTTTCGGCGAGGAGGTTCCCGATGCGGTATCTGAACCAGGATTGTCTGCAAAGAACTTCGAATGCGGAGTTTCGAGACCGGCGACCTTATCCGTGGGTTGCGCTTGAAGATTCTCTGACCCCGGAAGGCCACGAAGCCCTGCGTCAGAGTTTGCCCGATGTGGGGGGCTTTAATCGCATGGTCGGCATCAAGCGCGCTTACGGACAGGCCCCGCACGATCGCTACCTTCTTCATTACCGTCCGAGTCTGAATGTGTCCGCTCCCTGGGCCGAATTTATTGCGGAGCTTAAGGGCGCCCAGTACCAGTCTTTCCTGCGGCGCATGCTGGGGGCACACAACTTCATTCTTACCTTTGAGTGGTATTACGCATGGGAAGGATGCGCCGTCTCGCCGCATTGCGATGCGGCCCGCAAGATTGCCACCCATATCTTCTACTTCAATACTGAGCAGGACTGGCAGCCTGCGTGGGGAGGCGAGATTCTGATTCTCGACAGCGGGCGGCGTTTTCGAACGCACTCCGCGCCGAGCTTTGACGATCTCGAGGTGGCGGCCAAGCTGGAGCCATGGGGTAATGAAAGCCTGTTCTTCCAGCGCACGCCTCACTCCTGGCATGGCGTGCGCCCGCTCCAATGCCCGCCGGGCAATCTGCGCAAGCTGTTCATTGTCACGGTCAACGTTCCCAATTTCCAGGTTTGGTGGCGGCAGGTACGGGGCAAGGATCCGGATGGCTTCCGGATCCGGCCGGAAAAAGCTGCCGCTGCTTGACAGATAAACCTGGAATCAAAACCAAGGAGAGCGAGTTTTATGAGTGTACAGGAGTCGATGGTGGAGAGCGCTCCTATCGAGCAAGCCGATGGAGAGATTTATAAAAAGGTAATCAGTGCTCCCAATGTTCTGAACGAAGCCTGGTGTTATCCGCGTCCGTCTTCATTTTCGCGTGGCCTGCGGTTGGACATCAAAGGCGTAACCATTCTGCTGATTTCTGGCACCGCGAGCATTGATGAAAGCGGCCAGACCGTGCACCAGGGCGATTTTGGCGCCCAAACCCTGCGTACTTATCGCAATATCACGGCACTGCTGGAAGCCGAAGGCGCGACTTGGAAAGACGTGGTGCGCACAACGTGCTACCTTCGCGATATCGAGCGGGACTATAACGCATTCAATGAGATTCGCACGCAATTCTTCGCCGAACAGGGCCTTGATCGACTTCCGGCCTCCACCGGCATCCAGGCGATTCTTTGCCGCCCGGACCTGCTGATCGAAATGGAGGCGATGGCGATCTTTGAATCGCGGTCTGCATTCGGTGGCTCGCGTTAAGTGGGTGATGGGGTTCTTAGTGGGTTGATTCATGCGAAGAGCCCGGCACCGCCGATTATCACATTGATGGGATGAATAGGGATGGTGATTGCGGGGCAGTTCGGGGGATGGGCCTTAGTTAAGAAAGTCAAGCTTTCACACGCCGCTTCTACTTGTCTTGCAGGCAAGTGCAGGGATCAAGAAGGCCGCCCAAACACGTGCAAGTAGCAGCGACTGATCGTAGTCCGGAATGAGAAAGACCTTATCGCACACGCCTTAGAGCCGGAGGATGGGGTGGCTCCCTCGGCTGAGACAACCGAATAAGACACTGTTCGCCGTTCGCTGCAAATTACTCGACCGGCAGGACCACTGTACAGCATTCTGACCGCAACCGGTGAAGCGGAAGCGGGCTCCGGTGGAGACCGACCCGCCGAGGAATTGCCGATGCCTTGGAAAACTCATGCGATAAGCTGCAGCGCAGCCGCCTCCGTGTCTCGCCGGCGGGCGCAGTCAGCGGGCTGCCGAATATCTGAAGCAATCAGGCTACGATAAAGTCTCGAACCTGGCAGGCGGCATTCGCGCGTGGGCCGAGCATATCGATCCCTCGATGCCG
>JAJZME010000059.1 GCA_021803035.1 Acidobacteriota bacterium | reverse complement strand
CAAAATCTCTTCAAATTGAGTTGCGTCAGGGCAAGAGTCCTGACGGCGTGAGCCAATGGTGAGATCCTGCCACCGAGCATTCTGCACCCCCTACGGGCGTGTGACCGGCGGTCGGGAGCCAATGACCGGCAAGTGTTCCTTATGCCAGGTTTTCGCCCCAAAGGCTTCTGGGGAGTGAGGGATTACGCCAAAAAGACAACCGCGGATCCTTCGCTGCGCTCAGGATGACAGCTACTCTTTTGGAGGAAGCGGGCGAGTGACCGCCAAACCGGAGATTGCCCAAAAGTAGATGGCAGGGGCTGAAGCCCGAAGCATTTTAGGGCCGTTTTCGGCAAGGCTGAAGTCGTGCCCTGACACAAAGCCAGATCACGCATGGATTCCCAGGCTCGGTGAAGATTGAGCGTTTGTGGCCCTGCGGATTGCGCCAAAAGCAACCGCGGCTCCCTTGCTCTGCTCGGGATGATAATTGTTGCTGGAAGCCCTGATCGAATCGCCGCCTGGCCGGGTTTTGCCGGCTGCGCACGGAGGATCATTATGGATCGGATTTCAGTTGCCGCCAACGACCGCGTTTTCGTGCTCACCGGCGCGGGGATCAGCGCCGAGAGCGGCCTGCCGACCTTTCGCGCTTCGGACGGCCTCTGGGCTGGATACCGGATCGAGGATGTTTGCACGCCGGATGCGTGGCGGCGCAATCCAGCGGAGGTTTGGGCGTTTTACTCCGCGCGGCGCGAGGCGGGGCAAAGAGCCAAACCGAATCCGGCGCACTACGCGCTGGCGGAGCTGGAGGCGCAGTTGAGCGGGCGTTTCTTCCTGTGCACGCAAAATGTCGATGATCTGCACGAGCGCGCGGGAGCGGTGAACCTGGTGCACATGCACGGCGAGCTGGCCAAATCGCGCTGCGAGCGCAACTGCGGGCGGGCGCCGGTTGAGGATCGCGCGGTGTATCGCAGCCTGGACGAGGTGGGCCGCTGCGCCTGCGGCGGACGGCTGCGCCCGCACATCGTCTTCTTCGGCGAGATTCCTCTGGAAATGGACCGCATTCAGGAGGAGATCGCACTGGCGACGCTGATGCTGGTGGTGGGCACCAGCGGTTCTGTTTATCCGGCTGCCAGCTTTGTGCACTGGGCGCGGCAGCGTGGCGCGCGCACCGTTTACGTAGGCCCGGAAGAGCCGCTCAATGCCACGGCGTTTACGCACGTGGTGGAAGGCAAGGCCGGCGAAACGCTCCCGGGGCTCTTTCAGGTTGAGCCGCTGGCGCAGGGCTCGCCGCGATAGCTGATTTCGCAGGGCGGCGCGGCGACGCCTTCGATCTGCTGCCGGCCAGCGGGGATGGAACTCGGCAAGATCAGCCGCCACGGCTTCCAATTCCGCATCTTTAATGAATTGAATGGGCTAAGGAACGGGATGGCGGATAAAGCAGGGCAAGAATAGATGACCGCGCTGTGCGGCCCATGGGCCGCTGGCGGCATCTAACCCCACAACGCGTTGTGATATTCACGAGCACGCGGCGTGCCCCGGGATCCCCAAATGAGAAGCGCAGTCATGACCACTGCACACATCAATCGCATTGCTACGGCTGTTCCCGATCACGATATCCATCGTGCGTTTATCGACTTTGCCGACAGCATGATTCCCGAGGGCACCACGCGAAGTCTGTTTCGCCGCATGGCGCGCCTGTCGGCCATCGAACACCGGTACTCCTTTCTGGAGCCGATTGCGAGCGACGATGGCGAATGGCGGGATTCGGAAGGCATCTACACGCGGGGCAGCTTTCCGCCGACAGCGCGGCGCATGGAATTCTTCGAGCGCTTCGCGCCGCAACTGGCGCGGCGCGCGCTGGACAAGCTCGGTTTGAGCGAAGCGGAGCGGCGCGCCATTACCCACGTCATCGTAACTTCGTGTACGGGACTGTATGCGCCCGGGCTGGACTTCGACGTGGTGAAGCATCTCAATCTGGATACGTCGGTGGAGCGGACCATGATCGGGTTCATGGGCTGCTACGCCGCCATCAATGCGTTGAAGGCCGCGCACCACATCGTTCGCTCGGTTGAAAGAGCCAACGTTCTGATCCTGAGCCTGGAGCTGTGCACGCTGCACCTGCAGGAGACGGAGAATCTGGAACAGTTGCTCTCGTTCCTGCTGTTTGCGGACGGCTGTGCGGCCTACCTGGTGAGCGCGCAGGAGACGGGGCTGGCCATCGACAGTTTTGAAGCGGTGACCATTCCCGAGACCAGCGGCCTGATCACGTGGAGGATTCGCGAGCTGGGATTCGACATGCAGCTTTCCGGCCGTGTTCCGGCCGAGATCAAGCGCGCGCTCGCGCATGCCGGAAGGCGCGTGACGCGCGGACGCGACCCCTTATCGATCGATCTTTGGGCGGTGCATCCCGGAGGGCGTTCGGTGCTGGACGCGGTGGAGCAGGGGCTCGGTTTGCCGGCCGATGCGCTGGTGCATTCACGCGACATTCTGGCGCGCTTCGGCAACATGTCTTCGGCTACGGTTGTCTTTGTTCTGGAACAGGTGCTGCACCATGCGCGCACGGGGCAGCAAGGTTGCGCCATGTCGTTTGGGCCGGGCGTGACGGCGGAGACGATGCTGTTCCATGCCGCGTAGCCAACCCGACTTCCGCAGCCGCGCGCAGCTCACGGAGCTTATGGACGAGCCGTGCGGCCGCGAAGAGCTGCGCGCCTGCCTGTGCGATCTGGCGTGGGTCAACCGGTGCCTGCTGGGCTACCGGCCGCTTCTGGATTGGCTCGGGAGGCTGCTGCCGGCGCCGTCCGCAGAGCCGGTTCACATCCTCGACGTGGGCTGCGGCTACGGCGACAGCCTGCGCAGGATTGAGCGATGGGCCAACGCGCAGGGCGTCGCGGTGGAACTTACCGGGCTCGACATCAATCCGGAGACAGCGGTGATTGCGGCGGAGGCGAGCCCGCGCGGCAGCCGCATCCGGTGGCTGAGCACGGATGTATTCGCGTTCAAGCCGGAGCAGCCAATTCACGTGGTCGTCAGTTCGCTGTTCACGCATCATCTGGACGAGCCCGACGTGGTGCGTTTTTTGCAGTGGATGGAGCGCAACGCGATGCTCGGCTGGTTTATCAACGATCTTTCGCGCAACGCGGTGCCATATCATCTTTTTCGCGCCTTTTCAAAGCTGGCAGGGTTGCACCCGTTCGTGCAGCACGATGGGCCGGTCTCCATTGCGCGGGCCTTTGTTCCGGAAGACTGGCGGCGCATGTGCGCGGCGGTGGGCCTGCATGACGGCAGCGTGATGATACGCGGGTATACGCCGGGCAGGTTATGCGTGGGGCGGAGAAAACAGTGATGCATGCGCGCACGAGAACGGTGGACCACCTGGTGATTGGCGGCGGTCCGGCGGGCGCGATGGCCGCGATCAAGCTGGCGGAGGCCGGGCGGCGTGTGATGCTGGCGGAAAAGGAAGCCGGGCCGCACCACAAGGTTTGCGGGGAGTTTCTGAGCCGGGAAGCGGTGGAGTATCTGCGCGGGATCGCGATTGCGCCGGCCGATCTGGGCGCGGCGCCGATTCAATTCGTGCGGCTGTCATCGGGATCGAAGATGGCCGAAGCCAGGCTGCCGTTTCAGGCGCTTTCGCTTTCGCGCCGGGTGCTTGATGCCGCCCTGCTGGCGCGGGCCGTGGAGATGGGCTGCGAGGTGCTGCGCGGCGCGGCGGTGGAGCGGCTGACGGCGCGGGACGAAGCGTGGCGCGCGCAGATCAACGGCGAAGAAGTGGCAGCGCAAACGGTCTTTCTGGCTAACGGAAAGCATGACATCCGCGGCTGGAATCGCGCGCGCGGCAAGCAGAGCGATCTGATCGGATTCAAGCTGCACTGGCGGCTCAAGCCAACGCAGACCAGGGCGCTCGGGAATTTTATCGAGCTGTTTCTCTTTCCCGGCGGCTATGGGGGGCTGTCTCTTGTTGAACATGAGACGGCCAATCTTTGCCTTGTTGTGCGGCGCGCAAAGCTGCGTAGAATGGGCGGATGGGGTGCGGTGCTGACTTCGGTCCGCGAAGGGAACTGGATATTGCGGGAGCGGTTGCAAGGCGCGGAGGCGCTCTACGCGCGGCCGCTGGCCATCTCGCCGATTCCGTATGGATATTTGGCTTCGCATGCATACGGTGTTTGGCGCGTGGGCGATCAGGCTGCCGTCATTCCGTCGTTCACGGGAGACGGCATGTCGATTGCGCTGCACAGCGCGGCGCTGGCCGCTCGGATGTATCTGGCTGGGCGCAGCGCCGATGAGTACACGCGCACTCTGTGCGAGCAGATACGCAAGCCGATGCGCCTGGCGACGAGGCTTTCGCAGGCCATGGTTACCGCATCGGGCCGCATGCTGGCTCCCGCTGTACTTTCGCTGCTGCCTGACACGATGTGCTGGATTGCGGCGGCGACGCGCGTGCCGGAAGGCGCGCTCTTTGCAAGAGACGGCTCCGCGACGCAGTCCGGAATCACCTTGTTCAAAGCAGCTCAATAGGGACCGCTGGCGGAGCAATGGCTACATGGCAATCTGCCGCGGCAGGGGCGCGCCTTCGACGCGCATGGCTACCACTTCGGCGTGGGCCTCTCTGGTCGCAACGCGGCGGTCGAGATAGACGCGCGGCGCACCGAAGCGCAGCTCTGCGGCAAATCCTGCCGTGTTGAGCGCCTTCCATAAATGGGAAAGAAAGAGAGTGTCACCAAACCAGCAGAGCTCACGTTCCTGGATGCCGCCCTGGATGACGTAGCGCACGGCGGCGGCTGTGACGGGCGCGGCTGCCGTAACGGCCGGCTGGATGAGCCGTGAATGAAAGCGAAGCACCATGCTGCCGTCGGTGCTTGTGCCTTCAGGAAAGAGCAGCACCGGGACCGGCAATGCGAGACGCTGCTCGATCTCGGCGGCAACGGACTCGGCGCTGGCCCGGCTGGTGCGGACGAGGAAGATGGTGCCGGAGACGCGCGCAGCCTTGCCGAAGATGGGCCAGCGGCTGATTTCCACCTTGGAGACGAAGAAGCAGGGTGTGGCCGCGGCGAGGATGAGAATGTCGAGATAACTGAGGTGGTTGGAGACAATCAGGCCGCGTGAGGGCGGATGGCCGTGGATGCGGGTCTGGATACCGAGGCTGGACAGAAGCTTCCGCGCAGATGCGTGCAGCCACTGCGCGCGGCGCTCGAGCGAAAGCGGGCCGCGGGAACGCAGACGCCAGTAATCGCAGATGCAGATGATGATGACCGATGCCAGCGCCACAGCGCGGCGCAGAGCGCGCAGCTTGACTGAACAGCAGCCGATCAGGGAGCGCAACCCCATCCCGTAAGCATACTGCGCAATCCCGTGGCGGAGTTAGCGATTCGGGCGCTATTTGTCCGGATCGTAGTTGAGATAAGGCCCGAGCCAGCGCTCGACTTCCGCCACGCTCATGCCCTTGCGTTCGGCATAGTCGGCCACTTGGTCACGGCCGATCTTGCCGAGCGAGAAATAGCGCGACTCGGGATGGGCGAAGTAGAGCCCGCTCACGCTCGATCCCGGCCACATGGCAAACGACTCGGTGAGCCGCATTCCAATGCTGGCCTGCACGTCGAGCAAGCGCCACAGCGCACCCTTCTCAGTGTGATCAGGCCAGGCGGGGTAGCCGGCGGCGGGCCTGATGCCGCGATATTTTTCGTGAATCAGATCGTCGTTGCTCAGGCGTTCTGCGCGGCCGTAGCCCCATTCCTGGCGCACCTGCTTGTGCAGGCACTCGGCGAAGGCCTCAGCCAGCCGGTCGGCGAGCGCTTCGGCCATGATGGCGTTGTAGTCGTCATGGCTGGCGCGGAAGCGGTCGCACAGCTCTTTCAGGCCGATGCCGCTGGTCACCGCGAACGCTCCGATGTGATCGGGCAAGCCGGCCTCTTTGGGTGCGATGAAGTCCGAGAGCGAACGGCAGGGTTCGTTGCCATCGCGGTCCGATTGCTGGCGGAGGAAGTGGAATCGCTCCACGACCTTTGCGCGCGCGCCATCCGCGTACAGTTCCACATCGTCGCCCACTGCGCCGGCGCGGAAGAAGCCGTAGACGCCGCGCGCGGTGATCAGCTTCTCATGCACGATGCGGTCCAGCAGCGCATTGCCCTCGGCAAAGATCTGCCGCGCCTGCGCTCCGTGTTCTTCGTGCTCGAAGATGCGCGGATAAACGCCCTTCAGTCCCCAGGCGTGGAAGAACGGCGTCCAGTCAATGAATTCGCGCAGCGTAGCCAGGGGAAAATCATCGAGCACGCGTACGCCGGTGAACTCGGGTGCGGGCAGGTCTTCGGTTCGCCACTCGATCGGAGTCCGCCGGGTGCGCGCGGTTTCAAGCGAGACGAGATGCAGCCGCGGCGCGGCGTGGGCCTTGCGAAGCGCTTCGTATTCGGCGCGATGTTGCGCCACAAACTCCGCCTTGCTTTCTTCGCTGAGCAGGATTGTGGTTACGGGCACCGCGCGGCTGGCGTCGAGCACATGCACCACCGGTTCGCTGTAATGCGGCGCGATCTTGACGGCCGTATGCGCGCGGCTGGTGGTTGCTCCGCCGATGAGCAGCGGCAGCTTGAATCCCTGGCGCTCCATCTCGCGGGCCACGTGCACCATCTCATCCAGAGACGGTGTAATCAGGCCACTGAGGCCGATCAGGTCCGCTTTTTCTGCTTTGGCGCGTTCGAGAATCTTTTCGCTGGGGACCATCACGCCAAGGTCGATGACCTCGTAGTTGTTGCAGGCCAGCACCACGCCCACAATGTTCTTGCCGATGTCGTGCACGTCGCCCTTGACCGTGGCCAGCACGATCTTGCCCTGCGACCTTACCTCGTGGCCGGCAGCGGCCAACTCGGCCTTCTCGGCTTCCATGAACGGCGTCAGGTAAGCCACGGCTTTCTTCATTACGCGGGCGGACTTCACGACCTGCGGCAGAAACATCTTGCCGGCGCCGAACAGATCGCCCACCACGCTCATGCCGGCCATTAGCGGACCTTCGATCACGGCCAGAGGCCGGCCGAGCTTTTGCCGCGCTTCTTCCGTGTCAATCTCGATGAACGCATCGATTCCCTTGACCAGGGCGTGCGAAAGCCGCTCTTCGACGGTGCCGCTGCGCCATTCCTCAGCCTTCTTTCCGTTTGTTTCCGCGCCGGCGCCCGCGGCTTTCAGCGTTTCGCCGAACTCCACCAGCCGCTCCGTGGCATCGGGGCGGCGGTTCAGGAGCACGTCTTCGACCAGATCCTTGAGCCGCGGCTCAATCTCTTCGTAAATCTCCAGCATGCCGGCGTTGACAATGCCCATGTCCAGGCCCGCCGCAATGGCGTGATAAAGAAATGCAGAATGCATGGCTTCGCGTACCCGGTTGTTGCCGCGAAAGCTGAAGGAGATGTTCGACACGCCGCCTGAAACCTTGGCGTGCGGCAGATTGGCCTTGATCCAGTGCGTGGCGTTGATGAAGTCGAGCGCGTAGTTATTGTGCTCCTCCATACCGGTTGCCACGGTGAGGATATTGGGATCGAAGATGATGTCCTCGGGCGGAAAGCCGACCTCGTCCACCAGGATTCTATAGGCCCGTTCGCAGATGCGGATCTTGTCCTCGTAGCTGGCGGCCTGGCCCTGTTCGTCGAAGGCCATGACCACGGCCGCCGCGCCGAACTTGAGCACCGTCGCGGCATTGCGGCGGAACTTTTCTTCGCCTTCCTTCAGGGAGATGGAGTTGACGATGCCCTTGCCCTGAAGGCACTTGAGCCCGGCCTCAATGACGTCCCAATTCGACGAGTCCACCATGAACGGAACCTTGGCGACCTCGGGTTCGCTGGCCAGCAGATGGAGGAAGCGCGTCATGGCCGCGACGCCGTCAATCATGCCTTCGTCCATGCAGATGTCGAGAATGTTGGCGCCGTTCTCCACCTGCTGCCGGGCAATGCCTGCGGCCTGGTCAAAATTGCCTTCCTTGATCAGGCGGGCGAATTTGGGCGAGCCGGCCACATTGGTGCGCTCGCCGATCACGATGAAGACGCCGGGCTGCTGCGTGAAGGGCTGCGATCCTGACAGGCGCAGTGGCTTTGTCTGGCAGGCTTCCGCGGCGGTGATGCGCAAGCTTTCGCGCGGCGGCGGCTCCGCTTCAGGCGCGGTTTTCAACTTGCGCGGCGGCTTGCCTTCGAGTGCTTTGGCGATGGCCGCGATGTGCTCCGGGGTGTTGCCGCAGCAGCCGCCGGCGATATTGATCAGCCCTTCCTGCGCAAAGCCGCCCAGATAGCGGGCCATGTCCGGAGGGCCGAGATCGAAGCCTGTCGCCGAGAGCGGATTGGGCAGACCGGCGTTGGGGTAGCAGGAGACGGCAACGGCGGCTCTTTCCGATAGCTCGCTGAGGAAGGGATACATCAGATCCGGTCCCAGCGAGCAGTTGAGCCCCACGGACAGCGGCTTGACGTGCTCAACCGCATTCCAGAAGGCTTCGATGGTCTGCGCGGAGATCATGGTTTCTCCGCCGCGGCCCACGGCCGCCGAGATCATGACCGGCAGTTCCTTGCCTTGCTCGTCGAAGACTTCGCGGATGGCGACCAGCGCAGCCTTGGCGTTCAGCGAGTCAAAGATGGTCTCCACCAGCAGCAGATCCACGCCGCCGGCCAGGAGTGCGCGCACCTGCTGCGCGTAGGCGCCCTTTACCTGATCGAAGGTGACCACGCGAAAGGCGGGATCTTCAGCGTCGGGCGAGTTGGAAAGCGAGACGGTGAGCGGCCCGATGGATCCGGCCACGAAGCGCTGGCGGCCGGTCGCGCTGCCGACGCGGTCGGCCCATTCGCGGCACAGCCGCGCCGACTGCTGGTTGATCTCCCACGCCAGGTTGTTGAGGAACGGGTCTTCGACGATCTTCTGGTAGAAGGCGGGGTCCTTGCGGCCGCCGTGCTCGCGCGGATCGTCCACGAAGAACTCACTCTGCGCGATGCTGGTGGCGCTGAAGGTGTTGGTCTCGATGATGTCCGCACCGGCCTCGAGGAAGCGGCGATGAATGTCGCCGATCATTCCGGGCTGCGTTAAACAGAAAAGGTCTCCGTTGTTCAGCAGATCCTTGGTCGCGTTCCTGAATCGCTCTCCGCGGATGTCGGCCTCGGTCATCCCATAGGTGCGGATGGTGGTGCCCATCGCTCCGTCGAGGATGGCGATCCGGCTGGCGAGGATTCTTCGTAGAGGATGTTGTTGAGCTTGAGTCATGTCTACCTGAGGGCCTTAAGGAGTACAGCGCCTGCAGCCGCGGGAATGGTCCCAGATCATCGCCGGCCGCGGAGCAACAAAAAGGGAAAACGGCTTGATATCAAGGATATCGAAGTCCGCGTATTTCATGAACTGATTCACGGCCAATGAAGACACCGCCGGGCTGAAATGCAGTCAGGCGGCTCTTAATGGAAGCCGTTGGGACGGATGGGAAGTGCATTGTGGATGCACTAGACTGAAGACTGGACGCTTTATGATCAGGCTTTTTGGCAACAGGAAAGAGACAGGCGAAACCCCGGAAGAAGCGGAACTGCCGGAATCGGAAACTGCGGCAGCCGAAGCGCCGAAGACGGGCTTCTTCGAGCGCATGAGGCAGGCCGTCACGCGCACGCGGGAATCATTTTCCTCGAGGATTGAGGGCATTGCCGCGCTGACGCGGACCGTGAATGAGCAGGACCTGGAGGAGCTGGAGTCGGCGCTGATTACCAGCGATTTGGGCGTGCAGACGACGAATGCGGTTCTGGAGGCGTTGCGCGACCGCGCCCGCCGCCAGGCGATTGAAGGCGGCGAAGAGCTGCGCGCACTGCTCAAGACGCAGTTGCAAGCCATTCTTGAGGCGCCGCGCACGCCTGTGCCCACGCCGGCGCCGCCTAAAATTACATTCCTGGTGGGCGTCAACGGAACCGGCAAGACCACGACCAGCGGCAAGCTGGCCGCGTGGAGCCGCGCACAGAGCCGGTCTACGCTTTTATGCGCTGCCGACACGTTTCGCGCCGCGGCCATCGAACAGCTTGAGGTGTGGGCTTCGCGCTCGGGAGTGGAAATCATCAAGACGCGCTCCGGCGGCGATCCTTCCGCCGTGCTCTACGACGCCATCTCCGCGGCCAAGGCACGGGGCATTGACGACGTGTATGTGGACACGGCCGGCCGTCTGCACACCAAGGTCGGGCTGATGGACGAGCTGGACAAGCTGCGCCGCACCGCGGGCCGCCTGGTTCCGGGCGCGCCGCACGAGGTGCTGCTGGTGATGGACGCGACCACCGGCCAGAATGGATTGCAGCAGGCGCGGCTGTTTACGCAGTCGGCGGGTGTCACGGGCATCGTGCTGACCAAGCTGGACGGCACGGCCAAGGGCGGCATCGCTGTGGCCATCGCGCGCGAGCTGAACCTGCCGGTGCGTTTTGTGGGCGTGGGCGAGCAGATGGGCGATCTGCTGGAGTTTTCGCCGGAGGCATTTGTGGAGTCGCTGGTGGGATAGCGATGAGCACAGTTGGCGGGGCTTGAACTTTTGCCCTGGGGATGCTGTTGAATGACTGGTTCGGAGCAGGATCGCTATTGGATGCAGCGCGCCCTGGATCTGGCGCGGCGCGGCATCGCTGTCAGCGCGCCGAATCCGGCGGTGGGCTGCGTGATTCTGGATTGCGCCGGCCAGGTGGTGGGCGAGGGCTGGCACGAGTACGAACTGCTCGACCACGCCGAAGTGGTTGCGCTGCGCATGGCTTCGCAGCGCGCCGGCGAGCGGCTGCGCGGCGGCACCGCTTATGTCACTCTTGAGCCTTGCAACCACACCGGCCGCACGCCGCCCTGCACGGCGGCGCTGATTGCCGCGGGCGTGGCTCGCGTGGTGGTTGCCACAAACGATCCCAATCCGAATGTGTCCGGTCATGGCCTGGATGCGCTGCGCGCGGCGGGGCTGCAGACGGAAATGGGCGTGTGTCAAGGCGCAGCGCGCCGTCTCAACGAAGGCTTCGCGCGCTGGAGCCGCGACAGGCGCCCGCTGGTGCTGATGAAGGTGGCCATGTCACTGGACGGGCGCATTGCGCCGCCGCCGGGCGCGCGCACTCTCCACGAGCCCTACTGGATCACCAGCGAAGCTGCCCGCGCCGCCGTGCAACTGCTGCGCTGGCAGGCGGACGCGGCGATGGCGGGCGTCGATACCGTGCTGGCCGACGATCCGCTGCTCACGGACCGCAGCGGCCTGCGCCGCCGCCGTCCGCTGCTGCGCATTGTGCTCGACTCGGCGCTGCGCATGCCGCTCGATTGCAAAATGGTGGCCTCGGCACGGGACGATGTGCTCATCTTTACCGTCTCCAGCGACACAGCGCGGCGGCGCGAGCTTGAGGCGCGCGGGGTCCGCGTGGAAGTGCTGCCAGCCGAGGCCGGACGCGTGCCGCTGGGCAAAATTCTCGATCAGCTTGGCGAGGAAGGCATTCTGACTTTGCTGACCGAATCCGGCACGCGGCTCAACACGGCTTTGCTTGCCGGCGGACTGGTGGATCGCGTGCACCTGTTTATTTCGCCGCAGATTATGGGCTCCGATGCCGTTCCCGCCTTTCGAGACATGAACAGCTTTGTGCGCATGGGCGAGGTCGAAGTCGAGCGCTACGGCAACGATCTGGGGCTTTGCTCGCTCCTGAGAGATCCCTGGGCCTGAGCGCTCTTCAGAAGTGGCGGAACGACTCGCCCGCGCCGGTCGTGGAGCGCTCGGCGTTCTGATCGTTGGTACGTTCCACGTGGCTTTCAAGCGAACGGCTGACCAGGCCACGCGAGCCCAGGCCCACGGCAAGCGAGAGCGTGAGAACGATGCCGCCGAAGAGAATGCCGAAGGCAATCTCAACGATGGGACCACCGATCTGCAGGTGCGCCAGCGCCATGGCTGCAGTGAGCACCAGCACCAGCCACTTGATTCCGAGAGAAAGAAAGCGGGCGTATTGCAATTGTATGTTGACGGCGCCGATCAGCACGGACCGCGCCAGGAAGCGCGCCACGATGGTGCCGCCGATGAGAATGAGCGTGGCGCCGACGATGCGCACAAGATAAGGAAGCAGGGGGAAAGGCAGCACGCCGGCGGTGGCGTAGGAAGTGTCGAAGGCGGAGACGCCGATCATGAGGCCGATGACCATGCATACCCAGAAGCAGGCGCGGCCCGCGATCGCGGTCGGCGTGGTCATGGGCGTCCAATCGGCGTTGCCGCGATAGCGGGCGACGCGGTCATCGAACTTGGCGGCGCTCAGTCCGCGCCGGAGCAGCCAGGCGAGAATCACTCCGATGAGGGCAAAGATGCCGATGGCGATGAAGAAGGCGAGAATGCCAGGCAACACGGCAATCAGCAGCGAAAGCACGCGATCCAGCGACTGATGCAGCGCATCGGACATGTGGCGCCACAGGGTCGCGTTATCGACGTACAGCGGCCGCGGAGCCTGCGGCGCGGACTGCTGATAAAAGGCGGCAAGGATCGTTTGCATGAGACTCACTCCTTGAATCTGCGCTTGCGTCTCACGCCGGAGGTGGAATCCTCCGGATGGGAGTCAGGGCGCGATCCTTTCTGCTTCGCGGACCGGCGGGCCAGGCCGTAGCGCCGAATCCACTGCTGCGAATTGTTGCGGTCGTTCATGGGTTGAACCGGTCCGGCCATCGCCAGCGTGCGACGAGGTAAGGTTTTTCGGTGGCAAAAGCGGCGGCGACCGCCTCGATATGGTGATCGGGGCCGGTCTCCGTCGCGGAGACGTTGATGTGACTGGCAACCCACGCCAGGTAAAGCGGGATGAGAGCTCCCAGCAGATGTCCGCGGTTGATGGTGCGCAGGCGGTAGGCCAGCACAAAATCGAAGACGATGCGCGCCCACAGCGATTCGGGCATGCGGAAGGCCGTTCCGTCCATCAGGGAGAGCCGTTTAAGCCCAAGCAGGGAGTTCGGCGGCAGAACTAGTGACCAGATCTCCTGGAGGTTTGTGTACGCCACTCGAAACGCCTGCAGCATGGGGGCAATATCGGTGGGGTTGTCGGCCGCCGATGCCGCCAGCGCCGGCTGATGATTACGCTCCAGCGGCATTTGCCGGGCGCGTTGCCAGAATGCCGCCTTGGCCTCGATATCGGCAAAGAGCGATCCGGCCACCAGGGGAAGAACTGTGTTCAGGTCGGGCTCGGACGGCTGCGGCAGGATGCGGGCGCCCGCTTCGACTTCGCTGATGGTGAATCCGGCGGCGGAGGCTTCGTTCACGGGCCACAGAATTGCGGTGGGCTGGTTGAGATTCGTAAATCGCTGCGCGGCCATGGAAATGCGTTCCGCCATGCGCATCGACATCCCGAGATCGACCGCCAGGGGGAAGCGCACCGCAGATGCAAACAGGGCGCGGGAGAGCGGATAAAGGATGGCCGAATTCACCAGGCCAGCGCGGGGTGGCAGATCGTAAAGGGGCATGGCAAGGTCGCTGCCGTCGGCCATGATGGCGCTGGCAAGGTTGCGAAGCCCTCGCTCGCTGAGCGAATCGCACTCCGGCCCCAGCAGGAGTACGGCGTGTGCATGGTTTTCCTGCGCGAGTTGAAAGGCGCTTACGTAGTCGGCCGCAGTGATGGTCCAGGTGGATTTGGTCGTAGCGGCGGTGACGATGTGCAGATCGGGACGGACGGTCTTTACGGTCTCATCGCTGGTGGCGATAAGCAGGTTTTCCGGCGCAACGCAGGCGGCCAGCTTGCCGAGCACGCTGGTGAGCTGCTCTTGCGGCAGCGAGGCAAGCAATACGAGAAGACGAGTATCGGGAGTGGCTGTAGGAGATGCGGCGTCGGGGAGCGGATTTGCTGTCGCCATCGTTGCGTTCTCGCGGGGCCTTGCGCCCTATGAACTTAGGATACCCGCAAGTGGGATGCGCACCCACGCCGGGCGGTTGTTGAGTTCGTACACCAGTTCGTACAGCGCCTTTTCCAGCATGTAGGCGCCAAACAGCGTTTCACAGTCCTGCGCTGCCGGCAGAAGTGCCGGTTTTGCGGCGATGGTTTGCCGGTAAGCGCGGAGAAACGCGGCGGACGCGGAGCCGTACCAGCAGTGCGCCCAGGCAGCCAGCCCGGTGGTGTTCATGCGATCCACAGATGCGGCATGGGAGCCGGCGTACCGATCGAGCGCCGCGTGCGTGGCATAGGAAAATGAGCGGATCATGCCGGCCACGTCTTTGAGGGGCGATTGCTTCTGCCTGCGGTCAGCCAGCGGCCGGGCCGGCTCGCCTTCAAAGTCCAGCAGCACAAAGTCGCCGGCCGCTGCCTGCTCCCGGGCCGCGGGCGACGCCGCAACGCGCAGCGTTTGCCCCAGGTGATAGTCGCCGTGAATGCGGATCTTCATGCCGGCGGCGCTGAACGCGGCAATGGAGCGGGCGCGGGCGAGAAGGTCACGGCGGCGCGCCAGCAACAGCCCCGCGTCATCTGAAGCGGCGTCGTCGAGCGCGGGGAACTTCTGCTTCAGCAGCTCCAGCGCGGAGACGACCTCGCTTTCAATGCGGACCGCCTCACGCACCAGGTCGTCCTGCGTAAACGGCTCGGGCGCGAATGCCGGGTCGCTGGTGGGCGTGGCCAGAGCCAGGTGCATCTCGGCGGTGCGGCGGCCGAGCAGCGCCGCCGCATCAAGAGATGCGCCGGCGAGTTGAAGCAGTGCAGGCGCCGGTTCGGTTTCAGCCAGGAAGCTGGGCGCAGGTATGGCGGCCGGAGTCGGGAGTTCTGCGGCTGCCGGAAAGAAATCGGCCAGCCGGTCGAGAAACCACTGCCAGCCGTCGCCCTGGTTGGCCACCAGTCCCTGCAGCATGGCCAAGGTGGTCTTCTTCCAGCCGGGCCGGGTCATGGCGATTTCGCCCAGGAACGGCGGTATGTGCGGGAAATGGGCCACCTCGGTGAGGAAGCGGCCGATCTCCACGTCGGGATTTTCACCCGGTTGAAGCCGCCGGAACAGCTTCAGGATAAGCCGATCTTCGTAGAGAATGGAGGTGTTGGACTGCTCCGCCGATCCCACCCGCGAAAGTAGAGGCCGCGCGACATGCGCGTCCGCGAAGGCGCTGGAGGCGTGCGCGTGGATGAGGCTGCCACGTGTCTCAGCTTCACCCGCGGAGGGCGATTCGCGCGGCTGCATGTGATGCCTCGCCGGGGAAGCGTCCAGCGCTGAGCCGTCGGGTTCGTTGGTGGATTCTTGGACGGGCGTGCAGCCGCCGGGCCTTTCGCCGGTGCTCAACAGCGCCAGCGTGGTGTTTTGCGCGATCAGTTGCAGCGGAACCTGGCGAAAATCCTCGATGACGGTCGCATCGTGCAGGATTGCCGGTCCCAGCGGCAGCGCCAGCACGGTCAGCACGCAGAGCGCATTGCTGGCGCCAATCTCATCGGCTTCGGCGCCCGCGCTGATGGCCAGCGGAATCTGATACAGGTCGCAAAAGGCGTCGGTATACGAAATTTCCACGAAGAAGAGGGCGGGCGGAATCGGCTTGCCCGCTGCAGGATCGGCGGGCGTCGCGGCTCGCGCGGAGGGCAGCTCGACCCAATCCAGTATGCGCGCGGATTGAATCTGGCGCGCCTTGGCGCCGAACCATCTTTGACGCGGCAACCAGGAGGGCAGCGCGCCCTCGATCATGCCCAGGCAGTGCGTGGAAAGAAGGCCAGCCCATCCCTGCTCAAGCACTTCCGCAGGAATGCCTTCTTCAATTGGTTCGGCAGCGGCCTGGACGATCCCCGCCAGTGTTTCCGCCGGCTCTTCTTTTGAGCCGGCCGGTTGCAGCTCGAACCAGAGGAAGGAATACGGCGCCATGCTCAGGGAGTATGGCGCGGCGGTGATGGTGGGGAACGGCACGTAGCCCAGCATCTCCACCGGCGTCATGCCCGCGTAATCGGCAAGATCGAGCGAGGCGGGCTGGGCGAAGCGGCTCAGGTTGGCGATGCACAGCACGGTTTCGTGGGTGCCGTCGCCGCGGTCCAGGTCGCGCAGATAGGCGAGAATCCTGCGATTGGCCGCGTTGAGCAGGGTAAACGTGCCGCGCCCGAAGACCTGGAAGAGCTTGCGCAGGGCGATCATGTTGCGCATCCAGTGCAGCAGGCTCGATTGATCACTGAGCTGCGCCTCGACGTTGACCACCTGGTAGCCATAGATCGGGTCCATGATGACCGGGAAGTAGAGACGGGCGGGGTCGCAGCGGGAAAAGCCCGCGTTGCGGTCCGAGGTCCACTGCATGGGCGTGCGCACGCCGTTGCGGTCGCCGAGATAGATGTTGTCGCCCATGCCGATCTCGTCGCCGTAATAAAGAATCGGTGTGCCGGGAAAACTGAGCAGCAGCGAGTTGAGCAGCTCGATGCGGCGGCGGTTGTTGTCGACGAGCGGCGCCAGGCGGCGGCGAATGCCGACGTTGACGCGCATGCGCGGATCGGCCGAGTAGGCGAAGTACATGTAGTCGCGCTCGTCGTCGGTGACCATCTCCAGCGTGAGCTCGTCGTGGTTGCGCAGGAACAGGCCCCACTGGCAGCTTTCGGGGATGGGCGGCGTCTGCGCGATGATGTCGCTGATGGGCAGGCGGTCTTCCTGCCGCAGCGCCATATAAATGCGCGGCATCAGCGGGAAGTGAAAGGCCATGTGGCACTCGTCGCCGTCGCCGAAGTAAGGGCGCACGTCGGCGGGCCACTGATTGGCTTCGGCCAGAATCATGCGGTTGGCGTACCCGTCGTCGATGGCGGCGCGCAGCTTGCGCACCATGTCGTGCGTCTCGGGCAGGTTTTCGCAGGACGTGCCGTCGCGCTCTACGAGGTATGGAATGGCGTCCATGCGCAGCGCGTCGACGCCCATATCGAGCCAGAAGCGCATCGCCTTCACCACTTCTTCAATCACCAGCGGATTGTCGTAGTTCAGGTCCGGCTGATGGGAAAAGAAGCGGTGCCAGTAATAGGCCTTGGCGGTGTCGTCCCAGGTCCAGTTCGATTTTTCCGTGTCCGTGAAGATGATGCGCGCGTCTTTGTAAAGCTGGTCGCTCGGCGACCACACATACATCTCGCGTTCCGGCGAGCCCGGCGGCGCCAGGCGCGCGGCCTTGAACCAGGGGTGCTGGTCGCTGGTGTGGTTCACCACCATTTCGATCATCACCTGCATGTTGCGCTGGTGCGCCGCGTCAAGAAACGATTTGAAGTCGGCAAGCGTTCCGTAGGCCGGGTTGACATCGGTGTAGTTTGCGATGTCGTATCCGTCGTCGCGCAGCGGCGAAGGAAAGAAGGGCAGGAGCCAGATGCAGGTGATGCCCAGATCCTGCAGATAGTCGAGCCGCGAAAGCAGTCCGGGAAAGTCGCCGATGCCGTCGCCGTTCGAGTCAGTGAAGGCGCGCACGTGCAGCTCATAGATAATCGCGTCTTTATACCAGAGCGGGTCGGTCGCGCTTGCCAACTTTTTCACTCGTTCGCACTCCGCGATGGCGAAAATTAGGGAAATCAGGTTCGTGCACCCGTCTTACTCACCGGTCTTGTATGCAAGATCCGTACCAAACAAATGTGCTGACCCAAAGATCCAGTTTTACAACCCACTCCCCGGTCTTCCTCTTAATCTTCGATGCGTGTATCACTGCGAAGAGTCTTTTCATGCCTTTCGGAGCTTGAAAGCGCATTGGCTCGCAGTTTCTTCGAGGATTGACTCTTCCAATCGTCAGCAGCCCGAGCCGCCGCGCGCTTGTTGCGCGCGGCCGCGGGGTTCCTTACAGGAAATACTCGAAATCCGTCTCCACCTTGAGATGACGGTGAATCTTCAGAATGTGGCCGGAAAGCCCGGCAGGGTTCAACTCCACATAGTTGTTCGGGCCGTGCCAAAGATAGCGTTCGCCGGTTAACAGGTCTTCGGCTTCGTAGGCGCGGTCCCGCGGAATCTCCAGTTCATCGAGCGGCAGGGTGACGTGCCCGGACTGCTTGTAATGCGGGTCGAGATTGACAATCGTCAGAATCAGATTCGAGCGGTCCTCGGATTCCTTGCTGTAGCTGAGCAGTTGCTCATTGTCGGTCTGGTGGAAGCGGAGCGACCAGTCGTTCTGCAGCGCCGGATTCTCGTTGCGAATGCCGTTGACGCGCGCGATCAGATCGCACAGGCTGTCGGCCCGGTCAAGATTCCAGTGGCGAATCTCGTACTTTTCCGAGTTGAGATACTCCTCGCTGCCGCGCCGCAGGGGGCGATTTTCCATCAGTTCGAAGGCCGGGCCGTAGATGCCGTAGTTGGCGCCCAGCGTGGCGGCAAGCAGCAGGCGGATGACGAAGGCAGCGCGTCCGCCCACCTGCAGGAATTCGGTGAGAATGTCGGGCGTGTTCGGCCAGTGGTTGGCGCGGAAGAACTCGCGCACCGGCGTCTGCGTCAGCTCGGTGAGGTAGGCCGTGATCTCGTGCTTGCCATTGCGCCAGGGAAAGTAGGTGTACGACTGTCCGAAGCCGATCTTAGCCAGCCGGTACATGATCTTGGGCCGCGTGAAAGCCTCGGCAAGAAAGATCGCTTCAGGATGCTCGCGCTTGACCTCGGCGATGACCCACTCCCAGAAGGGAAACGCCTTGGTGTGCGGGTTGTCTACGCGAAAGATGGTTACGCCTTCGCTGATCCAGTAAAGAAAGACGCTCTTGAACTCCTCCCACATGCCGCGCCAGTCTTCGCTCTCGAAGTCGAATGGATAAATGTCCTGATATTTCTTCGGAGGGTTCTCGGCATATTGAATCGTTCCATCGGGCCGCATGCGGAACCACTGCTGGTGCTCGCGCACGTATGGGTGATCGGGCGAAGACTGAAAGGCCACATCGAGGGCCACGCTCAAATCCAGATCTCTGGCCCGCGCGACAAAGCGGCGGAAATCCTCGATGGCGCCCAGCTCCCTGTGGATCTCCTTGTGCCCGCCGTCGGCTGCGCCAATGGCCCACGGGCTGCCGCAATCGCCGGATTGCGCTTCAGGGGTGTTGTTGCGTCCCTTGCGGAAGGTGGAACCGATGGGATGAATCGGCGGCAGGTAGACGACGTTGAAGCCCAACGCGGCCACGTATTCCAGCCGCTTTTCGCAGTCGGCAAAGGTTCCGTGCTTGCCGGCCTCAGCCGCGGTGGAGCGGGGAAAGAATTCATACCAGGAGCTGAACCGGGCGCGCTCTGGCTCAACCACCACTTTCAGGTCACGATCCGACTCCGTTGCAAAACGCTTGTCGGGATGGCGCAACGCCAGCTCGTGCAGCATGGGATCGGTGGCGTGCGTGCGCAGATGCTTGGGCTCCAGCGGCGAGCGCAGAACCGAAGCCCGCTCGCGCAGCCAGATGGCATCGGCGCCAGAGGCCCGCTCCGCAGTCTCATCAACCAGGTTGGCGCCGATCTGGTAGTCGACCGTGGTGTCGCTGTCGGCCTGAATGCGCTTGAGCAGATCGCGCCGCCACGTCTCGAAGCGGTCGACCCAGCCCTGCACCCTGAACCGGTAGTGGCCCAGCTCGGCCACGCGAAACGCCGCCGTCCAGCGGTCGTTGACCAGAGGCCGCATGGGGATTTCGGTCCAGTCGTCGGAGCCCAGCCGGTTGGCGAGCAGTGAGGCGGCCACGGCGTCGTGTCCGTCGGCGAAGATGTCGGCTTCAACCGCAACCTGATCGCCCACGGTGCGCTTGGCCGGAAAGCGCCCGCCGTCCACTTCGGGGGTAATGCCTTCAATCACGACTCGGTTGCGTCCGTCGGATCGATTTGCCGTCATTGCGCCGCCTTTTCCTTTTCCACAAGCTGGCTGTAAAGCGCGATGGTTTGCTGGGCGATTGCGCGCCAACTGAAGATCTCTTCCGCGCGCCGCCGTCCGGCCTCGCCCAAGCGCCGGCACTTCTCCGGATCGCCGAGCAACTCCGCGATGCGCGCCGCCAGATCCCGCGCAAACTGCTCGGGATTGCTGGGAAATCCGGTTACCGGATCGTGCTCGAAGGGAACCAGATGCCCGGTCTCGCCTTCAACCACCACTTCCAGAATGCCGCCGGTGGCGCTGGCCACAACCGCGGCGCCGCAGGCCATCGCTTCAAGGTTGATGATGCCGAACGGCTCGTAGACGGACGGGCAGCAGAACAGGCGCGCGTTGCTGTAAAGCTGAATCGCCTCCTGCTTGCTGACCATCTTTTCAATCCACACAATGCGCGAATGCGCCTTGCGCGCCTCTTCGACTTTCTCGCGCATCTCGGCCGCAATCTCCGGCGTATCGGGCGCTCCGGCGCACAGCACTACCTGTGTTTCCGGCGGCAGATAGCGAATGGCGTCGACCAGATGCGTCACGCCCTTCTGGCGCGTGATGCGCCCCACAAACAGCACATAGGGCACGGCCGGATCCACGCCGTAATCGGTGAGCGCTTGGGTCTCCGCGGTCTTCCGGTATTCGCTCAGGTTGATGCCGTTGTAGATGACGTGAACCCGGGCCGGGTCCACGTCGGGGTAGGCGCGCAGAATGTCCGCCCTGGTGCCCTTCGACACGGCAATGATCGCGTCCGCATCCAGAATCGCGGTGCGCTCCATCCAGGAGCTCATGGCATAGCCGCTGCCCAGTTGCTCGGCCTTCCAGGCCCGCAGCGGCTCCAGCGAATGCGTGGTCATTACAAACGGCACGCCGTAGAGTTTCTTGGCCAGGTAGCCGGCCATCGACGCATACCACGTATGCGTGTGAACCAGGTCGATGCCTTCCAGGGCCTTGATCTGTGTCAGGTTCAGGCTCAGCGCCTCCAGCGCGCCCTTGAACCTGGCTTCGGTGCCGTTCGTGATTTCGCTCCACGGCTCGGCGCCGCGCACAAAGAGCTTGCCATTGTTCCCGAACTGCTTCCCCCAGCAGTGGACCTCGACCTCAATTTCGCGCGCCAGCTCACGGCTCAGATAGTCGACATGAACTCCCGCACCCCCGTAAACGTGCGGAGGATACTCCCGCGTGAATAACCCGACTCGCAATGGTTTGACCTCCGGCCGGTTCGCCCCCGGCTTTCAAAATGTCAGACGGCCGCAACGGCGTGACATCAACTCCGCATCATAAACGCGTTTGTTCGTGGGGTCTACCGTGGAGCGGGTGCAGCGGGGCAATGCGCGGAGCGCTTTGGGGCGTTTTCCGCCGCAACCGCTGACTTGCCTGGCTTTCGCCAGCCCATCATCGCCGCAGTTTTGCAGAACCCGTTCGGGTCGTGGCGCACAGATATTTGATCTTTCATAATAGCAATATAATCAATTGCTTATTGGATTTTTCGGTTCCGGTCCGGTGACTTCTCTCGCGGTTGCCGGTGTCGCCTTTGGCCTCTGGCCGGGGCTGTTTACGCTGGTGGTTCAAGCGGAAAAATCGGCCGGTTCTCAGAGCGCGCTCCGGGCCGTTTGCGTCCAAGGATCGGGAGATTGACAAAGATTTCCCATCGGGCCTATTGTGTCTACGGTTTTGTGAAAGGAAGGAATCAAAAATGGTGGCATATTTTCAGCTTCAGCCCGCGGAAGCGGACCTGCAACATTTGGCCGAAGAGTATTGGAAACAGTCCGGGGAAAAGGAAAAGGAGTTGGAAAAGGCTGCCTTTGAGGCTGGTGAAGCAATTCGCAACGGAGATTACACGCTGGCCAATCTTGAAGCCATCGTGCGCTGGAAGTCGGAGCGCGCGGTGCAGTATCTGATCGGCAACAGCAACGAGAAGATCAAGCACGCGCTGACCGTGGCCGCTTCGCCCCAATCGACAACCAGCGCGGCCGTGAAGGCGCTACTGGATTTGCACGGCGTGGACATTACCATAGCTTCGGCGATTCTGGCTGCGATCTTCCCTGATCGCTATACCGTGCTCGATTTCCGTTCCCTTGAGGCCTTGGGCCATTCCCGGCATGATGTGCATTTTTATGAGGAGTATCTGGCTTTCTGCAAGCGGCTGGCCGACAGCCAGATTGTGAAGCCGCAGGGCGACCTGCCGGCTCCCACGCCGCTGCGCGCCCTCGACCGCGCCCTGTGGGAGTGGTCGAAGACCCATTTGGAGTAGCCGATTCGCGGCAGAGCCGGGCCTTCAGCGGGTGACTCGGTGCCGGCTGAAGGCCGCGGCTCTACACTTGTAGTTTGCCTGCCGCAGCCCAACACGATCGCCTCCATGTCGTGCTCGTCTCTCCGCGGAATCCGCTCAATATCGGGGCCGCGGCGCGGGCCATGGCGAACTTTGGCTTCACGCAACTGGCCGTTGTTGCGCCCTACGCGCCCAACTGGCGCGAGGCCCGCTCGGCGGTCGGTGCGCCGGAACTGCTCCAAAGCGCGCAACAGACCGCGACCCTGGCTGAGGCCCTGGCCGATTGCACGCTGGTTGTGGGCACCGGAACGCAGGCCCATCGCAGGCCCGAGCAGCCCGTCGCTGATCTGCCCCGGCTGGCGCCGCTGGTTCGCCGGCACCTGGACCGCGGCGGCCGGGTTGCGCTGGTCTTTGGCCCGGAAAAGCGCGGCCTTACGCGTGAAGACCTTTCCTACTGCCACCTGCTGGCCGAAATTCCCACCAGTTCCCATCAGCCCTCCATGAACCTGGGTCAGGCCGTGGCCGTCTGCCTGTATGAATTGGCGTCGCGGGTGTTCGATTCGCGAGAAAGCGCCGCTGCTCAGGCTGCCGAAGCCGGACAAGCGGCTTCCGCGGCCCGCCTGGAGCTTGTAGCCGAAGTCGTCGAGCAGGCCATGGCTGCCGCCGGCTACTCGCCCGCGGCCATGCGCGAGGCCAACCGGCACGATCTGCGCCTGCTGCTGCGCCGTCTCACGCTCACGGAAGCCGATGCGCGCCGCGTTCTGGGGCTCTTCCGGCGCATTGTCTGGCGTCTGAAGCACTGAAGCTCGGGCAAGTCCTTTGCGGGCGGCTCCGCGCCCGCGGTTAGACGCTGCCTTGGCTTTTGTAAGACGGCGTCTTACGCCCGCGCACGCAAATTGCCCTTGTCTTACGCGCAACGGGCGCTGTAAGACGCGCCAAGGCTCCTCGCCGGCTCTGTCTTACGCGCCGCTTTTTACTGCGCCTACTCGCCCCGCCGGATGATCTCTTCCAGTTTTGGCTTGTGCTTGGCATGGCGACCGGTGCGCGGCTCGTCCTGGACCACACGTACGGGTGGTGGCTGGCCCACGCGTTCGCGGGCGTTGGCCTTCACCGCTTTGGTTGCGGAAAACCGGGGTGGCTTGCGTTTCGCCATGGCAAGGTTGAGTATGGAATAGATTCTGCCCGAGCGGAAGAGCGAAGCCGGCAGCGCGGCTAGCTTATCCGAAGGGCAAGGGTTCGGAGGCGCCGGAGAGCGATGGAAGAGCGGGATTTTTTTACGGAGACCACGGAATTGAAGACGCACATGCTCACCTGCCCCAAATGCGGGCAGACGGCGGAGTACAAAGTGAGCTGGGTGGTGCGCCGCAAGAAAGCCCAACCGCCGCGCGGCGCCGATGAGCGCGACCGCGCCCGCTTCGCCAAAGCGCAGTCTTACATGGTAAGACGCGATGACAAGCTGTCTTGCGCCAATATCCGTTGCCGTAAGCCGTTTGAGATCACCACGCTTCAGTCGCTGGCCTTTCTTGCGGACTGATCGGTCCTCTCGTAACACGTAGTTTCTTCCCTCTCCTTCGCACACCTTGGGAGGCGGGCGTGCCCAGCCCAGGCTTTTCCGAGGTGCAACCATGCGCATTTCAGCTTCTTACCAGGTCCGCCGCCTCGTGGTTTTGCTGTCCCTGCTGGCCCTGCTTTGCACCACCCCGGCCTTTTGCCAGCAGACGCCCATCCAGTTGCCTAAGCCGCAGATGGACGGCGGTATGCCCCTGATGCAGGCTCTGGCCCAGCGCAGGACGACGCGCGACTTCCGCGACCAGTCCCTGCCGCTGCAAACCCTCTCCAACCTGCTGTGGGCGGCATTCGGCATAAACCGGCCGCGCGAGGTGAAGCCGGGGCTGGGCCGGACCGCGCCCTCGGCCATGAACAGCCAGGACATCGAACTCAACGTCGTCCTGCCCGATGGTGTCTACGTTTACGAGGCCGAGAAGAACATCTTGCGCCCGGTGGTGGCCGGGGACGTGCGCGGCAAGATCAGCCCGGCGGCGGCTGCTCACGCCGCCGTGACCATTGTCTACACAGCGCCCGTCAACGACAGGTTTGCCCAAGCCGACGTGGGCTTCATCGGCCAGAATGTCTACCTGTTTGCGGCCTCGGAGGGATTGAATGCGTGGTTCTATACCGCCCATGGGCAGGATGTGGCGGGCGCCATCAAGCTTGCCGCCGGCAAGCAGGTCTTGTACCTCCAGTCGGCGGGGTATCCGCCCCGGTAGCGGCGATATTGCAGTCTGGCGCCCGCCTGGCGCGGAGACACGGCTCGCCGGAGGAAAGGCCGGCGGAAATCGGCGTGCTGGCGCAGGGCGCGGGTCTGTGTTTGAATCGAAGAGGAACGGCGGGCCGGTGTGGACAAACGAAGCCTGCAAGGAGCAACGCATGGCGAAGAGTTCGCTTCCTGACGAAACGCGCAACCTGACTCCCGGGCAGGTGGCGGCGCTTGCCAAACGGCGCGATGTGGGCCACACATTTCTCGCTCTCGCGGCCCAATTGGCGCTGATTGCGGTGGTCTTTCTGGCATGGGTGGGCCGCGATCTGACCTATTCCCTGGGCTGGAAGCATCCCCTGCTTTATTACTTCATCCTTGCTCTGATCATCGTCGCCATCGTCGGCGCCGCGGGTTTTCTTCTGCGCAGAGGCACGCCGCACATCGACTGAGCAGCACTTTTCCAGCAGGCCAGGGCGCTTTCATAACTTCGCCATCTCCGTGGCGATGCGAATAATCTGTGCAAGAGAGGCGAGAAAGACTCATACGTCGCATAGTTCAGCCGCGGCGCGCAGGCTGGTGAGCGGATCGCGCAGGGGCAAGAATTCGTGCGCTACGTAGCCGGTGAAGCCGGTGGCGGCGACGGTGCGCATGACGCCGTCCCACTGTACCTCCTGCACATCGTCAAGCTCATGCCGGCCGGGGACGCCGCCGGTGTGAAAGTGCCCGATCCATGCGATGTTATCGCGAATCGTCGCAATCAGGTCGCCTTCCATGATCTGCATGTGGTAGATGTCATAAAGCAGCTTCACGTTGGGCGAATTCACTTCCCGCACCACGCGCGCTCCCCAGGAGGTATGGTCGGCCATGTAGTCGGCGTGGTCCACCTTGCTGTTCAGTAACTCCAGGCAGATGGTCACGCCGTGATCCTCGGCGATCTGCCTGACTCGCCTGAGGCCGGCGATGGTGTGGCGCGCGCCTTCCTCGTCGGAGATGCCGTTGCGGTTTCCTGAGAAGGTGACGACATTGGGCACCCCGGCTTTTGCGGCCAGCGGGATATTCCTGCGCAATGCCGCTTCGATGGTGGCGTGGTGTTCGGTGCGGTTCAGCCCTTCGGCAATTTCGCCGCCGCCGGCGTAGCCCAAGGTGCAAATCAGCCCATATCTTTGCGGCACTTCATATTCCTCGGGCTGAAGCAGGTCGATGCCCAGAAGCCCGATGCGCGCCGCGGCCATGCATAAGTCGTCCAGCGGAATCTGCGGATAGCACCAACGGCAGACCGCCTGCCGAATCCTCCGCTTTCGTTCAGCCATAGATTCTCCCTTCTCCGGAAGCGTAAAGAACGAGGGCTGGCGGAGAAAAGATTACTCCTGATTCGCTGTGTTCATCCGGGACATTGTTTGCAAGCCGCGGCGGAGTTCCGTGCGGCGCACTCGGAAATGATGCAGCCGTGCAGGCAACAGGACGCTGCCGAGGAGCGGCGGCGTCCTTCGAGGCACAGGCAGGGCACTCTGCCGTGCGCGAAGGAGTAGTTCGCCGTGGTTAGAAGGTGAAAGCAAGGCCGCCGCGGATGCAGCGCGGACCCTGGGCGAAGAGAACCACGGAACCGTCGCTCAACAGATAGGGCCGATACCCTTCGGCGAGCAGGTTGCTTACGTCGATCAGGGCGTCGATGCCGCACGCTCCGCTGCAGCGCAAGCGGATGGGCTGGCGCACATAGATATTCAAATAAGGGCCGACGGCATCCATGGCGTAAGGAGCAACTGCGGTAATGGTGTTGCTGGCCTGCCACTGGTAGCTGGCTTGCCAGCGTGTGGCCGTTTCGTTGAGCGTTCCAGCCAGGGCGAGCGTGTACATCTGTGCCGGACGTGCCTGCGCCGAGGCGACGGCGCGCAAAAGGGTGACCGGCTGGGCCGAGGCGGGCATCACCAGAGCCTTGCCGCTGGCGTAGGTGAGCCGAACATCGTTGTCTCCCGGCAGGCGCCGCTCGACGGTGGCCTCAACGCCGGAGCTGGAATAGGCTGGTCCGGAGGCGAGCAGCAGTCCGCTGTTTTGGTCGACCAGTGCGGAAGTCGCAAGCGGCGCTGCCGGATTGCCGCTGCCAAACTGGCTCAGGGCCTCGAGCGCCGGGTTCTGGATGCTGTCGGAGTAAATCACCACCGCCATGCTGGAATTGCTGGTCTGGCGCTCCCAGGAAATCTCCTGATGCATGCCATGCTCCACTGCCAGCTTGCCGTTGCTCGCGGAAACAATGGGAAGTGCGGCTTCGGTTGCGGTTTCGTCCACATCCAGCGGATTCGGAACCATCGTGGCCATGCGGTAGCCGATGGTCGTATCGCCTGCGATCCAATTCACCTGGGCATAGGGCAGAGTAGTCGTCACGGTATTCGACGCGGCGCCGCCGATGTGGGCAAATACCTCCGTCCCGCCCACTTCGGCGTTCAGGTTCGGACCGAAATTCATGAATTCACTGGAACGTAAGGCGGCCTCATTGAAGCCTTGACCCTGGCCGACGCTCATGTCAGGGTGCATCGACAGGGCAGCCACGGTTTGCATTGAGCCGGCATAGCCGAGATCCTGGCGGAAGCCCAGCATCGATTCCATGCCCCCGGTGCTGTTGGGAGCAAAGTTCACCCGCGCCAAAAGCTTACTGCTGCCGTTCAGCGCGTCCTCGATGGCTGCCGTGTAGCGCGGACCGTTCTCCCCAAAGGTTCCGGTGGCTCCAGTGGTCATAAGGCGGGTTTTCAGCCTGGGCGCCGCTCCGGAGCCGTTATCGACAACCACCAACGGCCCGGAGCCCACCCAGCGAAGCAGAGGCCGGTCGGCGGCCGAGCGCAGCGTCCAGGCCCAATCGTCCTGTTGCGCGTTGATCGAGCGGGGCTTTGATGGCAGCCACTGAATGGCTTCGTAGAGCGTGCTTAATGTCAGATCGACAACGGCGTTTGCGTGGCGAACGTGGACATTTTCGCGCAGCGACGGCAGGAAGGACATAGCCATGGCTTTCAGTTCATACCGGCCTGGTGCAACCGGATCAAACTTGAAATGGCCATTGTCGTCGGTATAAACGGTAGCCACCACGCTGAAGTCAGGGCGGAGCAGTTGCACAATTGCCCCAATCTGGGGCACTCCGGCCTCATTGCGCACCAACCCTGAAACCGATGCCGGCGTCGCTCCGTAGAGGGGAACAGCGCTCAAGACGATCAGCATGGTCAAGCACGCCAAATAATTCCTGCGCTTCATCACTTCGTTCTTTACGACCCAGCTGCGCCCTGGCTTTAATCTCTCAATCAGACCCGCAAAGTCCCCAAATCTACGTTTGGCTGGCCTGCTTGCGCGGGATGTTTACTATTCGACGATAAAAGGCGCCGATTGTGCAATGTCCTGCTTTGAAATTTTGTCGTTTACCTTGATCGTCACGTTGTATTTTCCTGGAGGAAGCCCTGCAATCGGCAAAGTTTTATCCACAGTTAATTCGTCGCTGTGTGGGTTCAACTTCGACGATTGCAGTTGCTGCGTCAGCAGCACATCGCCGTTCTTGGCGTCGGTGACCTCGTAGGTGACCGTGGCGTTGTTGCTCATGGTGGCGCGGTTGATGCCCAGGTTGTAGACCTGCATCCAGAAGTTCAGAGGCTGATTTTGTTTGAAAACAGGCGGCTTTGCAAAACCGCTGGCGACCCTCGGCCGGACAAACATGTCGCCGATAACAAAGCTGCCGCCGCCGATATTGCTCGAAGGGACCTTGTGCATCAGATCGGCAAGAATCAGGGTTGAAGTGCCGAGCAATTCGTTGTGGTACTGGGGCACGTTGATGCCGCGTCCAAAGATACCCATGTGCGTTGGGTTGTTCACGTCCTTGACGACTATATCGAGACGGTACAGGCCGGGCGGAAGCGGGATGGCCTTCCAATAAACCGACTTTGCTTTGAGTTTCTGCTGCAGCAGTTCGGCCGGTTCCTGGATTTCGACCTGGTCTTCGAAGGTCTGGACAGTCCGGTCGCTGAGGGTGGTGAAGCGGCCCAGGATGTCGAGTTCTCCCGTGGAGACGCCATCGCGCGTAACAAAGGTGATATCGCGATTGTCAAACTGGAGAGTCACCGGCACCAGATCCATATCGGAGGTTACCCTGACGAAGTCCGTTTGCACATTAAACGGCAGGATGGTGCCGGTTATCACTTTATGTTGGGTGACGAATGCATCCAGATCCTTGAACTGCTGTGGAGGAGGCGCAAAGAGCTTGGCCGCCATTTCGATGCGGTCGAACTCCTTCGCCTGCGCCATCTTGCCTTCCGGTCCGCCGCCGCAATAGGTAACGCCGGAGCAGTTATCGAAGCGGTCGTCTTTGTTTCCGCCGTGCATCTCCTCCCAGGTCGTGAGGCCGGCGTTCGGGACGTGGAGAAGCGCGTCCTTTTGCTGCGGGTCGAGCGTGAACTGGTAGTCGCCGCACATGCATTGGTCAACAAATGTAATGTTGACGTTCTCGCCGATGCCGGGAAGGTAGTTATAGTGCCATACCTGGAAGGGATAGCTGTCCGTGGAGCCGCCGCCCTCGTTAAAGGGGCGCTGATAGTATCCGCCGGCATTGCGATCGATGGAGTTGGGTGGACCCCACTCGATGTAAATGCGTCCGCGATCGGTCTTCCATCCTGGTTCGCCGTCGGAAAAGTGCTCGTTGGCATAGGCGATGCGCTCATAGTGTTCGACGCGCGCCATATTTTCCGGATCGCCGGGGTTCGGGTTGCGCCGGCGCCAGAACTGTTCGATGAAGGCGTTACGCTCCTCGTCGTTGGTCAGGCTGAGGAAGGCTTTGCGTTCCTGGGGGGTAATAATATAGACCACGTCCTGGTCCAGCCATTCCTTATAAGGCCCCTTTAACTCCATCTCGAGTGCCTTTTCCTGCTTCAGCTCCTGCTGGGGCGAAAGCGGCCGGTCGAGCGGATTGGCGTTCTTGTCCTGGCTGGCGGCTTGTCTGCCCTTCTCCCGGAAGTGCCGGGGCTGCTTCTTGTGGGCGATCGCGGGCGTCACTAGCAGCCCACAACCCAGGATTGCAACGACTATATTGCGACCAGTTAGCCTCATTGCCATCTAAAAACTCCTGCGACCCTCTATTTTACGGGTCCCGAAAGGGCTGGGCAAGGTTCCGTATTGTGGCCTGCTGTTTTGACGGGAAAACGCAGCCGATGTAACAGCGAAGCCGCAACGGAAGCGATAGAATCGTGGGCGGGGAGCGGGCCCGCCACCAGGTGGCAGGCGCGGCCACCGGCAAGGCGGGAAGCGCAAACCCGCCGCTCCGGGTGCAAGCTTTATCGTTGCCGGTGCACGGGAGCGGGGGCGAGCTGGCTCCGTGGTTCGCAGGGAACCGTCACGTCGACGGTTACGTAAGTTTTCGTGGGAGTGGCACGGGGCAAGGCACGATCATGAAGAAGATCCTCCTGACTGTTCTTGGTGTCGTGGTGGCGGCCGGTCTAGTAACCTTCCTGGTCATTCGGCAGCAGTCCCGCTATACGAAGGTTTTTACAGGCAGGATTGTCCGCCAGGATCTGACAACGATCGTCAGCGGCACCGGGCAGATCAAGCCCAAGACCTACGTCAATGTGGGTGCAACCGCCATGGGACGTGTCACCCATCTTTATGTAAAAGAAGGGGATAAGGTCAGGAAGGGCGAGGTTGTCGCCACCATTGAAAACATCCAGCAACAGGCGGCGGTGCAAAGCCAGGAGGCCGCGATTGCCGCTGCCCGGACCGACATCGCTTCCTATGTGGCCGCGGAAAAGACAGCCGAAGCCAACGTAGAGCATGCGCGGGCCGATCTCGAGCAGAAGCAACTGGACTGGAAGCGTGCCCAGGCGCTTTACAAAGACGGCATTATGTCCCGCCAGGACTACGACGCCAAGCGGGCCGGCTATGACCTGGCGGTGGCGTCGGTGGCGCAGGCGGTGGCGGGCGTCAACCAGGCCAAGGCCAACACGGAGTCGGCGCGCGGGCACCTGCAGTCGGCGATTGCCACCCTGGCGGCCAACAAAGACATGCTTAACCGCACCATTGCCGTCGCGCCGTTTGATGGCATCGTCACCAACCAGCCCGTTCGCGAGGGCGAGACGGTGGTCGAAGGCATCCAGAATACCCAGGGATCCACGCTGATGACGCTCGCCGATATGAGCGTGGTGACCGCCGAGGTCAAGGTGGATGAGACGGACATCATCAATCTTGCCGTGGGCCAGCCGGCCGACGTGACCGTGGATGCGCTGCCGAACCGGGTTTTCAAGGGGCGCGTGACCTTGGTGGGCGATCAGGCATTGTTGCGTTCCACGGGCATCGCCACGCTGCAATCGACCACCGGCTCTGAAGAAGCCAAAGATTTCAAGGTGGTGGTCACGCTCGACCATCCCTCCAGGGAACTGCGCCCCGGCCTCTCGTGCACGGCCAAGATCACCACCGCGCACAAGACCGGCGTGCTGGCGCTGCCCATCCAGGCGCTCACCATGCATGACCCGGCCAACGATGTTCCCAAGGGCAAGGGCGGCGCCCAGGCCGCTTCTGCGCCTTCGGCCGGGGCCAAGCCTGTGCAGGGGGTGTTTGTGGTGGTAAAGGGACCGCACGGACGGCTGCGGGCCAGGTTTGTGCCTGTCTCCACCGGCATTACCGGGGCCACGAACATCGAAGTGCTCTCCGGCCTCACCGCGGGTGAGGAGGTGGTAACCGGACCGTACAAAATCCTGCGCGATCTGAAGAACGGCGCGCTGATCAAACGCGATACCGCGACGCCGATCAGCTTGTCGGGCAGTTGATGGGGCTGTGTCTGGTCCTCCACGGCCGCGCAAGAGCACATAAGCCCGCGTCAGGCTCGTCTTTTCGGGGTCGGGGGGCGACGAACGGCCTCGACCGACGGGCGGAGCCGGATGGGCACAAGCAAGTAAGATACGGATGGGGAACAAACCCGGATGAGTCTGAACGGCATTGGCATTGAAGAACGGGTCGAAGCCGAGGTTACGCCGGCCGACGAAGTAATTCGCATCGTGAATCTCTGGCGTACCTACGACATGGGCGTCGAGCAGCAGGTTCACGCTCTGCGCGGCGTCTCGCTCAGCATCCGGCACAACGAATATGTGGCGATCATGGGCCCTTCGGGTTCCGGCAAGACCACGCTGATGAATCTCATCGGCTGCCTCGATACGCCCACCCAGGGCCACTACTGGCTCAACGGACAACTGGTAAGCGACCTTGACGATGACCAGTTGGCGCGTATCCGCAACCGGGAAATCGGCTTTGTCTTTCAGACCTTCAACCTGCTGGCCAGGGCCACCGCGCTGCACAATGTCGAACTGCCGCTGATTTACAACGGCACGCCCGCGGCGGAGCGGACCGAACGCGCCAAGCAGGCCCTTGCCAATGTCGGTCTGGCGTCCCGCATGGACCACAAGCCCAACGAGCTTTCCGGCGGGCAGCGCCAGCGCGTGGCCATCGCCCGCGCTCTCGTCAACCGGCCTTCCATCATTCTTGCCGACGAGCCCACGGGCAATCTGGATTCAAAGACCGGCCTGGAGATCATGGCCCTTTTTGATCAACTTCACGACAACGGCAACACCATCGTGCTGGTCACCCATGAGGCCGACATCGCCGAATTCGCCCATCGCGTCGTTCATATCCGCGACGGGCAGATCTTTTCTGACACGCCCGGCAAACGCGCCGGCAAGTGAGCGCGGGAAGGTTGCGGTTTGCGGAGAACTTTTTGCTTTACCGCAGCAGATCTTCAAGCGTTGTGCTCAAGTCCGTCTTCTCATCGCGGTATTTGACGATCACCGGCGCGTAGACGCTCAATCCCCATTCCCGGCCCTTGCCTTTGTTTACGGCGCGGGCGCCCGGCACAACTACCGCGTTCTCCGGAATCGTCAACGGCGCCTCGCCGGATGCGCGCCAGGTCTCGCCCTTCACCAGATCGAAGACGGGCGTGCCGCGCGTTAGCACGGTTCCGGCGGCCAGCACCGCGCCCCGGCGCACGATGGTGCCTTCGTAGATGCCACAATTGCCGCCCACCAGCACATCGTCTTCCACAACGACGGGGCTGGCATTGACCGGCTCCAGAACGCCGCCGATCTGCGCCGCGGCGCTCAGATGCACGCGCTTGCCGATCTGCGCGCAGGAGCCGACCAGCGCGTGAGAATCGACCATGGTGCCTTCGTCCACATAGGCCCCGGCGTTGATGTACATGGGCGGAATGCAGACCACGCCCCGCGCCACATAAGCGCCGGCGCGCACCGATGAGCCGCCGGGCACCACGCGCACGCCGTCGCCGGCGGCAAAATGGCGCGGCGGAAAGGTGTGCTTGTCCACGTAGGAGAGCGCGCCGGAGGCAAATTCCTGGAGCACGCCAAGCCGGAAGCCCAGCAGAATGCCCTGCTTGACCCAGGCGTTTACGCGCCAGCCGGTGGACGCGGAAGGATCGGGCGAGGCCGCGCGCACCGCGCCCCGTTCGAGGGCAGCGCGTAGCTGTTCAAAGGCTGCCAGGGCCGCGGCATCGCCCACAGCAGCTGAGCCTGCGGCAAAGTACTCTTCGATTTTGGTGTGGAGTTCAATTTCTGTCATTGCACTCCGAGTCTATCAATTTTGCATTTGCAGACTAAACCCGTTCCCGGAAGTGATGGCTCGCGGACGGCCCAGCGTTTGTCCCTTGCGCTTTATTGGGGAAGCGCCGGGATGAAAAGGAATTGATGCGCGCCGGGCTTACGCTGCTGTCGCAGGCAGACTTCTGGCGGGCGAGCGCATGCTCAACGAAATCGCCCGTAGCCGGAAGCAGTTGTTTCCCGACCGAATCATGGTCAGATGAACCGGTGTCTGGCATGCCGGACGTCCCGAGCTTTTCGATTCCAGCCACAAAGTCAGTCTGGGATCTTGAATTTCGCCGTCGCCGCGCCAGAACTCGGGTGTAAGTTTGCACTCGATCTGCAAATGATCGAACTCGAGTTGGATGAAACTGAGATGTTTTGGAAAGTACCGCCGCACATTGTTCACGCCTACATTCAATCCGGTCACAAGCCGGCCTCGACTTTGAATCTTGACCACCATACACGCCTGCTTTCCGCACCCGATGAGGCCCGTCTAGTGAGGCAGGCTTGGTAACTCATCGGCTAGCGCGCGCAGTTTGCTGCGCGGAATTTAAGTTTGAACGTGCACGCAGACTTGCAAATTGAGGGAGGAAGACATTCTGCCCTTTACAGGCAGATCGCGAATCACCTAGATCGGTGCAATGATTAAGAATTACTTACTTAAGTAGGGATGCCCGCAAACAAGAGAGGGTTGCTGTGTTCCCGCGCAAAGATTCAAGGAGCAAACGAAGGACTTACCCAGTGAATCTGTTAGTGCAAATGAGAAATAAGTTGCCTGCTTGAAGCGCGGTGCTGAGTTACGTTTACAATCGCGCCGCAAGCCTGGATTTGTGCAACCGCGTCGCATTGCTGCATGCGCAGGAGGCGGCCCATGGGCCGCCTCCTGAGTTAGAGTGCATGCGAACGTCGCTAAGGCAGATAGTAACGGAATGAGGTCCAGAACATGTTGTCGATGCCGCTGGCGCCGCCGCCGGGGTTGGTTGTGCCGCCATCGCCTGACCACAGATTGCGCTCAAACCGGCTGTACTGCAGTCCGTAGCGCCATGTGCCTTTGGGACCGGAGGAGAGGTTATACCAGTACCCGGAGGTGAATTCCTGCACGTCCTTGGTGTTGCCGGTGCAATTTGCCGGGCTGGAAGGACTGAAAGGCCCATTGGAGGGAACTTCAACATTGCAACCCGTCATATTGGCGGTGTAGGTGCCGTAGCCGACCTCTTGCCCTTTGCTGTTGAGCGTCCAGTCACGGCCGAGATAGTCGCCGCCATAGTTCAGGTAGATGTACCAGCGCGGAGTCGGGAACAATTCCAGCGTGCTCAGCGCAGAGAACCCGTGAATTGGCGAAATCGTTCCATTGGGACGCAGCGTGATGTCGGCGATTGTAGACGAGCCGTAACGGCCAACGCCTTCGCCCCACAGGCCCTTCATACCGATGGAGACCTTCTTGTGGGCCAGAGGACCGCGGAAGCCGCCGCCGATGCCGCCGCCCCACACCGTGTTGTTAAACGCCGCGCCGGAAACGGGATAGATGCGGTCGCGGAAGCTGCGGCCGATACCGAACAACTCCCAGTGTCCCCAGCCTGGCTGGACAGCGATTTTGGCGATGAAGTCCGGCGTTTTGTTGAACGAGTAATTCGCGTCGGGATTGTAGAGGCCGCCGCCGTTGCCAGCCGAGCCGATCAGCAGATTGGTCGGCATATTGGCGCCGGCCGGATTCAGGATCTGGGCATTCTCGGCGGAAGCGCCCACGAAGAATTTCCTGCCGATATTCTTGGTGACGCGGAAGCTGTACTGGCGGGCCCAAACGAAGCCGGCTTCGTACTGGGGGTCGATGGTGCCTGGCAGAATCTCGCTGCCTCTCCGGAGCCCGTTCGTCGTTTCCGTGGCCAGCGACCAACCCTGGCCGGCGGAGACGTCCCAGCCGTTGGTGAATCGTGCATCCGCCCACAACTGGCGCATCCGCAGCACGTAACTGTTTGACTGATTGTTGTTTGAAGTAATGCCCGTGCCCAGCCAGTCCATCTCGTAGTAGCCGGTCAAGGTCAGGTCGCCCGTCTTCCCCTGAGCCTTCAGGGCTACCCGCGACTGACGGCCTGTGCCCTGAAATTCGCTCAGGTTCGCGTTGTCGGAGTTCGCCAGCGGAATGGTGGAGAACGCCGTGTTCAGTCCGCCGCCGGTAGCTCCCTGACGCCACACCGTTTCGGCAGCGAGGAAGCTGCCCGTTGGCGAGAGTGTGATGCCCTTGAAATGCAGCACGTCAGGATGGTTGACTTCCTTCTTGATCTGCTGCGTGTTCCTGGAGACGGCCAGGACGGTCTTCGACAGCGAAGACTGGCTGCCCTTGATACCGTTGACCGAGCTTTGCAGGGCATTGACGGCGTTGGTGTTTTCCTTGACCGCCTGCTGCTGCCATGAGGCGGCGGCCTCGGCCTTGTGCGCGGCGGCCTGTGCTTTGCTGGCTGCCAGCTGTGCCTGCCGCAATTGCTCGTCCTTGCTGGCCAGTTGCTGCTTCAGCGCATCGATCTGGCTCTGCATCTCCTGTCGCAGCGCCTGGATCTGCTCTTCGATCGACTGCATCGTCTCTTCCCGGGGGGCTTGGCGCTTCTTTGCCGGCGCAGCCGGACCGCTGGCGTAGGCATAAGACACGGCAAGTGTGGCTGCGAGAACTGTTGCAGCGGCAGACTTGACTTTGAGCTTCATTGGGCCTCTCAACTCCTTGCTTGCTGTTCGGTTTGGTATGGGCCGTTCATGCCCGAACCGGCATGACCGGATCGCACTGGCACTTCCGCATTTGCAGTCAGCCTCGAAGGAGACGACACACTATTCCTGCCTCATCGGTGATGCGGAAAGATGGATGGAGGCGGAAAACTTGCCAGCCGCTTCCGTTTTCCAGACTCGCAGAGTTATGTGAATCTATGAATAATTTAGATTTTTTTAATGAAAGATTCTCGCGGAGTCGGCCGCTTTACAGACGCAGAGTTTATGGGAGATTTCATCTGTCTTTAACAATGCATTCGTCGTTTTGTGAGAATAGCTTAATGAAGCTGTGGAACGTAGGAATCGCTCTCTCGCATCTAATTATTGCCGTAGCACTGTGGCAGCAGATGCCGTGACGCTGCCGTTGGCCCGCAAGGCTGTATGGGCCTGACTCTGTCGTAGCCATCAAGCCATGCAGGTTTCATGTGTGACTTAAGCCCAGTTATTTCTCTCTGCCCGCGCTCAGCAGGTTGGCGAGGATCCGGTAAGATCCTGGCACCAGCTCGGGTAACTGCCGGTAGAGCGCATAGGCAACGTAGATATAAGTGCCCTTGCCGACATGCGCCACCAGCAGGCCGCCGCGCTGCGGAGCCTGTCCGGGGTCGGCGGTTTCAGTCAGAGCGGTATATCCCGGTGCCCACGTGCTCGGAAACCCGTGGCCGCGCTCTTCCACCCAGCCGTTGAAGTCGGCGGCCGTAATGTGGTTGGGCCAGTTAAGCAGCGGGTTCGAGGGCACAAGCAGCTTTACGGGATCGGTTTCATCCACGACGCTTGATGGCGGCTGGCCGGTCAGCGTGAGCGGCAGCGGGGCAGGGAAGTCGTGGCTCTGGTACTGCACGATGAGCGTTCCGCCATTTTTGACAAACTGCAGCAAGCGCGGTTCGGCCGCGGCCAGTTCCGGAAGCACCGCGTAGGCGCGAATGCCGATCATGATCGTGTTCCAGGCCGAGAAATTGCTGGTCGCCAGCTGCGCCGGCGTGATCAGTTGCGGCGTGATGCCCAGGTCGCGAATGGCCTGGGGAACGGTGTCGCCAGTGCCCATGATGTAGCCCACGCGCAGACCGGGCGCCACCTTCACAGCCACTTTGCTGGTCTTGATCTCCGCCCGCCGGTACAGGTTGTAGGGGCGCAGTCCGGCGTAGCCCACGCTTCGCCAGCCGGTGGTGTAGGTCTTGCCGCCCGAGTGCGCCACCGCTTCAATGGTGTAGGCGCCGGTCTCGGCGCCATGCGGCTGCACGGAGAAGGTCAGCGGCGCGGTATCGCCGGCGGCAGCGATATGAAATGCCTGCTGCGCCGGATCCGCCTGCCAGCCTGCGGGAACCTTGAGATCGACTGTTCCACTGGCTGCGGCCTCGGCGTGGATGGTGACGTGGACCGGCAGCGGCCCGCCGTTCAGCGGCAAAATGCGCGCCTGCGGATCGACGCGGACGCCGATGGCCGGCGTGACCACCAGCGGCTCATAAAAACCGCCGGGGCCGGTAACGCGCTGGAGCGTCTGCACCACCTCGCCCAGCCGGATGGGAACGCCGTCGAAGCTGAATTCGGCCCAGGCTGCCAGCGGCCACGGTTCAAAAGAGTCTTCCCGCCATTTGGGATTCAGAAGGTTGTAATACGCCTGCTCAACGTTGGGGCGGGTAAAGTACGGCGCGGTGGGTTGGGCGTTGTCCGGCACTTGCACGCTGAAGGTGCGATCGGTTGCCGGAGCGGCTGCGGCTGCGGCGTCAATGGCGCCGGCTGTGTCTTCCGCCGTCCATGGCGAGCCGCTGTGGCTCACCAGCCATACGCGTGTCAGGCGAACTCCCGGCACGGCGTGCGACGTGTGCACGCGCACGTAAATGTGCTCGTCCGGCGTGACGCTGGGCGGCATCACCGGCGCCGAGCTGCTCCCGAAGAAGCTGCGCCCGCGCTCACTGTGGCGTGCTGTAAATGCCGTCAGGCTGAGGCCGAGCATCTGCTTGAATGTCTGTTGAAACTGATCGATCTTTGTGTCGAGCTGGAACAGCAGGTTCGACTTGGCTTCCGCGCTCAGGCTGCTTGCCGCCACGCGTGTGCGCAGGTTCAGCACGTCGCGGTAGATCGGAACCAGCTTGCGCGCCGCGGCCGCCGGGTCGTGGCACGTGCACGAAGCCAGAAGCGAGCCCAACCCCGTCTGAATCTGGCGCAAGCTCCCGGTCAGCCACGCCGGCGGATGGCTCCCTGCCAGTTGCGCCAGTCCCTCAATGCTTGTGTCGATATTCACTTTGCTGTTGTGGAAGAGGCTGTCGTTGGCCGGGTGGCTTGCGCCCGTGGCCTGCGCCGAGGGCGCGACGGCCCAAAGGTGATAGTCGGAATAAGCTGGACCGCTGAGCGTCGGGTTGGCGCCGCCATACTGCGATTTGTGCATGCCCCAACCCTGGCGGGCAATCTGCAGATAGGAGCGGCCAAGAGCCGGATCATAGGCGCCCACCGGAACCCGCACGTCGACCGAAAGCGGCTTCGTCGTCCACTTGCCCGTAATGTAGTTGTAAAACCGCGCCGGCGCCCACTTTCCGGTGGCGTAGTCATACATCTTTCCGTTCACAATGCGGGCAAAGGGCGTGCGGCTGTAAATTGCCAGCGGTTGCCACGGTTCCAGTCCATTCTTCAGCTGGCCGGGAAATACATTGGGATTGGCGGCGTCCTTGAACACCTCCTGCGTCATCTCGCCGGAGACCTGGTGCTGGCCGTGCCCGTCGGTGATGCCGCCGACGAAGGTGCTGGCGACGATCTGCGGCCGCGTGCGGCGCACCGCCAGCACCGCGTCATAGAGCGCGCGCTGGTAGCCCCACTTGCTCATCGAGCCTTTCTTGGTCTTCGAAAAGCCGAAATCGACTACCGTGCCCCAAAGCTGCTTGACTCCGTAGTACCGGTCGGCGCTGAGCAACTCGTTGGTGCGGATCAGGCCCAGCGCATCGTACTCGTCGGCCGACATCAGGTTCTGCCCGCCTTCGCCGCGCGTCAGCGTATACAGCGTGGCGCGCACGCCTTTGCCGCGCGAGAGATACGTCAGCAGCGGGCCGTCCTCATCGTCGGGATGCGCCACGATGAACAGGATGCTGGCGGTAGTGTCCAGCCGCTTCAGATCCTGCTCCATGCCGGCCATGCCGCGGTCTTCAGGCAGGGAAATGGCATAGGACGCAGGCTTGGGCAGCGGAACCTCCGCCAGCTCGGCGGCCACATTTGCCGCCGGCGTCTCCTGCTGTGCGCCAACGTTGCGTAGGCTTGCGCCCATCCAGAAAAGGCCCGCCAGGGCCACGGTAGCTGCTGTGCGATGGAAACCCGTGGGAAGATTCATATCCACCGCCAGTGTACAATCCGTGGAGCGTAAGAGCCGCATGTCTTCTCCTCAGCTCACCTCCGGCGGTACCACCCTCGAGCGGCGCATTGGCCTTCGCCCGGCCGTGCTTTTCAATATGCTGGAGATGATCGGCGTCGGTCCGTTCATTACGCTGCCGCTGGTGATCGCCGCGGCCGGCTACCGGCTTTCCATCTGGGCGTGGGTGCTGGGCGCGGCCATCGCCGTGGCCGACGGCCTGGTGTGGGCTGAGCTGGGCGCAGCCTTCCCGCGCGCCGGCGGCTCCTATGCCTTCCTGCGCGAGATCTACGGCCCCGACCGCGCCGGCAACTGGCTCAGCTTTCTCTTTGTCTGGCAGTTGACCTTCACCGCGCCCCTTTCCATCGCTTCCGGCTGCATCGGCCTGTCCGGATTTTTGGGAATCTTCTGGCGTGGCCTGGATGGCTCACCCATCGCCGCGCTGCCGGCCCTGCACTACTCCGGTTTTGTGGCTGCCGCCGCCTGCCTGCTGGTCACATGGATGCTTTATCGCCGCCTGAGCGTAATCACCGGCATGGCCTGGGTGCTGTTCGGCGGCGTGATGGCGGCCATCGCGGGCGTCATCGTCTCCGGCTTCGCCCGCGCCGCGGCCACGAGCGGCTGGCACATGCCCGCCGCGCCCGCGCTGCCCGCGGCGCTGGCAGTCAGCGGCCTGGCCCAGGCCACGCTCATCTGCACTTACGACTACTGGGGCTACTACAACATCTGTTTCCTGGGCGGCGAAGTGCGCCAGCCCGAGCGCACCATTCCGCGCGCCATTCTGCTCTCGGTCTTTTTCGTCGCCGCGTTCTATGTCCTGATGAACGTGGCCGCGCTCCCGTCCATTGGCGGCGCCGCGGCGCACGCGGTGGAGAGCGACGCCATGCGCATGCGGCTGGTGGCCAACATCGCCGCCTCGGCCTTCGGCCGCTGGGCCGGATACATCATCGCCCTGCTGGTCATCTGGACCGCATTTTCGTCGGTCTTTTCGCTGCTGCTCGGCTACTCGCGCGTGCCCTACGCCGCCGCCCGCGACGGCAATTACTTTCGCTATCTTGCCGCCGTTCACCCGCGCCACGGCATCCCTCACCGCGCGCTTGTGACTCTCGGCCTCGTCGCCGCCTGTTTCTGCTTTTTTCCGCTCACGCAGGTCATCACCCTGCTAGTCATCACCCGCATCATCCTGCAGTTTTTCCTGCAGCAGGCCGGCGTCATCTGGCTCCGCATCCGCCGTCCGGATCTCGAGCGCCCCTTCAAGATTCCGCTCTATCCCTTGCCTCCGCTGGCGGCGATGGCCGGCTTCATCTTTATCCTGATCAAACGCGCAAACGCCGTCGGCGAGCTGGCGGTTGCGGCGGGCATCGGCGTCACGGGGACGGCGATCTACCTGGTGCGCGCCCGTTGCCTGCGCCAATGGCCGTTCGGCTGTCCCGCGCAGGACAGGAACCCTCCTCCAGCCGGCCGCGATTCGGAAGCCGTTTAGAGACTGGCGATCGCGGGAAATGACTGCAAAATCCTGTCTTGCTCTTCGGCAAATTCACATTGCGAACTGAATCGCGGTATCTCTTTGTAACTAGATGGCACTGCGTGGTGTCTAATGAAATAAGACGGCTGCTTCCCCAAGCGAGGTCATCCCATGTTTATCGGCAAACCACCCGACATTCCTTCGTCCGAGGTCACATCGGAGAGCGAGTATCTCCGCTTCGAGGGGCGGCGCCGTTTTCTGCGCCGCGCGGCCACTGGCGCGGCGGCCCTTGGCGCAGCGGCTCTTGGCGCGGACCGCCTGGCTGCGGCCATCGATCCTCGCACCACCGTGCTGGCCGAGAGCAACGATACGCAGTTGAAGACCGTTTACAGCCCTCTGACCACAACCGGGGAAAGACTCACTCCGTTCTACGACATCACCCACTACAACAACTTCTACGAATTTGGCGTAAGCAAGAGCGATCCCGCCGAGCACGCGGGCGATCTGCCCACGCGGCCGTGGACTGTCAGGGTTGAAGGCGCGGTGAAGAAGCCGCGCACCTTCGGCATTGAAGATCTGCTCAAGCTGCGCCCGCTTGAAGACCGCGTCTACCGCCATCGCTGTGTCGAGGCGTGGAGCATGGTGATTCCCTGGGTGGGCTATTCGCTATCGGAGTTCATCAAGCAGTGCGACCCGCTGCCCTCGGCCAAGTACGTGGAATTTCTCTCCTACTACGACGCGCGTGTGGAGCGGTGGTCACATCAGGACGCCACCATCAACTGGCCCTACCACGAGGGCCTGCGGATGGACGAAGCGATGAATGAGCTGACGCTGCTTACCTTCGGCCTCTACGGCCAGGTGCTGCCCAACCAGGACGGTGCACCGGTGCGCATCGTAGTGCCGTGGAAGTACGGCTTCAAATCGCCCAAGTCCATCGTGGCCGTACGCTTTGTGGAACGCCAGCCGCGAACCACCTGGAACGACCAGTCGCCTGAGGAGTATGGCTTTTACTCCAACGTCAATCCCAACGTAGATCGCGTCCCCTGGAGCCAGAAGACGGAGCGGCGCATCGGCCTGCCCTTCTACGATCAGCTCCGCACCACGCTTATGTTCAACGGCTATGGCAACCAGGTGGCCTATCTCTATAAAGGCATGAATCTCAGTAAGTACTACTAGTCAGAACGGTGCAAGCGGAGGGACTTGCGTAAGCGGAACTCACATGTACAACCAAGTGTTGCGTAACCACCAGGCAGCGATGCTCGCATTAGCTCTGCCTCCCCGCCAACTTGCCAACTTGCTAACCTGCTGGCTCGCCAACCCGCTAAATCGCTAACCGGCTAACTCGCTGACTTGCCAACTTGCTACCCATGAACCGTCGCACAATCATTCTCCTCAAGACCCTCACCTGGCTCGGTTGCCTCGCGCCGCTCGCGTGGCTCATGTGGGGCGCGGTGACGAACAACCTCGGTCCCAACCCCACCCAAAATATCGCCTTCACCACGGGCAATACCGCGCTGAACCTGCTGCTCGTCACGTTGGCCATTTCGCCGGTGCGCCGCATCTTCCCGCGGTTCAGTTGGCTGGTGCGGTTTCGCAGACTGTTTGGTATGTTTGTCTTCTTTTATGCCTCGCTGCACCTGCTTACCTTCATAGCGCTCTATGCGGGCTTCAACGTATCGCGCATGCTGAGCGAGGTAGTCACGCGCCGCTACATCACGGCCGGCATGGCCGCCTATCTGCTGCTGCTGCCGCTGGCTGCCACCTCCACGCGGCGCGCCATCATCAAGCTGGGCGGCAAGCGCTGGAACCGGCTGCACATGCTCATCTATCCGGCTGCCATTCTGGCTGTGATTCACTTTTGGTGGCAGATGAAGCCCGGCGTGCTGAAGCCGCTTGATGAGACTGTCGCCCTTGCCGTGCTGCTGGCGGCGCGGCCTGCCATCGCCTGGTGGAAACGGCGCAAGGAGCGCGCCGTTACGGTATGATGCGCGCCGCTGGTGAGTCTGCTCATTGCTTTGCAGGCTCTTGAGACGATCCAAGGACCACGTCCACGTCCTCCACGTCGCCCTGCACCACCAGCGGCAATTCCTTGTTGGCGTAGCTTCGGACGCGCATTTGCGTGTCTCCCGCGCCGCTTGCCGGTTGTGCGGCATCGGCCGCGTCTTCAACCTGCAGGATGTAACTCCCTGCGGGAACATAGGCAAAGCTGAAACGGCCGTCTGTCTGCTGGATCGGCGTCTCGCGTGCTGTTTCCCTGCCGTCGGCGTAGAGAAGCCGCACCGCGCCTCGTGCCAGCGGATGTCCGTCGTCCAGTGCTGTAACCGTTCCTGACACTGTATAAAAGCCCGTCAGCGGAATCACGATGTCCGCGTTGTGTATGGCCTCTCCTGCCTGCACTTTAACCGTCGCCGCATCCTTTATGCGAAAGCTGTTGCCCATGCAGACCTGCGGCGCGGAGCTTTCCGCCTCCGCTGGCAGCAGTGTGCAGACGATGTACTCGCCAGCGCGCAGATTGCTCAGACTGAAGTGCCCATGGCTGTCGCTTACCTCGGTCAGGGACCAGTTGCCGAACAACTCCAGACCCACCGCGGTCCATACACCCTCGCGTGTCTTGCGGAAGAGCCGGAAGTGCATCCCGATTGCCGGGCTGCCGTCGTCGTAACTTACGGTTCCGTCGATTTCCGCCGCACGCTGCATCTCCAGCGTCAGGTCCGTTGTGCGTTGCGCGGTCGCATGCACTTCCGTCAGATGCGCCTTCCACTGCCGGATCGCATCCATCGCGCGCTCCTGATCATTCGCCAGCCTGTTCAGACGGTCAAAATCGATGCCCCGTTCCGGGTCCAGATAGCCTTCCTGGGTCGCGAATGCGTAGTAGTGGCCCGGTTCCACCGCCTCCATCGTGAACCGGCCGTTCAGGTCGGTCTGCACGCTCTCAACCGCCGCCAGCGGCGCTTGACCGGCGGATTTTCCATCGCCGGCCGGAGCGGTCGTAAGGGTCACGGTGGCAAATCGCGCTGGCCTGCCTGTATCCGCGCAATAAACGATGCCGGTGACCCTTCCCCTGGTCGCATCGAACTTCTTCGGCATGCGTTTTTCGCAGCCGTTCAAACACAGGCCAACAAGGCAGAAGAACGGCAGCCAGCGGTGCCTCATCATGACGAGCCTCCCCGCGCGCATCGGCTATGCACGAACCGGATTTGAAGAACTAGATTTCAGGAAATTGTAACGCCGTTTGCGCCACCGGCTGATAGCTCTTGCGGTGCTGCGGCGTGGGCCCAAGCCGCGCCAGCGCCGCCAAGTGCTCCGCTGAGCAGTAGCCCTTGTGGCGGGCCAGCCCGTAGCCGGGATATTCGCGGTCCAGCTCCACCATCAGCCGGTCCCGATACACCTTTGCCAGCACGCTTGCCGCCGCAATCGAAAAGCTGGTCGCGTCGCCGTGCACCACCGCTTGTTGCGGGCACGGCCAGTCGATCGTGTCCAGACCATCGATGAGCAGGTAATCCGGCGTCAGCGCCAGTTGTTCCACGGTCCGCCGCATCGCCAGCAACGAGGCCTGGCGTATGTTGATGCGGTCGATGGTTTCCACGTCCACGGCCGCGATGGCGCAGGCCACCGCGTTGGCGCGAATTTCGGCGTCCAGCCGGTTGCGTTTCTTTTCCGAAAGCCGCTTCGAGTCCGTCAGACCGTCAAACTTGCATCCCGGCGCCAGAATCACCGCCGCGGCCACCACCGGTCCAAACATCGGCCCACGGCCCACCTCGTCCAACCCGGCAATGCGCAGCGCGCCCTGTTTGCGCGCCGCTTGTTCCAGTTTCCATCCGCACACCGGGCCTTGGGTCATGCATCGAGTATAGAATTGCCGCATCTTATTGATTGCGGAGTATCCGGATCGCTCGGCGCCCGGATCTTCGCCGGATGGGCGAAGTTCGGATGCGGGAGCGGCACTTACCTCCACAAGCGCGCCGGCCCGACGGTCGTAGATACTTTGTATGGCGGGTGCACGGCCCTCAGTGCCGGGATCCCGTTTCCCCGTTCTGGAGGTTCGAGGTGAAAAATCTGAAGCGGTATGCTGTGTGTGTGTTTTGTTCTCTTGTTTTGCTGGGTGCTTCCGCGGCTTGCCTTGCGCAATCCCCATTCACTGGCACGTGGCGCACCACCGTTGCTCAACGCAAATTCCGGAAAAGGGTCGAATCGTTTTTTATCCATCAGGGCAAGTACTACTGTGCCAGTTGCCACCCCAGATTCGTCGTCCCGGCCGATGGCCATTTTCATCCCGTCATCGGCGGCGCGTACAACATGATCCGCGTCAAGGTGGTCAATCCGCACTCCATCGCTGTAACCACCAGAATGAATGGACAGACTGTGTACAAGCAGACCCGCACGCTCTCCAGCGACGGCAACCTGCTCACTGTCATAACCACCGCCTATCCTCCGCGCCGCGCCAAGGGCTCCCAACCAATCACCCTCACCACCGTATGTCGCCGCAAGGGTCCTGCGCCTGCCGGCACCCTGTCAATCTCCGGCCGGTGGGCCATAGAGAAAGTGTCCGGAAGAGGCATGACTACCGTCATCAAAGTCGTTGGCAACCAGATGACCATGACCAGCCCCGGCGGCAACTCCTTTACTGCCCGGTTCGACGGCAAGCTCTATCCGGTCAAAGGCAAGAGCTTCTTCAACCAGGTTGCGCTCAAGCGCATCAATGCGGACACCATCGAAGTCATCGACGTGCGCAACGGAAGGATTGTTGAGAGAGATAAGCTCACGGTTCACGGAAACACGCTGAACGTAGCGGCGAAGCAAGAACCCTCCGGCGCCCTCACTACTTATGTGGCGCACAGGGGATAGCGACCTCCTCCAGCCGCGCGCAAATCCTGCCAAAAGAACAACCCCGGCCGAAGCCGGGGCTGTTCAACGCTGACCAATTTCAGCCGCTCAGGCGCGGGCTGTGCCGCCTTAAGCGTCCACTTCCTTGAGGCGCGCGGCCTTGCCCCGCAACCCGCGGATGTAATACAGCTTGGCGCGGCGCACCTTGTAGCTGCGAATCTTCTGAACCTTGTCGATGACCTTCGAATTGAAGGGGAAGATGCGCTCGACACCCTGGCCGAAGCTCATCTTGCGCACGGTAAAGGTGCCTTGCGGGCCGTGGTTGACGGCGATGACGAGGCCCTCGAAAGCCTGCAAACGCTCTTTATCGCCTTCCTTGATTCGCACCTGCACGCGTACCTGATCGCCTGGCGCAAAAGCCGGCAGGTCGGTGCGCTGGAGCTTTTCAGCCAGGCGCTGCATAACGGGATGAATAGACATGGTGACTTCCTGCGATTGGACTCAGAACTTTGATTTTAACAGAGATTCGGCCGCCGCGCCGAATTCTGCCTCGCTTTGCGGTTGGCCGCCCTTTGCTTCGCGCTCTTCCACGGCGGAGGAGCGCGAAATCAACGCGATGCAGCCTCCCGGCCTATCTCCGGGCCAGCGCCCGGCGGTCGCCAGCTTTTTTGGCGGCCCGTCGCGCCGCCATGGCGTGCATCTCCTTGCCCATCTTCGATTGGTTGATCCAGAGCTGGATGATCAGGTTGATGATGTTGCCCATGCCCCAGTAAAGCGCCAGCCCCGAAGGAAAGTGGAGCATGAAGAACCCGAACATCACCGGCATGAAGAAGGCCATCATGCGCCGCTGCGCCGGATCCATGCCCGGCGAAGGCGTGATGTACTGCACCAGGAACATGGTGATGATGATCAGGATGGGCAGGATGTAGTAAGGATCGGGCATGGAGAGATCGGGTAGCCAGAGCCAATGCGCCTGGCGCAGCTCGATCGCATTCTCAAGCACCTCATACACGGCATAGAGCAACGGCATCTGGATGAGCATGGGCAGGCAGCCGCCGTAAAGACTCACGCCCTCGCTCTGGTACAGTTGCATCATTTCCGTGTTCATCTCGGTCCGCTTGGGATCGTTGAGCTTGAGATGAGCGTACTTGCGCTTGAGCGCTTCCACCTTGGGCTGGATGCGCATCATCTTCACCGACGATTTCATCATCATCATGCGCGTTGGCAACATGAGCATGTTGACGATGAGCGTGACGATCACAATCGCCCAGCCCCAGTTATCCTTGCCCGGCCCCAGCAAGTGGTGCAGGAAGCGCATGGCCAGGTAAAGCGGCTTGGCGATAATGCTGAACCAGCCAAATTGGATCAGCGGCGTCAGCGGCGGACCGGTCAGCGTGCCATTCGAACCCATGGCGTGGATCGAATTCAGCACATCCGTCTCTTTGGGGCCGGCAAACAGGCGCAAATGCGTAATGCCGCTGGTACTGCCCATCGCCAAGCCGATCACATCAGCCATCTTCTCTTTGCCGTTGGATTTGCCAGGCTTGGTAGGCAGTTCCACGGCGTGATGCAGCGTGACCACCGTGGCCTGAGCGGGGTTGTTGGGCAAAAAGGCCGCGGCAAAGTAGAGATCGGTGATCGCGGCATAAGAGAAAGGCTCCGCGAGGGTCGCGTTGCCGCTTACCTTCACAGCCTTGATGGAATGCAGCTTGCCGTTGGCTGACCACATGAACTGCGACGCCGCCGAGGCCAGCGACTCGGTAGGCAGCAGCGAGGCGGAGCGGAACTCCGTCATGTCGCCCAGTCCCGCCGGCCAGGCGAGCAGCGCGCGCACCGGAGCGCCATTGCGCGTCACTTCCGCATCGACCGAGATGACGTAGCTGGAGTCGAAGTGAATGGTCTTGACCGCTTCAATGCCATCGGCGGCGTATTCGAATCGGATGGTTGCCGGCGCTAGCAGAGCGCCATTGGCCGCGCGCTGCCCGCCCAGCACCGTGACCTTGTAAAGCGCCTGATTCAACTGTTTGTTCAGAGCCGGGTCGTAGGTGAAAAATGAAAGCGGATATCCGAAACGATCCGCAATCTGCGGCTGGACCATGTTCAGCGGCGTGCCCCGGTTGTTGTTGTACTTCTTCAGGAACCACTGCTTGATCTCACCGCCCTGATTGGAAAAAACAATCCTGTAGACCCCGTTTTCGATCGTGGTCGCGGACACCGACTTGGCCGAAATGGCCGGCAGCGCAGCCTTTGCCGTTTTCTGGGCCCCGCCCTGCTGTGCCGCCGTAGCCGCCGCAGGCGCGGACCGGGCCCCCTGCGTCGTCTGGCTCTGTTCATGTGCCGGAGGAGCGGGCGGCGTAGGCTTCGGCTTGACGAAAAACTCGTAGCCGAAGAAGAGCAGGATCACCAGCAACATGAACGAAAGCGTGGTGTGCATGTCACCGCCGCTGCCGCCGCCTGGTCCCTGCGATTGAAGGTTTGGATTTTGAATTTCGGGCAAAGGATACTTCCTATCGGTTGCGAAGTGCGGCTCCCAAAGCCGCCCCTGCATCTATGGTAACGGTTTGTGCGGAAAAGGTCTCGGGTGCGATGCGGGCGGAACAGGATCGAGACCTCCGCGGGCAAACGGGTGGCAGCGCAAGAGCCTCCACAGCGCCAGAGCGCAACCGCGCAACGGCCCATGCGTGGCAATGGCGACCGCCGCATACTCCGAGCAGGTGGGCACGTAGCGGCAGCCGCCGGGAAACACCGCATGAAGCGCCGGCGACAGCCAGCGGCGGTAAAAGGCGAGCAGGGCCAGCAACAGGCGTGTCATCACACGTTTCGCCCCGCAGTTTCTCTTGCAGCCATGCGCGCCGCCTCGCTATTCGCCTGTTCGAGGATGCGCACGATCTCCGTTTCCAGCTTTCTGAAATCGATCGTAAGCAGGCCGCGGCGCGGATGAAATATCAGGTCGAAGCCCTGGGGAAACAAGTCTACATGCCGGCGCAGGGCCTCTCTCATGCGCCTCTTGATGCGGTTGCGGTCATGCGCCTTGCCCAACGCCTTCCCCGCGGTGATCCCAATGCGCGGGCCGCCGGTGCGAGGAGCTTGCGGGGCAAGGAACCAGCTCATGGATGCGGATTGGCGCCTGCGGCCGGCCGCATAGGCGCGCTCGTAGTCGGCGTGCTTGCACAGACGTGCGCCTGCCAGCGATTGACGGCCGGCAGGTTGAGGCAATGCATTCATGAAAATTCGGAGAAAACCGACCCGCAACGGGGAAGCGGAACGGATGCGGAGCGCCTCGGCCGCGCCGAAGCAGCCTGCTGTCAGTCGCGGTAGCCCGCGCTGACCGAGACCCGCTTGCGGCCTGACGCGCGGCGGCGGCTCAATACGGCGGCTCCCGCCTTGGTCTTCATGCGCGCCCGGAACCCGTGCTTCTTTACACGGCGGCGGCGGTTGGGTTGAAATGTCCGCTTGGGCATTTGATTGCGCTCCCTGTGTCGAATCTACGCCTTGTCGGCAGATCTTTAGTGTATCGCAGGTTGAGCCGCGAATCCAGCGTGACGCAGCGCAGCGGCGGTTCTCCCGGCGCAAGCGGCGCACCCGAGGCGCGTGTCCCAGAGCGGGCCGGCATCGGAGCCTAGTTTCACCATGCATGGTGCAAGTGACCGCCATGGTCCAAAAGTTATGTGAAAGGGACGTTGCAATGATCTCCAAATGTGCTACTATCGGACCCGTTCTAGAAAAGTTCAAGACGTCCCACTTGACAGGCTTTTTCATTCACGGCCTTCGGTGAAAGTTTCAAGGCAGACCCGCGGCAAACAGGCAGCCGGCGATCGGAAACATAGCGCCAAGCCGAGACTTGGCGCCGACAGGAAACCGTCGTCTGCGCGCCAGCGAAGAACCGGACTTGCCTCGGGCGTCGCAAGCAAGGATTTGCACGATGACTATTGCAACTTCACAAGCAGCGGCACTCAACCCTTGGCTGCAGATACTGGCAGCTCTTGAAAAGAAGGTCATTCGCCAGTCCTTTGAGACATGGCTGAAGCCGACGCGCTACAGCCACTCCGCGGGGCGCACGCTTTACGTGCGTGTCCCCTCGCCGGAGTTTCAGCATATTGGCGACAAGTACGGCGACCTGATCCAGGAAGCCATCGACTCCTGTTCCCTGGAGTTCGACGACGTATGCTTCGTCACCATGGACGACGATCCGTCGATTCCGCCGCGCCGCAAAGATGGCGGTTTTGCGCCGGTTCCCGCGCATGCGGCCACCGCGCCGCCGCTGGCCGCGCCGGTGCGCATTCCCGAGCAGGGACGCTTCGACTGGTCGACCGCAGCGCAGCTCAACCCCCGGTACACCTTTGACGCCTTCGTCATGGGCAACGGCAATCAGTTTGCCCGTGCCGCGGCCCTGGCCGTGGCCGAGCGTCCCTCGCGCGCCTACAATCCGCTGTTCCTCTACGGCGGCGTGGGCATGGGCAAAACGCACCTCATGCACGCCATCGGCCACGAAGTGAAGCGCCGTCAGCCCGTGTCCAGCATCTGCTATGTCTCGGCGGAAAAGTTTCTCAACGAGCTCACCACCTCGCTGCGCAATGACCGCATGACCAGCTTCCGCGACCGCTTTCGCACCGTGGACGTGCTGCTGGTCGATGACATCCAGTTCATCGCGCAAAAAGAGCGCACGCAGGAGGAGTTCTTTCACACCTTCAACGCGCTGCACGAGAACATGAAACAGATCGTCATCGCCTCTGACCGCCCGCCCAAGGAACTGGCGGAGATCGAAGACCGGCTGCGTTCCCGCTTTGAGTGGGGCCTTATCGCCGACATCCAGCCGCCCGATCTGGAGACCAAGGTCGCCATTCTGCAGAAAAAGGCGGAGAGCGAACAGGTGCACCTGCCCACCGACGTGGCGCTGTTTGTGGCCTCCAACGTGCGCACCAACGTCCGCGAGCTTGAGGGCGCGCTGGTGCGGCTCGTCGCCTGGTGCCAGAGCTACAAGATGGAGATCACCCTGGCTTCGGCGCAGCAGTGTCTCAAGCAGTTCATCGACATGCAGGTGCGCAAGATCACCATCGAGACCATCCAGCGTGCCGTGGCCGAGCAGTTCGGCATGAGGATCAGTGACCTGAAGCAGAAAAACAACTCGCGCAACGTGGTGGTGCCGCGCCAGATCGCCATGTACCTGGCCAAGCAGATGACCGAGGCCAGCCTGCCCGAGATCGGCCGCCAGTTCGGCAACAAGCACCACACCACGGTGATGCACTCCATCGCCAAAATCGACGAGCAGCGCCGCGCTGACAAAGACCTGCACCGCATGCTCAACAAGCTGCAGGACCAGTTGAACGCCTGATCGCCCGTGGTGAAAGTCCGGTTTTGAAGGGGCACGACTTCACCGGCGGGGAAAGACTCCAGGCGGGCAAGGCTTTTTGACCGGGCACGGCTTCAGTCCTGCCGCAGGCGCAACAAGTTAAAATGGCGGGCTACAGCCCCCGGAACCCGCTGCGCTCGTCGAACGTCTGGGGCTCTTATCAGGCGGCGCCTAATGCGCGCCGCCAATCGTCTTCCACTCCTGAAAGTTTTGCAGCACGCCCATGTAGCGCAGAACATCCTCACGTGAAAGCATGCCCACAATCCCGGTGTCATCCACCACCGGAAGCTGGTTCACGCCGCCGCGCCCCATCTGTTCCAGCGCGGACCAGAGAACGGCGTCGGGACGTGTGGTGTCGATGTCCTTGAGCGGCGTCATCACCTGGCTCGCCGGGGTTGTGGGCCACAGATGGCGCGGCGTATCGCGGAGCGTGGCCTGCGTCACCGCGCCCACCGTCCCGTCGGCCGCTGTCACGATCACCGTGCGCGCATTCAACTGCAGAACGTAGTGGTCCACCAGGTCCTGCAGCGAGACGTAGCCCGGCGCGTGGGCGAAGGTGCGCTGCATGGCATCGGCCACCCTGTGCCCGCCCAGCAGATTCTTCATGCTCTCCTGCTGCAACTGGCTTCCCGCCGCGCTTTCCAGGAACCAGCCGATGAATGCGATCCAGAGGCCGCCGGCAATGTCCCCGGTAATCGCCTCCCAGATGCCCATGAAGATGAAGAGAAAGCCGAAGAAGCGTCCCGACCTGCCGGCAACCACTGTGGCGCGATGGTAGTTGCGCGTCACGCGCCAAATGATGGCGCGCAACACCCGCCCGCCATCGAGCGGGAACCCGGGAATCAGGTTGAAGACGGCCAGCATCGCGTTCAGCAGGGCCAGGTATTCGGCCAGCGCATAGAGCGGCTGCGCCGCCGCGAAAAACGGCTCAATCTCCCAGAAGAAGGCCGCCAGCGCGAAGCTGGTGAGCGGTCCCACGATGGTGATCCAGAACTCCGCCGCCGCGCTGGGCGGCTCGGTCGCAATCTGCGCCACGCCGCCAAACAGAAACAGCGTGATGCGCGGCACCGGAATGCCGTAGCGCATCGCCACCAGCGAGTGCGCCAGTTCATGAATGAGCACGCTCACGAACAGCAGAACGGCCGAGATGATCCCGACCATCCAGTACTCGCCGCCCGGCCACCCCGGAAACTTCGCCGGGTAATAGCTCCCCGCCATCATCCACGCCAGCAGGGCGACGATCAGAAACCAGGAAAAATCCAGATCAATCGAGATGCCGAAGATCCGCCCGATTGGAAAACCTTTGCGTAACATATCTACCTACTATCATGATTCTAGGCCGATATGCGGGGATGCATCCGTTGAACGGACGTTTCCCTGGGGTTTTCGCATCGATGGCCGCGGCGCAGCCCCGTTACACGCTCAAAACCGGGCAGGGAGACTCGCGAATGAGCCGGTAGAGGTGTGACCAGATACGCGATACGTTCCCCCGCGCATGGCCGCGTCCCACCACCAGCAGATCCGCAGCCTCTTCCACTGCCGCCTTCCGGATGCCCTCCGGCAGTCCGGCATCCAGAATCCGCGCCTCTGCGGCCACCGCGCTGTCACCCACCGCGCGCGCAAAAGCCTCCTGCATGGCCGCGGAGGTTGGCACCCGTTCCTTCGATGCGCCCGGTGTATGCACGTGCAGCAGGCACACGCGCGCCTCGAAGACCCGGGCCATGATGCCGGCGATCCTCAGCGCCGCCGCCGATTCCGGCTCCATCCGCGTAGCGCACAGGATGCTTCTGATGCCGCCCGGCGGCGCCGTCTTTCTGCCCGGCACGTGCGGGCTGGTGTAGATGGGGCATCCCAGGTCGTGCAGCATCTTGGCGGTCAGCGATCCCATCAGCAGGCGGCGAAATCTGCCCCGGCCTTTGGTCGACATCATCACCAGGCCGGCCTTTTCCTGCCTGGCAACCCACTCGATCGCCAGCGCCGGATCGCCGTCCTTGAGCAGCGTCCTGGCGTCGATACCGGCAAGGTGCGCGCGCGCAAACTCCTCGAGCCGGTTCTTGCGCACCTCTCGCAACTCGCGCAGCGCGGGAATGTATGGAATTTCGTCCGGCTCCGGGCCAAAGGGCGCATCCGCGCGCGGCGCCAGATGATACTCATGGACGATGTGGAATGCATGCAGCACGATCACGGCGGCGTTGAACTTCCGCGCCATCGCGGCGACATCGGGAACCATGGCCGCCGATGCTTCGGAAAAGTCAACCGGAAAAAGAATCTTATCGAAGGGGACCATAAGCCGCTCTCGTTGGGGCAACGCGCGCTCTTTACTTTTCTTAATCCGTCCTTGCTGTGCCGGGCGTCCGCTTCGCGGTCTGTACGTTGAACAAGTTGTACCGCGATCTATAATACCCACCGGATGAATCTTAGTTAAAGCTCAATTTTGCATCTAAGCAAATTATGAAGACGCCCTTCAGGCACGAGCTGGCCCGCAAAGCGCAGGGAACAGATAGACAGACGGCTATGAAAGGACGCTATCTACACACCCGAACGGGGGAACGATGCTCTACGATGTCAGGTCACTCATCGGATCGCCGGTATTTGCTACAGACGGCGAGACGGGCAGGGTACGCGATTTTCTCTTTGACGATGAATCATGGCAGATTCGCTATGTCGTGCTCGACGTAGGATCGTGGCTGCGCCGCCACGATGTCGTCCTTCCAGTGAACACCTTCGAGCCGCCCGACTGGGCCACCAAAGTCTGCAGCGTGCGCCTCAGCAAAGAGCAGGTGGAAGACAGCCCCGATGTCGACACGGAAAAGCCCGTGTCGCGCCAGCAGGAGCTGGCCATGCGCCAGTACTTCGGCGCGATGGCCTGCTGGGTCGATTCCGAATTTGGCTTGGCATCGATCCCCGCTGGCGTCAAATATCCCACGCCTGAGGGCGAAGATCCGCATTTGCGCAGCGCCCATCACCTCATCGGCTACAACATCCGCGCCACCGACGGCGACTTTGGCCGCCTCGAAGGCTTTGTCATGGACCAGGGGACCTGGCATCTCGGTTATCTTGAGGTCACCGCCCTGGGCTGGCTTCACCATCGCACGGTCGTCATTCCCACGCTTTGGGTTGATTACATTTCGTGGCCGGAATTCCGCATTTATCTGAATCACTCGCGCTCCACAAGGTAGCCCGGCGCCTGCTTGTGCCGGTGGAAAACGAATGCGATCGTGGCGGCCTCCATCCCGGCATGGCGCGCAGGCAGGCTGGCGATTGTCGCCCAAGCCACGTATCCTTGAAGTGGCAGGTGTGCAGTGGCCCCCGACCTGAAGCCCGGTTTTGCTGCTATGTTGTTCAAAATACGCATCTAACAACTGTGACCATGCCGTGAAATTCGAAAAAGAAGGTCAATTATGCCTCTTCCGGTTCAGACTCGGGCGAGCAAAGTGCCGTATGTTGTCATCGCCCTGGTGATTCTCATTTTGGTTGTCGGCGGACTCGTGCGCGTCGGCTTCCTGCACATGCCGGGATTGAGCCACACCCGCCCGCTGCATGTTCCGGTGAAGGTCGCCAAGAACAACTCCCCGGTCGCCCTCGGCAACTTTGCCAACGGCTTTGCCTCGGTCATCGATCCGGCCCTGCCCGAGGTGGTGAATATCTCGTCCACCAAGGTGGTGAAGGAGCAGGCGGAGCCGAACATCTTCTCCGATCCGTTCTTCCGCCAGTTTTTCGGGAATCAGCCCAATGCTCCGCAGCAGCCGCAGACGCAACGCGAGTATAGTCTCGGATCGGGCGTGATCATCAATCCCGACGGCTACATCCTCACCAACAACCACGTTGTGGCCGGGGCGTCCGACGTCGAAGTTTTTACCCAGAACCGGCGCGAGTACAAGGCGAAGATCATCGGCACCGATAAGCGCACGGACATTGCGGTGCTCAAAATCAACGCCACCGGTCTGCCTGCATTTACCCTGGGCGACTCCTCCAAGCTCAAGGTGGGCGATGTTGTCTTTGCCATCGGCGATCCGTTCGGCATCGGCGAAACGGCCACCATGGGCATCGTCAGCGCCACAGGCCGTGCCCTGGGCGGCCATGTCGAGCACTACGAGGACTTCATCCAGACCGACGCGGCCATCAACCCCGGCAACTCCGGCGGCGCACTCATTGACCTGCGCGGCCATCTGATCGGCATCAACACCGCCATCATCGCCGGCGGCGGCGGCGGCAACGAGGGCATCGGCTTCGCCATCCCCATCAACTTGGCGCACCACGTCATGGACGAGATCGTCGCCCACGGCAAGGTCATTCGCGGCTACCTCGGCGTGAGCATCGAAAATGTCAGCCCCGACATGGCCAAAGCCTTCGGCCTCAGCCAGGGCGGCGGCGCGCTGGTGGCGGACGTGCAATCCGGCAGCCCGGCCCAAAAGGCCGGCGTCAAGCGCGGCGACATCATCCTCAAGCTCAACGGGCAGGCTGTCTCCGGGATGAGCGATCTGAGCCTGCGCGTCTCCGAAATGTCCCCGGGCAGCATCGCGCATCTGCAGATCTTCCGCAACGGCCACACGATGGACATTAACGTGAAGCTCGGCACATTCCCCGCCAACGGCGTAATTGCCTCATCGGGCCCACGCTCGGGCGTAGGCTTGCCCGGCCTGACCGTGCAAAACCTCACCGGCACCTATGACCAGCAACTCGGCTTGCCGCAGGGAACAAAGGGTGTCGTTGCCACGCAGGTCAATCCCACCAGTTCGGCTGCCGCGGCCGGCATCCAGCGCGGCGACGTCATCGAGGAGATCGACCACAGGCCCGTCGACAACGTGAAGGAATACAACCAGGCCGTTGCCGGCAAGGGCAATCAGCCGATCCTGGTGCTGCTGAACCGCGGAGGGCAAACGCTGTACGTTGTCGTCGAGCCGCAGTAAGCATTGCGGCCTCCGCGCGCTGAAGCGATACAACGGTTCTTCTGAAGGACGCCTCATGTTCCGGGGTGGATATCCCACTCTTGGAACATGGGGGATGACCATCGCTCATTCTGGATCACGCGCGCGCAGAGCTACGGCAAATAGCGCGCCAACACCGCATTCGCCTGCGCCGGCGTTACGCCGCGCAACACGAAAACCTTGCTTCGCGACAGATCGCCGGAGCCGAGCTGCACGGAATTTTTGGCAATCGAGAAGGTCTCGGCCAGGAACGCAATCAGCGCCTCATTGGCGCGACCCTCCAGCGGCGGAGCTTGCACGGCAATTTTCAACTGCGCCGTTGCGCCTTCACCGTAAATGCCGGTGATCGCAGTGCGCTTGGCGCCGGGCTGTGCGCGTACGGCCAGGCTCACGCCCTCCGCGGTTGCGCGCAGCATCACGCCGGCTCCCCATTCCGCCGCGGTGGCCGGGCGCCGAACAGCGCCGTGCCGATGCGAATGCGTGTTGCGCCTTCGGCAAGGGCCAAAGCGAAATCGCCGCTCATGCCCATCGAAAGCACGTCAAAGTCCAGCCGAGGATGCGCCGCCGCCCACCGGTCCCGCAGTTGCCGCAGGCTGCGGAAGCACGCCCGCGTCGTCTCTTCAGCCACGCCGAAGGGCGCAATGGTCATCAGCCCGCGCATCTCCAGGTGCGCCAGATTGTGCAGCCGCTCCAGCAGTTCCACCGCCTCCGCCGACTCAGGTTCCAGCCCTGCCTTGGTTTCCTCAGGGCTCAGCTTGACCTCCAGCAGCACCGGCAGCCGCTTGCCGCATTTGCCCGCCGCTTCATTCAGCCGCTCGGCCAGTCGCGGCGAATCCACGGAGTCCACGCCGTCGAACAGCTCCGCGGCCCGCGCCGCCTTGTTGCTTTGCAGATGTCCGATAAGATGCACGCGCACCGGAACCTGCGCCCCTCCGCGCAGCGCCGCCAGTTCCGGCGCTTTGGCGGCAAACTCCTGCACGCGGTTTTCGCCGAACAGCGCCAGGCCCAGCCCGGCGGCTTCGGCAACCGCCGTCGCCGGATAGGTCTTCGAAACCGCCATCAGCTCAACCTCCGCGCGCCTTCGTCCGGCGGCGCGGCAGGCGGCGTCTATCGCCGCTTCCAGCCGTTCCAGATTTTCACCAAGTGCTGTCATTTTCGTTTTGATTGTAGGCTGGTCTGCCGGCATGGCGCGATACAAGGCAGCGCTTAAACCGGGCAAGCCTATCTGAGTCTTCTGCTGGTCTGGCGGCCCGGAAGCGCCTGCCCCGTATCCGCTGTCCCAGGCGAGCGATTTGTGCTCGCTGGGGGTCGAGGTTCCACTTTTGGACTCAGAATCTCACCCCCCCCCAAAAAAAAATCTTCCGCGCATTTGCATATAATTTCGCTCTTCCGATGCACAATCATAATCATCAATAGAACAACGCAGAAGCCTCACAATCACTTCGTACCAGCCGCCTCTGCGTCCGGGAATCAGAGAACATGCGCAACATTACCCTGAGCATCTCCAACGCAATCGATGTGGCCGCTCGCATCCGGGCGGCACAAAACGACACGAAAGGTACCCCCCCATTTCTCACAGAAACTTGTGACGCTGTTACGATACCCACCCCCGTCTTTTTTGCAGAAACTGTAAGCCTCGGCTCTGCTGCTCAAACCGTCCGTGCCTCGCTGGCTTTTTCTGCCGGGTGGTCTCCCAGCCGCGCCACGCTGAACTTTGCGCCCGCAAACAGGATCAGCCCCGAGATGTAAGCCCAGAACAGCAGGCCCACCGAGACAAAGAACGGCCCGTAGACGGAGCGCAGGTCAAGGTGCGGCAGTACAGCTACAAAGATCATCCGCGCCGTCAGCCATGCGATGCCGGTAATGATGGCTGCGCGCAGAACCGGCCGCCACGGTACCCTGCAATTGGGCAGCAGCCAGTAGATAAAAAAGAAGAAGAGAATGCAGGCTATGCCGGTGGTGGCGGCCAACCAGGTGTAGCTGACCCAGCGGAAGACAAATTTGAAGACGGAATTGTCCGTGTGATGGAAGAAGAGGAGCGTGAGCAGGAAGTTGGCGGTGCCCTGGATCCCTTCATTCACAAAGATGCTCGCCATGCCCAGCGCCACCATCAGCAGCGCCAGCCCCAGCGCCACCGTCTGGTTGAACAGGTAATTGCGGCTCTTGCGCACGCCCCATGCCTTGTTTAGCGCCACCTCAAGCGGCAAAAAGATGCCGGTGCACGAGACGAGAATCATGACCAGCGAAAAGATCTGTACGCCGTGCCGCGGCGCCACAACTGACAAATTGTAGGTAAGCCAGGCCTGGTGTGCCGTGGAGGGCAGAAAGTAAATCACCATCTGGTTCACCACGTCGACCATGGCCTGCGAGTGAAAAATCGACTGCGCCAGCGTGTAAAGCAGCACGATGAAGGGAATGAACGAGATGATGGCGTTGGCCGCCACACTGAAGGCGAAGGTATGTACCTCGCTATCCAGCAGGTAGTCCATCAGCGCCTTGCCTGCCTTGCGCCAGCCATGCCACCGGGTGAGTGTATCCGGTTCAGCAACGTCCATCGCGGCGGCAGCCTGAATGGCTTCGCCGCCAATAGTACCGGAATCTGAGACGCTGTCCACGTTTCGCTCCCTCTGCAGATGCGAAAAATTTACACAATCAAGCTGTGTCCGGACGCATCTGACGGGGGGGATATCATCTTCAAGAATAAGCCTATTGCCCGTCACGTGCGCCGCCATGTGGGAGCGGTAAAAAATGCTCGCACAGCGCCTGTTTTCGGCCTGCCGATCCTTGATCGTCTCATCGATCGCCTCGTCGCCTGTCGCCGATTTCAGGCGCTTCATTTCTCTCTTTGACGCGCTTCAAAGCGCCTACGTGGCGAACTTGCCGCGGTCCGCCCGGCACACCGTTTGAAGTTCACCCTCCGCATTTTCCCCTTGCATCATTTTTTCATTCCTGCCATAACTGTAGGACGGCAGGCCGGTTACCGGCTGCCGGCAGGGGCGCGAAGACCATCTGGATCGCAGATCTGGTCGTTCCGCCAGCGCGCGGTCCGCGCATTCGATCGAGCCGCCGCAACGCATCGTGCAATTATGCGCCGGCGGCTCGCGGCGCATCTGAGGCGTGATTGCGTGTCTATGCCGGCGTTTCTTTTTGGGTCCAACGCAAAGCGGCCCGGCCGTGCAAGAAAGAAGAGGAGAAACGAAGTGAAAGAGCAAGGCATCGTGAAGTGGTTCAACGGGACCAAAGGCTATGGATTTATCCAGCGCTCGAACGGCGAAGACGTCTTTGTGCATTTTTCCGCCATTCAGTCCAGCGGCTACAGAACGCTGAATGAAGGCGATTCCGTTGAGTTTGAGTGCCAGCAAGGCCCCAAGGGGCTGAACGCTGCCTCCGTAGTGCGCACCTCCTGATGCGCATTGCGCCGGCCGCCGCGGCCGCATCTTGCACGCGGTTTCAAGGCTTGTCCGGCGCATTTTCCCGAGCTTGCAGCTTGTTGAGCGCCCAGCGGGCGGCTCCGCGCAGACCCTCGTCCGCAGCGTCCGTCCACCGTTCCAGTTGGGGTGCAAAGCGGCGCAGCCCGCAGTTGCCCATGGCGATGGCCACGTTGCGGCGCAGCCCGCTGAAGCCTGTTCTGCGCACCGGCGAGCCGTTGAAGTGCCGCTCGAACTCTGCTTCGTCAAGCTGGGCCAGCCATTCCAGCGCCGGATTCACCAGCTCCGCGCGCGGCGCCAGATCGGTATCTGCCGGGACCGGCGTGCGCCGCGGCGAGTTCCATGGGCACACCTCCTGGCAGATGTCGCAGCCGAAGACCAGGCGGCCGATGTGGTCCATCATCTCTTCCGCGACCGGTCCCTTGTGCTCGATGGTCAGATACGCGATGCAGCGCGTGGCGTCCATCCGGTAGGGCGCAACCAGGGCCTCCGTCGGGCAGGCCTCGATGCAGCGGCGGCAGCTCCCGCACCGGTCCGCCACCAGAGCAGGCACTGCGCTCGTATCCGTAACGGGCAGCGAAGTCAGCAACACCGCCAGGAATCCATACGAGCCCAGCCTGGGATGAATCAGGCACGTGTTCTTTCCCGTCCAGCCCAGCCCGGCCGCAACCGCCAGCGAACGTTCCACCACCGGCCCGGTGTCCACATAGGCTCGTGCCTCGAACGCGCCCATCTCGTTGTGCAGCCGCGCCTCCAGAGCCCGCAGCCGCTTCAGCAGCACCTTGTGATAGTCGCTGGGCCGCTGCGTGCCGCTGGCGTCGGTCTTGCCCGTGCACGCATAGCTGCCGATCCATCCCGCGCCTTCGGGAGCCGGATCGATGGACCGCGGCTGCCCGGGATAATAGCTGGCAAGGCACACCAGCGCCGATTGCGCCCACGGAAAGGGAACTGCGGTGCGCGTCCTCACCAGCCGCCCGTCTTCGGCGGTGCGCTCCAGGTAGTGCATGGAGCCGGCGCGCCCGGCCCGCACCCACTCTTCGAAGCGGCCCGCATCCCGCGCCTCGTCCGCATAGGGCAGCGCGATCAGGCCAGCTTCGGCAAAGCCACATTCAATCGCCAGCGCTCTCGCCCGTCCCGGGGCGATGCCCCCCTGCGCGGTGTTTTCTGCTGATTCATAAGCGTTGCGCATGGGAACCTCCGGTTACGTCCTTTCGTATAAAGATTCAGTGTTCATTTGCGGAAGCCAGGATCAAAATTACACACCCCGGGGACGCGGCAGGAATCGTCGAAATGCTTGTTTCCGCTCTCTTTTCAGCATATTCCCCGATGAGGCGATTTGGTCCTACGCGTGCTGATTCCCAAGGGAGAAAGGACTGCGGCCATGACAGTCGATGTTGAAGCGGAATCTGGGTCTGCAAAGGAGGTATCCGTATGAAGGGCGTTGTCAGCTACGATCGGGTTTCCGGCACCATGCTGGCCGTCGAGCCGGATGGGATTACTGAGCTGGTGCGAGGCAGCGAGGAGCGCCTGCTCGAGCGCGTTACTCCCCTGGTGCGCCGCCAATCGGTTTTGCTCAATCTGGCCCGCGTGGAGCGCATCGACGCAGGCGGAATCGCCGCGCTTATCTCGCTTTACCGAAGCGCCCGTGAGACGGGGCATCACTTCGGCGTGGTCAACCCTGCACCGCGCGTGGCGGAAATTCTGGTGCTGGTGGGCCTGGATCGGATTTTGGTGTCCCGGAATGTGAAAGAGTACGCCAGCTGCGAGCTCCCCACCGAACTGACCGCGGCCTGATTTCGCCTCAAGCTAAACGCGGAATTGCGCCGGCTTTCTCTCTGAAAATACCTCATCGCATGCGACAAAACAGATGCCTTGCCGCATCTGCGTGCGCAGATATGCCTTCTGGCCCAGGCTTTATTACGGGGTTTTTATGTTTCATTAGGGGCTTATTATGATTCGGGGCGCTACTGTGGTACGTGGATCGTCTGTGATGAAATGCACAGGCAATCGTATACTGAAGGCGCTATTTGTACTAGCGATTTTCAAATGCCGGTCGGCGTGGTCGCACGTTTGGGTGTGGCGTAGTCAGATTGCTCGCAACTGTTTTTGTTGGCACTGAGTCTCCGTTCCATTACCTTGGATGTGAACCGCCGTTGCGGAAAAAATACACGGAGGCGTGAATTCATGACCCAGGGCGTGCTGGAACAGACGCCTGCTGAAAAGGCAGGCCAAACCTCAACTTCAACCAAATATGTGTACTTTTTCGGCAATGGTAAGGCGGACGGCCACGGCCGCATGAAAGATGAGCTGGGAGGCAAGGGTGCCGGCCTGGCTGAAATGACCAATGCCGGCCTGCCGGTTCCTCCTGGATTCACCATCCAGACCGAGGCCTGCCGCGAATATATGCGCGGCAAGCTGAATTCGCAGATCGACAAGGAAATGCACGGGGCGCTGGCGCGCCTGGAAGAAATGCAGGGCCAGAAGCTCGGCGCGGGCGACAATCCGCTGCTTGTCAGCGTGCGCTCGGGGGCCAAGTTCTCCATGCCCGGCATGATGGATACGATCCTGAATCTGGGCCTCAACGACCAGGCCGTGGAAGCTCTGGCAAAGCGCAGCCAGAATCCCCGCTTTGCGTACGATTCGTATCGCCGCCTCATCCAGATGTTCGGCGACGTGGTCCTCGACATCTCCAAGAAGAAGTTCGAGCACATCTTCGACTCCATCAAGCAGCGTGCCAAGGTGAAGTTCGACTACGAGCTCACTCCCGACGCGCTCAAGGAGATCATCGGCGAGTACAAGAAGCTGGTGAAGAAGGAGACCGGCAAGGACTTCCCGCAGAAGCCGATGGAACAACTTCTGCTGGCCCGCGACGCCGTCTTCCGCAGCTGGAACAACGAGCGCGCCAAGACCTATCGCCGCATCAACCACATCGATGACTGGCTGGGCACCGCTGTCAACGTGCAGGCCATGGTCTTCGGCAACCTGGGCGAGAACTCCGGCACCGGCGTCGGCTTCACGCGCAATCCCGCCACCGGCGAGCACATGTTCTTCGGCGAGTACCTGATGAACGCCCAGGGCGAGGATGTGGTTTCCGGCGTCCGCACGCCGCAGCACATCAGCGAGCTCGAGCGGGTCATGCCCAAGGTCTACGAGCAACTCCGCGACATCACCCGCAAGATGGAAAAGCACTACCGGGACATGCAGGACTTCGAGTTCACCATCCAGGATGGCAAGCTCTACATGCTGCAGACGCGGACCGGCAAGCGCACGGGCCTGGCCGCGGTGCGGATCGCCATCGACATGGTGCGCGAGGGCCTCATCACGCAGGACGAAGCAATCTTCCGCGTTGAGCCCAACCAGCTTTACGATTTTCTGGTTCCGCGCCTGGTGGAGAAAGGCGAAAAGATCGAGGTGCTTGCCACCGGCTTACCCGCATCGCCCGGCGCCGCCGTGGGCCACATCGTCTTTACCGCTGAAGACGCGGTCAAGTTCCACCAGAAGGGTGTTTACAAGAGCATCATTCTGGTGCGCGGCGAAACCACCCCTGAAGACATCGCGGGCATGGAAGTCGCCTCCGGCATTCTCACCTCCCGCGGCGGCATGACCTCACACGCGGCCGTGGTTACCCGCGGCATGGGCAAGTGCTGCGTGGCCGGAGCCGGCGACTGCACGGTGGACGAGGCCAGGAAGGAACTCCGCGTCAAGGGCAAGGTCTTCAAGCAGGGAGACTTCATTTCGCTCGACGGCACTACCGGCCGCGTCATCGCCGGTCAGCTCAAGACCATTCCTGCGCAGCCCGACGATCCGGATCTGGTCAAGTTCATGAGCTGGGCTGATCCTTTACGGCGCCTGAAGATCCGCGCCAACGCCGATATTCCGCGCGACGCCAAGCAGGCCCGCACTTTCGGTGCCGAGGGCATCGGACTCTGCCGCACCGAGCACATGTTCTTTGCCGAAGACCGCATCGAGCATATGCGCGCCATGATTCTGGCCGACAACGAGGCGGACCGCCGGGCGGCTCTCAAAAAGCTGCTGCCCATGCAGCGCGCCGACTTCGTGGGCCTTTTCAAGGCCATGGGTGAGCTGCCGGTCACCATCCGTCTGCTCGACCCGCCGCTGCACGAGTTCCTGCCCAAGCGCGAGGATTTGCTGGTCCAGATCGCCCGTCTGGAAGAGTCCAAGCCCCGCTCACCCAAGCTCAAGGAACTGCGCACGCTGCTGGCCCGTGTGGAGGAGCTGCACGAGATGAATCCCATGCTTGGGCTGCGCGGCTGCCGCCTGGGCATCACCTTCCCCGAGATCACCGAGATGCAGGTGCGCGCCATCATCGAGGCCGCAGTCTCGGTCAAGGCCAAGGGTGGCGATCCGCACGTCGAGATCATGATTCCGCTCATCGGCTCCATTGAGGAGATGCGCCACCAGACGGCTATCGTCCGCCGCGTCGCCTCCGAGGTCTTCGAGCAAAAGGGCACGAAGGTCGATTATATGGTGGGCACCATGATCGAGCTTCCGCGCGCGGCCCTCACTGCCGACCAGATCGCCGAAGAGGCCGAGTTCTTCAGTTTCGGCACTAACGATCTGACCCAGACCACCTTCGGTATCTCGCGCGACGACATCAACAACTTCCTGCCGGCCTATATGAAGAACGGCATCTTCAAGCACGATCCTTTCGCCACCCTGGACCAGGCGGGCGTGGGGCAGCTTGTAGGAACGGCCACGGCCAAGGGACGCAACACCCGGCCCACGCTCAAGGTGGGCATCTGCGGCGAACATGGCGGCGATCCGGAGTCCGTTAAGTTCTGCCACAAGATCGGGCTCAACTATGTATCCTGCTCGCCTTTCCGGTTGTTGACCGCGAGGCTTGCAGCAGCGCAGGCGGCACTCCAGGAAAAGGACAAGGGGCCAGACCTGCACACCGGCTCCAAGTAGTCGGCATCCGGCTATACAGCGAGGGCGCGGCTTTGGCCGCGCCCTCGCTGCGTCTGGGACGCGAGTTGGCAAGCACTCTCACGCCGCGTCCTCCGGTTACGCACGCGCCTTCCGCGTTATCCGGTGATGCAGCCGCCACGCGAAGCCATGCAGCAGTCGCATCTGCTCAGCCTTGAGCGCGGCATATGATCGCTCCACGTAGCGGTCGAACTCCGGCGGCCAGCCGATGGTCGAACGGCTCTCAGAGTAGTCGCCGTTGGCCCACTTGGCCAGCACCGCCTTATAACCCACCACGTGTGTTACGAACTCCAGCAGGCAATGCGGCATCTCCTGCTCGACGATCAGGTGCGCCTTCTCAATAATGATCTTTTCGCGGATGTTGTTCAGAGGCATGAAAATGGTCTTCATCCACAGCATCCACTCGTCCATCTCCGAGGGGGAAATCGGGTGGCACTGCGTCTTGCCCTGCTTTTTGAGCAGCGAGCGGTAGGCGATGTTGCCGGCCTGCGAAGCCACGTAAAGCGGCCCGTAGAACTCGTTTAGCCGTCTGTCCACCAGTTGCAACCGGGCCGTGCGCCGGGCCATCATGCGGTTGCCAAGGTAGGTCACCAGATAGCCCGCGAAGGCCAGCAAAATGGTGAGAGCCACCGCCTCCTGCGGTGAATTGGGAACAAAGATCGACGAGAATTCCATGGCCTCTTGCTGAGCTCTGCCGAAGAGTATACGCGCCCCCAGAGGCACGCGGATATGACGGACAAGAGGCTCGGCGGCGCAATCTTGCCAATTTGCTGCTTGTCCCGCCTCTATTGCCCCGCCGGCCTGCTGATTGCTACTTGGGAACCACTTCAATCTGAAACAGCTTGGGCCACAGCTTGCCGGTAACAAAAAGCCGGTTATGGACCGGATCGTAGGCAATGCCGTTCAGCACGGCTTCAGGGTTGGTGACCGTGCCGGGCGGCAGCAGGCCACTCAGATCGATCCAGCTAAGCACTTTGCCCGTTACCGGCGAAATGCGCGCGATGCGATTCGAGTGCCAGACGTTCGAGTAGATCACGCCATGAATGTATTCCAACTCGTTCAACTGCGTTACCGGCTTGCCATCGGCCGTTACCTTGAGGTTGCGTACCGTTTGGAATGTCGCCGGGTCGATGAAGTGAAGCGTCGACGAGCCGTCGCTCTCGATCAGGTCCTTGCCATCCTGGGTCAGTCCCCAGCCCTGGTAGGGGCAATGGAAGGTGCGTATGAACTGGAAGGTCTTCAGGTTGTAGACAAGCGCCGTGTGCGACGTCCAGGTCAGTTGGATCAGCTCGTTCCCCCAGTTCGTAAGCCCCTCGCCGAAGTAGCGGTTGGGCAGCGCCACGTACTTCAGCAGGCGCCCCGACAGGTCTTCCTCGCGCAGCGACGAGTGGCCGCGCAGGCCGGTGCTTTCATAGAGGTGGCCGTTCAGGTAAATCAGCCCCTGCGTGAAGGCCCCGGGATCGTGCGGGTAGACGTGAACGATGCGGTAACCGTAGACGGGTTGCGCCGATGCCGGCCGCACGAAGAATGTCCAGATGGCTGTGGCGGCCAAGGCCGCGACGACCAGGGAAAGAGAAAAATAGCGCAGCTTTGAAGTAGCCATTTCAGCTTCTAATGTACGTTGTCGGCCCGGTTGTCAGCTACGGACAGTCGCAGACTGTTTTCAGCCTTCATGCCGGGCGGCCCTGTGGCGCGCCGGCGCAGCCTGCCAATCAGCTTGCCCCCAGATAAATGAAGCGCGCCAGAAACAGCGCCGCCAGCAGGTAGAGCAGCCAGTCCTGGCGGCGGAATTTGCCCGCGGCCAGGTGCAGAATGGCCCACGCCACGATGCCGAATCCCAGCCCGTTGGCGATGGAATAGGTGAAGGGAATCAGCACCAGCGTAAGAAAGGCCGGCACAGCCACCAGCGGATCGTTCCAGTGGATTTCGGTGATGGTGGTCAGCATCATCGAGCCGACCAGAATCAGCGCCGGAGCCGTAGCCGCCGCGGGCACAATGCCGACGAACGGCGCGGCTCCGGCGGCGGCCAGAAAGAGGACTCCCGTGATGATGGCCGTCACGCCTGACCGCCCGCCGGCCGCGACGCCCGCCGTAGATTCTACGTAGCTGACCACCGTTGAAGTGCCGGCCAGCGAGCCGAACACCGTGGCCGTGGCGTCGGCAAAGAAGATCTGGGTCAGGCGCGGAATGTCGTTGTCGGCGGCGATCAGCCCTGCGCGCTTGCCCACCGCGACCAGCGTTCCCAGGTTGTCGAACAGGTCCACAAAGAAGAAGACGAAGATGATCTCCAGCAGCCCCTTGTTCATGGCGCCGCGGATGTTCAGCTTGAACGCGGTTGCCGTCAGCGCGTGCAATCCCACCGGCGAATGCGCCCAATGCGTCAGCCCCATCATCCAGGCCGCGCCGGTTACGCTCAACACGCCGATCAGGATCGAGCCTTTGATCTTCTTCACCTCCAGGACCACCATCAAAAGCAGCCCCAGCAACGCCAGCGCGGTCGCCGGATTGCGCAGGTTCCCCATGGTGACCATGGTGTCGGCATTGCGCACCACCAGCCCCGCGTTCTGAAAGCCGATGAAGGCGATGAACAGCCCGATCCCGGCGGCCACGGCGGCGTATAGCTGATGCGGTATGGCGTGCAGAATCATCTGCCGGATGCCGGCCGCGGTCAGCGCCAGAAACAGAATGCCCGAGATGAACACCGCGCCCAGCGCCGTTTGCCAGGGGATGTGCAGCTTGATGCACACGGAGTAGGTGAAGTAGGCGTTCAGTCCCATGCCCGGCGCCAGCGCAATGGGATACCGCGCCACGATGCCCATCAGGATGGAGCCGAAGGCCGCCGAGAGGCAGGTGGCCGCGGTGGCGGCGGGTGCGGGCACGCCGGCCGCCGCCAGGATGGCCGGGTTCACCAGCACGATGTAGGCCATCGTCAGGAAGGTGGTTGCCCCGGCCAGAATTTCCGTGCGCCAGTTCGTTCCCAGATGGCTGAATTCAAAGTAGGCTTCCAGGCGCTTCAGCATACGCGAGTGCTTCCAGATAACCACACGGTTGCGGCGCCGCAAAGCAGATTATGCAAGGCCGCGGATTACATGTGTATCCAATGCAACCTTCTCCACCAGCCGCGCAGACGCTTACTTGGCAAACAGGCCCTGGTTCAGGAACAGGTGGAGGGCGATGCCGGCAATAAACCCCAGCATGATGGCCCAGGTCCACTTCAAATGCGTGGTGAAGGTGTAAGTCCCCCGTCCGATGCCCATCAGCGCTACGCCCGCGGCCGAGCCAATCGATAGCATCGATCCGCCGACGCCGGCCGCCAGCGTAAGCAGCAGCCATTGTCCCAGGCTCATAGCGGGCTTCATGGTGATCACGGCGTATGTCAGCGGAATGTTATCGACGATTGCGGACAGGAATCCGACAACCACATTGGCGATCGTAGCTCCCAAGCCGATGTAGAGGAACTGCGACAGCCCGTCGAGATAGCCGATGGCTCCCAGGCCGCCGATGCAAAGCATGATGCCATAAAAGAACAGGAGCGTATCCCATTCGACTTTCTCAAGGATGTGAAAGATCGAAAACGGTTTTTGGGGCTTCCAATCCTCCTCGCCGTGAGGCGCCAGCGTCGAATGGTTTGACTCACTGGCCAGAATGCGGGCTTCGGCGCGATGCAGGAAGTAAGAGTACAAGTTCAGCCCGCCGAGGCCCATCATCATGCCCAGGAACGGCGGCAGGTGCAGCGCATGATTCAGCAGCACCGTGATGGCGATGGTCGCCAGAAAGAGTCCGGCCACCACGTAACCGCCTTTGCGCACCCTCGCCGTATATGAGGCTGCATCCGTCGTTCTTGCCGGAATCGTCAGGGAGATGATTGCGGCGGGAATCAGCCAGCTCAGCAAGGCCGGCAGGAAGAGGGCGAAAAACTGGCCGAACCGGACCGTACCCGTTTGCCAGATCATCAGCGTCGTAATATCGCCGAAGGGTGAAAATGCGCCTCCCGCATTTGCCGCGACGACAATGCTGACCAGAGAGCCCACAGCAGCTTTCCTGTCATGCCCCAGGGCCGCAATCGCCACCGTACCCATCACCAGCGCGGTGGTCAGGTTATCTGCAATCGGCGACAGAAAGAAGGCGATGAAGCCGACGATCCAATAGATGCTGCGCGCGGAAAGACGCATTGCCGTCAACCTGGCGCGGAGAACCTCGAAGACGTTCCGCTCGACCAGCGTATTGACGAAACTCATCGCCGACAAGAGAAAGAGGAACAGCTCGGCATATTCCAGCAGCACATGCTGCAGCTTGATGCCGACTTCCGGGCCGCGGCCTTCGTGGTCGTAGGCGACGGCGACAAGAATCCAGATCAGGCCCGCCGCGATCATTACGGGCTTTGATTTGCGAAGCCCCAGTCTTTCTTCGGCAAATACGAGCGCGTAAGCGGCGCAGAAAATCACCAGGATTGCCGGGCCGATCCAGTGTGTTGCAGATGCCATCGCGATCATCCGGCCTATGACCTCATCCATCCATTCTGCACCATCTGTTTGAAGCGACACGACTTTGCGCGTGCCGCAGTTGGCGCAGAATCAACGCGACATCAGTCGCTGCGGCAGAGTATTTCACCCATTCCGACTTTTGCCGCCCGCTGCTACCCCAGCAAACGTGCGGCTTCCTTGGCAAAGTAGGTAACCGCGAAGTCGGCGCCGGCGCGGCGGATGCCCAGCAGCGATTCGAGAATTGCGCGCGGGCGGTCGAGCCAGCCTTTTGCGAATGCGGCCTGCATCATGGAGTACTCGCCCGAGACCTGGTAAGCGCCCATGGGCACGCCGAACTCTTCGCGCGCCTCGCGCACCACGTCCAGATAGGGCATGGCCGGCTTCATCAGGATCATGTCCGCGCCTTCGGCCAGGTCCAGCTCGATCTCGCGCATGGCCTCGCGCAGGTTGGCGCCGTCCATCTGATAGCTCCTGCGGTCACCAAACTGCGGCGCCGAGTCCGCGGCTTCGCGGAACGGCCCGTAGAAGGCCGAGGCGAACTTCGAGGCATAGCTCAGGATGGGCGTGTGTGCGTGTCCGCCTTCGTCCAGCGCGCGGCGGATGGCGGCCACGTGGCCGTCCATCATGTCGCTGGGCGCCACCACGTCCGCGCCGGCTTTGGCCAGGCTGAGGGCGGCGCGGGCCAGCAGCTCCAGCGTCTGGTCGTTGTCCACGTCGAAGCCGTCGCCCGACTTGACCACCACGCCACAGTGGCCGTGGCTGGTGTATTCGCACAGGCACACGTCGGCGATGAGAACCAGATTTTTGGCCGCCGCCGATTCCCGCAGCGCGCGCAGGCCGTTCTGCACAATCCCATCTTCTTCCCAGGCGCCGGTGCCGAACTCATCCTTGCCTTCGGGCAGGCCGAAGAGCAGCAGTCCGCCCAGTCCGAGGCTCGCCGCCTCTTCGGCTTCGCGCACCGCCTCATCCACGGAGACGTTGAAGACGCCGGGCATCGACGGCACTTCGCGGCGTACTCCCGCGCCGGGGCAGATGAACAAGGGATAGATCAGGTCGCCGGGCTCAACCGTGGTTTCCCGCACCAGTGCCCGCAAGGGCTCGCTGCGCCGCAACCGGCGCATTCGGATCTCAGGAAAGTTCATGGCTCAATTCTAATGTTGGTTGCAGCAAATCTCAGCTCTTCCGCGGTGGAACAACGGAGCTGGCGGCGTTAGCGGAGTTTGCGAAGCCAGTCTCTGAGCGGATGATTTTGGATGCGGAGATTGTGCTGATGCCAAGCAGGTCTGATATGGGTGTACTGCAATGTGGGAAATGGGGTCATACGGATCCGCGTATTTCCCGGGAAACAAAAATACCTGCAAGAAATCTGTGGAAAAGGAAAATATTTTGAGGGGGGTGGGTGTGCGGCAGATGTCCCGGCGGCGTCCAGAGAGGCAAAAGCTGACCGGCTCCGTGCTGTCATGATTCAACGCCATAAAGACATTGTGTGCCAAATGGCGGAAATTATCGGCAAAGTTGGAGCAAGAAAATTGCGAATTTTTTCGCGGCGGGGATGGGACGCCGCGGAGGACAGGTTGAGTTTTGAACGATGCCCAAGAAACGGATGGAGTTGGGCGGAGTGCAGGCCAGTTCCACCCGTGGGACAAACATGCGGCGCAAGGGCGGGGTTCCCAATGTGGTGGTGGACCAGAGCGGGAAAAAACCGGGGCGCGGCGGCGGCCTGCATCAAGAGCTGTGAGCTGAAAGCTAAAGGCCGGTATTTTGCCGCTCCAACTGCTCATACATCGCCGTATTCCGGTCACCCAGCAGCACCACGAGCGTCCAGATGCCCAGCGCGGTGCCGAAGGGAAATTTCAGGATGCTGAAGATTGCCGCGATAATGGCTACGATCCGGCCCCACGGCGCGCGCTCCAGCAGCCCCCAGCCGGCAACGGCGGCCAGGACTACGCGCAGCGCCAGCAGAATCCACGCAAAGTGCACGATGGCCGGAAATACCCACGCCGGTGGCATGGAGCCGTGCATCCAGGGATGGATCCAGGGACCGAGGCCGCCGAAGAAAAAGAATTTCAGAAAGGTGATTCCGGCAAAGCCCAGCAGCAGCGAGATTCCGGCATACACGAGCCATACAATAGCCAGCAGCCGCACCCTGGATGCGTAGTTTTCCAGCAGGAACGCGTAGCCCGGCACGGGCGGCATGACCGGCGCCACCGGGCGTCCGCATTGCGGGCAAAATGCATAACCCGGCATCAGTTGCTGTCCACACCCGCTGCAAAACATGATTTTCTCTCCTCCACGCAGCGCTGCCGGAAACTACGCAGGCGGCGCCCGCCCGGTTCCCCAGCCTCAGGTTGCCGTGCCGCGGCCTGGAATTTGCCGGTAGCCGGCCCTGTCTACCGGAACGACTCGTCGCGGTGCACCACGAACTCCGGATAGGCGCCTCCACCCAGCTCCTGGAGGTCCATTCCGATACGCTCGCCGTCCGGTTCCACGCGGAAGCGAAGCGCCAGGTTGAGCAGCGCAAACAGGAAGTACACCAGCGGCAGCGCCACGCCGAGCAGGGCGGCTATGCCTACCAGTTGCGCCGTCAGTTGGCCGGCGTGGGGCGCGAAAATTCCCGCCGCGACCAATCCCCACATTCCCGCCACGGCATGGACCGCAACCGCGCCGGAGGGGTCGTCAATGGACAGGGCAAGCTCGAACAGCTCCACCAGCAGCGGCGTTACGATTCCGGCCACGACGCCGGCCAGCAGCGCCTCGCCCGTGGTTGCCAGCGCCGCGCAGGCGCTGGAAGCCACCAACCCCGCCAGCCAGCCGTTGGCGCAGAGGCTGGCGTCGGGCTTGCCGAAGCGGATGCGCGTCACGGCGAAGGTGGCCGCCAGCGCGCCCGAGGCGCAGAGCAGCGTGTTGATGGCGGTCGCGGGCAGCGCGGCCAGCGGCGCGCGCAGCCAGATCACCGCTCCGGCCGCGTTCCAGGCCAGCCAGCCCACGAGGCTCAGCATGCAGCCGAACAGCACATAGACCGCGTTGTGGCCGGGGATGGCCGTGGACAGGCCTTCTTTGGGGAACTTGCCCTTGCGCGGTCCCACGATCCACACCACGGCCAGCGCGGTCAAGCCGCCGAGCACATGCATCGTGGCCGCGCCGCCCGGATCGAGAAAGCCTTTGCCCAGCGCGAAGTTCACGCCCAGCGCGGCCAGCCATCCGCCGGCCCAGATCCAGTGCGCAAGCAGGGGGAAGACAAAGGCCGCCAGCAGGGCGGCCGCCGCGCAGCCGGCGATGAGCCGCCAGCGGTCCGCGCCCGAGCCCCAGGCGATCAGCCCGGCCATTGCCACCGCGGGAAACTCGAAGAGCAGCGCCAGTTGCGCGCGCGGCGGCGCGGCGCCAAGGCCGCGCAGCAGAAACGGCCCCGCGCCCAGCCAGTTCCACGCCTTGCCGGCCGCGGTAAAGCTGAGGCCCGGGCCGCCGGGCAGTCCGGCTACGCCCGCGCCCACGAGCGCAAACACAATTGCGGTTACGGCCATGATGGCCAGACTGCCCAGCAGCGCCTGCGCGGCCGAACGCGAGCGGCCCAGTCCGGTGTTAATGAGCGCCACGCCGGCCAGAGCCAGGGGCGCCACCAGCAGCAGGGCGAAGACAAGCGCAAAGAGGGTGTTGCTCATGGCCGCCCCATTCCGCGCGCGGCCACGGCCAGGCCCAGGCCCTCGACGGCCAGTCCGCACAGGACAAAGACCAATCGCTCCGCCGGCGCGGGAAACAGAAGCAGTGCGGCAATGGTCAGGATGAACCCGGCCGGCATGACCAGAATTCCGGCATAGCGCATGAGATCTCTCCTTTTGCGAGCCTTGAGGCGGCCGCGCCGCTGTGCCGTGCAACGCCCCGCAGAAAGCGCACTCCTGGTTACTCCGGGATGCCGGGCCCAAGTGCGATGGTTTGCTGCATTTTAAACGGATCCGCATTTGATCGCCATGAGATTTGCAGCTCCGCAGCCAGATTTGGCCGCGGAGCAACGCATTGCGGCAGGCGCAGCCCCGGGAAAACCGAGGGACCGTCACAACCGCCGCGGTGAGCTGGTCCGGATTTGCTCTTTCGCCGTGTTTCTCCATGCGCGCTGACGTGAAAGACTCATTCAGGGAACGGCGCAGCCATTTCCAATCGCAAACGAGGACGAGCCACTTTGAACCATGCCAGGGCAGATTCCGGCGCGCTGCCGGCTGAACTCGCCCGCCTTGCAGCCGATCCGCGCGTGCAGGTGCGCCGCGCCGGTTTGCCGCGCAAGGACGCGCGCTCGGTCGTCTACTGGATGCAGCGCGCCCAGCGCATCGAGGGCAATCCCGCGCTCGAGGCCGCCATCGAAGCCGCCAACCTGCTCGACCTGCCGGTTGTGGTCTACTTCTCCGTCATTTCCAACTACCCCAACGCCAACCTGCGCCACTATCACTTCATGGCGCAGGGCCTGCGGGACGCTGCCGAAGATGCCGCCGAACGTGGCGTCGGATTTGTGGTGCGCCGTCCGCCGGACAACCGCCTTGAAGCCTTTCTCGAAGAGGTCCAGGCGGCGCTGCTGATTGGCGACGAAAACCCCTGCCGCGAGCCGGAACGCTGGCGCAAGGCGCTGGCCGCCCGGCTCAGGCTTCCGTTTTGGACCGTGGATGCCGATGTCGTGGCGCCGTCGCGCATCTTCGGGCGCAGCTTTGTGCTGTTGCACCACTTCCGCCCGAGACTGCACGCGGAGCTGTCCCGGTATCTCGTCACGCCGCCGGAGATCGCGCCGCTGCATCCGTGGAAGCCCCGCAAGCCGATTGCCGGCTTTTCTCTTGCGGGCGACATCACTGAAGGCTTTACGAAACTGGACCGCTCGATCAGGCCCGTGGACGCGTTTACGGGCGGAGCCCACGCCGCGCGCAAGCGGCTGAAGGAGTTTGTCCGCCACGGCCTCAAGGACTACGGCGAGGCCCGCAATCATCCGGAAGTGGACGGCACCAGCCGCTTGTCGCCGTACCTGCACTTCGGCAACATCGGACCGCTCAGCGTCGCGCAGGCCGCGCAAGACGCTGTCCGCCGCGGATGGGCTGCCCAGCCCGCCGCCGACCGCTTTCTGGAACAGCTCATTGCCTGGCGCGAGCTGTCGGTTCTCTTCGTGCGCCACGAGCCGAACTACGACAACTGGGAGTGCGCCGCGCCGTGGGCCCGCACATCGCTTGTCGAACACGCCGGCGACCCGCGCCCGCATCGCTACAGCTTTCTGCAACTGGAGCGCGCCGAAACCGCCGACGATCTGTGGAACGCCGCCCAGCGGCAGATGGTGGACACGGGGTGGATGCACAACTACATGCGCATGTACTGGGCCAAGAAGATTCTGGAATGGGCGCCCGAACCGGCCACGGCCTTCGACTGGGCGGTGACGCTCAACGACCGCTACGAGCTGGACGGCCGCGACCCCAACGGCTACGCCGGCATTGCCTGGGCGATCGTGGGCCGACATGACCGGCCGTGGTTCAACCGGCCGGTCTTCGGACTGGTCCGCTCCATGACCGGCGCGTCGATCTCCCGCAAATTCGACGCCGCAACTTACATCCGCCGCTACGCCGGCCGATCCGGCGCCTGAAGGGTTGCAAGCGTTTCAAGCTTTGTGTTTTAGGTCACATTCAGGCCACATTCTGCGTGTCCTATAATGGGCCACAATTCCATTCCCGGAAACTGCCTGTTTCACGCTGCGTAATCTCATGGATTCCGCTCCCATTCCTTTGGAAGATTTAAGGGAAGGAGACCGGAACCGGATTCCGGACAGGTGTGACAAAAGAATTTTCAAATCGATTTTCCGGCCGGCCAGGCGGAAATTGCGGGAATGGAAAGCGCGCCTGCGGTGCGGCAGGTCATGGCTGCCGCGTGGCCGTGGCCGCGTGGGTGCTGGCTGCGTTTTGCTGCGGGGTGTTTGCGGGCGCGCGGTGCGCGGCGCAGGTGGTTGCCGGCCGCTCACGGACGAAGCCTGGTGCGCCGCGCCGTGTCAGTCTGCCGCCACGGGCGCTGGAGACGGAGCAGTTTCTTGCCCGCCGCGGCTGGCTGGCTGGTGCGCAGCTTTCCGCGCCGGCCGGCGCGATGGGACCGGCTCTGCTGCGCCTGCGCGCCGAACAGGCGGCCGCGCGGATGAACGCGAGCGGCGCGCAGTCAGGGAACGCCGCTACTGCCACCTGGCAGCCTCTCGGTCCCATGGCCGTTGAGACTCCCAACTTTGGTCTGGTTTCCGGCCGTATCTCTTCGCTGGCGCTCGATCCCTCCGACATTACGGGGAACCATCTCTATGTGGGAACCACCGGCGGCGTGTGGGAGGCGCAGAACGCGGCGGCCTCCACGCCGTCTTCCATCACCTTTACCCCGCTGACCGACGCCGTGGATGCGCTGGGCGGCGCGGCCGGCGCTTCCATCAGCATCGGGGCACTGACGGTTCAACCCGGCGGCACGGGCGTGATCCTGGCCGGCACCGGCGATCCCAACGACGCGCTCGATTCCTACTACGGCGGCGGCATTCTGCGTTCGACCGATGGGGGAAACACCTGGACGCTGATCCAGCAAACGGACGACCTGGAACAGCTCCAGGGCGAACAGACCTACAGCTTCGTGGGCGAAGGCTTTGCCGGTTTTGCCTGGAGCACCGTCGATCCCCAGCTTGTGGTGGCTGCCGTCTCCCAGGCTTATGAAGGCACGCTGGTCAGCGCCAATCAGTCCGGCATAAGCTACGAGGGTCTTTACTACTCGACGGACGCGGGCGCGAGCTGGAATCTGGCCACCATCACCGACGGCAACGGCGCCGACGTGCAGGGCCCGTCCGATCCCTTCGTTGTGCCGGACGGCAATGCCGCCACGGCGGTGGTGTGGAACCCGGTGCGGCAGGTGTTTATCGCGGCGGTGCGCTACCACGGCTATTACCAGTCCTCCGACGGGGTTACGTGGACGCGTTTGGCCGAGCAGCCCGGCGCCGGGCTTACCACCACCAACTGCCCTACGAATCCGGGCGTTCCCGGTTCCATCGCCTGCCCCATCTTTCGCGGCGCTCTCGCCGTCAATCCGCAAACCGGCGATACGTTTGCATGGACCGTGGATGCCGACAACCAGGACCAGGGCCTGTGGCAGGACCAATGCGGCCTGAGCGCGGGCGCCTGCAGCAACCAGACGGTGACCTTCGGGCGCCAATGGGACACCTCGGCGCTGGAAGCCGACACGCCCAGCGGCGCCGCCACCATTCCCAACGGCGATTACAACCTGGCGCTGGCCGCGGTTCCATCCCAGCAGGACACGCTGCTGTTTGCCGGCGGCAACGATCTGTGGAAGTGCAGCCTGGCCATGGGCTGCGTGTGGCGCAACACCACCAACTCCACCACCTGCATGAGCGCGCAGGTGGGCGAATTTCAGCACGCGCTGACGTGGAACCCATCCAATCCGCTGGAGATCTTCGCCGGCAACGATAGCGGCCTGTGGCGTTCGACGGATGCCGTTGGAGAAACCGGCCCGGTCTGTGACAGCAGCGACGCCTCGCACTTCCAGAACCTCAACGGCAGCCTGGGCTCACTGGCGGAACCGGAGAGCATCTCGCAGGTTGGCCAGTCGTCTTACACCATGATGGCGGGCCTGGGCGTAAACGGGACTGCGGGCGTGAAGAGCACCTCAGGACCCACGGCCGACTGGCCGCAGATTCTCTCCGGTCTGGGCGGGCCGGTGGCGATCGATCCCTCCGATCCGCTGAACTGGTACGTCAACAACGCGCCGGGCGTCTCGATCCATGCCTGTTCGCAATCCATCGGTTGCAACCCTGCCGATTTCGGCTCCAGCCCGGTGATCGACAACGCGGACGTGGACGGCGACGGGAGCACCATGACCACGCCCGCCCCGTTTTTGGTGGACCCGCTGGATAACGCCCAGCTTCTCATCGGCACCTGCCGGGTTTGGCGCGGACCGGCCACCGGCGCCGGCTGGAGCGACGGCAACGCCGTCAGCCCCATCCTCGACACCGGCCAAAGCGGAGGCGCTTGCAGCGGTGATGCGCTGATCCGCTCCATGGCGGCGCTGGCGCTGTCCGGCGGCAGCGAAGTGATCTACGTGGGGATGTACGGCGCGCAGGACGGCGGGGCCAATATCCCCGGCCATGTTCTGCGTGCCATCGTCGATCCGTCGTCTACTTCCATGCCCGTCTGGCAGGATCTGAGCTTCAACCCCGTCACCAACAGCGGCCAGGCCCTGAACAGCGAGAGCTTCGACATCTCCAGCATCTACATCGATCCCCACGACGCGACCGGAAACACGGTGTACGTCACCGTGGAGGGGATGGCGAACCGGATTGCGAATCCGCAGACCGTCTACCGCTCGACCGACGGCGGCGCGCACTGGAGCGCGATCACGTCCAATCTTCCCGTGGCACCCGCCAACAGCGTGACCGTCGACCCGCAAAATGCCAATACGGTCTATGTCGCCACCGATGCGGGCGTGTATTTCACCACGGAGGTCGCGAATTGCGCCCAGCCAAGCTCCAATTGCTGGTCGGCATTCGGAACCGGTCTTCCGCCGGCGCCGGTGGTTGCCTTGAGCGCCGCTCCGCCGTCTGCTTCCCAGCAGGTGCTGGTTGCGGCCACTTACGGCCGCGGCATCTGGCAAACTCCGCTGTGGACCTCCGGAGCCAATCTGGCCTCTGCCTCTGTCAGCCCGGCTGACCTCAGCTTCCCGAACCAGTCCGTGGGCGCGGTTACCGGCGCTCAGACCGTGACTCTCTACAACACGGGCAGCCTTGCGCTGGCACCCACCGGCATCGCCCTGAGCGGCGACTTCAGCGAGACTGACAACTGCGTGAATGCGGCCATTGCGCCCGGCGAAAGCTGCGCCATTCAGGTCATCTTCGCTCCCACAGCCACCGGCTCACGAACCGGGCAGATGACAATCAGCGCCAACGTCTACGGGGGACAGATAGCCGTGAATCTGAGCGGAACCGGGACCCCGGCCGGCGAGGTCACGCTCTCGCCCGGTACCCTCGACTTTGGCCAGGTCCCCAGCGGAACCACCTCCGCGCCGCTGCCGGTCCAGGCCGCCAACGCCACTACCACCGACATTCCCATCCTGAGCGTTGCGGTTACGCCGCCCTTTGTTCTTGCCAGCAACTCCTGCGGCACCAGCGCACTGACGGCGCAAGCCAGTTGCCAGATCGAGATTGCCTTCGCGCCCACGCAGACAGGAAGCGCCAGCGGCACGCTTACCCTGACCGACGAGGCAGGAATCCAGACCGTGGCCTTGAGCGGAACCGGCGCCGCGCCGCCTGCCGACAACCTCAGCCCCACTGCGCTCACCTTTCCGGATACCATCGCCGGCCAGCTTTCCGCCGCGCAGACGGTTCAGCTAACGAACAGCGGCGACGAGCCGCTGACCTCGATTGCCGCCAGCGTCAGCGCCGGCTTTCAGATTGCGAGCAACAACTGCACGACGCAATTGGCGGCGCAGGCAAGCTGCTCCATCGCGGTGGCCTTCGATCCCACCGCGGCAGGCGCTCAAACCGGCACGCTCACGGTCTCCGATGCGCTGCGCACGCAGACCGTCGCGCTCTCCGGCACGGGCCTTGCCGCGCCGGTTTTCAGCGTGAGCCCGTCAAGTCTGAGCTTTGCGTCGGAGCAGCCCGGCGTGGCCAGCGCCCCGCAAACGCTCACCGTCAGCAACACCGGCGGCGCGCCCATGGACAATGTGGGCTTTCAGATCACCGGTCCCGGCGCCGGCAGCTTTGCCATTGCCGCCACCACCTGCGGAGCGGTCCTCGACAACGGAGCCAGTTGCAGCGCGCAGGTTACGTTCGATCCCACCATGGCGGGCGGCATTGCCGCTACGCTGGCGGTTTCATCCTCCACACTTGGCGTCACGCCGGCCTCGGTCGCTCTGACCGGAACCGCGCAACTCGCCTCGGGCCTGGGCGTGAGTCCCACCGAGATCAGCTTCTCGTCCGTCGATCCCGGCCAGACCTCCGCGGCGCAAACGGTCACCATCACCAACACCACCAGCGTCAGCATCAGCTCGCTTTTGGTGGCTGTTGCCGCGCCTTTTGTCCTCACGCAAAACGACTGCAGCGGCAGCCTGGGTGCGGGCGCAAGTTGCACCGCGGAGGTGGCCTTTCAGCCCGCCAGTTGCGCGCTGGCAACGGGCGCGTTGACCGTCAGTTCGCCTGCCGTTGCCACCGCGTCCAGCGTGGCCCTGTACGGTTCCTGCGGCATCCAGGTTACGCCGGCTTCCATTTCGTTCCCGACCACCGGGGCCGGAACCGTCAGCAGCCCGACCACCGTGACCATTACCAACCTGAATCCGACAACGGCCCTCGCCGGTCTCGCGCTGAATGTCCCAGCCGGTTTCACACTGGTTGCGAGCACCTGCGGCTCGACGCTTGCGGCCCAGGCCAGTTGCACGGCAGGCGTGGAATTTGCGCCCACGGCCGCCGGCCAGCAAAGCGGCAGCCTCACGGTCACCAGCAGCACCGTCGAAGCGCCGCCGGTCGCGCTTTCCGGTATGGGCTTTGACTTTACCGCCGCGGCTGCCGGCTCGACCAGCCAGACTGTGGCCAGCGGCCAGACGGCCAGTTACTCGCTGGTGCTGTCCACGTTGGACGGCTCGCAGGGAAAGTTCAGCTTCCAGTGTTCTTCGCTGCCTGCGGATGCTCAATGCGCCTTCAATCCCGGCACGGAAACGGTTGGCGCGGGCGCGCAGGGCAATGTGATGGTCGAGATTGCCACTGGCCCGGCCACCACGGCGTCTGCCGCGCCCGCAACCCCGTGGCCCGCGGCGCCGCTGCTGTGCGGCCTGTTTCTGCTGCCGCTGGCCTGCAGACGCCGCAGGGCGCTGTTCCTGGTTGCGTTACTGGCCGTGGTCACCTGCGCGGGTCTGGTGGGTTGCACCAGCTCCGGCGGAGGGACGGGCAGCGCGCCTCCGGGCAGCCAGAGCGGCGCGTCCACGCCGGCCGGAACCTACACGGTGCAGGTTACCGCCAGCTCGACCGGAGTTCAGCACTCAGTCACGCTGACGCTCACTGTGGATTGATCGTCCGCCGCGTTCAGCCGGCCCATCGCAGGCGGCAATCCTTGGCCGCTATACTTGATCTTCGGGCCGGGCTGAACAGAGGCGGAGAATCGCGCCGCGCGCCGGCCGGGGACAAATAGCAAATGAGCGCCAAAGTCACCGTTGAAGATGTGGAGCGCGTCGCCGAGCTGGCGCACCTGCAGCTCACGCCGGACGAAACCGGCCGCATGCTGCTCGATTTGAACGCCATTCTCGACTACGTGGCGGAGCTGAACGAGCTGGACACCAAGGGCGTAGCGCCGCTAGCCCAGGTCAGCGAGCTGCAGGCCGAGGCGGGCGCGAGCGATCTGCGCGGCGACGTTGTTGTGCCTTCGCTTGACCGCGCCGCCGTCATGCCCCAGGCCCCGGAGTCCGATCAGGTCTTCTTCAAGGTGCCGAAGGTGATTGAACGATAGGCGGCAGCGATCAGGGGGCAGGGATCAGGGAATTGAAGGGGGAGCGATTGGCTGGCGAGGCGAAGACTGCTGAAAATCTTGTGGAGAAACCGCAAACGCTAGAGGCTTTGCGCGCCGGGATCGTTGCTGGCCGTACCCGGGCCACCGAGCTTGCCGCAAGCTACTATGAGCGAATCGAGAAGAAGAATCCCCGCCTGAACATCTATCTGAGCCTTACCAAAGAGCGCGCGCTGGAGCAGGCCGCGCGCATGGACGCGCTGGCGGCCAAGGGCGATCCGCTGCCTCCGCTGGCCGGCATTCCCATTGGCATTAAGGACGTGCTGGTGATGCAGGGCGCGCCGTCTACCGCAGGCTCCAAAATCCTAGAGGGCTATCAGCCGCCCTACGACGCCACGGCGGTCAAGAAGCTCGAAGCGGCCGGCGCGGTGCTGCTGGGCAAGCTCAACTGCGACGAGTTCGCCATGGGCTCCTCGAACGAGAATTCGGCCTACGGCCCGGTTCTCAACCCCGTCGATCCGGAGCGTGTTCCGGGCGGATCCAGTGGCGGCTCGGCCGCGGCGGTGGCGGCCAATCTGGCAGTTGCCACGCTGGGTACCGATACCGGCGGCTCGATCCGCCAGCCGGCCAGCTTCTGCGGCGTCGTCGGCGTGCTGCCTACCTATGGCCGCGTCTCGCGTTACGGCCTCATCGCCTACGCGTCCTCGCTTGACCGCATCGGGCCGCTGGCCGGCAATGTGCGCGACGCCGCCACACTGCTCGGCCTCATTGCCGGCCACGATCCCAGCGACGCCACCAGTTCGCCCGCTCCGGTGCCTGACTTTGCCGCCGAAAGCGACAAGCCGGCGGCGGGACTCCGCATCGGCGTGCCGGCCGAGTACTTCGCCGAGGGCCTGGACTCCGAGGTGCGCGCCGCCGTCGAGTCCGGCATCGCGGCCCTGGAGGCCGCGGGCTGCTCCGTCAAGCCGGTTTCGCTGCCGCACACCAAATACGCCGTTCCCACCTACTACCTCATCGCCACGGCCGAGGCCAGCGCCAACCTGGCCCGCTTTGACGGCGTGCGCTACGGCTACCGCTCGCCCTCGTCGGAAACCCTCGCCGCCATGTACAGCAACTCGCGCGACCAGGGCTTCGGCGCCGAGGTCAAGCGCCGCATCCTGCTCGGCACCTACGCGCTCTCCGCCGGCTACTACGACGCCTACTACCTGAAGGCGCAGCAGGTGCGCCGGCTACTGGCTGAGGAGTTCCTCCGCGCCTTCGCCGAGGTCGACGCCATTGTTACGCCCACCTCGCCGGTGCCTGCCTTCAGGCTGGGCGAGAAGACCGGCGACCCCGTGTCGATGTATCTGGCCGATATTTATACGGTCACCGCCAGCCTGGCCGGAATTTGCGGAGTCTCGGTCCCGTGCGGCGCGACCAAAGCGGGCTTGCCGGTGGGAATGCAGATTCTGGCCGCGCATCTGAAGGAGGCGACGGCCTTCCGCGTGGCCCGCGCCGTTGAGGCGGCACAGGCTTAGGCGATATTTTTCTTCGGCCCCGCGCTTTTCGTTCCGGAAAAGAAAGCGGATAATAATTTCCATCTTCCTAATGCGTGTTTCCACAACTGCTTTGCATCAGGCACGGCTTGATGTGTGCTGAAAACGGCCGGCGAAGAACAAGAGGGCGCAAGCCCCTGAAATTGCTGGCGCAACGAGTCCTGGCCTGTGAACGGCCCGCGGGAAGAGTACTGTCATGCGCATTCAGCGGAATTTTGTTCTGTTTATTTTCACGCTTCTTGCCTTCATCCTGATCGGCGGCCCGAAACCCTGCTCCGCGGCCGCCCGTAAATCCCACAAGGTGCATGGTGTTTTTCTCGGAGCCGTCCACCAGGTGCCCTACTCGCAGCCAGGCGATCCGGCCGGAGCCGCGGCCGGTGAAACCTCGCTGCCCATCCGCGCGCTGATCGTCAACGGCGACTTCAAGGACTGGACCACCGGCGACGCCCAGGACATCACTGGCCGCACCTTTGTCGTGCGCCGGGCGCTGCGGCTCAACAACACCCTGCCCGGCGACAAGCGCCAGCAGTGGGTCTGGCAGCGCGGTCCCTGGTTGCTGGTCGACCGCAGCACTGGACACATTACCGTGCCCAGGCTGCCTGATTACGATCCCGCCGTGAGCCGCGTGGAGTGGTTTCGCGACTACGCGGCCTATTGCGGCGTAACTTCCAGCGGGAAAAGCCTTTACGCCGTGGTGGCCGAACTGGCCGTGCGCAAGGTGATTCTGGCCAAAAGGCTGGCCGCCTTCGATCCCGCCGATCACCCCAACCCCGCCTGCGCGCCGGTCGAGTGGCAGGACAACCCGGTTCGCATCACCTTCCAGGCCACCGGCAGGAACGCGGTCAGCTATGCGATCGCGCCCGGCGCAGCGGTGCGGGTCGAAAATGACAGCGAAGATCTGGAACCGCCGTCCGGGCCGGTATCGGCATCAGCTCCGCCGGCTGAATCCAGGTAGACGCCGCCTGTAAGTTGTGCGGATTGAGGGCTATCGCTGGCCATCCTTCCAGAAGTTCCACAGGACCCAGAGCATGAAGAAGACAGCCAGGGTGACTGCGGCGAAGAGCACAAGCTCGGGGACCGAAACGAGGTGCATGAGCCGATCGCCGTATCCGGCTTCGGCTCGCTGGGCGGTAGTGTGAAGCGGCATTGTGGTCACTGGTCCGTAAACCAGAGGCGTCCTGCTATCAGCAGAACGCTCCCTGGGTAAGGATTCGCTACACAAGCCGTAAGAAGTTTGTAAAGGAGCCGGGAAGGCGGCGTCTTGACACGCAACCGGGCGCGCGTATCTTATCTTCTCTAGGTACTCTTTGGGAATGGGAGGGGTAATCTGGCAAGAGCTGTTTTGCCTTGAGCCCGGTCCCGGAAGAGTTTCCGTGTCGAACAGGAAGCAGACGGTGAGCAAGGCGTACGGCCCCGGGGTAGGCAGGGGATTTGATTCACGTCCCCGGTGCAGGCGGCCAAGCCTTTCTCCCAGTGCCTGGGCCGAAGGTGAATCGCGCCAGGCCCGTTCCCGGAGACAAATTTGTTGAGGCACGCCCGCTTGATAGCCGGCGTGCCTGCGCCCTGCACGGGAGCGGCAATCCGCCCCGGGGCGAGCAAAGGACGAGTGTGACGACAAGTCTGGCATTGTTGGCGGTGTTAGCCGCCGGGGGGGCAAGCAGTTTGTCCATGCTTTTGCCCATTTTGCTGTTTATTCCCGTTTTTTACCTGCTGCTCATACGGCCGCAGCAGAAGCGGCAAAAGCAGTGGCAGCAAATGCTCGGTGCGATCAAGACCGGCGACCGCGTCACCACCGCAGGCGGCATCCGCGGCGTGATCCTGTCGATCAAGGACGACGCCATCGTGATCCGGGTTGCGCCCGACAACCTTAAACTCGAGGTTGCCAAAACCGCCATCGCCTCCGTCACTCAAGAGGAGTCCAAATAGCCGCTCCTTCTGGACCGGCTTTGCGTTGTGTTAGGGCTAGAGAAACGAATCCATGAAGAAGAATCTTAAGAAGCAAATTGCTCTGATCTTCGCGGTTCTGTTGGTTTGCCTCTATGGCATCTTCGGCATTCCTTCCGGGTTCACCGGTCCAGATCTGCTGCAAGCCATCACCAAGCGTATCCACCTCGGGCTTGACCTGAAGGGCGGCGCGCACCTCATCCTGCAGGTGCAGGTTTCAGATGCGGTCAACGATGAAACCAGCAACACCATTCTGGACATCGAGCAGCAGATGAAGAAGGCCAATCTGACCTACTCGCAGATCTACAAGCCCTACCCCAACAAGCCCGATATCATTCGCGTCGAAGGCACCGCGCCGGCGCAGGCTGACGCCGTAAGCAGCCTGCTCAACGGCAACAGATACGCCAATGAGTACAGCGTGACGCAGGGCAGCAACAACACCTGGACGCTGACCATGAAGCCCCTTTACGAGAGCGATCTCGATCAGCGCACCGTGCGGCAGGCCATCTCCACCATCACCGACCGCGTGAACTCACTCGGCGTGACGGAGCCGCAGATTGCGCCCTATGGTCTGGGCGCCAATCAGATTCTGGTGGAGCTGCCGGGCGTCAGCAATCTTGACCAGGTAAAGGCCATGATCAAGTCCACCCTGCGGCTTGAGATTCACGCCGTCGAAGGCGGCCCGTTTCCCACCGAGCAGGCCGCGCTGGCCAGTGTTGGAGGTTCGCTTCCTCCCGATCAGGAGGTCCTGCCCTCCAGCGGGGCGTTGGCCGGATCGGGCGGCAATGGCAGCTATTACATATTGCAGCGCCGCGCCATCGTGGCTGGCAGCGATTTCCGCTCCGCCACGCCCGGAACCAATCCCGACACCGGGCAGCGCGACGTGAACTTCACTCTCACGGACGCCGCCGGCGACAAGTTCTGGACCTTTACCAGCGCCCATGTGGGTAAGAATATGGCGGTGGTGATGGGTAATACCGTTCGCGAGGTCGCCGTCATCAAGGAGCCGATTCGCGACAGCGGTGTGATTGAAGGCAGCTTCACGCCCGACGAAGTGATGGCTCTCTCCAAGCTGCTGCGCAGCGGCTCGCTGCCCGCCTCGCTTCACTACATCGAGGCCAGCACCGTGGGCGCCACGCTGGGCGCCGACTCCATCCGCGCCGGTGTCACCGCGGCCATCGTCGGCATGGTGCTGGTCTGGTTGTTCATGCTTATTTACTATCGCGGCTCGGGGGTCAATGCCGATCTGGCTTTGCTCCTGAACCTGGTGATCCTGCTTGCTTTTATGGGCTTCTCCAAGGCGACGCTTACGCTGCCCGGCATTGCCGGCGTCATCCTGACCATAGGCATGGGCGTAGACTCCAACGTGCTCATCTTTGAGCGCATACGTGAGGAGATTCGCGCCGGCAAAGCCGCCGTGGCGGCCGTCGATCAGGGCTTTGCGCATGCTTGGACCACCATCCTCGACACGCACGTCACGACCATTGTCTCGGCCGCCATTCTGTTCATCTTTGGCACCGGACCGGTGAGAGGTTTCGCAACCACTCTTACCTTCGGTCTCACCGCCAATCTCTTTACGTCGGTCTACGTCTCGCGGATCATCTTCGAGGCGCACCTCAACCGCCTGAAGCCGGGCCAAATGGTCTCGATTTAAAGGATCAGGGCCATAGAAACAGGCTGGTGGCGTTGCTCCAGCCCCGAGGAAGGGAAGAGAATCAGTGGAATTCTTTCACAACGTCAACATAGACTGGCTCGGGAAGAAGTGGTATTTCCTGGCGTTTTCATTGATCTTCAGCGTCTCCGGCATCATTTCAATGGGATGGCACTGGGTGCATTTCGGCAGCCCCGTGCCTCTGGGTGTGGACTTCAAGGGCGGCACGCAGGTTACAGTGGAGTTTCCGCAGACGCCCAATGTGGGCCGTATTCGCCAGGCAGTCGACACATCTGGTCTCAAGGATGCCGTGATCGCTTTGTTTGGTCCGGCCTCAAAGCACCAGGTCATCATTAGTCTGCCTGAGCAAACCAACGAAAAGGCTCTCGACGTGGGGCGCACCGATATCGAGAATGCGCTGCGCGAGCACTATGGCTCCAGCTTCATCATTCGCAGCGTGCAGGTGGTTGGTCCGACCGTCGGACATCAGCTGGTGAAGCAGGCCGCGCTGGCCGTGCTTTACTCGCTGCTTGGCATGCTCATCTATCTCTGGTTTCGCTTCCAGTTGATTTATGGCGTGGCCGCGGTGGTGGCGTGCTTCCACGACACGCTGATCACGGTGGGCGCTTTTTCGCTGGCGAGTACGTTCGGCGCCAAAAATCTGCAACTCACCCTGACCGTGGTTGCGGCCATTCTGACCCTGGTCGGTTATTCCATGAACGACACTATCGTCGTCTTCGATCGCATTCGGGAAAACCTGCGCCTAAGCCGGCGCGAGCCGCTTGCCGACCTGGTCAACCGCAGCATTAACCAGACCCTGAGCCGGACCGTGCTTACCTCCGGCCTTACCTTCCTCACGGTGCTCTCTCTGTTTATCTTTGGCGGCCAGGTGCTGAAGGGATTCTCCTTCGCATTGGTCGTGGGAATCCTGATCGGTACGTATTCGTCCATTGCCGTGGCTTCGCCCATGCTTGTGGCATGGCAGGAGTCGCGGGCCAAGAGAGGAAAGTCGACAACGCTGCCCGCCGCCCGGCGCGCGCGCGGATAACTCGAGAGTCCGCCGCCTGACGAGCGGTGGACCACGAGCAAAGCATGTAGTTTTCTTAAGGCTCATTGCGGGCGCAAATCGGTCAGTTGATTCCTGATTGGCGGCTGTAACTTCTCTGGAATCTGACCGAATCTGCTGATCCGAAGCGGGGTTTTACAGTCGTTGTCTTGATCTGCTAAGGTGATCTCGCTTCTAGAAAAGGATTCTGCAGTACTCGGGAACATTGAGAGCTCCTGCGGTGTCTAAATAGAAGTAACCAACACTCGAGTCCGAGGCTGGCCATGTTTGAAGATTCCACATTTGAATCCGGAAAGAGGATCAAGACCAAGAGCGGCCGCTGGATGCTCGTCACGGGCATTCTCAACGGTTCCGTTATTCTTCTCCTCATCCTCATCCCGCTGATCTACCCAGAGGCGCTGCCCAAGCAAATGCTGTCAGCGGTTCTGTCGTTTACTCCGCCGCCGCCGCCGCCGCCGCCGCCACCGCCGCCACCACCGCAGGTGAAAATCGTCCATGTGCAGGCGCAGATGATGAATAACCAGTTGATGGCTCCTTCCAAGATTCCGAAGAACATCGACATGGTGACCCAGAAGGAAGCGCCGCCATCCGACTACGGTGTTGCCGGCATGGAAGGACTGGGCGGAAGCGCTGTCGGCGCATTCGGTAACGCCTTTGGCAGCGGACCTGCCGTCAAAGTCGCGACTCCCAAGAAGATCAGCATCTCGGGCGGCGTGGAAGCAGGCCTTCTGATCCAGAGGACAATGCCCGTTTATCCGCCCATCGCCAAGGCTGCCCGCGTGCAGGGGACGGTGGTGTTGCAGGCGACCATCTCCAAGGAAGGCAGGATCACAGACCTTCACGTGATCAGTGGGCCGGCCATGCTGCAGCAATCCGCGATGGAAGCCGTCAGAAACTGGCGTTACAGGCCCTACCTGCTCAACGGCGAGCCGGTGGAAGTGGAAACGACCATTAACGTTATCTATACCTTGGGTGATTAGCAAACAAGTGGCTCCTTCAGCCGTCAATTAGAAGGAGCCTTGCTCCAGATCTGGAAGCGGCGCTCTGTGGGCCGTTTCCCCAACCGATGTAAACTTTGTCGCCATTCACAAGAAACTCCGTAGGAGGAAAGATTCAGTGATTCTCGCTCAGCTCGCACATTACGCTTCGCACACCGTCAGCAGTCTGGCCCTCTTTCAAGATCAACAAGTCAGCTTCACCGTCCTTGGACTGTGGCATAGCATGAGTTGGCTGGCGCGCGCCGTGGCCATCATCCTCATCCTTGAGTCAATCTGGTCACTGGCCGTTATGATTGACCGCTACATGTACTTCCGGGCCGCTCGCAAGCAGTCGCGCGAGTTTGCGCCCAAGGTCGCCGGCGCCCTGAAAGACAGCAAGCTTGAAGAAGCCATCAAGATTGCCGACCGCAGCAAGAAGTCGCACCTTGCTGAAGTTGTCACCTCGGGCCTGCAGGAGTTCCGCGCTTCGGCTGGCGCCATCACCACCGAGACCATCGAGAGCTCGAGCCGCGCACTGGACCGGGCCGAGGCCATTGTCCATGCCAAGCTGAAGAGAGGATTGGCGGTTCTGGCTACGATCGGCGCCACCGCTCCCTTTGTCGGCCTGTTCGGTACCGTGGTCGGCATCCTCCACGCTTTCAACCAGATTGCCACGCAGAAGATCTCCGGCATCGCCGCGGTCGCTGGTGGTATCTCTGAAGCCCTGGTCACCACGGCACTTGGCCTGCTCGTCGCCATCCCCGCCGTTATGGCCTTCAACTACTTCACGGGACGTGTTGAAGCTTTCGACGTGGAGATGGATAACTCCTCGAGCGAACTGGTCGACTATTTCATCAAGCAGAGCCACAAGCAGCGCTAAGGAAGCGGTTGCCGGCTTTGGCGAGAAGCTGCGGCGGCGGGAGAGCAATGGCGATTCTCTCCCGCCCGCCGGTTTCCACCCTGTGCTGGCGCCTATGGGTTAGGCCGGAATAGCCGTCCGGCGAAAATAATTCAAACGCACGGAGCCCAACAATGGGAATCGCGGAATCCTCTCGTCAAGCAAGTCACAACGTCAATTCCACCATCAATGTCACTCCCATGGTCGATGTGATGCTGGTCCTGCTTATCATCTTCATGGTGATCACCCCCATGCTTATGAATAAAGTGGCCGTCAATTTGGCAAAGGTGGACAATCCAGCCCCCATGCCTGACGCCAATAAGACCAACGCCATCGTCATCGCCGTCACGCGGGACGGCAAGTTCTTCCTGGGCCAGAATCTTGTCGCTCCGAATGATCTCGGTACGCAGGTTTCTGAAAGGTTGCAGGACCGGACCAACAAGACCGTTTATATCCGCGCCGACGCGCGCGCACAGTACAAGGCCGTGGAAGACGCCATCGACGATATCCGCCCTGCTGGCGTTCAGGAGGTAGGTCTGTTAACACAAAGGCTTTCAACCAACGTCATGACCGGCGAGTGACAATCTCTGCCTTGCCCGGCCGTCCACGGATCGATCTTTCGAGTAAACGAGGAGTATTAAGCGATGGCAATGTCAATGGGAAGCTCCGGCGGACGCATGTCGGAGATCAATGTAACTCCGATGATCGACATTCTCCTGGTGCTGCTGATCATCTTCATGGTTATTGTGCCGCAGGTGCCTAATGGACTGAGCACAAACGTGCCGCAGCCGCCCAAGCACAAGCAGAAGTCGCAGCCCAACAACCGCACGATCGTGGTTCAGGTTTTGTACCAGGGTAGCGCACCGCCTGCATACAAAATCAACCAGACCAGCGTGACCTATCAGGAGTTGTTGCCCAGACTGACCGCGATCTATGCCAATCGCGCCGAGCGCGTCATGTTCATTAAGGGCGACAACAATGTCGATTTCAGATATATTGCGCAAGTGATGTCCATCGGCAAGGCAGCCGGCGTGAACCACATCGGCCTGTTGACCCCAAAGATGGAGGCGGGCATGTAGCTGCCGCTGTTTCCGGTATAGCTGGCTTCGTCTCAGGCTGCAAAGGACCCGTCCGGATCAATGCATGATCCAAGACGGCTGTCGACTGAAGAGATGTGCTTGGTGAGATGAGAAGGCCGATCCGGATCGTAGCGAATCGAAGGCCACGTCCCGAGGCTCAGACCGTGCCTCGGCCGAGATAAGCCTCGCCGGTTACGCGAGCACAATTTTCCCGGCCCTGGTATTGGATCTCCAACCAGGACCGGCTGAAGCTGAACCGATTGAAGTGGCGCGGCAGGTGCACGCCTTAAGGAGAAGAATACGAACATGAACGGACCCGCACGTTTTGTAACTTACGCGGCTGTCCTGGCTGGCTTGGTGCTTTCCCTGAGTGGGTGCCGGCAGTTGGAAGCCCGCAATCAGTTGAATAAGGGTGTGGATGCCTATAAGAGTGCGCATTACGAACAGGCGATCGGCCACTTCCAGAGGGCTACTGAACTGGATCCGCGTCTGGCGATGGCAAAGACCTATCTGGCTACGGCCCTCGCCCAAAACGTGGTCCCAGGCGAAACCACGCCTGACAACCTGCAGACCGCCAACCGCGCCATTGCCATCTTCAAGCAGGTTTTGGCCAAGGATCCAAGCGACGTCAACAGCGTCAAACAGATCGCTGGAATTTATTTCAGCATCAATGATTTTGAGCTCGCCAAGACTTGGCAGAGGAAAGCGCTCGCCATGGACCCCAGCGATCCCGTGGCCGCCTATACGATTGGCGCCATCGACTGGCGCGAAGCACACGAGGCGCTGCTGAAGGTCCTGCAACCGGCAGGCATCAACGACGACGGCAAAGGCAATGTCAAGGCGCCCAAGAAGCTGATGCTGCAGGTCTCCAAGGAGACTGCACCGCTGGTCACAGAAGGCCTGAAGTATCTGCATCAGGCTGTCCAGGAGAAACCCGATTATGCTGACGCCATGGCTTACCTGAACCTGATGTACAGGAGCAAGGCCGACGTGGATTACGGCGATGCCGCGAAGGTCAAGGAGGATCTGGCGCAGGCAGAGTTCTGGACCAAGAAGGCGATGGCTACCCGGCGCCTGAACGAAGAGAAGAAGAGAGGGCCCGGAGGCGTCACGATGTCTTCGAAGGGCTGAAGACGCTTCATTACTTTAGGTGCCTAGAGGTGGCCCCCGCTGAGGCGGGGGCCACTTTTTGCTTGTGCTCCTCTCCGATCTGACGTGAGGAGGCTAATGTATCCAGCAAGAGGTAAGCCATCAAGGCGCGTTCGGAGGCTCCGTGCCGGTCCAGGTCCTTTCTCCGCGTCCGCCTTGCTGCCTATCTTGCGAGGTTCATGGGCATCTATCGCCAAGATCGGGGCGGCGGCTACGCCGATGAGCACGGCGCGCGCTTCATCTTCCCGATTGGCTGGAATGACACCATGCGCACATTCACCATCGGAGCAAGACCGGGAAGCTATCCGGACATGAAGCCCGGTCACGTCTTCCATGTGGTGATTGTGCGCTCCAGTCATGGCGGTGGCGTCACCGCACACCCTGGCAAGCTGATCCACTACACTGGCGCCACGGTTGTGGGCCGGTTCTGATTTCGCTCCGGGCGTGCCCGCTCTATGGTGCGCCCTGCTTCAGAATCTGCTGGGCCAGGTAATTGTGTACCTTGGCCGCGTCGTTGAGCGTTTCAAAGTAGGCGTATTGCAGCAATTGCCGCTTGCGCTCGTGCAGCAGATCGTGGATGGCCTGCTGTACCCGCGGATCGCCCAATTGCCGCTGACCGGCAGGCTCAATCGCAATCAGCTTGTAGATGGCGTAGCCGATCTGGTGGCGCTCGGGGCCGACACCCTGATATGCAGGAACTACACCGGTGTACTGGTCGGGCTTCAACTGGCTGATAGCCGCGAAAGCTACGGAGTCCGCCTTCAACTGCGACTCCGGCCAGAAGCCCAGATCTCCGCCATTGGAACTTGTGTTCGGGTCTTCGGAGAACTGCATGGCAACGGCGCTAAAGTCCTGTCCGCTGTCGAGCCGGTTGTGCAGCTCCTCGATCTTCTTCCGCGCTTGCGCCTCACTTACGGCTGGACTACCCGCAACGTTGCCGGCCTGTCCTTGCGGGGATGCGGCCACGAAAATCCATGCCAGGTGATATTGCGGCTCGATGAAATCAAATTCCGCCTTGTGCGCATTGTAGTAATCGCGAATTTCGTTGTCCGTGATGTTAATCTTCGACTCGATTTCCCGGTTCAACAGCTTGGTCACGGTCAGATTGCGCCGGATCTCGCGCTTGAGCTGCGCCAGGGTTTCGTGCTTTTCCTTGAGAAGCTTGTTGAACTCCTGCTCGGTATACGGCGCCTTCATCTCGGTCAGCTTGGCGTTCACATCCTCGTCAGAGGCCACAAGATTGAGCTTGGCGGCGCGCTGCTGCAGAATCTCGTCCTCGATCATCTGATGGAGCACGTTGAGACGTTGAATGTCAGCCTCTTCCGGCGAGGGCTTCTTCGGCGAATTGCCCAGCAACGCCTCATAGTTTCTCTCCAGAGCCGAGCGGAAGATGGGCTTGCCATTGACCGTAGCCACGACGTTGGGGCCGGGCGGCCGGTGGCAGCCGCTCATACCCGCCAGCAGGGCTCCGCCAAGAATCATCAGGGCAACAATTCGGGTACGACCCCGGGAACTGGTTTCGCCAAACACCTGCATCTCCTTATGGGGCCACAAAACCCCGGCAACCAAGAATAAATCCACACACCCAAGCGGCGAAACGTACTGCCGTTACTTCTTTGCGTCCGGCGCCTTTGGCGCTTTTGGAGCGGGCGCGGCCGTCGACGGCAACGGCGGCGGAGGCGTTTCGCCTTCAGCTCGCAGCGCGCGATTGAGCACCGTCCAAATCTGCTGTTCCGGAACGGCCCCGTCGATGGGCTCGCCATTCACAAACATCGCCGGTACACCCTGTATTCCCAGCGCATCTCCCTCGGCCATTGAGGCGCGCACCTCGCTCTCGTCCTGTTTGGCGATGCACGCATTCAGCGTATCCATTTTGGCGCCGTCCAACTTGCTCTTCGTGGCCTCGTTGCGCGCGATCTGGTCCAGCATTGCGTAGCTTTTCTTCAGATCCAGCTTGGGACCAGTAATCTTATCGACGTGGGTGTGCAGATAATCCACGTAGTTCCAGTAGGCTGTTCCGTTGGCCGCCGCCAGGCAGTCGGCGTCCACCGCCGCGTGCATGGCCCAGGGATGCAGTTGCGTCAGCGGATAGTCCTTGTACACAAACCGCACCAGATTCTTGTAGCGGTCAAAGGTGGAGGGGAACAGCTCCGCGTGCAGACGCGCGCAGAATGGGCACTCCAGGTCGTCAAAGTTGACAAAGGTTACTTTGGCGTTGGGATTTCCCCGGATTGGCCGGCCCGCGATGTTGATGTGGAATGCAGGATCGTTCGCCAGGTCAAATTTGTCCAGACGAACCAGCGTCTTGTCGTCGTTCGAGAGCAGGAAGTTCACAACCTGTGACTTGCCGCTATGCGAAATGACGATGGGCAGCTTCCGGAAGCCGGCAAATTTGCTCGGCTCGGGCGCGCCCAGGTGCACGCTGTAGTCCCACGGCACGTTGAATTGAGATCGGAACATCACCTCGATCTGCCACGTCAGCTTAGCGTCGAGCGGTTTCTGAACTTTTGATTGGGCGTTGCAGCCAGCCGTCAAGCAAACGACCAGTAGGCAAGCTACAAAGTTGATACGTAACAAGTAAATTGTCCTCTCAGGCAAGGATACTCTACTCAGCGACCCCGCCGCTTTCCCGGCAGGGTCATGATTGCCTGACGATATCAAAATGGACGCAACCGAACCCGAAAGGCAAGCGTTCATCTACGCGCTGAGGGCGCCGCGGACGCGTCTTTCGCACACGCCTTGGCCCGGCGGGCGTCTTCCGCGTATACTGAAGATTCGGCGAGCGCAGGACGGTCGCGTGTGCATCCGTTCCTGGCGCCTGGCGCCGCAAAATCCGTCCCGGGCGCGTGGCGCCGCAAGCGGCTGAAATCTGGAGTAGAACGATGGCACAAACATGCGATATCTGCGGCAAGGGGCCGCGCTACGGTAACAACGTCTCGCACGCGCACAACGTGACGCGGCGCCGCTGGAACGTCAACCTGCAATCCGTCAAGGCTCTTGTGAATGGCGCCCCCAGGCGCCTCCGCGTCTGCGCCAGCTGCATCAAGAGCGGCAAAGTCACCAAGCCATAAGCGGCTCGTCATCTGGCCGCGTAATGGGCTTGTCCCCGTCCCCACCGGACGGGTTTTTCTTGTGTATGGCGCACGCTGCGCTCTTTTACGGCTTGTGCCGCGTAAACGCCAGCGAGGCCGAGTTGATGCAGTAGCGCAGCCCGGTCGGTCGCGGCCCGTCGGGAAAGACATGGCCCAGGTGTCCGCCACAGCGCGCGCAGGTCACCTCCACGCGCCGCATTCCATAGCTCAGGTCCTCGTGCTCCGCCACCGCCTTTGAGTCCGCGGGCAGCACAAAGCTCGGCCACCCGCAGCCTGAGTCGAACTTGGCTCCCGACAGAAACAGGAGCGCCCCGCAGCCCGCGCAGTGGTAGCTTCCCGTCTCGTGATTTTCCGCCAGCGCACCGGTGAACGGCCGCTCCGTGCCCTTTTCGCGTAGCACATGATACTGCTCCGGCGTCAGCGCCGCGCGCCACTCCGCCTCCGTGCGTACAATCTTGTCCTCTGCTTCGCTCATGGTTCGATTGTAGAGCGAACCCGGCAGCCGCCTGCGCTTGTCATCTGCTTCAGGCATTCTTGCGCGCCTTGCCGCCGGCGATCGATGCGGATCGATGTGCTTTCAGCACTGGATGCGAATTCAGCCCAGGATTGCGTTGTCGATCAGCCGCGTCGAGCCTACCCACGCCGCCACGGCGAATAGCGTACCGGGCGCGGCCACTTCCGTCGGCTCCAGGGTTGCCCAATCGACCAGCGCGATGAAATCAATGCGCACCGCCGGCTCGGAAGCAAAGATCTGCCGCGCAGCTTCAAGCAGCACGCCGGCGCGCCGTTCGCCCTGCGCGGCCATTGCCTCCACCCACCGCACGGCGCGGCTCAGCGTCAACGCCTGAATACGCTCGGTGGCACTCAGATACGCGTTGCGCGAGCTGAGCGCCAGCCCGTCCTGCTCGCGCACGATGGGGAAGACCACGATCTCCGTGCCCAGACGCAAATCCGTCACCATGCGGCGCAGTACGGCGACCTGCGCGGCGTCTTTTTGCCCGAAGAAGGCCAGGTCCGGCTCGGCGGCGATGAGCAGCTTGGTCACGATCGTGGCCACGCCGCGAAAGTGTCCGGGCCGCGACGCTCCGTCGAGCCGGTCGCTCAGTCCCGCAACCTCCACGAAGGCCGCCGCGCCTGGCGGATACATCTCCTCCACGGAAGGCGCAAAGATGGCGTCCGCGCCTTCAGCCTGGGCCAGCGCGCAATCAGCCTCGAACGAACGCGGATAGCGGTCGTAATCCTCGTTGGGCGCGAACTGCGTGGGGTTGACGAAGATGCTCACGGCCACCTGCGCGCAGCGTGCGCGGGCGGCGCGGATCAGCGATGCATGCCCGGCGTGCAGCGCGCCCATGGTGGGCACCAGACCGATGCCGCCTGCTTCAATGTGGCGCGCGGCGCGCAGCGCACGGGACCAGCGGCGGAGTTCAGAGACGGTGCGAAAGATTTCCATCAGTCCCGGCCAAACTCCCCGAGATCCTGCAATGCATCGCGATTCACCACCGCGTCCGCATCGTCGCGATCGGCAGGCGGGTGCGTCTCCGCGGGCAGATGATAGCTCTCCCGGTCCGACGGAAATGTCCGGTGCTCCACGTCTTCCCGGTAGCGCTCGATGGCGGAGTGGAAGAGCGCGGCGGCGTCGCCGTAACGGCGCACGAACTTGGCCGCGGGCGCAAAGGAGAGATTGACGAGGTCATGGAAGACCAGGATCTGTCCGTCGCAGTCGGGACCGGCGCCAATGCCAATGGTGGGAATTGCAAGCTCCGCGGTGATGGCTGCGGCAACCTCGCGAGGAATGCCCTCCAGCACAATCGCTCCGGCCCCGGCGCGTTCGAGCGCACGCGCGCCGGCCTTGAGCCTGCGAATCGCGTCGTCGGTGCGCGCCTGCACGCGGAAGCCGCCCATGCGGTGCACGCTCTGCGGCGTCAGGCCCAGATGGCCGACCACGGGAATCTCGGCCTCTGTTAAGGCGCGAACCAGCTCCGTGCGCGGCCCTTCAATCTTCACCGCCTCGGCTCCGGCTTCCTTCACAAAGCGCACAGCGTTCGCCACGCCCGCGTCAATGCTGCCGTGATAGCTGCCGAACGGCATGTCGGCCACCACCAGCGCACGGCGCGCGGCGCGGCGCACGGCGCGCGTATGGTGCAGCATCTCGTCCACGGTCACGGCCAGCGTGTTTTCATGCCCCAGCACGACCATGGCCAGCGAGTCGCCCACCAGCACAAGGTCGATGCCCGCTTCGTCCACCAGCCGCGCCGTGGCGTAGTCATATGCCGTCAGCGCGGAGATGGGTTTGCCCTGGCGCTTCATTTCAGCCAGTGCCGGCATGGTGACTTTTGTCAAAGGAACGCCGTGCTGCGAGAGGTCCGCGCCGGTAGAGAAATTGGTGATGCTCATGGTGTCTCCAGTGCCGCTCCGGGTACTCAGGATGCGGCCCGAACAAGAGGAGTATACGCCCACCCCCGGGGAAAAGCACGGTTCCATGCATACCGCAACATGGGAAACTTACCAAAGTTACCAGGCGCATCCGAATTCCGTTTGCCGGAACATGTCCAATGGTTTGACGACCCCAAAAGCGTCTCCGCGGTGCCTCCGCCGCGGGTGATCGTCTGGGGCATGGAAGGGGGTATATTGAAGATATGGCGGCTATCGAAGAGCGGGATCGGTACTTGTTTGGAGCGCTGGAGAGCAGCGCGCAGAACCGGATCAAAGTCAGGGAAGCGAGCTACAACTACGAAGAGCCCGAAGGCGTTGTTCTCACCTCGCTGGACTTCGCCGTCAACTGGATCCGCAAGAACTCCGTGTGGCCCATGACCTTCGGACTGGCCTGCTGCGCCATTGAGATGATGTCGATGGGCGCGGCCCGCTTCGATGTTGCGCGCTTTGGCGCCGAGGTCTTTCGCGCTTCTCCACGGCAGGCAGATCTGATGATTGTCGCCGGCCGCGTCTCGCAGAAGATGGCCCCGGTCATCCGGCGGCTCTATGAGCAGATGCCCGAACCCAAGTGGGTCATCTCCATGGGTGCCTGCGCCACGTCCGGCGGGGTCTTCAACAACTACGCACTGGTGCAGGGAGTCAATCAGGTCGTTCCGGTGGATGTCTATGTGCCCGGATGTCCTCCGCGCCCCGAGCAACTCCTGCACGCCATCACGCTTCTACAAGAGAAGATTCAGCACGAGCCGCGCAGCCTGATGAAGACTTTGAATGTTGGCTGAGTGCTGAAAGAGCGAGCAATATCTCGCTGTAGAAGTGGAATAAGAGCAATTACAAGCCACCTTTGGTGGCGGGGTAATTGATAGCGTAACTGTTGAAAGATCAAGTTACTGAGAAATCGCCCTCTGACAAGTCAGGAATCGTTGCAAGCGCACCAGGCGTTACGGTTTCCTTGTGACGTCCATTAAGCATGAACGTGGGTTGTTCCGGGAGTCTGTCGGGAAGATAGATTTTTTGGCCGGTTCGAATCAACCTGCTTGCGAATGCTATGCCCTTGTGTAAGTCAAAGGTTCATAACTGGTCATGTTAGAGTAATGTCCCACAAGCCCCCGCTGCATCCCCTGCAAGCAGCCTTAGCTAACCGGTACATCGGTACCATTGCGGAGGATCGAGCATGCATTTTCGTGGGTTGAAATTCGTGAGTCAGGTTCTTTCTGTAGCGCTTCTGGCTCTGGCTCCAGTTGCCGCAGTTGCTGCGCAACATTCGTCAACGAAGAAGGGCAAGATGGGAGAATCCTCGAACCCGTCCTTCTCCAAGATCGACATCTTTGCCGGGTACAGTTATCTGGTGCCCAAGGGGACCGTGCAAGTTCCGCAGCCCAACGGCACCATAGCTCCCTATTCCTATGACGCAGTCAACGTGGGCGGCTTGTTCAGCGGCGCCTATTACTTTAATCGCCATGTTGGTGCGCAGGTGGAATTTGCCGAGCATGAATACGGCAGCCGCAACAAGGACGGAAGCCCCATCGGCACGAGACGCAACGACGATGGCTTCCTGACCTTCGGCGGCGGTCTCATCGCACGCTTCCCCTACGGTCACATGGTGCCTTTCGTCCATGGATTGGTGGACCTCGAACAGGTCAACGGCCCGGATTTCAACGCGGCAAAGTGGGGCCCCGGTCTGACGCTGGGCGGCGGCCTGGACTTTGAGACGCCGTGGCTGCACCACCGTCTGGCATTCCGGCTCTTCCAGGCGGATTACGAGTACATACATGCGGACTTCGGTCCTGGAACCTACGGCGGCCGCGCCAACATCAACGCCGCCCGTCTGAGCACGGGCCTTGTCTTCCACTTTGGCTCCATTGCTCCGCCAACCGGGGATGCTGCACCGTCAAAGTGATGACTCTGGCCGTCCGCTGGGCTCAATGAGCAGGCGCCCGCATCCCAATGGGTCATCTCCTTGGGCGCCTGTCACACTTCCGGCGGGATCTTCAACAGCTTCGTCCCATCCAGGGAGTAACCAGGTGACTCCAGTGGATGTTTGAGTGCCCGTGTGTCCTGTGCCCCCGAGCAACTCCTTCACGCCATCGCGCTTCTACAAAAGAAGACTCAGCGTGAGCCATGCCGTCTGTTGAAGAGGTTGAATATTGTTTGCGCAACGAGAAAGATAGCTATACATCTCCCAGAAATAGTTACAAAAGTAATCGCATATTGCCTTCTTGGAGGGGTAATTGGGAAGGCAACTTGTTGAAAAACGGTGTCCTGTGGAAATTATCCTGTGATACGGTAAGAGTTGTTGCACGCATCCCGGCGTTGCGGTTTCTCCGTGACGTCCAGCAAGTATGAACGTGGGTTGTTCCGGGAGTCTGTCGGAAAATGTTTTTTTGACCGTTTCGAATCAACCTGCTTACGAATACTGAGGTCTCGTGTAAGTTTACGGTTCAGAACGGCTCGTGTGAGTGTAAAGCTCCAAGCCCCGGCGCATTCCCTGCAAGCAACCCTAGTTAACCGGTACATCAGCATCATTGCGGAGGAACAAGCATGCAATCTCGTGTTTTGAAATCTGTGAGCCAGGTTCTTTCTGTAGCGCTTCTGAGCCTGGCTCCTGTTGCTGCAGTCGCTGCGCAACATTCGTCAGCTAAAAAGAGCAAGATGGCAGAGTCCTCGGGGCCGTACCTATCCCGGACCGACATCTTTGCTGGGTACAGCTATCTGGCGCCCAAGGGGACCGTGCAAGTTCCGCAGCCCAACGGCACCATAGCTCCCTATTCCTATGACGCAGTCAACGTGGGCGGCTTGTTCAGCGGCGCCTATTACTTCAACCGCCATGTTGGCGCGCAGGTGGAGTTCGGCGAGCATGAGTGGGGTAAGCAAAGCCCCAATCCTCCCGGAGGTAACATTGGCGTGCATGGCAACGATGATGGATTCCTGACCCTCGGCATGGGGCTCATCGCCCGCTTCCCCTATGGTCACCTGACGCCCTTCATCCATGGATTGGTGAACCTCGACAATATCAACGGCCCGGATTTCAACGCGGCAAAGTGGGGCCCCGGTCTGACGCTGGGCGGCGGCCTGGACATCGAGACGCCGTTGTTTAACCATCATCTGGCGATCCGGCTCTTCCAGGCGGACTACGAGTATATGCACGCGGATTTCGGTCCTGGAACCTATGGCGGCCGCGCCAACATCAACGCCGCTCGTTTGAGCACCGGTCTTGTCTTCCACGTTGGCTCCATTGCTCCGCCGCCGCCGGTGACCATGGCCTGCTCCGCCAATCCGGAGTCTGTCTATCCTGGCACGCCGGTGACGATCACCGGGACGACCACCAATCTGAATCCCAAGTACAACGTCATCTACTCCTGGACCGGAGTTGGCGTCATGGGTAAGGGAGACACGGCTACGGTGTCCACCTCGTCGCTGGCGCCAGGTACCTACACCGTGCACGGCAACGTCAAGGAAGGCAAGAAGGGCAAGGAAGGCATGAAGCCGTGGCAGATGGCCAGTTGTGCGGCCACCTTCACGGTCAAGGCATTCGAGCCGCCCACGATCAGCTGCTCGGCCAACCCCACCACCATCAAGCCGGGGCAAACCAGCACCATCACCTCCACCGCGGTGAGCCCGCAGAATCTGCCGCTGACCTACAGCTATTCCGCTTCCGCGGGCACCATCACCGGAACCGGAAAGACGGCGGTTTACTCCTCGTCCGGCGCGCCCACAGGCGCGGTCGGGATAACGTGTAAGGTGTCTGATGACAAGGGCAATTCTGCCTCCTCGGACACTACCGTGACCGTCAAGGCGCCGCCGCCGCCGCCCAAGCCCCACACTGAAGCGCTCTGCTCCATCAGCTTCACCCTCTACAAGTGGCTTCCGACCCGCGTCGACAACCAGGCCAAGGCCTGCCTCGACCAGGTTGCCATCGACCTGCAGCAGCATCCCAACGCAACGGCCGTCATGGTAGGCGAGTCCAGTGCGCAGGAAAAGGCCATCACTGCGCGCCAGGAGAAGTACCATATGCGCAATCCGCGCGTTCAGGTCATGCACTACGCTGCGCAGCGCGCCGTCAACGCCAAGAACTACCTGGTGGTATCGAAGGGCATTGATCCGTCTCGCATCGATGTCCGGACCACGGATACAGACGGTCAGTTGGTGCAGAACTACCTGGTGCCCTCGGGAGCGGACTTTACCAAGGATGTTCCTGGCACCACCGCGGTCAACGAGTCCGTGATCAAGCCGCAGAAGCGCTATCCTCTGCCGGTGCGGCACGCTGCCCGGAAGGCCAAATAACCTGGGGTAGCCGCTACAGCTACCGCCGAAATCCCGGAGCGGGCCGCATCGCTCGCTCCGGGAGCAAAATTGCTCCGTAAGAATCCCGGACCTCTCGCGGTTGAGAGTCGGGTGGACGCAAGAAATGAACGGTTCCTCTTGCAATGGTTTGGGGCTGACCGGGAAGCCGGCCAGCCCCTTTGGTTTTTTGGTCACCATTTCCTGCTTATTCTGTTTATTCTTAAGATGTGCTCTTTTGCTGTTGCCTGGAGCGATTCACCTGAATGAGATATTTACGGATTCTTGCCGCTGACCTTCGCCGGCGCGAGGTTCTAGCGAAGGCTTTTATTGCGCTTATCGTTGTTCTTACCGCGCTTTGTGCCCATGCTCAAACGCCTTGGACCACCGTGGGACCGGACGGCGGCGTTGCGCGCTCTTTTGCCGCCGTGCCGGGGCATCCGAATCATCTTTACCTGGGAACCACCACCGGCTGGATCTACGAATCTTTGAACGGAGGCGCATCCTGGCATCATCTGGCCCGGATTGGCACCTCCCATGACCTCGTCCTTGATCACATCATCGTGGATCAGGATCACCCGTCCACGATCTACGCGGCCGGCTGGCGGCCCGACATCGATGATGGCGGCCTGTGGATAAGCCACAATGCCGGCCGCACCTGGACCGATGTCCCGGGAATGCGTGGCCAGTCCATCCGGGCCTTTATCGAGTCGCCTTCCGCTCCCGATACGTTTTTTGCGGGCACCCTCGATGGAGTTTTCCGCAGCACCGACGCCGGCGCCACCTGGAAGCAGATCAGCCCGCCCGGCAGCGCGGAGATCCACAACGTGGAGTCGCTGGCCGTCGATCCACTCGATCCCAACGTGCTCTACGCCGGCACCTGGCACCTGCCCTGGAAGACCACCAACGGCGGCAAAACCTGGGTCAGCATCAAGCGCGGCCTGTGGAGCGATTCCGACATTTTTTCCATCATCGTCGATCCCTTCCAGCGGCACACCGTCTACCTGAGCGCCTGCAGCGGCGTTTACAAGAGCGAGAACTCCGGCCTCTTGTTTAGCCGGATCTACAGCATTCCCATCAGCGCGGAAAGAACACAGGTCATCAAGCAGGATCCGGTGAACACCAACGTGGTGTATGCCGGCACCACGAACGGGCTTTACAAGACGGAGAACGGCGGCCGCACCTTCCATCTGATGACATCGTCTACGCTGGTCGTGAACGACATCTACATCGATCCGGCCAATCCCAACCACGTGCTGCTGGCTACCCAGCGCGGCGGGGTTCTGGCCAGCAATAACGGCGCAGTCACTTTTGCCGTTTCGAACAAGGGAATTTCAGGGCGCAAGGTTGAAGCGCTCCTGGTCGACCGCAATCATCCCGATACTGTTTATGCCGGCGTGGTCAACGATCAGCAGTTTGGCGGTGTCTTTGTATCGCACGATGGCGGCCGCAACTGGACGCACATCGCCCATGGGCTCGACGGCCACGACGTCTTCGCACTTGCGCAGGCCCAGGACGGAACGGTGCTGGCGGGAACAGACTACGGCATCTATGCCCTGTCGCCAAAGCGGGCCGGCACCGAGGAGTCGTCCGCCGGCGCACAAACGGCCACGCAACCGGAGGCATCTGTCTGGCATCCGATCAACGTTCTCAACAACACACTTCTGGAGGCAACTACTGAAACCATTCACGGCCTCCGGGTCAACGTGGAAAAGAAAATCAAGGATCCAGTCACCCGGCTCAAGGCGCGCGTTGCCGCTCTCGACGCCTCGGGCAATGTCTGGCTCGCCGCAACCAGCATGGGCCTGTTTACCAGCAAAAACAAAGGCGCAACCTGGCAGGGCGGCCCGGTTATGGGCGCAAGCGACTACATGTCGGTTGCGGTGCACAAGGGCGTGATGATGGCAGCGCGTCCCCACGGCCTGGTCGTGTCACATGACGGAGGCCTCACCTGGATGCCGGTCAATCTTCCCTTGATGCTCAAGCGCATCCACTGCATTGCGTTCTCGCCCGACGGCACGCTGTGGATGGGAGCGCGCGAAGGGGTTTTCTTTACCACGGACATGGGCAAAAGCTGGAAATGGCTGCAACGGCTGCCCTTCCGCGGCGTTGACGACGTGTATTACGATCCCATGACGCACCGCATTCTGATCAGCTCGACCTTGAGCGACCAGATCTTCGCCATCGACCCCAAAACCATCACCTGGAACTGGTATCAGACCGGCTACAACGTTTTGCTCGTCCGTTCCACGGGAAGCCGGCTGCTGGCCGCCACCCTGACCGACGGCGTGGTCCTCCAGCCCCAACCCGCCGCCACGGAAGGCGGCACGAATTAAGCTTGCATGACAGATTTTCGGTATCATCGAGACATGCAGACCGGGACCACCGCTTCCCCGATTCCTGAAGCCGCTCAGGCCAGCGCAATTCGTGCAGCCCATGTCTTTCGCGCGTACGATCCGCGGCTTGAGCCCATCGCGGCCAAAGTCTTTGCCGGCGAGCGCCTGGGCTTCGATGAGGGCATGATCCTCTACGGCTCGCCCGACGTACTGGCTGTGGGTTGGCTCGCCAACTTTGTGCGCGAGCGGATGCACGGCGACGTGACCTACTTCAACGTCAATCGCCACATCAACCCCACCAATGTCTGCGTTGCTGCCTGCCGCCTCTGCGCCTTCGGCCGCAAAAAAGGCGACTCCGCCGGTTACACCATGGCCCTTGAGGAGGCATGGCAGACGGCGGCCTCCGGCTACTCCGAGGCGGTCACCGAGTTTCACATTGTCGGCGGCCTGCATCCCGATCTGCCTCTGGAATTCTTTCTCGATCTGGTGCGCGGCCTCAAGGAGCGCTTTCCCAAGGTGCACATCAAGGCCTTCACCATGGTCGAGATCGCCTTTCTGGCGCGGCGCTCCAAGCTCACCATCGAGCAGACCCTCCAGAAGCTGCGCGAAGCCGGCGTTGAATCCATGCCCGGCGGCGGCGCGGAGATCTTCTCAGCGCGCGTGCGCTCCATCATCTGCGATCACAAAATTGACGGCGAGGAATGGCTGGAAACCGCGCGCCTGGCCCACAAGATGGGCTTCAAGTCCAACGCCACGATGCTTTACGGGCACATTGAGAACGACGCCGACCGCGTCGACCATCTCATGAAGCTGCGCGCCCTGCAGGACGATACCGGCGGCTTCCAGACCTTCATCCCGCTGGCCTTCCATCCGGAAAACACGCCGCTCGACCACCTGCCCGTCACCACCGGCCTCACCGACATCCGGCAGATCGCCGTCAGCCGCCTGATGCTGGACAACTTCCCGCACATCAAGGCCTACTGGCAGATGCTCACGCCCAAAATCGCCCAGATCGCGCTGCGCTTCGGCGCCGACGATCTCGACGGAACGGTGATCGAGGAGAAGATTTACCACGACGCCGGCGCCACCACCCCGCAGGGCATGACCCGCAAGGAGCTTTGCCGCCTCATTACCGAGGCCGGCCGCGTCCCGGTCGAGCGCGACACCCTCTACCACGCCGTTACGCGTACGGAAGACAGCTTCGTGGTGGCCGTCTAAGGCTGGGGCTTTCACTTCCGGTCAGCCTGTCCGTCAGAATTTCCAAAACCCACTGGCTGTTTCCGCTCCATGGAAACAGCCGTCAATCCTCGCATTTCGTGGGTACCATCGTTGTGCTGAAGCGCGGAAAAGCCACTCATCTCGGCGCGCTTCGGGCTTATAGTAGCTTTGTAAGCACTCAAGAGTAATCCCAATCTCCCCCTCTTAAGGTGCAACCATGGCAAAAATGGTAGTTGCGACCTGGAATCGCCAGCAGACCATGTACGACCAGCGCGGTCTCGCGGAACGGCTCAACGATCTCAAGCAGGCTGTTCAATTGACCGACGACAAAATGCGGGCACAGAACTACGACTCAGATGGCTTCATCAAAGCCATCTTTGCCGCACCCGAATATCTGTTTGCCCGAAAGGCAGCCGGCGCGCAATGGAACGGATCGGCCTGGGAACAGGGACTGCGCTCCTATTCCCAAACGCTCCGCGATCAAGTTTTTCTCCAGCTAGAGGCGTTGAGCAAGCGCTATCCCAGAATTCTGATCATTCCCGGGACGATTACCTGGCTGCCTACGGTCACCGAGAAGCAGCTTAACAAGCTTGCCAGAGCCTACATGTATTACCTTATTCAGGCTGCGGCACAGATTGGCATCCACTACGACGCAAATTTCTGGGTTGCGGCAGTGAGGAAGTTTTTCAAGATCAGCAGCAAGGATTTTGCTGCGCTCTCCAATGAGCAGATCCAGAACCTTTTGAGCCGCACTTCCGGAAAGCTCTTAAGATATGGCCAGATTGGGGTCGATCAGCGGATCGCGGCTCCAGAACTCCCTGCCATGCTCGCCGAAACGGCTTTCAGCAAAACCGCGGCGGTGATCATGCGCAACACCATGTACGTGATGCTGAACGGCAAGAAGGCATACAAGTACGACAAGCACGCCAACTACGGCGAATGCGCCGTGGGGCTTCTCAACGACGAGTGGCGGATCGAGAATCCAATCCATCCTGCGAATGTGGTCTTTCGGCCGGGCATCGGCTCCGGCACCACCGTGATCGAGGGCATTCGCTTTGGCTTTGAAGTCTGCATGGATCACGGTCTTGGCACGCTAAGTTCTCTCTATCGGCCCGGCCGCGACCTGCCCGACATTCACGTCATCGTCTCCGACTACGTGGACTTCGACGACAACAATGCGGTGGTGCGGAATGGCGGATACGTAATTCATGCATCCACACATCCCGATGAAAATGCCGTCTTTCAGAAGAATCCTGGGAAAACCGCGGCGCCGAGCCTGGGCAGCGCCAAAGTGGGCGGAACGGACTTGCGCTTCTGGGAAATCGACATCGCTGTGAACGACGGCTTTACGCTGGCAGGCACCTTCATGGATCCCAGCCGCCCGCGGACCCAATGGGCGCCCGTGAACACCCCGAACAAACCCTTCCGCAGCGGCGGGTAAACTGCGAGGTATCAACCAGAGGCGGGTTTACCCATAGGCTGAAAACGCAACCAGCGTCGAGTCAAGGCGTCCCTGCCGAGTTCCAGGCGGAAAGGGCGGGATCATATGCAGCCCGCACTGCCGCCGCAGTGCTTCCACAGAAAGACAACGGCTGCACGGCATCGGAAAAAATCCGCTCGCCATGCAGCCGTTGCAGTCCTTGCACAGCCCGATCAGGGCTGCAGTACCGGCATGTCGCTTTGCTGCTGATTCGACGGCGGAGGAATCTGCACCTTCAGCGTGATCGGCGCCTGCAGGTGGAAGTCGACACGGGCTTCAGATGGAATCTGTACTTCCTTGCCCCGCGTGACGGCGTTCACGCCCGCGCCGGCGCCGCCACCGGCCATCGCGCCCACCAGCGCACCCCTGCCACCGCCGGCCAGCGCGCCGATCAGCGCTCCCAACAGAGCACCGCCGCCCGCCTTTTTGGCGGTGTTCCCGCCCCGCGCCTGGCCCTCTTTGCTATAGGTGTCGGTGATCAGCCCAATCTTCTTCCCGTATACGGTCACCTGCGTCAGATCGATGGCAAGAAGGGCACGGCCTCTGAAGTGCGCCGCCTTTTGCGCATTCACTACCTCTCCCAGCACGGGCGCTCCCATGGGCAGGGCCACCCTGTTGTGAACCACCACATCGCTGGCGATCGAGGCGTGAAACGTCTGGTTCGGCTGCGCCGTCTGGCTGTCCAGGCTAGTCGTCATGATGATCGGAATGGTCGTGCCAGCCGGAATGGTCACTGTCTTGATCACCGGCTTCGGCCTCGACGAAGTCATCGCAGTTTGCATCGGCGCCGAGGAGCTGGCCTGCATAGTATGCGCCGTCGAGGGCATGGGTGTCGGATGCGATGGCGGAATCATCTGTGCCTGCTGTGACGGCGGAGGCGCAGTGTTCGGATGCGGGCGGCTTCTCCTCGCGGCGTATTGACGAGGTGCATAGCCGGATGCGGCCGTGTGCCGGCTGTACGAGTGCCTCGTCGTTCTTGCTGGCGCCGGCGCCGGCGCTGGTGTCGTCTGCTGGGGCGTTGTTGCCGCAGCCTGCTCGGCCGGCTGCACGGTCAGGTTGTTGACCACGGTTTTAACGCCGGTCACCGTGCCGCTGTCGTCTCCTGCCAGCGCGCGCGCAGCCGCATTGGCCACCGTGCCGCTCAGCGTCGCCACGCCGTTTGATACGCTCACCTGGATCTTTTGCCCGGCCAATCCCGGATCGCCATTGAGCTTGGCCTGAATGGAGCTGGTAAGCTGCTGGTTGCTCGGTGCGGCCTGGCTCGCCTGCTGTTTGCAGCCTGTCATCAGGCTCAAGGCAACGATGGCGGCCGCGCCCGCCAACCACGTGCGCCGCCAAACGGCGGTCTGCCGTAATTTCGGGGCCCGGCTCAACTTTCCTGAACCACTCGGCATTTCCATGCGAGAAAACTCCTTTTTCATCAGGGAAAAGACAACGTCAAAACTCGTTCATTCGACGCCGTAAGCAGGAATTGGTATCGAAATGCGGCCGATGCCCTGCGTATACGCAGCGCGTGTGCGAGGCACTATCCCCGGAAAGGTCTGTCTCCCGCGCACAAAGATCATTGTCCGCTGAATTCGCCACCGCCGCAAGCCGACGTATGCGTATACTGTAGGTTGGGACGCAGTGGGAAAAGATCCCGCGAAAGGACGTTGTTGTCGTCGCAGGGGGCATTTTCCCCCCGGAAGCCCGGCGTTTTCCGGGGGTAAGGACGCTCATGGGAACTTTGCTGGAGTCGATTCATTCTCCTGCCGATGTCAAGCGCTTGACGAATGCGCAGATGATATCTCTCGCTGAAGAGATCCGGGCCTTTCTCATCCAGACACTCTCCAAAACCGGCGGTCATCTGGGCCCCAATCTGGGCGTGGTGGAACTGACCATCGCGCTGCATGCCGTCTTCAACACGCCCGACGACAAGATTCTCTTCGACGTCAGTCATCAGGCCTATATTCACAAGATTCTTACCGGCCGCCTCGACCGCTTTGAGACCATCCGCCAGCCCGGCGGCCTCAACGGCTTCATGCTGCGCACCGAGAGCGAGCATGATTGCTACGGCGCCGGTCATGCCGGCACGGCGCTTTCCGCCGCCCTGGGCATGGCTGTGGCCCGCGATCTGGCCGGCGGCAAGGAGCATGTCGTGGCCGTGGCCGGCGACGCCGCCTTTACCAACGGCATCTCTTTTGAAGCCCTCAACAACATCGCCGAGCAGACCAAGCGGCTGATCGTCGTGCTCAATGACAACGAGTGGTCCATCGACCGCAACGTGGGCGCTGTCGCCCGCTACTTCCACCGCGTCGTCACCAACGAGCACTACAAGCACCTCCACGACAAGGCCACCCAGCTCATCGAACGCTTCGGCGGCAAAACCGCCGCCAAGGTGGTGCGCCGCGCCGAAGAGGCCGCCAAGAGCATGCTCTGGCCCTCCATGCTCTTCGAGGAGTTCGGCCTGGAATATTACGGTCCCATCGACGGCCACAACATTCCCCTGCTGGTGGAGACCTTCAAGTTCCTGAAAGCACAGGATCATCCGGTGCTGCTGCACATTCTCACGCAGAAGGGCCGCGGCTTCCAGCCCGCTCTCGATGGCCAGAAGAAGTTTCACGGCCTCGGGCCCTACGATCCGGAGACGGGCAAGACCGTTCCTCCCGGCCTGCCGACGTATTCCGAGGTCTTTGCCAACACCCTTACCGAGCTGGCCAACAAGGACGAGCGGATCGTCGCCATCACCGCCGCCATGCCCAATGGCACCGGCCTCGATCTCTTCCGTCCGCACCACCCCAAGCGCTACTTTGACGTGGGCATCGCCGAGGAGCACGCCGTCGTTTTCGCCGCCGGCATGGCCACACGCGGCTACCGGCCCGTCTGCGCCATCTACTCCACCTTCCTGCAGCGCGCTTTCGATCCCATCGTGCACGATGTTTGCCTGCAAAAGCTGCCTGTGCTCTTCTGCATGGATCGCGCCGGGCTCTCCAGTGACGACGGGCCCACCCATCACGGCCTCTTCGATATTGCCTACCTCCGCGGCATCCCCGAAATCGTTTTGATGGCGCCCAAGGACGAGGACGAGCTGGCCGACATGATGAAGACCGCCTTTGAGCTGCCCGGTCCCAGCGCCATCCGCTACCCGCGCGGAGCGGTGGCCGGCGTGCCGCGCAAGCCCGCGCCACAAACCATCCCCATTGGCAAGGCCGAGATCATCGAGGACGGCTCCGACATCGCCATCCTCGGCCTGGGCACGATGCTCTCCCTCGCCCGCGAGCTGGCAGCGCGCGTCCGGCGTGAGGGCTACTCCACCGCGCTCATCAATCCCCGCTTCATCAAGCCCCTTGACCGCGGAATGCTCGATCATTATGCGCGCCGCGTCGCCGCCTTCGTTACCTTCGAGGATCACGTCAAGACCGGTGGTTTCGGCACCGCTGTCGTCGAAGCCCTCGACGAAATGGGTGCTTCGGTCCCCGTTGTCCGCATCGGCTGGCCCGATCAGTTCATCGAGCACGGCAAGGTGGACCAGCTTCGCGCCCGCTACGGCCTGACCGTGGATGCGGCGCTGGCCCAGGTCTTGCCCCTGCTTGCGAGCCGCCGCCGCGCTTCGCTGGTGGCAAGCTGATCCCTCCCCGGTCCATCCGATTTTCACGTATCCGTGGGAAGCTCGTGCGCAGCCGGCCAGCCCACGCCCAGGGTCCGCGTGCGCTGGGCCGCGCCAATCCACTGTGCGACAATGCAAGACGTACTCGGATGAAGCGAATCCTCTACTCTTTGCCGGCTGCGGCAATCGCGCTGTTTGTGGGCATGACTGCCGGGTTGGCGCATTCGCAGCCAGCCGGCCCCGCGGCGCTGAAGGCTCCGCCGCCCCTGGTTCTTTCCGGCGGCACCGTCATCGACGTCAAGGACTGGGGCGATTCGGCCAACGATCTCAAAGATGCCGTGGTCATCATCGAGGGCAAGCGCATCGCTGCCGTCGGCCCCGCTTCTTCCGTTTCCATTCCCAAAAACGCCCAGGTCATCGACTGCACCGGCAAGTTCATCATCCCTGGCCTGATCGACGGCTTTGCCAGCATGAACTCGCAGGCTGAGGCCAATGCCAATCTCTACATGGGCGTTACCACCGTGGTTGCCCGCCAGGATGCCCGGCACGGGTACATCGACTTCTCAGCCAACCCCAGCCCGCACATCTACGCCATCGATTCCGTCGGCACAACCGACAACTGGAGCCGGCTGGCCAATCAGCCGCAATGGGCCGCCACGCTCAGGGAAGGAGCGCATCCGGTCGAGCTCAGCCCGGAAACTACGGCCCGTCAGCTCGTTGCCACCGCAAAGCTGGGCACACGCGTCGTCTTCATCGGCCCCGAGGTCACCGCCGCCAACGCCCAGTGGATCATCGCCCGCGCTCATGAGCTCGGCCTGATTACCTACGGCGAGTTCGCCGCCACACCCTACAATGTCGCCATCAATGCCGGCGTGGATGCGCTGGTGCACATGGGCCGCTATGAGCTGGGCGTCATTCCCGACGAGCTGCAGGATCCACTCGTCAACGACCCCGAAGGCCCTGCCGCGCGCACCGCCTACGGCTACTCGGAGCGTCTGCCACCCACCGACCCGCACTGGTACCAGTACGCTCAATTCATTGCCTCGCATCATGTGGCGCTGCTGCCCACCTTCAGTGTTTACTACGCGAGGCTTCCCCGCCATCAGAATCTCTGGAAAGAGCCGGTTGCCTCCATCCTCAACCCCGCCAACATGTACGACCCTACCGACCCCGCCACCGGCGAGCTGAGTTATCCGCTTCCGGGCTGGGCCCGCCGGCTGCCGGCCTTCCTGCAGCGTTCCATTGAAACCAACCTGCGCAAGAAAGCCGATCAGGCCGCCATGCGCCTCTGGCAGATCAACCAGACCATCTTTACCGCCTTTCCCCACTATCTTGCCGGTTCAGGCGCCAACTGCATGGGCACCATGTCGGGCCTGTCGCTCGATACCGAGCTGCAGCTCCTGGTCCGCCTCGGCCTTTCGCCGCGCGAAGCGCTCGCCGCCGCAACCTACAACTACTCGCTCCAGTTCGGCTGGAAAGATCTGGGCCTGATCGCTCCCGGCCGCCGCGCCGATATCCTCGTCCTGAACGCCAATCCCACCGCCAATATCTGGAACGTTCGCCACATCTCCACGCTTATCCTCAGCGGCAAAGTCATTGACCGCCAGGCCCTGCTGGACATGAAGAAGTGAACCTCCCGCGCACGCAGCAAATCGCGCCAACCTGCTGACTTGCCAACAGTGCGCCCCCAAAGTCGCAACTGGCCCCCTGAAACAAAACGGCTCCCGGTTCAATCCGGAAGCCGCTTCCTGACTTGTGTCTGGACCGAAGACGGTGGCTATTGACCGAGAGCTACCTGAGTGGTCATGTTGGCTTTGTTGATGTCAGGGTCGAGTTTGGCGTACTGCTCATAGGTCATGCGCAGATACTTGTGCGGATTTACCGGCACGCCGTCCACGCGCACCTCGTAGTGCAGGTGCGGACCGGTGGACCAGCCCGAGTCTCCGATATAACCGATGATTTGGCCGCGCGCAACGTGTTCGCCCGGCACCACGGCCAGCGCGGACAGTTCGGCGTAGACGGTCATCACGTTGTGTCCGTCGTTCAGCTCCACGGTGCGTCCGTAGCCTCTACCCAGATCGGCTCCCGTGACCACGCCGGGGGCGGTGGCGCGGATGGGCGTACCGTAGGGAGCGGCAATGTCGATGCCGGTATGGAATTCGGGTTCACCGTCGATGGGACTCTGGCGCTCACCGAAACCCGACGTCACGCGCCCTTCCACAGGCCAGAGCGAGGGCGCATCGGCGAGAGCTGTCCAGTCTCCGGTATAGCTGGGCGTCAGCCCGCTCTCCAGAGCCAGCGTAACGCGGCCGGAGAGTGCATCCGCGCGCAGCGCGGAAAGCTGCTTCATGGTGCGCTCGATCGTCGTCTGATTGACGGGGCTGCTCAACACGCTAGCGGTATTGGCGGGCGTGGAGGCCGGATCGGCGTGGGCGGCCACGGCCGCAGTGCGCTTGACGGCAACCGCGGCCAGCCGATTCTCCCGCATACCGTAGAGCGCCGAAACTTCGCTGGCCAGCGCGCCCAGCGATGCCACCTGCACATTGCGCTCATGCACGATCTGCGCCATCTGCTTGTAATCTTTGCGCAGCGCTTCCCGCTCCCGCCGGACCTGGTTGTAGCTCTCGGTCTTCAGCAGCATGCGGGTGTACGACCCGGCCAGCCCCACGATGGTGAACGTGCCAATCATCGCGGCAGCCACAAAGCCGTAAGCGTAGCCCAGCGGGATCGGAATCTTGCGTACCCGCCCGTCCTCTTCTCTGGACACAAAAAGAATATAATGGCGCTTCCGTTGCATCTTTGTCTTTGACGTTCCTGTTATTTGCACAGGTCGTATTGCTTCACGCCTGCTACCACGCAAAGTAATATCGCCGGGCGGCCGTCCTTTCAAACACGCCCCCTGCGGGCGCAAGTGATAGAACTTTCCCGGCAAGGCTAACAAACGCTGCTTGGCCGGGTCAACCCGGAATTGCGAGGAAATTCGGAGAATACGCCCCAGTTTTCCTCAGAATGGGCGAGCACGGCTTTCCACCTTGCTGAAAAATCAGGAGTTGCTGAAAAGACCGGAATTGTCAGGGGCTCGTCAAGGGCCTGGCCCAGCCGTTCCGCAAATGCAACAAAATAAGTGGATTGCTTCAGTTTCTGCGCGAATGTCGCGGTGCAATTTTCGGCTGTTTCCCTGTTGCGCAGCCTCTTCCAGCACCTGGCTCCTGCCGTATATCTATATAAATCGAATGGAATCAACAGAGCTTGAGCAGCCGGATCGTGGTCGAATCCTGCGGCCTTCATTCCGGCCGGTTCGCACCGCTGCGGTGAGCGACCGTGAACGCAATCCGGCCAGCGTGCCCTATCCTCTATATAAATGCGCTTTTTGCGAAATGAATTGCGGGAACCGGGCGAATTGGAGCTGCTGGCGCGCATCCGCCGCCGCGCGGCAGGCGTTTCGGCCGCTGGTCTGCGCCTGGGCATCGGCGACGATTGCGCCCTGCTTCAGCCCCGGCGCGGCGAGCAGCTCGCCGTGACCACCGATCTCTCCGTCGCCGGCCGCCACTTCCGGCTCGACTGGCACCCCCCCGAAGCGGTGGGCCACCGCACCCTGGCGCGCGGCCTCAGCGACCTGGCAGCCATGGGCGCCAAGCCCCTCGCGGCCTTCCTTTCGCTCGGCCTGCCTAGGGAGCTTACCCGCCGCTCCGGCCGTGGCCAGCCCTGGATCGACCGCTTTCTCGACGGCTTCCTCGCGCTCGCCGAGTCATACAAAGCACCTCTGGCCGGCGGTGATCTGGCCGAGTCGCCCGTGGCCGCCGCCGACATCGTCCTTATCGGTGCCGTTCCGCGCGGCCGCGCCCTGCTTCGCTCCGGAGCCCGGCCCGGCGACACGCTCTACGTCACCGGCAGCCTGGGCGGCGCTGCCGCCGGCCTCGCCCAGTTGGCTCAACTGGCCGCCACAAGTCCGGCCGCATCCCGCTCGGCCTCGCCGTCGGCGCTGCGCATTCCCGCCAAACTTGCGCCGCGGCTTGCTTCGCACCTTTATCCGCAGCCGCGCGTTGCTCAGGGGCAGTGGCTGATGAAGCGCAAGCTCGCCACGGCTGCTCTGGACGTAAGCGACGGCCTCTCCACCGATCTTGCCCACCTTTGCGAGGAGTCCGGCGTGGCCGCCGAGGTCGATGCCGCCGCTCTGCCCGTCCACCACGCGGCCACCCTGGCCCAGGCTCTTCACGGCGGCGAGGACTACGAACTGCTCTTTGCCGCCCCGCAAACCACACGCCTGCCGCGCACCATTGCCGGCGTTGCCGTTACCCCCATCGGGCGTTTCGTCCGGCGGCGCAAGGGAAGGCCGCTGGTTGCCCTCGCCACCGCGCAGGGGTTCCAACCGCTCAATCCCGGCGGCTGGGAGCATTTTTCTTAAGGTGTCTTTAGATCATCTATTCCTTTTCTTTGCTGCTCTTGCGGCTGTCTGCCGGCCCTTCCGCCGCCCCGGCAGTGCCAACAAAAGCGAGACCTGCGGCCTGCCTCCGTCGTACACTGAAATTAACTCCGCAAGTTCTGGGTTCCGCAATGAAAAAAACTGCCATCGGCCTCTACGCGACGTTCACAGTCGCACTCATGGTCTGGGGGTTCTACCTGGCCATCTTTGTAGCTCCCAACGACGCCATGCAGGGTGAGATTGCTCGCATCATCTATTACCATGTTCCGTCAGCGGCGGTGGCGTTTGTCTTCTTCTTCATCAGCCTCGTGGGCTCCATCGGCTATCTCGCCTTCCGGCACACGAATCCTCAGCGCGCGCTCACCTGCGACGCCTGGGCGCTGGCCGGAGCCGAAGTGGGCGTGGTTTTCTGCACCGTCGTGCTCATCACGGGCCCAATCTGGGCTCGCCGCGCCTGGGGCATCTGGTGGACCTGGGACGCCCGCCTGACCACGACGCTTGTCCTCTGGCTCATCTACGTCAGCTACCTGATCCTCCGCCGCTTTGCCGCCGGTCCGCAGATGCAGACGCTGGCCGCCGTACTGGGCATCTTCGGCGCGGCTGACGTGCCTATCGTCTACATGTCCAACCGCTGGTGGCGCACCCAGCATCCGGCCCCGGTCTTCTTCGGAGGTCCCGGCTCCGGCATGGCCTGGCCCATGCTTCGCGTCTTTCTGTGGAACCTGGGCGCGTGGTTCGTCTGGGGCATGCTGATTCTGTTCATCCGTTACAACGTTGCGCGCCAGCAACAGAAGATCGCAGCGCGCGAAGCCGAAGCGGCGCTGCACGAAGTCTGATCGTTTTAGAGGTTCAGAAACCACAGGGAATAGGGAAAAGCGCTATGAAGCTTATCATTAGTCTGGCAATTCTGGTTGCCATCGGCCTCTTTGGCGGAGCATGGTTCTGGGCCACGCATCCACCGGCCTATGCCGTGACCATTGCGCAGCGCATCGATCATCATTACGTGGTTGCCGCTTATACCATCGCATGGGTGATCCAGTTGAGCTATCTCACCTGGCTCGGCATCAAGTGGCAGAGCCAAAAGCGCGCCGCAGAACGCCTGGACCGCAGTTCGCGCTAGCTCGAATCTGATTCCTGATTCCACGCCGGCCCAGCGGCCGCTTACCACCTTTGTGCAGGCCTCATAACACCCGCCCCCCGTCCGGCAGGGTTTTTGTGCTATTGGCTTTATCAGCAATCCGGGCGAAGATCTTCCTGTAAGCCAGCTCGACCTAGCCGGCGCATTGACTGCGGCTCCAAACCGGGAATGCCAGCCGCAGCCGGCGAATGAATTACGCGCAGCTCCAACCACAGGAGCACGCGACCCCGGATCTGCGTTGTTAGCCTTGGTTCTCTCGATCCCTGATCATCCTGTTCAAAGGTGCTTTTAAACGGCACGGCCCCGATCGTGGCGTAACTGGCCCGCAGAATCAACGGGGCTTTAGCCCCGAACCAGAGTGTTTCAGCAATTTCAATTTTGCCGCGGACTGCCATGCCAGGTATCTCATCCACGCGCCGGCAAATTCCTTCCACTTCCGCGTCCGTGCACCGGGAAATTGCCCTTCGCGGTCGTACCTTATAGACTGAGGCTTCGAGGGGACCAGCAATGTTAGTGGTCATGAAGGCGCAGGCTACGCCTGAGCAGATTCAAGCTGTCTGCGACGCCATCGCGCAGTTGGGATTTCGCGCCCATCCTCTACCCGGAGCGCAGCGCACCGCCATCGGCATCACCGGCAACCAGGGCGAGGTCGAGCGCGGCAATCTTGAAGCACTCCCCGGCGTGGCCGAGGTCATCCGCGTCACCAAGCCCTACAAACTGGCCAGCCGCGACGTCAAGGAAGAAGACACCGTCATCCGCTTTGCCGGAACCGACGCCGCCCTTGGTGGCAACGGCCTCGCCGCCATCGCCGGCCCGTGCTCCATCGAGAGCCGCGAGCAGGCCTTCGCCATCGCCGAGAAGATCGCCGCCGCCGGCGCGCAGTTCTTTCGCGGCGGCGCTTACAAGCCGCGCACCTCGCCTTATTCCTTCCAGGGCCTCGGGCTCGACGCTCTCAAAATCATGGCCGAAATCCGCGACCAATTCGGCCTGCGCATCGTTACTGAAGCCATCGACAGCGAGACCCTTGACCTGGTGGCCGAATGGGCCGACGTCATTCAGATCGGCGCGCGCAACATGCAGAACTTCTCGCTGCTCAAGCGCGCGGGCCGGCTGCGCAAGCCGGTGCTCATCAAGCGCGGCCTCAGCGCCACGCTCGAAGAGTTCCTGATGGCCGCCGAATATGTCATGAGCGAAGGCAATTACCAGGTGAGCCTCTGCGAGCGCGGCGTGCGCACCTTCTCGGACCACGCCCGCAACACGCTGGACCTGAGCGTGATTCCGGCCATCCGCCGCGTCAGCCATCTGCCCATCCTCGTCGATCCCAGCCACGGCACGGGCCGCCGCGACAGCGTCCTGCCCATGGCGCGCGCCGCGGTGGCCGCCGGTGCCGACGGTATCCTCGTCGAAGTGCATCATCAGCCGGAAAAGGCTCTTTCCGACGGGCCGCAGTCGATCTATCCCGATCAGTTCGCGCGCATGATGGACGACCTCGCGCAGATTGCTCCCGTCGTCGGACGCCGCCTCGCACGCGGCATTCGCGTCGAAACCCCTGTTGCAGAACACGCATGACCACCTCGGCGAATCCAATCCCATCCGCTGTTCGAAGGCCGCGCGCGTTCCCGGCCGGATTCGCGGCCATCGCTGCCCTCGGCCTGCTGTCTCTTGTTCTCGCCGGCTGCAGCAAGCCTGGCTTTCCCCACTATCCGGCCAACTACCGCGAGTACATGTACGTAACCAACGGCGGCAGCTCCACGGTATCCGTCATTGACGTGGTCAACGTGCGTTTTGACCGCGATCTGCTTGTCGGCCAGAATCCCGCCGATGTGGCCGTCAGTCCCACCCGCAACGAGGTCTACGCTGTGAGCGCGGGCCCGGCCAACGGCGCAGGTTCGCTTTCAGTCATCGACGCCGAAAAGAACGCCGTCGCCGCCACCATTCCGCTGCACAAGCAGCCCACTTCCATCGCCGTCGCCCCCGATGGCAAGCTGGCCTACGTCAGCAACTCCGGCTCCAACACGATCTCGGTCGTCGATCTCGAAACCCGCCGCGAAATCGCGCAGATTCCCGCCGGCGTCGATCCGGCGTCCATCAGCCTGGCGCCCGACGGCAAAACCCTCGTTGTCGCCGACCGGCGCGGCAACTCCGTCACTCTCATCGATCCCGCCACCCGCCGCATTCGCGCCACCTTCGGCGGCTGTCCCGGCGCCACCGACCCCGTTGTCCTGCCCGACTCCTCCAAGACCTTCGTTGCCTGCTCGGCGGGCCACTCCGTCATGGTCATCGCTCTCAAGCAGAAGAATCCTCCCGAGCCCGACCGTCTTGAGACGATCATGGAAGTGGGCCGCGGTCCGGTGAATCTGGCCCTCAAGCCCGACGGTGGCGAGGTCTTCGTCGCCAACTCGCTCTCCGATACCATCTCCGAAGTCGTTACCGATTCCAACGACGTCCTCGACGCCATCCAAATCGGCAACGGCCCGGTCTTCGGCCTGGTCTCGCCCGACAATTCGCTGCTCTATGTCGGCAACTACCGCTCGCAGTACATCACCGTCTACTCCATCCTCGATGGCATGCGCACCGCGGCGGTCCGCGCTGGCGATGGCCCCTCAGCGCTGGCTCTTTCCGCCGCCGGCAACCTGCTCTTTTCCGCCGATGCCCGCTCCGGCGACGTCGCCGCGCTGACCACCTCGCCGTTTGCGCTCTTCACCCTCATCCCCACCGGCCGCGATCCAAACGCCATCGTGGACAAGGCGTTCAAGGTGCGGTAGGGACGTAAGGACGCAGGCGGTTGGCGCGCCCTGCGCTCCTGAGAGCCAGCAGGAAGACCGGTTGTATCCCGTTGGCAGACCTGACGTGCGCGACGGCGTCCCGCACCGCTCTCGATCCGCAGCCGTCACTCTTTTGCATTTAATTTCGCCTCTCCGGCGCATAATCTGTTTATGTATAAAAGTTGCTGCTCCCGAGTCGTATCAGCCATTTCCGCTGCTCAAAATGTCAGGGATCCAGCCGGTCCGTACCACCCCGCTGCCACACACCCACCCCCCTCAAAAATATTTTCTTTTCCACAGAATTTTTTGCAGATAATTTTGTTTCCAGCGAAAAATGCAGATGCAGATAAGCAGGTGAACTGCCCTTACCTTCCTGCGTATCCAAATGGCTCAGCCCGATGACATCTTTCACGGGTTGTTCGGGGGCATCCTTTGCACCTCCGCAGGCAGCGCAATATCCCGGGTCCCAAAGGCGGGAGGGGCAGCCAGCACCGTTCGTAATCTGCATTTCTGCCTGCTGGTTACCCGCCAGAACGATTGGCGGGTGCTGCCGAAACCATCTCTGCTATGCTTAGCCCACATGGAACATCCGGCGATTCAGACGTATGGTCTAACCCGGACCTTCGGCGAACTCGTTGCTGTGAATAACGTCACATTCAGCGTGGCGCCGGGGCAGTTTTTCGGGTTTCTGGGGCCGAATGGGGCAGGGAAGTCGACCACCATCAAGATGCTGACCGGGCTGCTGGAGCCGACTGCCGGTACGGTGGAGATTCTGGGGCGGCGCTTTGACGCCAGCGCGCTGGAGCTGAAACGGCACATTGGCGTGGTGCCCGAGGGGATGGCGTTGCTGGGCCGGCTGACCGCGCCCGAGTATCTGCACTTTGTGGGCCGCATGTACGGGCTGGACCGGCAGATCACAGCGCAGCGCGCCGAAGAACTGCTGGACTTCATGCAGCTTGGCGGCAACGGCCGCAAGCTGGTTACCGACTTTTCGCACGGCATGCAGAAGAAGCTGGCGCTGGCCGCGGCGGTGATTCACGGGCCCAAGGTGCTGTTTCTGGACGAGCCGTTCGAGGGTGTGGACGCCATCGCCGCCGGCATGTTGAAGACTATGCTGCAGGGCATGATCCAGCGCGGAGCCACCATTTTCCTCACCACCCACGTTCTTGAGATTGTGGAACGGCTGTGCAGTCACGTGGCCATTATTCACAAGGGGCGGCTGGTGGCGAACGGCTCGCTGGAAGAGCTGCGCGCGGGCGTGGCCGCATCGCTGCCGGGCGCGGAAGGCGGCCAGCGGCTCACGCTCGAAGAGATGTTTCTTTCCATTGTGGGCGCGGGCGGCATGGAGCCCGCGCAGGAGCTGTCATGGCTGGCCTAGCCGGGGCGGATGTGCGCGAAGCGGGCGAGAGCGGCGCCGGGTGGGTCCCCATCGGGGGCGGCGTGCTCTGTCCTCTGGCGCGCACGCAATACGCGGCCCTGGCAACCATGCGCTGGCAGGCCTTCCGCAACGGCTTGCACTCCACGCGCGGGGCGCTGGAGGCGGCAGCCAGCGGCCTCAATTATCTGCTGTACGGGTTCATGGCTTTGGGCATCACGGCCGGTCTGGGCGGCGGCGCGTATTATATGGCGTCAAAGGGGCAGTGGCTGGTAATGCCGGTCCTGCTATGGGCTCTGTTCGCCATGTGGCAGATGATGCCGCTGGTGATGGCCGCGTCGCAACAGCAGTTCGATTTGAACGGGCTGTTGCGCTTTCCCATGGGCTTTGCGCCGTTCTTCGTGCTGCATGTGGTCTTCGGGCTCATCGATTCTTCCACCATCTTTGGCGCGCTGGGCTGCTTCGGCATCTGGGCCGGTGTCACGCTGGCCGATCCCGGGCTGTTTGGGTGGGCCGCGGCGGCGATGGCGGTGTTCGCGGTCTTCAATCTGTTGCTGTCGCGAGCTGTTTTTGCCTGGTTCGACCGCTGGCTGGGGCAACGCAAGACGCGCGAGGTCATGAGCGTGCTGTTTTTCGCCGTGCTGCTGGGCCTGCAGTTTCTCAATCCGGCGCTGCGCGAGAAGAAGCATCCGAAGCAGGTGACCGAGCGCCAGCGCGCCACCTTGCTGCGCAATCTGGCATGGGCGGAAACGGCGCAAAGCTGGCTGCCTCCGGGATTGGGCATCGCCACCCTGGAGCGCGCCGACGGTGGCCAACCTGCGGCTGCGCTGGGATATCTGAGCCTGCTCGGCCTCTATGGATTGGGTGCCGGACTGCTGTTGAGCGTGCGATTGCGCGCCGAGCACCGCGGCGAGAACCTGAGCGATGCCTCCGCGGTGCGCGGGACGGAAAGACGCGCAAACGGCGTGAGCGCCAGAGAGTCCGCCGGCGGGCTGGCCGCGCTGGGTGGCTCCGGGCCCATTGGCGCCATGATCGAGAAAGATGCGCGCACCATGATCCGCTCCCTGCCGCTGCTCTATGCCATCGGCGCGCCGTTGCTGATGGTGCTCGTCCTGGCCAGCCTGCTCCACGGCACCAGGTTCTCGCACGGCGGCGCGTTTCCCGTTGCGCTGCCGCTGTGCATCGCCTATGCGGCGCTCGGCTTTACGCAGTTGATCTACAACAACCTGGGCACGGAGGGCGCGGGTATTCAACTGCTGTTCCTTTCGCCCACGCCCATGCGCACAGTGCTGCTGGCGAAAAACATCTTTCACGCCATGTTGTTCGTTCTGGTTGCGTTGACGGCGGGCGTGCTGACCGTGCTGCGCCTGGGCGCGCCCAGCGCTCCCTGGCTTGCGGCGACGGCGGCCTGGCTGGTCTTTGCGCTGCCCGCGCATCTGACCGTGGGCAACATTCTCTCGCTTACCATGCCGCACCGCGTCAACCTGAGCCGCGTCGGCCGGCATCTCGGTGGGCAGGCTATCGCGCTGTTCAGCATGCTGGTGCAACTGGGCATCCTCGCCGTCGGTGCGGCAACGGTCGGCCTGTGCTTGCTCTTCGGCGACCTTTGGCTGGCCACTCCCGTCCTGCTGGCGCTGGCCGTGGTGACGTTCATCGTGTGGCTGCGCGTGCTGGCCAACGCCGACGCCATGGCAAATCGGCACAGGGACGAGTTGCTTGCCGCGCTGGTGAAGACGGATTAGGAGTTAGCTGGTTCGGCGCGGTTTGTAGTGGCAGGCGCTGCCCGCGATCTCCGGCTTCCATGCCGAAGTATCTGGCGGCTGTTCGCTGGAGCCGAGAAACAGGATGCCGTCAGGCGGAAGCAGGTGGTGCATCTTTTCGAGCAGCGCCAGACGGGTTTCCTGCGAGAAGTAGAGCATCACGTTGCGCAGGAAGATGATGTCGAAGCGGTCGCTGGCGCGGCTGAAGGGAAACGGCGTGCCGCAAAGGTTGGCGTGGCGGAAGCGGCAGAGTCTGCGCACCTCGGGCTTGATGGTCCAGCTTTCGCCCTGGTGATCGAAGAACCGCGCCAGCATGCGCGCCGGCAGGCCCCGGTTCACGTCGATGCGGTGGTAGCGGCCGGCTTGGGCGCACTTGATGGCCGCGCTGCAAATGTCGGTGCCTTCAATGCGAATGTCCCACCCGGCCAGCCGGGGAAAGTGCGCGATGAGCAGCATGGCCAGGCTGTATGCCTCCTGCCCGGTTGAGCAGGCCGCGCTCCAGATGCGCAGCGCGCGTGTCTGGCGGCGGGCTTCAATCAGCCGGGGCAGCAATTCGGTGCGCAACAGCTCGAAGGGGTGACCGTCGCGGAAGAAGCTGGTCTCGTTGATGGTCATGGCCTCGGCAATGGACTGCTCGATCGTCGGGTCCTTGCATCGGCGCAGATGGCGCACCAGCTCACCCACTTGCGTCATGCCCTGGTCGCGCAGGATCCCGGCCAGGCGCGAGTCGAAGAGGTAATCGCGCGACGGGTCGAGCACATTCTGCGTGACGCTGTAGACGAGTTGGCGCAGATATCCGTAGCCGTCCCCTGCGGTTGATTCCATCTCTACACCACCATTCGGTCAACTTCACTCGCGATCGAGCTGCGGGCTATTCGGATCATCTCGGGCGCAATGGCGGCCAGCGGCAGCACCTTTTCCGCCAGACCCGCGCCGGCAACGGAGCCGGGCATGCCCCAGACCGTGCTGGTGGCCCGGTCCTGCGCCCAGACCATGCCGCCCTGTTCGCGGACGGCGCGGCAGCCTTCGGTTCCATCCGCGCCCATGCCGGTAAGCACCACCGCCAGCACGCCCGGACCGTAGGCCCTGGCCGCGCTGCGGAAGAGCACATCGACAGCAGGGCGGCAATGGTTTTCCAGCGGGCCCTGGCTCAGGTGCAGTGTGGCCGGGGCGCCGGGAGCCGCCGCGGCCATCACTTCCAGGTGCCAGTTGCCGCGGGCGATGTAGATCGTACCCGCGCGCGCCGGAAGACCCTCCGCGGCCTCCTGCACGCGCAGGCGGCAGATGCCGCTGAGCCGTTCGGCGAGCAGGCCGGTGAAGACCTCCGACATGTGCTGAACCAGAAGGACCGGCAAGGGGAAATCGCCGGGCAGCGCGGGCAGCAGCACGTCCAGTGCTGCCGGACCGCCGGTGGAGACGCCGATGGCCACCACTGCGGGAGCCGAAGCGGCCGGTCGCAGCCTGATGGGCGGCAAGCCAAGCGAGAAGACCGGCGGTACCGGTTGCGGAACGCTTGTCAGTGCATGGATCTTCGCCAGCAGATCGTACGACAGGGCGCGCATGGATGTTTGCCGGTCCGATTGCCCGGCGGGCTTGGCTACGTAGTCGGAAGCGCCACCGGCCAGCGCTTCAATGGCGACCCGGGCTCCGCGGCGGGTGAGCGAACTGCACATGATCACGGGCATCGTGTGCCTGCGTTTGCGCAGCTCGCTCAGCGTCGCCAGCCCGTCCATCACCGGCATTTCCACATCCAGCAGCACCAGGTCGGGCCGGAGAATTTCCACCAACTGGAGCGCCAAATCCCCATCGGCCGCGGTTCCCGCCACTTCCAGGCGCGGGTCCGCCAGGACGACGGAGCGCAGCAGGCTGCGCATCACCGCCGAGTCATCCACAATCAGAATCCGGGTATGGCGGGCAGGGGCCATCGAGCTATGCCTCCGCCAGGCCCGGTAAGGCCAGCTTTTCCGCGGGAACATGCCTGTCGGAGGGCCTCATCAGCTACCCGCCTGCGCCGCGCTCAGCCATCTGGGGTCAAGCCGCTCGGGGTCCAGCATCACCAGCAGCGTGTCCTTCAGTTTGTAGGCGCCGGCGAACAAGGCTCGGCGGCGCTCGTCCAGGGTCGCGGGGGTGGGCTCGTGGTCGGCCGGCGAGACGGTCAGCACCTCGCCCACCGAATCAACCAGCAGGCCGAAGCAGCCGCCGGCGCTTTCCAGCACCAGGATGTCCTGCGCGCCGTTTTTGGCCGTCAGGCCCAGCAGCCGACGCAGGCTCACGGTGGTCAGCACGTCGCCGCGGTAGTGAACCAGCCCGCCCACAAATCCGGGCGCCAGCGGCACCGGCTGCGGACGCGCCCCGCCCACGATTTCGAGAATGTGCGCGATGGGCACGCCGAACAGCGTTTGGCCCACGCGCACCGAGCAAACCTCGACCTGCGCGGGCGCATTCTCTTTGTGATTGGCGGCATCCCTTGCAGCGCTCATCGTTCCGCCTCCACCATGTCGCTCCTGTCGTCTGTTGTTGGTTCGATGGCGGCCAGCGCCGCCACGCTTCTCAGGTCAACCACGCCTGTTACGCGCTTCTTGAGCAGCGTTACGCCGCTGGCGCGCTCGCCCGTGCCGGCGTGGAAGAGATTGCCACCGGCGGCGACGTCGAGCACGTGCTCGACCGCGATGCCCACGTACCGGCCGCCATCGCGGCAGACAACCACCACGACCCGCGCGTCCGCGCTCTGCTGCGCTGCGGCCGAGGCGAGCACTCCACCCGCATCCTCGACCGGCAACAACTGGCCCGCGAAGTTGAGCACCGGCCGCTGGCTGAAGTACTCAATGCGCTGCAGCGGAATCTGCTCGATGCGCAGCACGTCGTCCAGCGGGACCGCGGCGCTGCGTCCGCCGGCCTCCACCAGCAGATACTCCTGCGCCCTGACTACACTGGCCTCCGCTATCTCTTCTTCCTCGCGTCCAGTGTCGCTTGCATCGGTCAGGGTGATGCCGGCCCGGATGGCGATGGCTCCGGGATCGAGAATGAGGGCCAGATCGCCGTTGCCCAGCACCGTCGCGCCGGAGTAAAGCCCGATATCCTTCAGCACCGCGCTGAGCGGCTTCACCACGATCTCTTCGGGATCAGCCAGCCCGTCGACGACTAGCCCGAAGCGGCGGCCGTCGGCGTCGAGCACCGCAATGAAGCTGTCGCGCACGGCGTCGCGAGGGTTCTCAGTACCCGGCATCAGCAGGCGGTCAAGAAAGACCAGCGGCAGCAGCCGCCCGCGCAGCCGGTAGAGCGGTGCGTCTTCCAGCCACTCGATGGCGCTCGTGGCCTGCTCCGGCGGAACGTGCACCAGCTCGGTGAGCGCACCTTGCGGCAGCGCGAAGCACTGGCCCAGGCTGCGCACCAGCAGCGCGGGAACGATGGCCAGGGTGAGCGGAATGCGCAGTCGCAGCGTGGTGCCGCTGCCGATGCGCGAGTCGATCTCGACCTTGCCTCCGATCTTTTCCACGTTGGTGCGGACAACATCCATGCCCACGCCCCGGCCGCTGATGCTGGTCACAGCCGCCGCCGTGGAAAAGCCGGGCACGAAGATCAACTGCAGCAGATCGCGGTCGCCCAGTCGCGCGGCGCGCGGCGCCGTAATCAGCCCCCGTTCGACGGCCTTGCGGCGCACTCTTTCCACGGAGATGCCAGCCCCATCGTCAGAGATCTCGATGATGACGTGGCTGCCTTCGTGGCTGGCGCGCAGTTTCAGCGTGCCTTCAGGATTCTTGCCCACGGCCTGGCGCGCTTCAGGCGGCTCAATGCCGTGGTCTAGCGCGTTGCGCACGGCGTGGGTCAGCGGATCCTTGATCGCCTCAAGCAGGCTCTTGTCCAGCTCCGTGTCCTGGCCTTCGACTTCGAGCCGCACGCGCCGGCCGAGTTGCTGCGCCAGATCGCGCACCAGGCGCGGCGCTTTGGAGAAAAGATTCGACACCGGCTGCATCCGCGCCTTCATCACCGACTCGCGCAAGTCGGCTGTTACCATGTCGAGGCGGCGCGAAAGCTGCGTCATGCCCGGGTCGCCCGCGGTGGCCTGCAACACCTGGTTACGCGTCAGCACCAGTTCGCCCACCAGGTTCATCATCCGGTTCAGCAAGGCCACGTCCACGCGCAGTGTGCTTTCCGAGGCCGAACCTGTGGCCGCAGGGCGCTTTTCCGTGTCGCTGTCGATGGCGGCGGCTGGAGCGGCTGGCGGCGTGGCATTCTCCGGAGCGGGAGCCGCCAGCGGATTTTGCCCGGCGCTTTCAGCCGGAGCCGCAGGCGGCGCCTGCGCGCTCTGCCCAGGGCGTGCACGATCCGCCGCTTGCAGCTCTTCAAGCCGCACGATCAGGGCCGCGTCATCCACGTCGCCTTCGCTGTCTTGGGCTTCAATCGTCTTCAGAATCGACCGCAGGCCGTCGAGCAGTTGCAAAAGGCCGGTGATGATGGAGGCAGTGGCTTCGAGTTTTCCTTCGCGCAGCAGGCCCAGCAGGTTCTCGCCGGCGTGGGCCAGCTTTTCCAGCCGCTTGTAGCCCAGAAACCCCGTCGTTCCCTTGATGGTGTGTACGCTGCGGAAGATATCCGCCAGCAGTTCCGTATCTTCAGGGTGGCTTTCCAACTCGGTCAGGCAGTGTTCCATCCGGTCCAGCCCTTCCTGGCTCTCGATCAGGAACTCCCTTGTCAGTTCGTCCATTGCACCCGCCAGTCCGGCCCGGGCCAGAATTTCTGGCACGGCAAGCCCACAGGGCATATATCGGAGAGAAGCCAGTCAACTTGAGCGGGACATTGGCCGGGCATTGAATGGGGCGGGCGCGGGCAGCCGGCATGCTGGGCGGCCTGCAAGCGGAAGAGCTTTCACGCTGTTAGCATGAAGCTTGCCGGACCTCCCATGCGCAATCATCTGGCCACAATACTCGACGACTTTCGCGGCTACAGCCGTGAGATCGCGGTGGTGCGCTATCGGGGCAACCGTCGTCAGGTAAGCTCGTATGGCGATCTGGCGCACCTGGCGGGCCGCTTTGCGGCGCTGCTCGAGCGGCGCGGCGTGAGCAAGGGCGAGCGCGTGCTGCTTTGGGCCGACAACGGTGCGGAGTGGATTGGCGCCTTTTACGGCTGCATGCTGCGCGGTGTCGTGGCTGTTCCGCTCGACCCTGCCGGGACCGCGGAGTTTGCCGCCCGCGTGGCCGCCGATGTGAAGCCCAGGCTGGTGGTCGGCGATCTTGCTTTGCTGGCCAAGCTGGACTCCGCCGCTCCGGCAGCCGGCTTTCCGCGGCTGGCCTTTGAAGACTGGCTTGCCGAGCTGCCCGCCGAGGAGATTGGTCCGATCGCCGGGCTTTCGCACGAAACGCCGCTGGAGATTCTCTTCACTTCCGGCACCACCGGCGACCCCAAGGGCGTGGTGCTGACGCACGGCAACGTACTGGCCAGTGTGGGTCCCATTGAGGAGGCATCGCAGCCATACCTCCGCTACTTGCGGCTGGTAGCGCCGCTGCGGATCCTGCACACGCTCCCGTTAAGCCACGTCTTCGGCCAGACCATGGGCTTGTGGATACCGCCGATCTACAAGGCCGAGGTGCATTTTGAGAGCCGGCTGGTGGCGCCGCGGCTGGTCGAAACCATCCGCCGTGAGCGGATCAGCGTGCTGGCTTCGGTGCCGCGGGTGGCGGCGTTGCTCAAAAGCCATCTGGAGTCGATGCATCCGGATCTGGAGGAGCGGATCGCGGCGGGGGGCAAGATCGGCCCGGCCGGGCGCTGGTGGCGGTACCGGAAGATTCACCGGCTGCTTGGCTTGAAGTTCTGGGCGCTAGTCTCGGGCGGGGGCGCGCTGCCGGGGCCGCTGGAGAAGTTCTGGAACGCGCTGGGATTCGTGGTGGTGCAGGGATACGGTATGACCGAAACCACGGCTCTGATCACCCTGAATCATCCTTTTCATGTGGCGCAGGGCACCATTGGCAAGCCGCTGGCGGGGCGCGAGGTAAAGATTGGTCCTGACGGCGAGGTGCTGGTGCGCGGCCCCATGATCTCCAGCGCCACCTGGCAGGGCGGCAGACTGCAGCCGCGTGGCGACGAGTGGCTGGCCACCGGCGACCTGGCCGAGCAGCAGGAGTCGGGCGACCTGAAGTTCCTGGGCCGCAAGAGCGAGGTCATCGTGACTGCGGCGGGACTCAATGTGCATCCCGAAGACCTGGAAGAGGCCATCGAGGAGCAGCCGGGCGTAACCGCCTGCGCGGTGGTGCCGATGCAGACCCCGTCGGGTCCGGAGCCGTGCGCGGTGCTGGCCTTTCGCGGGCCGGGTGAACACGCGGCGTCGGCGATTGAGAAGGCTAACCGGCGCCTGGCGGAGTTTCAGCGGCTGCGGCGCTGGGTGCTTTGGCCGGAGCCCGACCTGCCGCGGACCTCGACCGGCAAGGTGCGGCGCAAGGTGGTGGCCGAATGGCTGGAGCGGATGCAGGCGACGGCGGCCACGGAAAGCGCGGGAGCGGCGCGCGCCGTGGGGATGGCGGCCAGAGGCGCTTCGGCGGGCTGGCTGCTGGCGCTCATCGAGCAGGTTGCCGGCGAGGCGCCGCCGGGAGCGGGCGACGAGTTGCGCCTGACCGAGGATCTGCATCTGGATTCGTTGGGCAGGGTGCAGTTGGGCGCGGCGCTGGAGGAGCGGCTGGGCGGGCTGCCCGGCGGCGGATTGCTGGAAGGCGTGGAGACGCTGGGCGCGTTGCGACAACTCATCGCGGGCGTTGGCGAAGGGCAGCGGGACGAGACGGAAAGCCGTGTGGCGCCGTCCGCCGGCACCGCGGCGGAGCCGGCGCCGCAAGAAGCAGAAGAGTGCCATTCCGCCGCGGCGGAAAAAGGCCATGCGGATGAGACGCTGGCAGCCGGGCCGGCGCCGGTACCGGAACCGCAGGCAAGGCTTCCCGAGCGGCGCTATATATATCCGCGCTGGCCGTGGTTTGCGCCGGTGCAATGGAGCCGCATCGCGTTTACCGAGGTCATCATGCGGCCCATCACTTGGTTCCTGGGCAACCCCCGGGTGGTGGCGCCAGCGGATCTGGACTTGAGCGAGCCAATGCTGATCGTCTGCAACCACGTCACTCCCTACGACGGAGCCATGGTACAGTACGCCTTGCCCGGCCCCATGCGGCGGCGGCTGGCCATCGCCATGTCAGGCGAGATGCTGGAGGATTTTCGCCACTGGCGGATTCCGGACGAGAGGCCGGGAACGGGACGCTTCAATCCCATCGGATTTCCGGAGTACGTGTTGGTGACCTGGCTGTTCAACGTCTTTCCATTGCCGCGGCTCAAAAGCTTCCAGCCGAGCTTCGAGCACGCCGGCCGGGTCATGGACCGCGGATATCATGTGCTGGTTTTTCCCGAGGGCGCGCTGTCGAAGGACGGCTATCTGGCGCGATTCCGGCCCGGCATCGGGTTACTGGTCCGGCAGTGCGGAGCGCCGGTGCTGCCTGTGGCGCTCCGGGGCGTAGGCAAGCTCAAGCGGGAGCAGGGAAGATGGTTCCGCTCCGGCGAGATTGAGATACGTATCGGCAGCCCGATCCGGTTTTCTCCGCTCGACAGCGAGACCGCCATCACGGCGCGGTTGCAGGGCCAAGTGGCGCGACTGCTCGATGAGCCAAAAAACAAAGACTAAGAAACAGGTCTCGTATGAGATATTGATGGGGTACCCAGGAATGAGCAAGCCTTGAACCCGTGTTCTGGCGAGTGAGGGGATTAGCGCGCTCAAGTCGTGGGGGATTGTTTGGTGCAGACACGATACTTTTCACTCTGTTCCTGCGTCCAAATTGCATCAACGAAGGCAATCGGGCCGGCAAACGAACCGGGTTCAGACCGGAAGGTGAGCGGCGGCGGCGGGGTGGGAAATTGCGCCGTTCACGTTGCCCGTGGCTTAAACTAGGCACAACCCGCCCTTGGCTTTTACAATGCAGCAGGGACCCATCCCAACCCAGCTCTGCTGTGGAACGATCAACCTTGGCGGCAAAGGCCGGACCAGGATGAAGGAATCGCATGAAGTTTACGAAATTCGGCAAGGCCCTTCTGATGAGCGCCGTCTCCGTTGGCCTCATCCTTGGTGTATCGTCTTGCGTTCAGAGTTATACGGTTGGTTTTCTTTATGTGACAGGCGTGGTCACAGCCCTGTCGGGGAATAACGGAATTATCAGCGGTTTCAAGATCGACCACAACACAGGTTTCCTTACGGCCATTAACGGGTTGCCGGTCTCCTCAGGCGGAGCCAATCCGGTGCGCTCCGTTCTGCTGCCCGACAGCCGCTTCCTCTATGTGCTCAACCGTGGCGTCAATGCCGAGGGTAACGGCAACTGCACCGCGAGCGATCCCTGCCTGAACTCGAACATCACCCAGTTCGCGGTGGGCGGCAACGGGATTCTGACTCCGCAGGAGACGTTCTACACGCGAGGTGAAAACCCGGTCCGGTTGATCGTGGATCCGGCTGGCGGCTTTATCCTGGCGCTCGATCAGGTCGACCCTCGTACGCAGGAATGCGAGTTGGCGCTGGGATCAAGCGTGACCTCCTGCGGCGACATCACGGTGTTCCAGGTTGAGCCGCTGACCGGGCGTCTTACGGTGGTTCAAAACGCGCAGGTGACTTCAGCCAGCGGCAAAGCCATCAATGACTTTCCAGTTCCGGCCGGTCCCATCGACTTCACATTTGTGTCCGGCTATGTTCTTACGTTGTCCGGTACGCCATCGACGGGCGATGCCGTCTTCCCTTATGCCTATAATGCGGGCACCGGCCAGTTGACGCTGAGTCAGAACAGTGCGCAGCCGCTGGGCATCAAGCAGGGCCAGGCCATTGTGAACGCCGGCGGAGTTGTCTATGTGCTCGATAACGAGCCTCCGTCTACCGCTGCCAACCTGGATCCCGGAATCAGCGCCCCTGGTGCAATCAGCCAAATCCTGCCCTTTACCGTGGGTGCAAACGGCTCGCTACAGGCCGAAACGGGCGGTGTTGTGCCCGATGATCCCACGCTGGCGAATCCTATTTATCTGATCCTGGAATCGAAGGGCAAATTCATCTACGTCGCCAACCAGGGAGACAACGTTCAGGGACAGAATTCCGGCAGCGGTATTACCGGGTACTTTAATGTCAACTCTCCCAACTACGAACTCAAGTTCATTCCCGGTGAGCCGTTTGGCTCGGGGGCCGGCCCGCAGTGTTTAGTTGAAGATCCGTCCGACCAGTATGTCTACACTGCCAACTACAACGATGCGACGGTAAGCGGCCGCATCGTGGACCCGAACTCCGGTGTGCTCAACACGATGCGCGTACAGGGCACCTACCAACTGCCTGGTCCGGCCACTTGGTGTCTGGTAGACGGGCGCACCGATTAAGGCGCTGTCCTGTTGAGTGAGGCGGCCGGCGGGGGGATGAGCGGAGTCGATTTCCGTGCCGGCCAAAAGGGTATGCGGAGGCTTCACAAAAGTGACTGAATGCCGCACGCGGCTTCTGCAAGTGCGTGCGGGATTTGATTCCAACACAGATTTGGAGGGCTGCCGAGGCGGCTCGCTGACGAAAGATGCGCATGAAGTTGAACAAATCGAGCCAGCTCGTGCTGGTCTCCGCAGCCAGCCTGCTGGTGGCTACGCTTATCACCGGCTGCGCCATCGTTAGGCAGGCCACCCAATCCCTTACTGTGGATTTCGTCTATGTGGCCACCGCCAAGGCCTCAGGCCCCAATGACTACGGCGAGATTGATGCTTTCGAGGTCAACTCCGAGTCGGGCTTCATGCGTCAAATCCCCGCCTCGCCGTTCCCCTCTGAAGGGCGCGATCCTGTGGCCGAAGCTGTTTCGCCCGATTACAGCGCCCTCTTCGTGGTCAACCAGGATGACAACAGCGTCGTTGAGTTTGTCATCGGCATCGACGGCAAGTTGTACCCCTATGACACGATCAATACGCCCGGAGTTTTTCCGCTGGCGATCGCGACGACTGCCAAAGAGATGTTTGTTCTGGATACCTACCAGCCGTTGCCCAGCTGTAATGTCGACGCGCCTTGCTCGGGGGCTCTCTCCGTCTTTCCTCTTACGCCCTTCAGCACGACGACGGCGATCACGATTGGGCAGCCAGTCGTCAATCCGGCGATCGACACCAATTATTGGCCTCTGACGCTGAGCGGAGCGCGCGCCTCCGACGTGGTAGTTCCTACCGGCGTGGCGGTTTTGAATTCCGGCGCCGATGTTTATGTAACGGCTTACGACTCCAGCGTCTCTCCCGCAGTCGGTTATATCTTCGGATACTCGGTTGGCCAGGGCGGCGTACTGACCCCGTTGCCTGGCTCACCTTACCCGGCGGGATCGCAGCCGTCGGCAATCGCCGCCGCTCCCAGCGGCAATTTCGTCTACGCCACAGATGCCGCTGACGCCAATATTCTCGGCTATTCCGTTGCTCCCGATGGAGTTTTGACTCCGCTGAGCGGAAGCCCCTACCCGGCTGGCAATCAGCCTGTGTCGATCGCGATCAACCCTTCGTTCCCGTACCTTTTTGTAGCCAACTCAACCGACGCGACGATCAAGGAGTATTCCATCGCGAGCGACGGGGACCTCACGCAGTTGGGAACGTACGCCACGGGTGTGGACCCGGTTGCCATCGGCATCGATCCATCGACCAATCGCTATCTCTATACCGCCAATTTCCTCACGAACGACGTGAGCGGCTTTGCATTGAACACGACGACCGGAGCGGTGCTCAATTCGCAGTTTTCGCCGTTTCCGAGCAACCGGGAACCAACCGCGGTTGCGGCGATCCCGCACAACGGCACGGGGGCGGGGGTGTCTAAGTGAGAGCCGGAATGAGCCGTCCGAAGTTGACAGCAACACCTTGCAGAAGGCTTTTACAATGACTGCGGGGCAACCTAAACGAGTTTTCCTGGGGGCCGGAGTTTTGAACGGCCCGCGACGAAGGAAGCGCATGAAGTTCAACAGAATGAGCCAGCTTGCTCTGGTCTCTGCAATCGGCCTCCTGGCGGCGAGTCTTTTGACCGGCTGCCAGCTTGTCACTATTGACTTTGTCTATGTTGCAGCTTCGGCTGGCAGCAGTTCCGGCAGCGCCGGGCAGATCTACACCTATGCTGTTGACTCCCAGTCGGGCGCGCTGCGCCCGCAGGAGGCGCCTGTGAGTTCTGGCGGAACCCATCCGGTGGCCATGGCCACGACTTCGAATTTCTACAGCCTTTATGTGGCCAACCAGGGCAATAACTCCGTGGTGCACTTTGGAGTTGCCGACACCAGCGTCCTGACCAAGATGGATCAGATCACCACTACCCTGCCTCCGGTTGCCTTGGTGGTGAATCGCGCCAATACCTATCTTTATGTCGTAAGCGGAACCACTTCGGCGACGCTCTCCGAGTATTCGCTGAGCTCTAACGGCAACATCGGCTCGCTGGTTGCGCAGCAGAACCTCACGCTTCCCAGCAATCCCAGCGACACAATCATTCCCACCGCTATTACGGTGCTTCCCAACAATAACTCCACCGCAGTCGATACGGTGGCTGTCAATGACCAGGCAGTCTACGTGACGGCGTACGATCAATCGGCCTACAATCCTGGAGGGGCCACTCCCAGCAGCGCAAATCCCGGCTGGATCTTCGGCTTCGCAGTGGGGTCGAGCGGGGCGTTGACGCCGATCACGGGTAGCCCCTATGAGGCGGGTGTCAAGCCGACCTCCATCACGATTGATCCAACCAACCGTTTCATCTACGCCACCGACTTCGCCTCGAACCAGTTGATCGGCTATACGATCCAAAACGGCGATGTGCTGGACTTCATGATTAACGGCCCGTTCAAGACCGGCAATGAACCGACGTCGGTCTCGATCGCTCCGCAGGGCCGGTATGTCTACCTCGCCAACTCACTGTCGAATAGCGTATCGAGCTATACCATCAACCTGGCCACGGGCACGCCTTCGGCAGAAGTCTTCAGTAACTCAACTGCCCTCTTCGCTACAGAGACGGACCCGGTTGCTCTGGCGATCGATCCGGCGCTGGGCCGCTTTGTATATACGGTGAATCATGTTGGAAACTCGATTTCAGGTTTCTTCCTGAATCCCAATGACGGCACGCTGAGTCCCACGGATTCCACGCCTTATCCCACGGGAGCCGATCCCACGTCGCTGGTGATTGTGCCCCATGGCAACCACTCCCTGCAGGCCGTGACGCCGTAACGGCCGAGCACATACATCGCAAGAGCCCGGCATGCGTGCCGGGCTTTTTGCTGTATAGGGAGAAGTTGCCGGATACCATCGGTTGCTGCTGTTGAATCGAGTGAAATGCCATCTCGGATGAAAGGAACTGAGAGGGCAGGCGCATGCCATGTGATCGGGCCAGGCCATTATGTGAATCAGGGGGCTTTTCCGGTGCAATGAGCCGCTTTTAGGTAGGAGGTTCAATGGGGTACCCTCTAAACTGAACGTACCCCGGGTGCGACGCCTTACCGTACCGCGCATTCATATTGCAAGAAAGCATTGCGTACATCGCCTCAGTCCGCGGAGAGGCCGGGAAACCGCTGTTCCGGCTCTCTGGCCGCTTTTTGACCTTCCGGAGGGCGACGGCATTCACTCTTGCCGCAGAGGTACCCGGTCTGCAGCACCAAGGAGACACTATGCGCTCGAAGCTCATCTCCCAGCTCACTCTCGCGGTGCTATTCCTGGCCACTGCACTCCCGCTTTCAGCCCAGGTGGCTCCCGCCGGCAGCGTGGGCGGCCCGCCGCTGGTCGCCGGCGGCGGGCTCTCCATATACAACATGGACTGGAAACAAGCTCCCTCGGGCAAAGCGACCTATATGGAAGGCGTGACACTATGGGTTGACTGGAATCTCTACCGGGTACCGCACATGCCTCCAGGGCTTGGGATCGAAGCCGAAGGCCAGGACATCGATTTTGGCCAACCCAGCGGGTTGTCACAACTGCACACCGAGGCAATCCTGGGCGGCCCGATCTATACGTTGCGGTACTTCCGGCGGCTCTATTTCTACGGCAAGGGGCTCATGGGCCTTGGAGGCATCTATTTCCCGCCTGTTGGTACCTATTCCCATGACACCCGCACCATTTGGGCCGCGGGTGGCGGAGCCGAGTACCGCGCATGGAACAGCATGTGGGTCCGCGCCGACTACGAATACCAGGGGTGGCCCCACCTGTTTCATCCCAACAAGTCGCTCGATCCGCATGGCATGACGATAGGCCTGGTCTACAATTTCGGCGGTATGCACCAGCGTTACTGACCCAGACCGCCGTATGGAACGCCGGTTTGCGGACCAGGCTCGCATCCTGTTGCCGACCGCTCGGGAGGCAGGCTGCGATAGAGTTCGCACATGCGTCGCTGGCGGCTCATGTGCGACCGGCGGTTCAGATCTCAATTTTTTCAAAACCGGCCCTCTTCGGGCAGAATCTAAGATGACATGAGCTTCCGAATCGCTGTTCCCTCAGAACTTCGCTCCGTCCTTGATGCAAACTCCGCCGACTGGCAGGCCAATGGAAAGATCGACCGGTTCTGGCGCAAAGATCCCAGCTTGTGGACCCGTGACGGCGAGGAGAACTGGCTGGGCTGGATCGACATTGTCGAGCGCCAGCAAAAGGACCTGGCGGCCTTTGCCGCGCTGGCCGCCGACGTTAAATCAACCGGATTCCAATCTGTTTTGCTGCTGGGCATGGGCGGCTCCAGTCTGTGCCCGGAGGTGCTTTCCGTGACCTTTGGCCGGCAGCCGGGATTTCCCGCTCTGCACATCGTCGATTCCACCAACCCCGCGCAGATCAAGGCCGTTCGCGACAGGATCAACCCCGCAACAACGCTGTTTGTTGTCGCCAGTAAGTCCGGCTCTACGCTGGAGCCCAACGTCCTCAAGCAGTATTTTTTCGAGGAGACGAAAAAGGCTGTCGGCGCGGATAAGGCAGGCAGCCATTTTCTGGCCATTACCGATCCCGGCTCCAAAATGGAGCAGGTGGCCAAGGCCGACGGCTTCCGGCACATCTTCTACGGCGATCCGCAGATCGGCGGCCGCTATTCGGCGCTGTCGAACTTTGGCGTGGCGGCTGCTACGGTGGCGGGCCTCGACGTGCCCAGGTTGCTGAGGGAAGCGGCCAAGGCCGTTGCCCAGGCCAAAGAGCCGCTGTCAAAGAACCCCGGCGTGCAGCTTGGTCTGTTGCTGGGAACCGCGCACAACACGCACCGGGACAAGATTACTTTCTTTACGTCGCCGGAGATCTACGACCTGGGCGCGTGGCTGGAACAGTTGATCGCCGAATCCACCGGCAAGCAGGGAAAAGGTATTACGCCGGTGGACCGCGAAACTATCGGAGAGCCTGAGGTGTATGGCAACGATCGCGTCTTTGCCTACATCCGCCTGGCGGGAACCGCCGATTCCGCGCTTGACGCCAAAGTGGCTGCACTGGAGGCGGCCGGCCATCCGGTGGTCCGCTTCGATCTGGCGAATCTCTACGAGATCTTCGGACAGTTTTTCACCTGGGAGATCGCTACGGCGGTGGCTGGGTCGGTGATGGGCATCAACGCCTTCAACCAGCCGGATGTGGAAGCGGCCAAGGTGGAAGCCCGTTCGCTTACTTCGGCCTATGAACAGACCGGAAAACTGCCCGAGCATGCTCCCATCCTCGAAGAGGGCGGCATCAAGCTCTTTGCGTCGGGAGCGTATGCCGCTGCACTGAAGAGCGCCGCGGCGCACCCTACGCTCGCAGGCTATCTCCGCGCGCATCTCAACCAGATTCATGCCGGCGATTACTTTGCCGCGCTGGCTTTTCTGCCCATGTTCGCCGAGCACGAGGCGGTGATCCAGGGGTTCCGGCACAAGGTGCGCGATGCAAAGAAGGTGGCTACGTGCATGGGCTTCGGTCCGCGCTTTCTGCACTCCACCGGCCAGGACTACAAGGGGGGTCCCAACACCGGCGTCTTCCTCCAGATCACCTCGGACAACGGGGTCGATATCCAGATCCCGGGGCAGAAGTACAGCTTTGGGGTGGTGGTCGCAGCCCAGGCGGCGGGTGACCTGGCGGTGCTCGAGTCGCGCGGGCGGCGCGCCCTGCGCGTGCACCTGGGCGCCGATGTCGGCGCGGGACTGCAGGCCTTGTCCGCGGCCATCAATGAGGCGCTTGCCTGAGAAGCCGGGCCGTCAGGCCTGCACGGTTTTCCGCGGCTGATACCGGCCCGGCTCTGACCTGAACCCGATGGCGATCCGGTTCCAGGCATTGATCTGCGTAACTGCCAGTGTCAGCCGGACCAGTTCCTTCTCGCCGAACTCCCGGCGTGTCTCGTCGTAGACATCGTCGGGAGCATGGCCCTGTTGGATATTCGTCAGCACTTTCCGCTTGAATGCGCCATGGGGGAAGCCAGTTCTGCGGCCGGCGGTGGCATCGGAGACAGCGGAACACCCCACTCGCTGAACCGGAGATGTTAGGGTTAATTCTGACGGTTGCGTCTTGACCGGTAGGAAATGCACCGACGCACACGCAGAACGCTTCTTGGTGTAGCCGCGGCCCTGGTACTGCTGGCCGTGGCCGTCTTCCTACGTTCCAAAGCGCCGCCGGAGGCCGCGCGCCTGCTGCCCGAGTCCGACGGCATCATCTACATCAACCTGAAGCCGTTCCGTGCCCTGCTGCGCCACCAGCACCTGCGGCCGACCAAGCGCGTGCCGGGCTATCAGGAGTTTATAGACGCTACCGGCATCAATTGGGAAAAGGATCTGGACCAGGCGGCCATCGCCCTGCACCGTATGAAGAATCCCAATGGCCCCAACGGCCCGGTGGCCTATTCGATGGTACTGGTGGGCAAGATCACCGGGGCGCGGCTGAACGCCTGGCTCAATGCGCACGCCTCATCGCGCAGCACCTACGCCGGGCACACCATTTACGACATTCCGTCGCAGGGCCGCACGGTGCGCGTTTCGCAGATCGGCTACAACATGCTGGCCATCTCCAACACGCCCACGCCGGAGCAGATCCATTCCATCATCGATCGCCATAGCACGGCGGCGTGGCCCTTTGCCGGCTCTACGGTGCTGCAGCAGCACTACCACGATGTGCCGCTGTTGGCGATGGCCTGGGGCGTGGGCCAGATCGGGCTGCCATTTTCAAAGAGCGGAGCCATCAGCATCTTCGGCTACTCGCTCCCCCTGCCAACCGACTCGACGATCGTCGCCAGCCTGGCACCCTCGCTGCCCGTGCCCAGTTCGTTGCACCTGCGCGTGGAAGAGATTGCACCTGACGAACAGACCGCGGAAAGCCAGTCCGCCGCTTTGGCCACCCTGGTGACCATGGCCCGGGGGGCCATAGCCCCGCTGGCTCCGGACCCGGCCAACAACGGGCTGAAGGAATTGCTCAAGACCGCCAAGGTGACTCGGCACCGGGACCGCGTGATGGTCACGGCCACGTTGCCCCCTTCTTTTCTCATTGCCCTCGTGCGGGGAAAGAATTCCACACCGAAGCCGGCGCCCGCGCCTGAAACCGCACCCGGCGCGGCCAAGTAACGTCTAACGTTTGCCGGCTGGACGGCGACTTTGCGCCAAGGGTAAGCAGAGCGGCCGTTTATCGGTTACCGTAAAGATATGCGGAAGGTTTGCGCAGCATGATGGCCGCTTCCACCACCCAGACACGAGCGGTCCACAAGCAGCACAATCGTTGGCTCTTGCTCATCGCCATCTATAAGGCGATGGAGGCGGCGCTGTTTGTCGCCCTCGGCGTGGGCGCGTTGCACCTGCTGCATCGCGACATCGACGATGTCCTGGCGGCAGTGGCCTACCATCTCCGCTTCAACCCCGAGTCCCGCTTTGTGAACTTTGTGCTCGACAAGGCCTCGCTGATCAACGATCCAATGTTGCGGCGCATCGGCGTCGTGGCGTTTTCCTACGCCGCCGTCGCGCTGGCCGAAGGCGTCGGGCTCTTCCTCGAAAAGGCCTGGGGCGAATATCTTACCCTCTTCATCACCGCTTCATTCATGCCCTGGGAAATCTTCGAGATCTTTCACAAGCCGACGTGGTTCAGAATCTGCCTGCTGATCATCAACGCCCTGGTTCTGCTGTACCTGTCAAAGGTGGTCACGGAACGGCTCAGACACCGTCGCGCAATCATGCAGGAACCTGCGCCAGAGGGCTGATCCGGGATTTATTTGCGAAATATAAGAAAGAAATTTCTTCAAGCCAGATCGAATGCCTGGGAACCAAGAAGGTAAATTGGTACCACATATAGTGGTGTCATTCCCGGATTCACCAATCCCTAGCGCTCCGCTTCGTCCGTAGGCGCCTTCCGCGTCTTTGGGCTCGAATCGCCTGTGGAAAACGCCTGTTTTTCCACCTATCGCGCAAAGCCAATTTGCGCGATACTGGGCCAGTGAGGGCCGAAACGGGTCCATTTGGGACTAAGTCGTGGTCCCAACGCCTGTGAGTCCCTGGAAGTGAGAGCAAATCGTGACCGACGAACCTGAAGCCACCTCCGGCGGCAAGACGCCAGCTTCTCATGAAGCTTCCGGAGGAGCTGTGGGCGGCTGGGACGATTTGCAGGTTGGTTTCATCGGCAATCCGAAGACGAAACTTGACGATCGGGGCCGGCTCAAGATGCCGGCCGAGTTCAAGGCATTCATCGAGAAGAAGTACGGCAAGGATTTCACCTCGTTCTATATCACCAGCCGCGAGGGCAAGGACGCAGAGATCTATCCCATGCCCGAGTGGCAGCAGCACCTGGCGAAGATCTTCGCCATGCCCAAAAGCCTGCCGGCGCGCAAGAAGCTGCTGGAGCGCTACAACCTCTTTGGGGACCGGGCGGAGATGGATCCGCAGGGGCGGCTGCTGATGCCCGAGGAACTGCGCAGTGCGGGCCTGGTGAACGTGGAAGTGAAGGTGTCCGGCGAGGGAAGTTTCCTGCGCGTGACCAGTTTGCTGGTCTTGCGGGAGAGCGTGAGCGCCAATCCACTGACCCCGCAGGAAGAAGATTCATTGGCCGGATACGGCGTGTAGGCTGTGTCCGCCAAGGACCCCCCAGGGGGAGCACATGACGAATTCGAGTGAGCGCCATGTGCCGGTTCTTTTCAAGGAAGCGATTGATCTTCTCCGCGTAAATCCGGATGGGACGTACGTGGATTGCACTGTAGGCCTTGGTGGGCACGCCGAAGGTATTGTGCGGCGGCTTGGACCCGGGGGGCGCCTGATCGGATTCGACCGGGACCCCGAAGCGCTGGCTCTGGCCAAAGCGCGGCTTGACCGCGTGGCCGGGGAGCTGGGAAGCCGGGCTCCCAAGGTAACGCTCATCGGCGATGCGTTCAGCTCCATCGTCCGCCATGTAGAGCCGGGTTCGGTGGACGGCCTGCTGGCCGACCTGGGTGTGAGCAGCCTGCAGTTCGACGAGGGGCGGAGAGGATTCAGCTTTCAGGCGGACGGGCCGCTGGATATGCGCATGGATACGCGCTCCGGGCCTACCGCCGCACAAGTGGTGAATGAGGCAAGCGAGCGCGAGCTGGCAGACCTCATTTACGAGTACGGAGAGGAAAGGAGGTCGCGGACAGTCGCCAGAGCCATTGTGCGGGGGCGGCCGATTACAACCACAGGGCAGCTTGCCCGGATTGTAGCTTCAGCCGTCCCGCCAATGAAAGGTCAGCGCATTCATCCGGCTACCAGAACCTTTCAAGCTCTCCGCATTCATGTCAATCGCGAGCTGGACGAGATTCGGGCATTGCTGGAGGCCGCACCGCAGTTGCTTAAGCCCTCCGCAAGGCTGGCCGTCATCAGCTTTCACTCTTTGGAAGACCGTATCGCGAAAGACAGTTTGCGCGAGGGAGCAAAACAGGGAATCTGGACGATTTTGACCAGGAAGCCGGTCACAGCGGGCGAGGAAGAGATGGAACGAAACCCGCGGTCAAGAAGCGCGAAGCTGAGAGCGGCGGAAAAGGCAGCTTCCAGCGACTAGCCTCTAGCGGAGATCGTTGTGCCGAAGTTTGAGCCCAGGATTCGGGAGTTTCGGGACTGCGCAAGCATATGTTTGTTCTGTGAATGGACGATGGGGATGTTGGAAGGAAAGAGCTAAGAGCTGAAGGAGAAAGTCATGGCGGCATGTACGACAAATTATCTCGACCCCCGGCGTGGTTTGAGCGCGCAGGTGGCCGAGCGCAACGCCGAGCTGATGGCTCAGCAGCCGCTGCGCCGCCGCGGCATACGCACGCCGGAGTTCTTCTTTCAAAAGCAATTCGATAACTCGCGCCTGGTCAAGGCTCCCGACCCGGTGCGCATGAAGGAGATGCGCGTTTTTACCGCCGCAGCCGCCGTGCTCTTCTCTCTCATTCTGGTTTATGGTCTGCAGCACTTCTACGCGATCGAGAGTGGCTATCGCGTCGCGGCGGAAAGGCAGACGCTGGAGCACCTGCGCGAGCAGAACCGGCAGTTGCGTCTAGCCGAAGATCAACTGGCGCGGCCGGGCCGCATCGCCGCAATGGCGCAGCAGTATGGCCTTGGCGTGCCGCATCCGGGTCAGGTGGTGCTCTCGAACGTCAATCCCACATCCTCCATGTCCGGGCAGCCGGTAATGGCCCAGGCTGGCCCTCCACCGTTCGGCGCCGGCCAATGAGGCTGCCCGCGCATCTTTAGCGATCCGCCATGCAGCCAGCCATTCGAGCCGTCCGCAGCCGCGCCAACGCCCCGCGCATTGTCCCGCTCAACCGGCGGCGTTTCTGGCTGATCTGCGGATTTTTCCTCTTCTGGGTACTGGCGATCATCGGGCGCATGTGCTGGCTCATGATCGTGCGCCACCCCGCTTATGAGCTGCGTGCCGAAAGGCAGCAGATGCGCACCTTCAAGGTGGCTCCGCAGCGTGGCATCATCTATGATCGCAACCTGCAGGAACTGGCAATGACCATCCAGGTGGAATCGATCTACGCCGATCCTGCCCAGATCGCCAACAAGCATGCCGCCGCGCGCAAGCTGGCAGCCATAGTGCACACCGACCCGCAAGATCCGCTCACGACCGCCGAAGCCATCGATAAACGCCTTGAGCAGGGCCGCTATTTTGCTTGGGTGGCGCGCCGCGTCCCCAACCCGGTCGCTGCCAAAGTTCGCGCGCTTCATATGCCGGGCATCTACTTCCAGAAAGAATTCAAGCGCTTCTATCCCGACAACGATCTTGCCGCGCAGGTGCTGGGCTACGTGGGAATGGATGACAACGGTCTGGGCGGGATCGAAGCGGAGTTCAACAAGCGCCTCCGCGGCAAGCCAGGGGTCATGTACACCGCCGTAGACGCCCGCAGCCATGTTCTGGGCTCGACCGAGCACGATCCCCAGCCAGGTCAGAACCTGGTGCTGACCCTCGACTCCCATATTCAATTCATGGCCGAGCAGGCGCTGCAGCAGGACATGGAGCGCACCCACGCCCTGCACGGCACGGTGGTGGTGCAGGATGTGCATACCGGCCAGATCCTGGCCCTTGCCAATCGCCCGACATTCAATCCCAACAAATTCCAATATGCTTCGCCGGAGGTGCTTGACGATCGCGCCGTGACCGACGTTTACGAGCCCGGCTCGACCTTCAAGATCGTCACCTACTCGGGCGCACTCCAGGACCGTCTGGCCAACCTCAACACCATGCTCAACTGCCATGGCGGCAAGATCGATCTGCACGGCGTGATCATTCACGACGACCAGAGCGATTGGGGGCTGGGCATTGTTCCGATTGAAACCGCGCTGGCCCGCTCCAGCGACGTAGCCGCCATCGATCTGGCGCTGAGGCTCGGGCCCCAGCGCCTGTACCACTTCATGCGCGATTTCGGTTTCGGCCAGCGCACTGGCATCCGGCTGCCAGGCGAGTCGCCGGGACTGCTTCGGCCCGTAAGCGACTGGGAGCCGGTTACGATCGGCTACATGGCCATGGGGCAGGGAGTGGCCGTCACGCCGATCCAACTAGTCACCATGGTATCGACGGTCGCCAATGGCGGCGTCTATCTGCCTCCGCACATTCTCATGCCAGGACAGCTCGGTCCCATTCGCGCTGAAGAGCGGCGGCATTTGCAGCCTTCTCCGGTGAGACTGGATGAAGAGGTGCCCAATCCGCTGCCCCATGGCGCACACCGCGTCATTTCCGAACGGGCTGCTGCCGAAATGCGCGAGTTGATGCGCGATGTCGTCCTCTCTGGCACAGGCAAAAACGCGCAGCTCGACGGCTACTCTTCGGCAGGCAAGACCGGCACAGCGCAGAAAGTCAATCCCAAGACGCACCTCTACTCGAAGACCAATTTCATCGGTTCGTTCGTGGGCTTTGCGCCGGCGACCAATCCGGTCATCGCTATCGCAGTGGTCATTGATTCGCCCAAAGGCGACTATTACGGCGCCGCGGTTGCGGCTCCCGTCTTCGCGCAGGTCGCGCAGGAGGTGCTTCAGTACCTCGGCGTGCCGTATGACATGCCGCTGCAACCGCCCAAGACGGAATCGAAGCCTGCGACCGCCATCGCCAAAGACGCCTCTGCGGATAGCGAGGAAGACATCCAGGCTCTTTACGATGCAGCCAATCATCTGCCCAGCGATAGCACCGGAAGCACACCGGCGAGCGCTGGCCACGCCGGCCCGCAATCGCCTGCGCGCGAACATGAACAACAAAAGACGAATGCGGCCGCCGGACACGCACATGCGGTATCGATCACTATTCCCGGAGTCAAGCCTGTTCCAGTTCCGTCGCTGACCGGCCTCTCCTTGCGCAAGGCGATCGAAAAGGCTGCCTCCGCGGGGCTCAAAGTGGAGATCGTGGGGGATGGGATCGTTCGCCAGCAGGTCCCCACGCCTGGCACCAGGGTCCCGCCTGGAACCCGCCTCGTGGTCCAGTGCACACGGTAAGCAGCGAAAATTCCATAAGTCGGACCAATCAGAAGACCCACGGGGGAAGGCGCGTGAGAACTCCTCAAATTGGCGAAAAACCCTGAGTTATTCTCGTATGCACTTTTTCCCCTTGACAGATTGATGAAAGGAAATTTATCGTTTCCGGCTGTGTGGTCGGACCACAATAGATCGTTCTTTGTGCGTTAAGTGGACCACCGCAGGAGGCTATTCCAGATGCATACAATTCGTCTTTCCGCGGCTCTCGGAGCGGGGGCTGCTCTATTGATGTTTTCGTCGGCACTGTTTGCACAAACGCTGGCCACAGGCGATCAGCGTCCCAATGTAAAGGAACCAACTTATCCCATGGTTTGTAAGGTCCTTACCGCGGACTTCAACACTTCGCAGCGAGCGGAGGACATAACGTCTGCGGAAGACGACACAGCCCGCATTCAGGATGCGTTCGATTCTTGCCAGGGCACGGACAAAAGCATCGTGCTGACGGCCACGAATACCGAGAACGCCTTCTTCACCAACAAGCTCGACCTCAAAGCCGGCGAGACTCTGGTGGTCGGCCCGGGCGTAACGCTCTTCGGCGACAACAGCTACGCGAAGGAGAGCGAGCTGATCTACGCCAAGGGCGCCAACATCGGCATCATGGGGCCGGGCACAATTGACGGCCGCGGCGATCTGCTCAGCTCAATCGGGAAACCGCGTCTGATCGAGGCCAAGGACCTCTCGAACTTTGTCGTCTACAACATCACCCTGAAGAACGCCTGCAAGATGCACCTTTACATGGAGGACGGATCAGGTGTGACGGTTTGGAAGCTGCGCGTGCTCACGCCTGCCAACACCAAGAACACCGACGGAGTTGACATCGACAGCTTGAACGACGTGACCGTTGCTCACAGCTCCATTAACGCGGGTGACGATGGAATCGTGGTCAAGACCAACTCCGCGCCGGCATCGGATATCACGGTGAAAGACAACCAGCTCTACGGTACGCATGGCCTGTCGATCGGCAGCCAGACGATGTATGGCGTGACCAATGTGCTATGGGAAAACAACATTGTGTTTGGCACCGATAAGTTCGGCATCGTCTCCACGGATAACAACGGCATCAACATCAAGTCTGATTACGCATGTGGCGGAGAGGTTAAGCAAATCACTTACAGGAACACGCAATTGATCGGCGTCAAGCACTTGCTGATCTTCAACACCTATTACGGCAGTTGTTCGGGCTTCGAGGGTTATCCCTACTATCACGATATCGTGGTGGACGGAGTTACCGCCGCCGACTCGCAGTCGGGTGCGTACTCTGAGTTCGAAGGCTACAACGCGGATTACCCACTGGGTCTCTATCTGGCGCATGTACACCTCGACGTCACCAATCAGACGAAGAGCCAGTACGCCAATGTCGGTCTGGACAACTCGAACATCATCCCTGCGGGTACGGGCGTGACAACGTTCTATTTCAACGTGCCGCCGCCGGTTGGGCTCCAGTAAAGTAATCGGATTGACAGCAATCGCTCCCATTTTTGCGCTGCCGCATCTTCGCTGGCGGCGCAAAAGCGGGCTCCCTACCCCATGATTGCGCCGGGCCATCTACAATCAAGCCCAGGATGATCTGGAACGATCTGATTGCCGAAATTCCAAGGATAGGCGGATCCGGCGGCTCGGACGCGCCTATCGCTTCCATCGAGTACGACTCCCGGCGCGTGCGGCCGGGCGCGGTGTTCGTCGCCATGAAAGGTGGCTCGACCGACGGGAACCGCTTTGTCGGCAAGGCCATTGCCGCCGGCGCGCTGGGCATCATTACTGACTCTCCGGAGACCTTCGACCATGTGGTCGTCTATCACTCCGGAGTTCCGGTGATCGAAGTCGAGCACGGGCGGCGGGCGCTGACCGCGGCCTCTGCGGCTTTCTTTGGCCATCCCGAGCGCAAACTGGCTACAACCGGCATTACCGGCACCAACGGCAAGACCACGACCGCGTTTCTGACCGAAGCGCTGCTGAAAGCTGCCGGGCGAACAACCGTTCTTGTGGGCACAGTCGAATATCACGTCGCTGGGCAGATACGCCCCTCCATCCATACGACCCCGGAGGCAAGAGACTTATTCGAGCTGATGGCCGAAGGCGCAGCGCACAGCGCCACTGAACTGGTCACCGAGGTCTCAAGCCATGCGCTCGATCAAGGCCGCGCCGCCGGAATCGCCTTCGATGTGGGCGTTTTCACCAACCTGACCCGCGATCATCTCGACTACCACGGCGACATGGACAAGTATTTTGCCGCCAAGCGCCTGCTCTTCGACGGCACCGTCTATCCGGCGCCGCGCGTCGCCGTTCTCAATATTCATGATCCTCGCACGGCGGAGCTGGCGGAGGTGGCAAGCCGGGCAGGCGCGGAGGTTCGCACCTACGGCATTGGGCGGGGTGACTGGCGCGCGGAACACCATCGACTTTTACCCAGCGGCGCCGTCTTCGACCTGGAGACGCCAGCAGGCTCGGCTCACGTCACCTCACATCTGGCCGGCGAAGTGAACATGCTGAATTTGCTCGCCGCACTTGCCGCGGCTGATGCGCGGGGCGTGGCGTTCGCTGATCTGGCCGCCGCGGTGGAGCGTCTGAAGCCGGTTTCGGGCCGCTTTGAAACGGTGGATGCTGGGCAACCGTTTACAGTGATTGTGGACTACGCGCACACCGACGACGCTCTGCGCAACCTGACGGCGCTGGCGCGACAGATTGCCGCGCCAGCAGGCGGCCGCGTCATCACGCTCTTCGGCTGCGGCGGCGACCGCGACCGCACCAAGCGGCCCAGGATGGGCCAGGCGGCGGGCGAAGGCAGCGACTCGGTTGTAGCAACCAGCGATAATCCGCGCTCTGAAGATCCCGGCGCCATTCTGGCTGAGATCGAACCGGGGCTGAAGGCCAGCGGCGTATGCTATGCGATTGAGCCCGACCGCTCTGCTGCAATCGGTCTGGCGTTGCGTCAGGCCAGGCCGGGCGACGTTGTTCTGATCGCCGGCAAGGGCCACGAAAAAGAGCAGATCCTTGCCACCGGACCGGTTCCCTTCGATGATGCGGAGATAGCGCTTTCAACCTTGGCCGAGTTGGGCTATTGTGGGGTGCGATGCAACTGACACTGGCAGAAGCCGCCGTGGGCGCAAACGCGGTGCTGGAGGCGCCGGCTTCGTGGGCCAACGCCGGCACGTTGACCGTGCGCGGATACTCCATCGACTCGCGCACCATCGCGCCGGGCGAGCTGTTCTTCGCCGTGCGTGGCGAGCGCTTCGACGGCCACGACTTTGTGGCCGCGGCGCTGGAGCGCGGAGCACTGGCCGCCGTGGTCTCCCGCGCGCGTGTTACTGCTCTGCCCGACGCGGCGCTGGGCGCTCCACTGTTGATTGCCGAAGATCCGTTGCACGCGTTGCAGTCTCTGGCCGGGCATGTGCGCCGCCAATGGGGACGCCACCTGATCGGCATCACCGGCTCGGCCGGCAAGACCACCACCAAGGAGGCCGTGGCCGCTGTGCTGGGGGCGCGGTTCAACGTGCTGAAATCGCGGGGCAATTTGAATAACGCCTTCGGATTGCCCCTGCAACTGCTGCGTCTGGAACCAGAGCACGAATTCGCGGTGATCGAGATGGGCATGAACCATGCCGGCGAGATCGCCGCGCTGGCCCGGATCGCCGCACCCGACTGGGGCGTGGTGACCAACGTGGGCGTCGCGCACATGGAGAACTTTCCCGAAGGACAGGCAGGCATTGCCCGCGCCAAGTTCGAGCTGGTGGCCGCCTTGCCCGCGAACGGTGTGGCTTTCCTTAACTGCGACGATCCTTACGTCTCGCAGTTTGGCCGGAACTTCCTGGGCCGCACGGTTTATTTCGGCGTCGGCCCCTGCGCTGATCCGCAGATTGTGAGTGTCGGCGAGGATCTTGACGGCTTGCACGTCCGCTACCGCAGTGGCGATCGCACCGGCAGCTTTACGCTGAAGCTGCTGGGTGCACACAATGCATCGAATGCCGCAGCGGCGCTGGCTGTCGCCATCGAAGCCGGCGTTGATCTTGGCGACGCCGTGGCCGCGCTCACCACTCTGACCGCCGGCGACAAGCGCGGTGAGGTGATGGAGATCAACGGAGCCACCATTCTCAACGACTGCTATAACTCGAACCCCGAGGCGCTGCGCTCGATGATCGGTACGCTTGCCCGCCGCCCGGCGGGCCGCCGCATTCTAATGGCGGGCGAGATGCTGGAGCTTGGTGGGCAGAGCGCGGAGTTGCATGCCGCCTGCGGCCGCGCCGCCGCCGAGGCTGGGTTGGATTTTGTCGCCGCCGTCCAGGGAAATGCCGCTCATCTGGCTGCCGCTGCCTGTGCCGGGGGCGTCGCTTCGCTGTTCCTGCCTGACGCCGAGGCTGCCGGTCAATGGCTTCGGCGGAATCTTCAGCCCGGCGACACAATTCTCATTAAAGGCTCCCGCGGCGTCCACCTGGAACGCGCCATTGAGGCTCTCCAGGAGCCGGTTCTCTAGCTGCCTGTGCATGCTTGGATCGCGCCGGTTTCGAGCCTTATCTTACTGATTCGGATGGCTTAAATTACCAAAAATGGCTTCGGCTGCGACCCGGCGCCGGAGTGTAAATTGTGACAACCCTCACTCCGTGATCTCCATCACAAACGGGAGTGCGCACCGATGCAATCATATCTGCAGCGTTGTTGACTATGTCTCACACTCCTATAATCAGCATTTCTTCAGGACGGTCGATGCAGTTAGATCCCTCCGCATTTGTCGCCGATCCGGAGCTCGTTGCGGCGCTTGCCAAGCGGGCTACGCCGGTCGACTGCGATGTGGATCGTGTCCTTTTCCAACAGGGAGAGATGCCGGCGGGTATTTATATCTTGCGCAAGGGCCGGGTTACGCTCTCCATGAATTCAACAGCCGGCGAAGTGATTCTTTCGCTGCAGATCTCTGCCGGCTCCCTGATGGGGTTGCCCGGGCTACTCGGAGATCGGCCGTATACGCTGACCGCGGTTGCGCGGGCGGGTGCACAGGTCAGCTTTATTCCCCGCGCGGAGTTCACCGGCTTCATGCAGTCCGATCCGATGGTGGCTTTCAAGGTGCTCCAGGTGCTGGCCGCAGAGGTAAGCGCCGCGCGCCGGGCGATATCGGTGTAGGTGGTAAAGATGCCCGTGAAGGGCAGGGAAGCAGAGCTTGCGCAGTTTGAGAAGCGCCAGCCAAGAACCCGTGCCGGGGATCCTGATTGGTAAGGTTCCGGCCTGAATTCGGCGTGCTGCCCCCGGCACCGCCTCACCTGCTAAACTCGGTTTCGTCATGCTCCTCGTACGTGTTCTCATCGCGATCGGTGCGTATCTGCTTGGCTCCATTCCCACCGGCTATTTGCTGGTGCGATGCTTTCGCAAGCAGGACATCCGGACCGTGGGCAGCGGCAATATCGGCGCCACCAATGTGATGCGCTCGGGCGGCAAGGGGCTGGGCGCGGTCACATTTTTGCTGGACGTGCTCAAAGGCGCGACGGCGGTCTGGCTGGGCATGCTGGTCAGCATGCACGCAGCAGGCGCCATGCCGCGCGACATGGAGGCGCTCAGCGCGCTATTCGCGGTGGTGGGGCACATGTTCCCGGTGTGGCTCCGCTTTCGCGGCGGCAAGGGCGTGGCTACGGGCTTCGGTGTGTTCCTGGTGGCCTCTCCGCTGGCTGCGCTGGCGTCCATCGGGGTCTTTGCGCTGGTGCTGGCGGCGAGCCGCTTCGTTTCGCTTTCGTCCATCGTGGGCGCGGCCAGCTTTCCGGCCTTTGCCTGGCTGCTGGGCGGGGACAACCGCCCGCCATTCTTCCTTGCCGTGCAGGCAATCGTTGCCCTGCTTATCATCGTCAAGCATCATCAGAATATCCGCCGCCTGCTGACGGGCACGGAATCCCGCATAGGGGCGGCGAAACCCGCATGAGCCACGTTATCGTTCTGGGCAACGGCGCATGGGGAACGGCCATCGCGCTCTCGCTGTGCCGGCGGGGCGGGCACGAGGTCACGCTCTGGTCGCACAGCGCCGAAGAGGCGGAAAAGATCGCCGCGGCGCAGGAGAACATTCTCTTTCTGCCGGGCATTCCGTTGCCGGCGGCCATCAAGGTCACCGCGGATGTTGCGGCGGTGGCGCAGGCCGAGGTGGTCGTCTCCGTCATTCCGTCGGAGTTCCTGCGCGCGACGCTGAACCGCGTGGCTCCGCACATGCACGCGGGGCAGATTGTGGTGAGCGCCACCAAGGGCATTGAAAACGGCACGCTGCTGCGCATGACACAGGTGATTTCAGATGTGCTGGAGCCGGCGGGGCTGGCGCTGCCGGTGGGCGCGTTTTCAGGCCCCAGCTTTGCCCGGGAAGTGGCCGAGGGACAACCGACAGCTCTGACTGTGGCCTTCAGCGACAGCGGCGTGGCCGCGCGCGTCCGGCACGGGTTTTCGTCGGAGTCGATGCGGCTTTATACATCGACGGACGTGATCGGCGTGGAGTTGGGCGGTGCGCTCAAGAACGTAATCGCCATTGCGGCCGGCGTTGTGGCCGGCGCGGGGCTGGGCTTCAACCCGTCGGCGGCGCTGATTACCCGCGGCATTGCGGAGATCACACGTCTGGCCGTGGCTTGCGGCGCGCGCCGCGAGACGGTGGCTGGCCTCTCGGGCGTGGGCGACTTGGTGCTGACCTGCACCGGCTCGCTGAGCCGCAACCGGACAGTGGGCCAGGCGCTGGGACAAGGGCGCAAGCTGCCCGAGATTCTGGCTTCGCTGGGCGGGCATGTGGCCGAAGGCGTGCGCACCACGCGCGCCGCGCTGGGGCTGGCCCGCCGATACGGAGTCGAGATGCCGATTGCCGAGCAGATGGAGCTGATTCTGAACGAAGGCAAAGACCCACGCGAAGCCATTCGCGAGCTGATGCTGCGGCCGGGGAAGAACGAAGTCTAACTGCGCACGGTAAACGTTGGAATGGATGAGATGCGCCGCAGGCTGTTCGGCGCTGCGCGTGAAGCCGCGCATCGCCAAAGGCGGAACGCCCGGCGATCATTGTTTCAGGTGCGAGGTGCTGAGCTTGAATGTGCCTGTCATCAATTGCCCTTCGTCGCTGTCCATGGGAGTCAGGGTCATTTTGTTGATGGCGCCGAAGGTATCTGCGAGCAGATACTCATCTTCGATCTGGAAGTAGTAGACGCCATCCGCTTTCGCACTAAAATGAGCCAGCGCCAGCCCCACGCCCTTGATGACACGAGACTGCCGGCTTGCGCAGAGATGATGCACGCCGGGATCGACAAATGCATAGAGATAGGAATCACCGTGCGTGGCTCCCAGCCATTTGCCATCCACGCCCAGCCTCGTGGTGGGTTTGGGAATTGCATTGAAGTTTCTGTCATTCTGGATGAAATAAACCAGCGCCTTGCCTGGTTCCGGTTGCACGGAACGAGGGCCGTTGCCGGTCTTCACCTCAAATCTGGCGGATAGATTCCCGCAAGCAGGAATGCCGGCGGGGATCATGCGTGTCTCTTGAGCCAATGCTGGCAACGCAATCAAAATTCCGGAGAGTAAAAGAGTTTTGACGATCGGTCCAGGCATAATCCACACTTCGTGCTCACTTTCTCCAGCGAATTCTACACCGATCTGAATGCGCGCAGCACTCCTGAGGCTGTCCCATCCGTCAAAGGCTCTGCATCGGAAGTGGTAACCTGCCATGGCCGCTCCGTCCCTGGCCCCTGTATGCTAACTCCCATGAAGACTGTCTTCCGCACCCTGCTTTATCTCGCGCTCATTGTATGGCTGGGCGCGGAAATCTTCTTCCCGATCACGGCGGCCGTCACCTTCGGCACGCTGATGCCGGATATTCATGCGGCAGGAACAATCGTGGGGCAGTTGATTCGCATTCTGCACGGCATGGGGCTGGTCTCCGGGGCCGTTGCGGTGGCGCTGCTGGCGCTGGCTCCGGCGTGGGGCATTTACAAGGCGCGCGCCGCGCTGGCGCCCATGGTGCTGATCGCGGTGATGATGGGACTGACTGTCTATTCGCAGTTCGTCATCATTCCCGCCATGGAGCGCGACCGCATCGCCGCCGGCGGCACGATTGATCCGTCGGCTCCCGGTCCGATCACGGCCAACTTCAACAAGCTGCACACCCGGAGCGAGTTCGTGGAGGAAGGCGTGCTGCTGCTGGGCCTGGCGACGGTGGTGCTTGTGGCCAGGGCGGAAAGCGAGAAAAGCTAGGACTCCGGCCGGATGATTCTGGACCTGGCGATTGCCAGTTCCAGGCGCCAGAATCGGGATGAGGCAACGCACCTGGTATCACTTCAAGCGGTCAGATGACCTGGAGCAGGCCATCGCAAATCTTCTCTGTTATGCGTTGTAAGAGCGGAGTGAGTTTGGGCCGCGCCGGACATCCACGAAGGATCACTGGAGCAAACCGATCTCTGTTCCTGTACCACAATCTGGCAAGACGCTCATTGGCATTTGCATTTTTCGCCGGAAATAAATTGACTGCAAAAAATCTGTGGGAAAGAAAAATATTTTAGGGGGGGGTGCAGCGTGGCCGACGGCTTGGCTGGCGGAGCGTGCGCTGTGCTACCTGAGGGACTGGGCCTTGAGATGAAGCAGGCGCGATGGGTTCAGTCATGGTTGTGTTCTCCGCGGGTTGGCGTGTGGAAGCGGCCATGTTTTTATTCTGCGCGGCCGAGCAGAAATTATCTGCAAATGTAAGTGGCTGGATTCGCAGGGGTTGCGGAGCGCAGGGCTTGACGAATGGTAGGGGGGGCCCTTGGGTGAGACAGTTTGCGGAGGTTCTGGCAGGACGGCGGCAAGCCGGAGATTGCCATGATTCAAACAGCCCGCTGAAACATGCTGTGTAGCAGGGCCTCGCCAATACGGAGTCTTTCCGCGAGCTGCAAAGCCTCAAGTCTCAAGATTTCAGACATTGCGGCACGGCTGAAGTCACGCCTTGTTCCCCATGTTCCGGGGCTGCAACAGTCATTAAGAGACGAGATTTTCCGCGGCCTGCACTCGGGATCAGAGATCAGGAAGCAGCGGGGCCGAGAGCTGTTGCAGGCATGATTCTGCGCCGAAAACCGATTCCGCCTGCCGACGGGTGGTTGTGATTGGCACAAGCCGGCCATGGGAATTGGAAGGATTGACGGGGCGAGTCTCTTCGAGGTGTTCGCTGACCAACTTGACCGGGAGCCAGAGGAGAGCCGATCCCTGACTCTGATCGCTGATAATGGAATCATCATGAAAACAGGCATCATCGGCCTGCCGCAGGTGGGCAAGACCTCGCTCTTCAAAATCCTGACCAAAGCCCGACTCGACGAGCACGGCTACTCGAATCCGCGCGAGGCGCACATCGGCGTGGCGCGCGTGCCGGACGAGCGGCTGGACAAGCTGTCGGCGCTCTACTCGCCCAAGAAGACCACCTTTGCCACCGTGGAATATGTGGACGTGGCGGCCATCGGTCAGGAGGCGCTGAAGGAGACCGCATTTCTGGCCAATCTGCGCAATGTGGACGCGCTGGCGCACGTGCTGCGGGCATTCGAGGACGAATCGATTCCGCATGTCGGGCCCATCGACCCGCTGCGCGACATCAAGAATGTGGAATTTGACCTGATGGTCAGCGACTTGGGGCAGATCGAAAAGCGGCTGGAGCGCGTGGAAAAAGACCTGCGCAAGATGCGCAGCAGCGAACTGGAGCAGGAGCACGCGCTGCTGCTGCGCTCGAAGGAGTCGCTCGAAAAGGAGCAGCCGCTGCGCGAGCTGGAGATGACGCTGGAGGAAAAGAAGCTGATCAAGGGCTTCATGTTCCTGTCGCAGAAACCGATGCTGTATGTGCTGAACGTGGGCGAGAGCACGTCGCTGGGCGCGGACCTGGAGACGGCTGCGAGCCGCTTCAAGCTGGAGGAGGTGGCGCAGCGGCCGAATGCCGGGGCGACGGCCATCTGCGGCAAGGTGGAGGCGGAACTGGCGGAGATGGACGACGCGGAAGCGGCGGATTTTCTGTCGAGCTACGGCCTGCAGGAGAGCGGACTGGTGCGGCTGATCCGCAAGAGCTACGAGCTGCTGGGGCTGATCAGCTTCTTCACCGCCGGCGAGGACGAGTGCCGCGCCTGGACGGTGCCGTTCGGCTCCAAGGCGCCCCAGGCCGCCGGCGCCATCCACACCGATCTGGAACACCACTTTATCCGCGCGGAGACGATCCGCTGGAACGACCTGCTGGATGCAGGTTCAGAGGCCGCAGCCCGAGCCAAGGGAACGCTGCGTCTTGAGGGCAAGGAGTATGTTGTTCAGGACGGGGACGTTCTGCATATAAGGCACAGCGGATGACACATATGTTCACTACTTCCATTTTTCTCGGTGTGGTTGCGGCGCTGGCCAATGTGGCGGGCGGCGTGGTGATGGTCCGGGCGCGCGGCGTGGAGCCGTACCTGCGGTACTTTGTGGCGTTGGGCGCGGCTTTTCTGATGTCGGCGGCGCTGCTGGAGATGATGCCGGAGAGCGTGCACCTGTTTCCACGCTACGGGGCCGTCCTGATCATGGCGGGATACTGTGCGATGCACCTGGTGGAGCACACCATCAACACGCACTTCCACTACGGCGAGGAGACGCATCCCGGAGAATTTATCAACTCCCGGCGCAGCTATTCCGTTCTGGGCGGCTGGTGCGCGCACTCATTCTTCGACGGCGTGGCGATCGGCGCGGGGTTTGAGGTTTCCGGCGCCCTCGGCTGGCTGATTTTTCTGGCCATTATTCTGCACAAGGCGCCGGGTGGCTTCGCCATGGCTTCGGTGATGCTGGCCAGCGGGCGCAGCCGCGCCGCGGCCTTTTATGCCACGGTGGGACAGGCCTCAGCCACTATAGCGGGCGTGCTGCTGATCCAGCTTATGCCGCACTGGCTGCCGGTTGGTTTGCCGGTCTCGACGGGTGTGGCGCTGTACGTAGGCGCCAGCGACTTGATTCCGGAGGTCAACCGCGAGCCCGGGATCCGCATGGCGCTGGTTTTCTTTCTGGGTGTGGGCGTGTTCCTGGCGCTGCGGTCGCTGCTGCCGGCCACTTAGGCCTGGTGCATCAATCGGCCTCGGCGCCTCGCAGCGGCCGGCCAATGCCAAAGCGGACGCGATAGAGTCTGGCCAGCAAGGCGAGGTATTCCAGGGCTACCCGCAGATTGGCCTTGCTGCGGCCGGCATGGCGGGAGCCGAAGACAATCGGGATTTCCTCGATGGACCGCATCCGGCCGCGGACCAGGATCTCCAGCAGAAGCTTGAAGCCTGTCTTCTGAAAAGCGATGCTGGTGAGGCAGTGCCGGCGAATCAGGAAAAAGCCCGACATGGGATCTTTGGCGCGCAATCCGTCGCGCTGCAGAGGCCAGGTGGCCCAGACCGCAGTCGCGGAGAGCAGCCGCCGGAGGGGATTCCATCGGCCGACTTTTCCGCCCCGGGTGTAGCGGCTGCCGATGGCCAGATCGTGCCCGGCGCGGATGGCCTGAAGCAGCGATGGCAACAGCTCCGGGGGGTGCTGCAGATCGGCGTCCATGACGCCCAGGAAGTCGGCGTCCGTAGATCCCCAGCCGTGCAGAATGGCTCCCGACAGGCCTCGCTCGCCCCGGCGGACAATGAGACGCAGGCGCGGATCGGACTGCGCAACCGCGGCGACCAGTTCGGCGGTGCCGTCGAGGCTGCCGTCATCGACAACCAGAACTTCACAGGTGGTCCCTACACTGTCCAACACGGCGCGAATGCGTGTCAGGAGGGTGAAAATGTTCCCGCTTTCATTCAAGGTGGGAATCACGAGCGCCAGTTTTTCGTGCGTATGAGCTTTTTCGCGCGTGTCTTTCGCCAGCGGTGTTGCCCCCGCGTCTAATAGCATAGAAGGTCGACCTATCCTTGCCGGAAATTCGGCATACATGTGAAAACGGGGATCATTCGTTTGAAGCGAAACAAATTTCTCAGTGAGATTCTGCCCGTTCTCCTGTTTACCCTGATTGCCTTTGCCGTAATGGGTTACCACCCCGGCTATGAAGATGATGGTGTTTATCTTTCCGCGATCAACTCCGATTTACACCCCGCTCTTTACCCGCACGATGCCGAATTTTTCCGGCTTCAGATGCAAGCTACAGTCTTTGATGGCGTGGTAGCCCAATTCGTTCGTTTCACCCACATTGCGGTACCGTGGGCGGAGCTGCTGGGGCAGTTGCTCTCGCTTTTTCTGATCATGTGGGCCTGCCATAGCATCGCCGGGCGTTTTTTCCCCGATGCCCGGGCCCGCTGGGGCGGCCTGGCCATGGTGGCCGCGATGCTGACGCTTCCCGTGGCGGGAACGGCAATTTACCTGGCCGACCAGAATTTTCTTCCGCGCAATCTGGCTGCGGCGCTCGTCCTGGCGGCGGTGGCACGGATCACGGCGGGCAAGCGCTGGGAGGCTGTTCCCCTGCTGCTGGCGGCGTTTGCGGTGCATCCCATCATGGCCGCGATGGGCATCTCCTTTAGCTTCTTTCTGGCCGCGGCGCTGGAGGAGCCGGTGCATGTGTGGCTGCGCAATCTGCGCACGGCTTTTGCGCGCGGCGCGGCTGCCGCGATCCCGCTGGCCTGGGTCTTTGAGGGGCCGAACCGCGACTGGCTGAAGGCCCTGGATACGCGCCGCTATCTTTTCCTGTACCGGTGGACGTGGTACGAGTGGCTGGGCGCGCTGGCTCCGCTTTTTCTGTTCTGGCTGCTGTGGCGGCTGGCGGAGAAGCGCGGCCAAACCCTCTTGTCCCGTTTTGCCTTTGCCGTATTTGTCTACGGGCTTTTCCAGCAGGCGGTTGCCGTGGTGATGCTGACGCCGCCGGCCTGGATTCGGCTTGTTCCCCTCCAGCCCATGCGCTATCTGCAACTGGTTTACTATTTCATGGCGCTGTTCGCGGGGTGCCTTATCGGGCAGTACCTGCTCAGGCGGCGCATCTGGGCGTGGGCCATTTTCCTTCTGCTGGTGAACGGAACGATGCTCAGCGCGCAGGAGGTGGAGTTTCAGGGTTGTCCGCACTTTGAAATGCCATGGACCAAGCCGGGCAACCCCTGGTTGCAGGCCTTTGCGTGGGTTCGGCACAACACTCCGACAAACGCTTACTTCGCGCTCAATCCGTATTACATGGCGATACCCGGTGAGGATTACCACAGCTTTCGTGCTTTGGCAGAACGCAGCCAACTTGCAGATGGCATTAAAGATACGGCGGTTGTGACGCAGGTTCCGGAGCTTGCTCCGGTGTGGTATCGCGAGGTGCAGGCCCAGGCCGGCTGGACGCATTTCAAACTGGCGGATTTTGAACGGCTGAAGAGAGAGTTCGGCGTAAATTGGGTTTTGGTGTCCTATCCGGCGCCGAAAGGTCTAAAGTGTAAGTGGCATAACAGTCTGCTTTCTGTTTGCCAGATTCCCCCAGTTTCCAGTCACCAGAGTTCGCATTTCGATGCAGCCGTATCCGGCATCCGGAATCGTGATCTGCGGGGCGCGAAACTGTTGCAACATGAGCGGGTAAAGGGCCGAGATCGCGACGAAGCGTTGTCTGTTTTCCAATTCCGGAAGATGGATGAAAGACTGCGCCAGCCGAAGGAGAAACCGCAAGTACAACAATGAGCGCACCCACCGCCAGCCGCGCGGCTGGCACCCGCAATCCCCGGTTGCCGCCCGCCTGGCACCAGTGCTGCCATGCGCATGGCCAAGTGAGAATCCGCGTGCTTTGAAAGGCAAAGAGAGAAAATGATTAATAACAAGAAGGTGGTTGTCGTTCTTCCTGCGTACAACGCGGAAAGGACCCTGGAGCAGACATTCCGGGAGATCGCCGGCGAGGTCGATACCTGCATCCTGGTGGACGACTACAGCGCGGACGCAACGGCCGTGCTGGCCCGCCGCCTGGGCTTGCAGGTGCACGTGCACGAGCGCAACCGCGGTTACGGCGGAAACCAGAAGACCTGCTATGCGGCGGCCCTGGATGCGGGCGCCGATGTGGTTGTCATGCTGCATCCGGACTACCAGTACTCTCCGCGGCTCGTGGAACCGATGGCGAGCATGATTGCGCATGGGGTGTACGACATTGTGCTCGGTTCGCGCATCCTGGGCGGTGGCGCTCTGAAAGGCGGCATGCCCCGCTATAAATACATCGCCAATCGCGCCCTCACGCTGACACAGAATCTGGCCCTGGGCGCGAAGCTCTCGGAATACCACACCGGTTTGCGCGCATACAGCCGCGAAATGCTGCTCTCTCTGCCCTTCAACGCCAATTCCGAAGATTTCGTCTTCGACAATCAGCTTCTGGCGCAATGCGTATATCTCGGAGCGCGCATCGGCGAAGTCTCCTGCCCGACACGTTACTTTCCCGAAGCCTCTTCGATCAATCTGCGGCGCAGCATTGTCTACGGCTGCGGCGTGCTGAAGACAACGGCAGATTTCGTGGCGGCGCGTATTGGACTGTACCGAAAACCGATCTTCAACTTCCCGCCCTCGCAACTAAAGCCGCAAAACGCGCGGGGCATGTCAATATCGCGGTCCCTGGAGAGTCTTCCATGAGCCAATCCCCGGATAGGCGTTTGCCCATCCTTCGTCTTTTAGCTCTGACCGCCGCGGCTTTGGTCATTAACGGCTACCATCTGGGCGTTGGAGACAGCGAGATTTATCTGCCTGCGGCGAGATATTTTCGTCATCCTTATCTTTATCCTTATGGGCGGGCATTCTTTCTCTCGCACGCGCATCTTTCGCTGTTTGGTCCCATCGTGGCCGCCACCGGATGGCTGACTCGCATGTCCATGGACTGGACATTTTTTGTCTGGTATGTCGCCACTCTGTTTGCCACGCTCGCCTGCTCCTGGATGCTCGTCGCCGCATGTTTTTCGTCAGCCCGCGCCCGCTGGAGCGCGCTGCTGGTCTTCACCGCGGTTATGACCATGCCGGCGGCCAACACCGGCCTGCTGCTGGTGGATCGTTACCTGACGGCCCGATCGCTTGCCACGCCGCTGTCGCTGTTCGCGCTGGCCAGCGCTTTGGAGCGACGCCCTGTGCGCGCCGGAGTTGCCGCGCTCCTAACCTTTCTGGTCCATCCGCAGATGGCGACCTACCTGGTGTTTCTGCTCGGCGTGATGTGGGTGGCGGAACTCAAGAAGGCGCGGGTCCGCGCGCGCGTGCCGGCGATGGCCTCCATCCTCGGCATCCTGCCCTCAGGATTCACCTTTACGCCAGCCACCGGACCTTATCGCGAAGCGCTTTTCTCACGAGGCTACTTCTTTCTTTACAACTGGACCTGGTATGACTGGCTGGGGCTTCTTGCGCCGCTGGCCATTCTGGCGTGGTTCTGGAAAGCCGATCTTCGCAATACAAAGCCGGCCTTCAAGGAAATCAGCTTTGTCCTCATCCCCTTTGGTCTGATCTCGATTGCGGCCGCCGCGGTGCTGTGCTCGTCTCCCGATTTGCAGATGTTCGTGCGCATCCAGCCGCTGCGGTCCTTCGATCTCATCACCCTGATCTTTGTCCTTCTTCTCGCCGGCGTCATGGGCGAGTATCTTGGCAAAGGGCGACCGTGGGTGCCTGCGGCGGTCAGCGTGCCGCTGGCCCTGGGCATGTTTATCTCGGCCCGGCAGGCCTATCCGCATAGCCCGCAAATCGAACTGCCGGCGTCGACCAGCAGCAATCCATGGATCAATACGCTGCTCTGGATCCGGCGCAATACACCCGTCGACGCGGTCTTTGCTCTCGATTCCCGCTACTTCCTGGAGCCGGTCGTGGACCGGCATGGCTTTCGCGCCATCGCGGAACGCTCGGCGCTGGCCGACTACTACAAGGATGGCGGCGTGGTGTCGCTCTTTCCCAATCTTGCGGTGGAATGGAAGCAGATGACCAATGCGACCTACGGCCTGAATCACTTTTCGATGGCACAGTTCCGTCAGCTCAAAAGGGAGTATCCGGTGGTTTCCTGGACGGTTATCCATGGACTGCCGCCTGCGGGAATGAGTTGCCCGTATCAGCGGGGATCCTTCAGTGTCTGCCACATGCCTTCCCCGCCCGCAAAGCCGAACAAACCGGCTTTATTGCTGGCTCATGCCGGCAAGTCGGCGCATTGAGGACGGGAATCAGGGCGCCTTGGGGTACTGGGAGAAAAATGCGGCTGGCGCAGCGCGCAGGTTCAGATTGCCGCAGAATCTCACATTGTGAATCCCCGGCGCACCCGTTGCGCCCTTCGCTGCGCCCTCACTGCATTGCGCGCTGGGGCCGCTTCCCTACACAATAGAAATGGATACTTTTACATGAAGAAAGGCCCCCAGGCATGGGGACCGCACAATGCTCAATTTCTCCCAACGTCTGATCCTCGGCTGTGTCCTGCTTGCCTGCCTGACGGTGGGGTTGGTGCTTGCCACCCATAAGACCCTGGCGGCGGCCGGGCAGCTCGGATTGGCGACTACTTTTGTGGTGGCCGCGCTGCTGGTGGAGCTGGCAACCATCTACTTTGTTTTGCGGCCCATCCACACGCTGGCCCGCGACGCGAACCGCATCGCGCAGGGAAACCTGGAGCACCGCGTGAGCCTGCGCGGCCACGACGACTTCGGCATCATCGCCAGCGAACTGAACCGGATTGCGGTGCGGCTGCGCGAGCTGCGGGACACGGAAGCCGGCCGCCGGCAGATGGAATTTCAGCTTTCCGACGCGGTGCTGCAATCCATCTTCGAGCCCATCATCGTGACCGACGGCAAGGGGCACGTGCTGCGGGTGAACCAGGCCGCGGCCGAACTGCTGGGGGAAGCGGCGACCGACCGCATGGCACTGGCCAACACCCCCGGCGGAGCCAAGATGCTGAGCGCCATTCGCGACGCCGTCTCCATGCAAAAGGCCGTGGCGGCCGAGGGCGAGGCTTCCATGCTGCCCATGCGTATCGGCGACCGCGAGCGCAGCTACCGGCTGCGGACCACGCCCATGCGCGACTCGGAAGGCCGCCTGCTGGGCGCCGTGACCACCCTGGAGGACGTGACCACCCTGCAGGATACCGACCGCTTCAAGACGCAGTTCATTGCCGTGGCCAGCCGCAAGCTGCGCGATCCGCTACTGCAGTTGCGGCGCGGGCTCTATGCGCTGACGCAGGGCTTTGGCGGCGATCTGCGGCCGCTCCAGGCCGAACTGGCGGCCTCCGCCTGCAAGGAAGCGGAGAACCTGGACGACCTGATGAGCGACCTGGTGGAAGTGGCGGAGCTGGACACCGGCAAGCGGGAGTTCAAGCTGGAGCGCCTGCGCCCGCTGCAGGCCCTGGGCGAAGCCCGCGACCGCTACTGCGACGAGGCGGCCAAGAACCACGTGCGCATGGAAGTCAACGCCTACGCGGATCTGGCGGCGGTCAACGCCGACCGCCGCGCGCTGCGCTCCATCCTGGATAATCTGCTCTCGAATGCCTTGCGGTACACTCCGCCTGAGGGCGAAATTCTTTTGGCGGCCGAGGAGATCAAGAGTTTTGTGCAGTTCACAGTGCGCGATTCCGGGCGCGGTATTGAGGCCGAGAGGCTGAGCTCGATCTTCGACCGCTTCAGCACGTCATCGGAGCGCGGCACGGGCCTGGGGCTGGCTCTGGTGCGGCGGCTTGTGGAATCGCTGGGCGGGCAGATTGCCGTGGAAAGCCGCCTCGGTCACGGCACCACCTTCCGTTTCACCCTGCCCATTGCGACAAACACCGAGGTGCATCACCCGGTAGAGGCGGGCTGAACGATGGCGGAGATCACGCTGGAAAAGAAACCGCAGCCCGCCAAGCTGCGCATTTACATCGGCGCCGCAGCCGGCGTGGGCAAAACCTACCTGATGCTGAACGATGCCTACCTGATGCGCCATCAGCAAGGCATCGACGTGGTGATCGGCCTTGTGGAATCGCACGGCCGCAAGGAGACCGAAGCGCGGATCCGCGACCTGGAGGTCATTCCCCAGCGCGTGATCAATTACCGCGGCGTGAACCTGAAAGAGATGGATGTGGACGCCATTCTGGCCCGCCATCCCAACACCGTGATCGTGGACGAGCTGGCCCACACCAACGTCCCGGGGAGCAAGAACCGCAAACGCTACGAGGACGTTCTGGAGCTGCTCGACGCGGGCATCAACGTCATGACCGCGGTCAACATTCAGCATCTGGAGACGCTCAACGACGCCGTCAACCGCTCGGCCAACATCGTCATCCGCGAGACCGTTCCCGACAACTTCTTAAAGCGCGCCGACGAAGTGGTGAACATCGATCTGACGGTGGACGAGCTGCGCACGCGGCTGCGCCAGGGGAAGATCTATCCCCAGGAAAAAGTGGAACAGGCGCTGGCCAACTTTTTCCGCAAAGGCAACCTGAACATGCTGCGCGAACTGGCGCTGCGCGTCACCGCCGAACAGGTAAGCAACCGCGCCGCGGAGTACCGCCGTACCCAGGGGCTGGAACAGGCGCCGATTCCCGAAAAAGTGATGGTCTGCCTGAGCACGCGCCCGGGCAGCGAGCGGCTGCTGCGCGTGGGCGCGCGCATTGCGGGCCGGCTGGCCACCAACTGGTATGTCGTGTATGTGACACGGCCGGACGACAAAGGGCACAGCGATCCGGAAGCTTTTCAGCGGCTTGAAGAATACCGGCGCATGGCGCGCGATCTGGGCGCGCAGGTGGTTTCGCTCACCGACCGCAACGTGTCCAACGCGCTGATTCGCTTTGCGCAGCAGGAGAACATCTCACACGTGGTCTTCGGGCAGCCCATCCGCTCGCGCTGGGACATTTTACTGCACGGGTCGGTGCTGAACCGCTTCCTCAGCGAAGTGCGCGATGTAACCGTGCAGGTGGTGCCGATGCAGAAGCCGCTGCGGCGCACAACTTAACAACCGGGGCCGAAAGTTGCGGATGCCGGGAACGGCTTTTATTGGCTTGTACGGGCCGCGGGCCTTCCACGACTGGGGCGGAAGCTGTGCTTTGCAAGGGCATGGCGAGGCTCCCTCTGGATCCCGCGCCAAAAGCCGCCGCAAAGTTCCACACGACGTCTACAAGGGGGTGCGAGATAAAGGCTTGACGATTCCCGGCGACATCAGTGTTGCAGGATGTGATGATACGATTGGCGCGCTTCTTTATCCGCGGCTAACCCCCGTTCGCGAATTTCCTGAGCAGATAGGCAAGCAGATGGCAGAGATGATTCTCAACCGCATTGCCGATCCGGCACTCCCTCCTCAGAGTGTTACTATTCCCACGGAACTGATTAAGAGGGATTCGTGCCGTGCACTCTCTTCCTTTAGAGACAATGCGGCTCCTGAACCATTGGTTCGCGTTGCTAATTCATGAGACTTTGAACATAAAACTGAGCGTGCTTGTTTGCCGGCCGCGTGCACCTGTACCGCTTGGGACCTCTTGCAGGCGTTATGGTCTTCTGCGTGCGTATAGCAAGAAGGAGTGACTTGAAGCGTTGTGCGAGTTGACTGTGCACTCAATAGGCTTCGCTCGCAGCGTGGGGACAAGACACATCTTACTTCTGTAAGAAGGACCGCATGGGAATACCGTATGCAAATGTCCGCAAACTGCGGGTTGGTAACCTGAAACTGGAGATTTATCCAGATCCTGCAGCCGCTGCCGCGGCTGCTGCAACTTATGTGGCTGATACCTTGCGATCGCTAAGTAAGGAGGCAAGCGATATCGGGGTCATTTTTGCAACCGGCGTGTCTCAACTCCTTACATTGCGGGTGCTGACCCAATTACCGGGACTTCCCTGGAGTCAGATCAGGGGATTTCATCTTGATGAATATGTCGGTCTGCCGGTAAGCCATCCGGCATCTTTTCGCTATTACCTGCAAAAGAACCTTACCTCATGCGTTCAAATGAAGGAGTTTTCTGAAATAGATGGAACCGCCTCTGATCTTGACCAGGTATGCATCGACTATGGCAACCGCTTGCGCTCGAGCAATCCACAATTGTGCTTGCTGGGGGTTGGCGAAAACGGACATCTTGCCTTTAATGATCCCGGCGAAGCGGATTTTGACGATGCCCGAGATGTCAAGGTAGTTACTCTAGACAAGGTGTGCCGGCAGCAGCAAATGGCAGAGGGGTGGTTCAAATCGATCGGCGAAGTTCCAAGGAGAGCCTTGACACTGACCATTCCGCCGATACTACGCGTTCCGAGGCTGATAGTGTCTGTGCCGGGACCTCGTAAAGCGAGAATTGTCAAGGAGATGTTAGAGAGTCCTATTTCTACGGCGTGTCCAGCCACAATTCTGAGAAGTCATCCTGACGCCACCGTCTATCTGGATGAAGAGTCAGCATCGGAGTTGAATGGCATGAGCACTTTAGGAAGAGAAAGCATTCCTGCAAAGGAGAAATTGCGCGCGGCCAATTAGGCGCCGCCTGGGGATGAATCAGGTAAGAGCACTTTACGTAAATGAGAGTCTTAGAGAACCTCTGCACAGGCCCATGCTAAACCAACACGCCAGAGCCGACGCGCACCTTGGTGTAGCATCCCACAACCCAACCTTCCATTGCATTTCCTGGATCGTGCTCTGTCCTGATTCCAAGACCCGTTTCTGGCGACCTTGAATGAACTGAGCTGCCGCCAAGTTACAAATCCTCCGCGCAGCCCGGATCAGGCGATCAACGCCAGATCGCCCCGGGAAGGCAAGCAATTACAAGAATGCACGCTTCTTTATCGAATATTTTCCATGATAGGAGAAAATATACACGCGCTTGCTTGGTATTTTCCCTTATGACTGCCTGTCTGAAGCGTAGGGATTCTTGCCAGATTCGCTACGCCATCGCAGGAAGGCCAAACGTCAACCAGGTGCGGCGGCCCAGGAGGTACTCTTTCGTGTTTCGGCGGCAACGTATTCGTCCCTATCGTTTTGATCGGATCGGCTGCAAGCTCTTGCCGCCCATCATTCGCCTTTTGCTGTCTGTGGCCGTCGTGGGGGGCTCGCAGCTCACTTAGAGCAGGATGCGCAACTTTTCGCTTCCTGGGGCGTGGATTAAGCCAAGTTGGACGTGCGCAACATGGACGTCCCGAAGGGCAGTAGCAAAGTGGTTGTCTATCGGAGGCTTTATGCCGCCTATCGTGCGGCCCTCACATCAACCGGGCATCGCCTCATCTTAGAGGCCCCGGCGGTCTTCCAGGGCACTCCAGACTGGCATCGGCAACAAGGCCGTGATCGCGGTGGGCCAGGATCCCTTGGGTCAAATGGCCACGCTGGTGCAGCGAACGCCAAAAACCGACGTCTTGTTCAAACGGCTGGCTGACGGTGACGATGCCGTAGCAGTATTCAACCGCAGCGAAGCACCCGTCAAGGTCGAACTGCATCCGGCCGAGTTCGGGTTTGCGGTGCAATCCGGATGCGTGCTGGACACAAGAGATTTGTGGAACGGCAAGGAGCAATCGTCAGCCTCTGCACTGCAGGCCGAAGTGGCGTCACACGACACGGTCATCTGGCGCATTCACCCTTCCGCGCAATGTGGAAAGCCGTCGCGCACCCGAACGATCACGCTCACCGCTAATGCGGGAGCCCGGTTGAATGCTCTGACTGAAGATCCAGGAAAGATCGATGGTTACGTTCGCTGCCTGGCATCTCCGGGACCAGTTGAAGCTTGCGGAGGCGCCGCCGCGGAGCGATGGACGGTTACCGCCCGCAGAGCCCTGCTTCGTCCGGTGACCCGTTGCCTGGCTGTCGCCAATGGCAAGCCGGCTATGCAGGCCTGCCGTCCGCAGAGTGCACAGCACTGGCACTACACGCTAACGGGCAACCTCATCAGCAACACCGATCACCAGTGCCTCAGCGCCGGACCCCAAAGGCGGCATCAACGTTTGGAAATGCAGCCTTGCGGGCACAACCTGCCGAACGAGATCTGGTCATTGCCGAACTGACCGGCTAGAGACCGGTTGTCTGGCTGCGGGATCAGTTAAAGGCCCGAGAAGAACAGTCTCGCCGCCGTCGCGACGCACGCTGCCGCAGCGTGTCCCACCAGTCCCCATCGCCCGGCGATGACGGGCGGATGCCGAGCCGCCTTCGTGACGGCGCGAACCTCCGGCCCCGTTTGCGTCTGCATGCGTATCACCGCCCAAGCAGGCGCCTTGCGAGAGATCAGCTGTGCCGTAGAGGGTCACGTACTGCGTAACCGCTCCGGTTGGCGGCGTCACTGCAAATTTTGCCGCGGCCATCGCGTTCGGCGCAAGTTCGTTGCGTGTCGTGCCATCAAGCGGCGCTACGCGCCAGCCGCCAGGCGCCTGCAGGCTCAAATGCACTCCATGCAGCGTCTCGTTGCCGCCAGCGCTGAGCGAGACGCGGACGACCGTGCTGGTGCCGGGCTTGAAGGTCTTCGGCGCGGAGACCGTTACCTGCCGGCTGCCGATCGCCGTCTCCATCCTGTAACTGGCAGTAAGTGGCAGGTTGACGAGCGCCGAGGAGTCGCCAACATAGACCTGGTAGGCGCCGGCGGTTTCGGTCCAGCCACTTTGGCCCCACCACCATTCGTCGCGCGGCGTGATCGTGAAATGGACCACTTGCGACTGGCCGGGCGCCAGCGCGACGCGCTGAAAGGCAACCAGCTTGCGCGGCGGCTCACCGGTCGAGGCGGGCATGCCGAGATAAAGCTGAGCGACATCGGCGCCCGCCACGTGTCCGATATTGGTCACACGCGCGCTCACCTGGATCGGGGTTACGCCGTCGACCTCAGACTGGCTCAGATGAAGATCACTGTAGCGGAACCGCGTGTAGGACAGGCCGAAGCCAAAGGGGAACATCGGCTTGATTTGCTTCGCATCATACCAGCGATAGCCGACCAAGAGCCCTTCCGAATAATGGACCTTGCCGTTGACGCCGGGAAAACGCGCAGGACTTGCCGCCGGCGCATCGGCGAGTTTCATGGGGAAGGTCACCGGCAGATGACCGCTCGGATCGAATTTGCCGAACAACACATTGGCCAGCGCTGTGCCGTTGGTCTGGCCCGGATACCAGGTATCGAGAACGGCGGCCACTTGATCGAGCCACGGCATAACGATCGGCGCGCCAGCCTGGATCACGACCACGGTATGCGGATTGGCCTTTGCCACTGCGCTCACCAGCGCGTTCTGCGCCGAAGGCAGGCGCAGATCGGGCCGGTCGAAGCCTTCGCTTTCGGTATTGTCCGCCACCACGACCACCGCGACCTTTGCCGATTGCGCGGCCTTTACGGCCTGTTGAATCGTGGCGCGCACAGTCGATGGCGTTGCCCAGACGAGGTTACTGGGCGCGCACGCCAGAGTCACCTTATAGGCTTGGCCCTTGTTCAGATGAACGGCAGCCGAATAGGTCGCGGCCGCGGAACCGCCGGGAGCGTTGATCAGCGTCCTGCCGTTGATGGCGAGTCTCGTGCGCCGGTAGTGGCCGTGGCCCAGGCCAAGGATGTAGGTTCCGGTTTCCGGCGCCGTCAGAGTCGCGGAATACGAGCTGCCGCGATTCGTGCCGCTGGCGGGCGTCGACAAATCCGCGCCAGGGATCGTTGTGAGTTGTGCATTGTTTGGCAAACCCTGGGTGTAGCTGACATTCGGCGTGCCCATAACCGCCTCGATGCCGGCCAGCGGCGTGACCGTCGAAGAGGGGATGACATGGGCGCTGCCGCCGCCCCCATACGTGACCTGCGTCGACGCCGCCGGACCGATTACCGCGATCTTTGCGGATGTGCCCAGCGGCAGCAGTTGGCCCTTGTTCTTCAGTAGAACCGTGCCGGCCTCGGCAATGCGGGTTGAGATTGCCTGGTGCGCCGGTGTTGTCGCCACCTTGAGGATCGAGCCTGACGGCGGATGATTGTAGAAGTTGAAGCGGAACATCTCGTAGAGAATCGGTTCGACCATCGTGTTCAGCACCGCGCGCGAGATCGTGCCCTGGGTCACCGCATGCTCCAGCGGCAGGCCGAAGAAGCGGTTGCCCGGCTCCTCCATATTGGTGCCGGCCTCGGCCGCCGAGATGTTGTGAACCGCCCCCCAATCCGACGTAACGAACCCGTCGAAATTCCACTCGTCGCGCAGCACGCCGGTGAGCAGGTAATGGTTCTGGCAGCTGTAATAGCCGTTCACCGTCGCATAGGAGCACATGATCGAGCCAACCTTCGCCTTGCGAATCGCGGCGCGGAAAGCCGGCATGTAGATCTCATGCAGAGCGCGCTGGCCGACAATGACGTCATCCTTCGGCGTGTTGCGATAGGTCTCCTGGTTGTAGGCGTCGAAGTGCTTGACCTGCGCCATGGTCCCCTGGATCTGGATGCCGCGTATTGCAGCAACGCCAAGATCCGCTGCCAGCCGCGGATCCTCCGAAAGGCTTTCGAACTCGCGGCCCCAGCGCGGGTCGCGGTCAATATTCACGGTCGGGCCCAGATCCACGGCTGATCCCTTGGCGGCCTGTTCCGCGCCGATAACCTGTCCGTACTCATAGGCGAGCTTCCGCGAGAAGGTTGCGGCGACCGACGCGCCTGATGGCAGGTTGGTGACAAGGGTTAGCCCGTCTCCAACACCATTCGGCCCATCCTCGAGACCGAGCGGCGGTATGCAGAGCGCCGGGATCCCAGCTATGTTTCCGACATACGGTCTTGTGCCGTGGCCTGCGACCAGCCAGATCTCCTCGCCGATGGTCATCTTGCGCATAATCATCGCAACCCGTGTTGCGATCGGCAGATGGGGGTTGAGCCAGGGACATCCCGCGGGCATCCCGGCGGGAACCGCTGGCTTTGCCTGCGCCGCATGCGCGGTACCGCAGGCGGCTAGGCTGAAGACCGCGGCGCCGATTACCGCAAGCAGCAGTGACCTGGCTCCGCCAAGACAGATTGCTATTTGAGATGACATATCCAGTTTTGTGACGGCGCAGTCGAGAGCGACCCTGATGCCGCGCGATCCGCGAACGGAATGCGCCGGCGAGGCTTCATACCGGTTCATCATTTTGACCCCCCAAAAAAGATTGTCATTTCAAGCTTCAGCTTGACCTGGCCAACAAATGCCGGATGCAGTTACATCCAAAGGCAAATACCAAGTCCCTCAATGTTCGAGATTAGCATTCATAAAGCTTTTGGGCTGCGTCCGTTGCGCCCACAGGTCAAATTGTCCCCGGACGCATGGAAGCTGGGCGCGGTGGATACAGCGCCTTGAACGAAGCCGCTGAGGCGCCCGGATACGTATCCATTGCCGCGGGCTGTTCCTCTGATTACGCTGCCCATTGGCGCTCGCGCGGATACGGCGCACTAATGGCCCCTCCGAATTGCTGGCAGGCAGACCACAACAGCTTCACAGGCCTTCAAATGCGTGTGAGCTTATGAGAGTGCGATGCCTGAGCCGACGCTACGCTGACGTGTAGTCGGTTACTTTAACTCGTCGTTTTTCTCTGCCTATGCGCACAGCAGTGGCCACGAAAATGATTGGAACGGCCGTATCTCTGGAGCGTGCTGTCGAGTGCCGGGCCCATTTTGGGCGCAGAGATAGTTTAGTGATTTAAGCTATTTATTAGCAATTAGTTATATGGCGGAGGGAGAGGGATTCGAACCCCCGGTACCCTTTCAGGCACAACGGTTTTCAAGACCGCCGGTTTCAACCGCTCACCCATCCCTCCGCTTGGGGTGCCGTTCTGTTCCCTCAGTCTACCCCACCTCTGCTCCATTGCGCATCAGGACGATCGTGCGCTGATAGAGCGCTGTTGTTGTCGCGCTCGCAATCCTTCAACTTCTTCGTCTTGAGCCCCGCCAGCGAGCCGTGCGCCACAAAATGCCGGCATCATGCTCCCATATGGCTGCCGCCGCTGGCTCCGGTGATATTCTTCCATTGCTGCATCATGTAGTGGTCAGTCCTCTATACAATTGATTGCTTGAAAAGAGAGACCGCAAAATTCATGATGTAGGCACAACTTTACATAGCCAGTGAGGCATGCATGCGTATCGTCGACATCCGCGAAAAAACGGCTCCCATCTCTTCCGCGATAGCCAACGCCTACATCGATTTCTCGCGTATGACCTGTTCGCTGGTGGCCGTGGTTACTGACGTGAAGCGGGATGGCCGGACGGTTGTCGGCTACGGATTCAACTCCAACGGCCGCTACGGCCAGGGCGGGCTGATCCGCGAGCGCTTTGCGCCGCGCCTGCTTGAGGCCGATCCCAGGACGCTGCTCAATGACGCCGGCGACAACCTCGATCCTGACCGCATCTGGGCCGCGCTGATGCGCAACGAGAAGCCCGGCGGCCACGGCGAGCGCTCCGTGGCCGTGGGCACCATCGACATGGCGGTGTGGGATGCAGTGGCCAAGATCGCCGGCAAGCCGCTCTTCCGCCTGCTGGCCGAGCGCCATGGCCTTAAAGCCGATCCCCGCGTCTTTGTGTACGCCGCCGGCGGTTACTATTACCCGGGCAAAGACCTCGGTGCCTTGCGCGCAGAGATGCGCAGCTATCTCGACCGCGGATACACCGTAGTCAAGATGAAGATCGGCGGCGTGCCGATTGATGACGACCGCCGGCGCATCGAGGCGGTGCTCGGCGAGATCGGCAGTCAGGCCAGCCTCGCCGTGGATGCCAACGGCCGCTTCAACCTGGAAACTGCCATTGCGTACGCAAAGATGCTGCGCGAGTATCCGCTGTTCTGGTATGAAGAGGCGGGCGATCCGCTCGACTACGCGCTGCAGGCCGCGCTGGCGGAGTTCTATCCCGGCCCCATGGCCACGGGCGAAAATCTCTTCAGCCACCAGGACGCGCGCAACCTGCTGCGCTACGGCGGCATGCGTCCCGATCGTGACTGGCTGCAGTTCGACTGCGCGCTTTCCTACGGGCTTTGCGAGTACCAGCGCACGCTGCAAGCGCTGCGCATCGCGGGCTGGTCGCCGCGCCGCTGCATTCCGCACGGAGGCCACCAGATGTCGCTGAACATCGCTGCCGGCCTCGGTCTCGGCGGCAACGAAAGCTACCCGGATCTCTTCCAACCTTACGGTGGATTTCCCGACGGCGTGCGTGTGGAAGATGGGCACATCACCATGCCGGAGCTGCCTGGCATCGGCTTTGAAGGCAAGAGCGATCTCATCGGCGTAATGCGCGCGCTGGCGGAGTGACACGGATATGACGCAGAATCACGGCGGCAATCAACGCGAGCGGCGGCCTCTGCTGGGTCCGCTGTGGCTTCAGGTGCTGGTGGCCATTGGCCTGGGCGCCGTCATGGGCAGCCTGTTCCCGCACGCCGCCGACAAGTTGAAACCGCTGGGCGACGGCTTCATCAAGCTCATCACCATGACACTGGGCCCGATCGTCTTTTGCAGCGTGGTGCTGGGCATTGCGCGCATGGGCGATTTGAAGGAAGTGGGCCGGGTTGGCGTCAAGGCCCTGCTTTATTTCGAAGTGGTCTCCTCGATTTCGCTGCTGCTTGGCCTCATCGCCGTCGATGTTCTCCGTCCCGGCCACGGCATGAACATCAATCCGGCCACCCTCAACAGCCAGGCCATTGCCGGATACACCGCAACGGCCCAGCATCACTCCAGCTTCGTCGCGTTTTTGCTGAACATCATTCCCCGCAGCATGGCCGGCGCCTTCACCGGCGGCAACATGCTGCAGGTCATTCTTATCGGTGTGCTGTTCGGGCTGGCGCTCTCGCGGTTCCGTCAGGCGGCGCAGCCGCTCATTGATCTGCTCGGCCTGATTCTGCGTGCCATGTTCACCATCGTGGAATTCATCCTGGTGCTGGCCCCGCTGGGCGCCTTTGGAGCCATGGCCTACAGCGTGGGCCAGTACGGGCTCGGCAGTCTGGTGGAGATGGGCGAATTCACCGGCGAGGTCTGGCTGGTCGCGCTGCTGTTCGTCGTTGTCGTGCTGGGCCTGATCGCGCGCATGGCCCGCTTCAATCTCTTCAAGCTGTTGCGCTATATCGGCGACGAGCTGCTGATCACCTTCGGCACCTCGGCATCAGAGGCTGTGCTGGCCCCGCTGATGCTCAAGCTGGAGCAACTCGGCTGCGAAAAGGGAATCGTTGGCATGGTCATGCCGGCCGGCTACACCTTCAACGCCGACGGCACCTCGATCTACCTGGGCATGGGAGCGATCTTCATAGCGCAGGCCACCAATACGCATCTCGGCCTGGGCCAGCAAATCGTCATCCTGCTGGTCTTGATGCTCATGTCCAAAGGCTCGGCGGGCGTGGCCAGTGCGGGCTTCGTCACCCTTGCTGCCGCGCTGTCCACCATGCATCAGATTCCGGCTGCCGGCCTGGTCTTGCTGCTCGGCGTCGAGCGTCTCGTCAATGCGGCACGTGCCATCGTCAACGTCATCGGCAACTGCGTCGCCACCATCATCGTCTCCCGTTGGGAGCACGCCTTCGACGCTGAACGCGCAACGAGTGTCCTGAACAACATTCCACGCCAGATTCAGCCAGTCGAAAGCGACTAAGATGGTTGGCTGTTAAAGCCAGGGTTCCGTACAGGAGCACGCCCAGTGTTTGCGCGCATTGCCGTCTGGATTGGGCCGGAAGAACGATCCGGCAGGACCTGGATTATCCCAGCGTGTTGAAAACCTGCTTTGCCGAAGACGATCTTGTCCTCGCGATTCTCATTAAAATGGGCGAGGTCGTTTCTTTCAACCTCGCCCACTCTGCCGCATGTGCAAGATTGCTGTCTTGCGGATCGGCTGCTTAATCGGCTACTTAATTGGAACCGTCCAGCCCGCGCATGCGCCTCAATGCTTGGCCGGTGCGGAGCGAGACGGCGGCAGCACATTTGTTGGCGTCGGGTTGACAGGGTTAAACTCCGCCGCCAGCTTGGGCGTCGAGATAATCTCCGAGGGCTTGGCATGCTTCGCCTTTGCAATGTCAACGCCGAAGACATAGCTCGGCCCAAACATGTTGCTCCTGAAGATAATCATCTTTCCATTCGGTGAGAAGTGGACATTCGGCTCCAGACGGTAGTTGTGATGCGCCATATTCACCAGGTGCTCAGCGTGCAAGACCCCTGGTTGCCAGTAACTGGGCGAGTTCAGCGCGTGCCCCAGGGGAATCATCTTCGGCCGCAGAAGCTCGATCCACTCGCCATTCTTGGCGTGGGCCACCTGACCCGAATCGCCTCCGTCGTCGGCCATCAGCGTCGCGCCCTGGTTCACGTTGAAGTGGATGCCCCAGGCGTTGCGGCTCAGGTGATAGGCGACGCGCTCGTGTGTCTGCAAGTTGTAGCTGGCGAGGAAAAAGACTTCGCTCTTGGGATACTGCCAGTCGTACCAGATCGTCTCGCCGTCCAGGCCCCAGAACTCGTGACCGGCGATTTCCTTGGCCATGGTGCGCTTGTGGATGAGCATGTTGTGCGTGCCGTCGGTGCGAATGGTCCAGATGCGGTTGACCTTCCACCACAGGCCCTCGTGGCAATACATCAGCAAGTTGGGATCGGTCGGCGAAAAGAGCAGATGGTTGAGCCACGCGGTGGAGTGAAGCAGGACCTTCATCTTGCCCTGGTCCGGTCCCGGCTGCAGATCAACCGTGTAGAGAATCATCGGCTGGTGCGAAGCCAGGCGGCGTTCCATCATTTCGCCTTTCGCCTGGCGCTGGGTGATTCCCGGGTGATGCTTCATGAAGTAACCCGGCCGCGCGCCCGGCTTCAGCGGCCCAACTTCCATGGTCCCGGCGCCAAGCGTCTCGTTGGCGTTGATGGTGATAATGCTTTCGCCGCGCTTCAGGTGCACCAGCTTGGTGATCTTGCCGGTGTACATATTGGCCTTGTAGAGCGTCGAAGTGTGCGTGGCCGGATCGAACTCGGTATAAAACACCGACGGCGTCTTGTGCCCGACCACGATCGCGTGCACCCCATACATGAAGTGCGCCATGCGATTGTTCGCCATTCCCGGGGGCAGCGGCGGATTGGGCACCAGCAGCCGCGTCTTCAACGTAGTCAGGTTGAGCACGTAGATTCCGTGCGGCGCGGTGTACGCCATCAGTTTGCCGTCGGGACTGAACGGGTTCACGTTGAAGTAGAACGACAGGGAACCCGGCTGACTGGTCAGGCGAATGATGCGATGTCCGGTGTCTTTGTCCACCCACGTTTTCGGCAACTCGCTTTGCGGCTTGACGGGCGGCGCGGCCACTGCGGCCATTGGCGCAAAAACGGCAAAAAGAGCAACAACAAACAGAACCATGCGGCGCATAAGTGTGTCCTTTGGCAGGGAATGGAAGCGATAACTCAGACCCCGCTTGCGCGCGTACAAAAGCCCGATGTCGCCCCAGAGAGATTTATACACTCCGCCGGATACAAGTGAAAATAGTTTTTGTATAGAAATTTGCGCCCGCCGCCTGAAACGCCAATGGGCGAGACCGGAAGAACAGTCTCGCCCACTGGCGTTTCAGGCAATGTTGCGGTTCAGTGCGGGCCGGCCATGTGGCGCCGTATCACCCGCCTGCCCGCTCAATGCGTGGTGGCTGGCGTTTGGCTTGGCGGGAAAAGGTTCACCGGCGTGGGATTGACGGGGTTGAACTCCGCCGCCAGCTTGGGGGTCGATTGAATCTCCGAGGGCTTTACGTTCGTTGCCTTCGCCACGTAGACCCCAAAGACGTAACTTGGTCCGAACATATTGCTCCTGAAGATGACCATCTTCCCGTTCGGCGAGAAACGCACATTCGGCTCCAGCCGGTAGTTGTGGTGCGCCATGTTCACCAGGTGCTCAGCGTGGAAGACCCCCGGCTGCCAATAGCTCGGCGCATTCAGCGCATGGCCCAGTGGAATCATCTCCGGATGGAACAGCTCGATCCACTCCCCGTTCCTGGCATGAGCCACCTGACCCGGATCGCCGCCGTCGCCGCAGAACAGCGTCGCGCCATGGTTCACGTTGAAGTGGATCGACCAGTCGTTGCGCGTCATGTGGTAGGCAACTTTCTGATGGGTCTCCACGTTGTAGCCCCCCAGGAAGAAAACCTGGCTTTCCGGATACTGCCAGTCGTACCAGACCGTTTTGCCGCCCAGGCCCCAGAACTCGTGGCCCCAGATCTCCATGGCCATGGTGCGCTTGTGGATGGGAATGGGCGTGTTGTCCGTTCCGTTGGTGTGGATGATCCAGCTGCGGTTGACCTCCTGCCACGGGCCTTCATGGCTGTAGAGGAGCAGGTTCGGGTCGGTGGGAGAAAACAGAAGGTGATCGATCCACGATGTCGTGTGCAGAAGGATCTTCATCTTGCCCTGGTCCGGTCCAGGCTGCAGGTTGACCGTGTAGATAATCATCGGAAGATGGGCGTCCAGGCGATGCTGCATCATCTCTTCCTTCGCCTGCCAATGGGGCAGCTCTTTGCGATCTTTCATGAAGTTGAGGAATTGCTGATGTTCCATCTTCTCCGCATTGCCCACAACCATCGCCCCGGCGCCCAGCGTCTCGTTGGCGTTGATCGTGCCGATGAATTCTCCCGGCTTCAGGTGCACCAGCTCAGTCACCTTGCCGGTGTACATGTTGGCCTTGTAGAGCGTGCTCGAATGCGTCGCCGGATCGTACTTGGTATAGAACACCGAGGGCGTCTTGAACCCCGCTTGGATCACATGCACCCCGTACATGAACCGCGCCATGCGATTCTTCTTCGCCGCGGCCGGTATCGGCGGGTTGCGAACCAGCAGCCGCTCCTTCAAGGTGGTCAGATTGAGCACGTGAATTCCGTCCGGCGCGGTGTAGACCATCAGCTTGCCGTCAGGGCTGTACGCATTCACGTTGAAGTAAAGCGATAGCGAGCCCGGCTCATTGGACAGGCGAATGATGCGATGTCCGGTATCCTTGTCCACCCATGTTCTCGGCACCTCGCTTTGAGGCTTGACAGGCGGCGCGGCCATTGCGGCAACCGGCGTAAGGACGGTAAGAACTGCAAGGAAAGCGAAGGCCATGCGGCGCATAGTGTTGTCCTTGGATAGGGAATTGAGGCGATCATTCAGACCGTACCGGCGCTCTTGCCGAGCCCGAACTCGCCCCCAGGATTTATACACCATCAAAGGATGCAATTGAAAATAGATTTCATATCAGAATCATCCCGCGCCACGGCAGACCACCTCATCACGCAGTACCTTCAACCCCCACCGGATGCGCCAGCCCTGCTGCGCAAGTTCTTTGGCGCATGGGCTGTGAAGCTGGCGAAACTCTCTTCTCACTTCGAGGCAATGGGTGCGCAAACGGGTCTCTTGGAAGGATGAGCGGGTGTGGTCCGACCTGGTGCGACACAACTCTGCGGGGAGCAAACGAATCTCAGAATCTGTGGCCGAAGGAACCATTCCCTTCGCGCCTTTCCATACCGCCTGTAAACTGGGCATTGCCGGCCGTTACGGCGTGTCCCCAAAGCTGCGCCCGGGCCCCCAAATCGCATATCGCCGGGCCTTGGGATCCCGCCAATTTCGTGCATCTCAAGCAACTCTTGATCCGCTTTGCGCATCTCTGGACGCCGCTATGATTGAAAACATTTTTCTATTGACAATCGTTTCAACCGGCGCATAAATTCTTTTGAGAGATCAGGACCCCTGGGTGCGGCCACTCTCTACTCTGGCCGGCAGATCTCAATCCATTAGCTCGATCGAAAGTCAGGGCCTCGTTCGCTTTGGTAGGCGTGAAGAGCGCTCAATGGCTAGCAAGAGCACCCTGCATGTATTCAAGACAAAATATTTTGATGTGCCTTATGAGGAGGTAATTGCGTGAATAGTCAACAATCCTTTCCACAACCAACTATCCAACCAAACGGCAGATGTTGTATCCCCAGAGACAAGCCAAAATTTGAAAGTCATGCAAGAAGCTCCATATTCAGGACAGGCATGAAAGCGTTATCCAGGTTCTCCGGCCGGCTCATGGTCTTGGTCCTGTGCGGACTGCTTTCCACCACCTGGGCGGCGGCTCAAATCGGCGGCACAGGCACCATCCAGGGCACCGTGACCGACACAACGGGTGCGGCTCTGCCGGGAGCTACCGTCACCGTCACTAAAATATCCACCAACGCCGTAAGAAAAGCACTCACCACTTCTTCGGGGTTCTATTCCGTACCGGCTCTGACCGCCGGGACCTACAAGATCACGGTCACTGCCCGGGGATTCAAAACCGTCACCCACCCCAAAGTCATCGTGGATGCCATGGCCGTGGTCGCACTGAATATTGCCCTCCCGGTTGGCGCAGCTACCTCCACCGTCACAGTCACGACGGCGACGCCGATCCTGCAAACGCAAAGCGCGACGCTGGGCATGACGATGAGAAACAACCTCTACACGGCCCTGCCGCTGGATATGAATGGAACGGCACGTAATCCGGTGTCCTTCGTCAAGCTGGTTCCCGGCGTGCAGGCGACCTCGCAACAGTCGGCGGGAACCCAGTTCGCCTCCATTAACGGTGGCCAGGCCCGCCAGAACGGAATCTATATCGAGGGCTTGCCCACCACGGACTCCGCCGTGCAAGGCGAAACCCGCTTCCTTTCGGAGGAAGTATCCGTCGAGGCGGTCAATCAGTTCCAGGTACTCACCAACAACGCTCCGGCTATGTACGACGGACAGGGCGTGGAGAACTTCACCATCAAGAGCGGCACCAACCATATCCACGGCACCGCTTATGAGTACTTCCGCAATACAGCCCTCGATGCGGCCGGCTATTTCTCCAAGGTCACCCCGGTTGAGCACCAGAATGAATTCGGAGCGGACGCGGGAGCGCCGATTGTAAAGAACAAGGTGTTCATCTTCGGCGATTTCGATGGCTACTACTTCCGCCAGGCCACCAACGCCACCCTGCAGACAGTTCCCACCTTGCAGGAACGGCAAGGCAACTTCAGCGCCCTTCCGGAGCCAATTTACGATCCCCTGACCACCACCTGCAGCGCCACGGGCTGCACCAGAAGCCAGTTTGACTACAATGGGACGCCGAATGCGATCAATCCTGCACGGCTCTCACCGGTGTCGCAGTCTCTGCAATCGTACCTGCCAAAGCCCACGAACAACCAATTGCTGAACAACGTCCTCACCAACTTTACGACCGGTGTAAACGTGTTCGACACCACGGAGCGTCTCGACTGGCACGTCAACAGCAGGAACCTGGCCTATTTCATCTTCAGCAGAGGGCGATTTGAAACGACCCCTGTCGCCGGCGTCTCTGGAGGAACCGATGCGTTGCCCCTGCCCTACACGGCATCCCGCATCGTCCAGGAGAATGTCACGCTGGGTCAGATCCACGATGTGGATACAATTACGCCTAACCTCATCAACCAGCTCGCCTATTCCTTCAACCGGTTGCAGGTGCCGATTCTCAGCGCCACGTCGCCGGGCGACTATCCCACGAAGGCTGGCCTGGCAGGTTTGCCGGCAGGGCAGGCCTCGACCGCATTTCCAACCACCAACTTCAGTGGGCCGAACTCGCCTATCGGTTGGGCGGGTACCAATTCCATCGCTTTCAATGACGCCTCGAACACCTTCGTCCTCCAGGACAACTTGCAGTGGGTACACGGCAAGCACGCCATTACCTACGGCGGTCAGATCGAGTGGCTGGAGAACAACGACATTAGCCCGGATGGCGGCAGCGATGTCTTCTTCAACTTCAGTAATAACGAAACGGCGGGCTTTAAGCCTGACAGCACAACCCTCAATGAAAACACCGGCAATTCCTACGCCAGCTATCTGCTGGGAGCGGTGGACGTCGCCGGCGCAACCGACAATTCGGTCGTCGACACCGGCGAGCGATTCCGCAACTATTCGGGCTGGGTGCAGGACGACTACAAAGCCTCTTCACGCCTTTCGCTCAACCTTGGCTTGCGCTATGACATCATGGGCGTGGCCAAGATGGTCTTTAATCGCATGTCCTTCCTCAACCCCAATGAGCCCAACCCGGCCATCGGCGGATATCCCGGCGCGCTTGAGTTCGCCGGGTACGGACCGGACAGTTGCGGTTGCGCAACCCCAGTGAAAGCACACCTGAATGACTGGGGTCCACGCATCGGCCTGGAGTACAGCATTAACCACAAGACCGTTATTCAGAGCGGTTTCGCGATCATGTACTCCCGCGGCAACGGCACCGGCGGCGCGCTCTACCAGGCCACCGGGCAGTTGGGCTTCGATGCCAATCCAACCTTTGTCAGCGTGAATCCGACTGAAGGCGAGCCCGCATTCTTCTGGTCTCCGCAACCTTCATCGGCACAAACAACTTACCCAGGCATCTATGACAAAGGCCTGCCCCCGTTCATACACGCGCCGTTCTACAAGCCGACGCTCAACACCGGTTTCTGTACAGGACCCAATTGTCAGGCAACCGGAGGCGGCATAACCTATGGGGCGCCGCGCATCGGCGGAAGAACCCCCATGTATGAAAACTGGAACTTCGGCATCCAGAGAGAGTTGACCCCCAATCTGTCGGTTACGCTCGCATACTCCGCGAGCGAGGGCCATTACCTGAACGACACCCTCGGTCGCCCCATTTACAGCGATCAGATCAATCCAAAGTACCTGCAGCTCCAAACGTTGCTCAATGACCAGGCCACTCCAGCCAATATTGCCGCAGCGGACAAGGTCATGCCGGGAATCCAACTGCCGTACAGCAATTTCACCGGCACGATCGGTCAGATGCTGCGGCCTTTCCCGCAGTACGCCGGCGTCAATGACGCCTATGAATCCATTGGCAACTCAAACTACAACTCCTTCCAGATCATCGTTCGCAAGCAGATGTCGCACGGTCTGACCTTCGAAGGCTCCTACGTCTTTAGCAAGGAAATGGACAACATTACCAACAGCCGGACGGCATACAACCCGAAGGCCGAGTACGCGCTGGGCGCCATCGATGAGCCGAATGTTGCTTCGGTGACGTTCCTGTACGCTCTGCCCTTTGGCAAGGGGCAGTGGGCCGGCGGCAGCAACCCCGTGATATCCGCGCTCGTCAGCCACTGGCAATTGGCGGGCATCTACACCTACCACTCCGGCAATCCGCTCAGCATCGGCTCCAGTGCCTGCGTCGATCCGTTTACGGGAGGCGCATGTTATCCGGAAAAGAACCCGGCATTCTCGGGACCGGTCCAAATCAACGGCGGACTCCACAGCGGTCAGGGAGTTCCGAATGCTACGCACTATATCAACGTGAATGCGTTTAAGGACATAGCGCCGTACACCTTCTCGACGATGACGCGCAGCGCACCCTACGGACTGTTTTCGCCGGCAACCTGGGAACAGAGTCTGGATCTCCGCCGCACCTTCCCCATGGAGCATGGCATGGGCTTCCTCTTTGAAGTCGACGATTTCGACATCTTCAACAACGTCAACTTCGGCGGGGTCGCAACGAACATCGATTCTTCCAACTTTGGCACCGTAAGTTATCAGACCAACCCTCCGCGCAACTTCCAGCTTGTCGGCCGCCTCACGTTCTAGCCGCAGTGGCTGTCTGAAGCCGGATTAGCTGGCTCGCCCCCATTCCTGACGCAATCCATTGCGTCAAGGGTGGGGGCGCTCCATTGATGAGCCCATGGTGAAGCTCTGGTTTTGAATAGCCGTGGCGGGCAGGCCAGAACTTCGCAAGCGGCTGCGCACGCCATCCTGTCGCCGTTTTGCAGATAATTTCGCGTCTTTGGCGCACAATAAAGTCATGAATTTCTTCACCGCTCCGCCATGTCAGAAATCTGGCTCGTCCGCCCCCCTGCTGGCGCCTACCCACCCCCCTTAAAATATTTTCTTTTCCACAGAAAACTTTGCAGATAATTTCATTTCCCGCGAAAAACGCAGATCCGGATGGCCGGAATTCCCGCATTGCAGTGCGTTTGCTCTGTCTCGCCCGCCTTACCAGCCCTGAATTGACAGAGCGCCGGGCAGCGGAAAAGCCCGCTGCATTCGCGTTATGCTGGATGCAATGACAATCCTCGACAAACAGTTGCTCCGCGTAGCGGTGTATTGCGGATCTTCAAGCGGCAACGATCCAGCCTTCCTGTCTGAGGCCCGGGCACTGGGCAGCGCCATCGGCGCATCGGGGCTGGGACTGGTCTACGGCGGAGCATGCGTGGGGCTGATGGGCGCCGTGGCCGATGCGGCGCTGGCCGCGGGAGCCGAAGTCATCGGCGTGCTGCCGGATGTGCTCAACGGCAGAGAGATTGCCCACCGCGGTCTGACTGCCCTGGAAACGGTACCCACCATGCACGAGCGCAAGGCCCGCATGGCGGCGCTGGCCGGCGCGTTTGTCGCTCTGCCGGGCGGCTATGGCACCCTCGACGAGCTGCTGGAAGCCGTAACCTGGGCGCAGTTGGGGCTGCACGCCAAGCCCTGCGTGCTCGTCAACACGGCCAATTACTGGGACGGACTGCTCGAGTTTCTCGATTCGGCCGTGGATGCCGGATTTTTGAAGGCCGCGAATCGCGGATTGCTCCACGTGGTCCCCTCCGCAGGCGATGCGGTTGAGCTGATCGCCGCGCGCTGCCAGCCCTGTTGAGCCTCGGTTCTTCGGCAATTTCTTCATCGCCGGGGTCTTGTCTGCCGCTATGATGCAGAGTATGCCCACAGTGCTCACCGCAGAGCGGCTTTTCGACGGGGCCACCCTGCTCGATCATCCCGTGGTCGAGATTGAAGACGGCCGCATCTCCTCGATCTCGCCGCGCGCCGCCCGCGCCCTGCCTGCCGATGCCCGCGTGCTCGACTTTCCCGGCGCCACGCTGGCTCCGGCGTTTCTCGATGTCCACATTCACGGTGCGGCGGGACACGACGCCATGGAAGCCACGCCCGCTGCGCTCGACGCCATCGGCGGCTTCCTGGCCTCGCGCGGAACGGCCAGCTTTCTGGCGACAACTGTAACGGCGCCGCTCGACGCCACGCTGCGGGCGGTAAGCGGGCTGGCAAAGCTCATCGCCCGGCCGGCGCGTGAAGCCGTAGCGCAGCCGTTGGGAATCCATCTGGAGGGGCCGTTTCTCTCGCACGCCAAGCGCGGCGTGCAGCCGCCCGAGCACCTGTTGGTCCCCGATATCACCACCTTCGACCGCCTGTTCGAGGCAGCAGAGGGGCATGTGCGGCTGATGACGCTGGCGCCCGAGTTGCCCGGCGCCGCGGAGCTGACCGCTCACGCCACCCGCCGCGGGGTGCGCGTATCGCTGGGCCATTCCGATGCCACGGCGGCCGAGACGCGCGCCGCCATCGCCGCCGGTGCGGTGAGCGCCACGCATACCTTTAACGCCATGCGCGCATTGGACCATCGCGAACCGGGCATTCTGGGCGTGGTGCTCACCGAGAGCGCGCTCTTTGCCGAGCTGATCTGCGACGGCATCCACACGGCGCCGGAGATGGTGCGGCTCTGGTGGCGGGCCAAAGGGCCGGAGCACGCCATTCTGGTAACCGACGCCATGAGCGCCGCCGGCATGCCGGACGGCGAGTATCAGCTCGGCGGTTTCACGGTGCAGGTGGCCGAGGGCCGTGCCATCGCCAGAGGCGTGCTGGCCGGCAGCCTGCTCACGCTCGATCGCGCGCTGGCCAACCTCGTCGCCTTCGCCGGCGCACCGCTGGAGCAGGCGCTGCGGGCGCTGACGGTTAATCCGGCAACCATGATCGGCGCAGAAGATGAGGCAGGCTCTCTCGCCGCAGGCCAGCCGGCCAACCTCGTCGCCGTGAGCGCCGCAGGCCGGCTGCTCGCGTCCATCGTGCGCGGTCAGGCGGGGGCGCCGCATGAAAAGAAAATTTAGTCCGGCAAGGTGCAGCAACCAGCGCGCCGGAGCGGTATCTTGGATAGCGAAGGAATTCGGCTTCCCGTGTTCACCCTCTACAACCGCATCCAGGGCCGCAACCTCAGCCGCCGTAGCGCGTTGAGCGACGGCATCCTTGCCGCGGCCATGATGCTGCTGGTGCTCGATCTGCGCATCTCAAGCCAGCAGGAACAAGCCCCCGCCGCGGCTGGCTGGGCGGCCTCAATCGCAATTCCCGCGTATGCTGGAAATATGCGTTGCGCAATGCCGCCCGCATGCGGCCAGGCCTGCGTTGTACGAGGTTGTGCTCTCCGCCGATTGGAGAAGATATGCTGCCCTCAAGGTTGAATTTTTTCGCGGCGCGGAATTTTGCCTGCATCAACATGATCTACGTCAGCCGGCGGACCACCAGCCTGACTGTGTTTGCAATTGTCTCGGCTGTGCTGGGGCTGACCGTCCTGGTCCTCATCCGGTCGGGGCATCACCCGCACTAAGACGGTGCCCGCAATGATTGGTTGCGCTGCCGCGACTTACTTCCGCCAGGCCCGCCGGAATGAGCTGATTCCGAGGTAGAGAAACACCGCCACGATGATGGCCGAAACCACAAAGGCGGCGTGTTCCGGGCCTTGCAGCCAACTGGCGCGGTCGCGCCACAGAAAACGGGAAAAGATGAGCGCCGGCAATAGAAAGAAGACCCCCATAACCTCAAGCCACAGGGCATGACCCACGCGGCCGAAAGGCCTTAGAAAGCCGCCAATGCCTTTGGCCAGGCTACCCCGGGTGCGACCTGCGCTTTGCGCCTCCGCGCTGCTTGCCGAACCGGTATTTGTAACCTGCTGATTTGCCTGGGCATGACCAGCGGCCTGCGCATGAGCGGCCATGTGCTGGCTGGCCACGCGGGTGGCCACGCGCAATCCGATGCCCAGTGTGCGGCCTATGGTCTTCGGTCTCATCCCGTTTATGATGGTACCAGCGGCGTGCGGCCGGGTGTTGGTTCACCTTTTTGCGGCTTCCTGAGTTGCACCCGGACAGCATCGGAGATAAGGTAGAGAGATCCTAAGCCGCCATCCGCGTCATCTCTTACCGCGCTGGCCGCCGCTTCTGGAGGAATCGGTGACATCTCGTTTGCGCGAACTCATTCAACAACTCGGCGAAGCCATCCACGAGTCGGTTATCGAGAGCGAACAGATCGCCGGGGTAGTTCAGGCCATCCGCAGGCACGGTTTTGACGTGCTCCTCATGCTGGAAGCCACAATTGGCCTCAACGAGGTTTCGGCCGAAAATGCCGAAGCGACGGAAAGCGAAGGCGAAACCGGCGCCGCGCCTGGTTCGTTCACCCGCCAGGACCGGGATTTCCTGCGCTCGCTGCGCATCTCCATCGAAGGCGACACGGACGACGAGCCCCAAGACGGACCCGTGATCGACGGCGAGTAGGACTGCTGCCTCTAACCCGGGAACCCCATCAGTTGTGATCGCACCTGCGCGTTGGCGATCATTCCTTTCACGCCATGCAACAAGAAGCCTGGGAATACCGGCTCATTGGCGTCGAGCCTGTCTGGATCATCGACCCGAACTCACAACTTGGCTGTCGGTATGCCGGGCGCCGGCTCAACGAGATGCGGATTGGCGAGCTGCTGGTGCCGGGCACGCCGGTCCGCAGTGTGCTCAGTGAGATGTTTGCGGAGTTGGACCGGCAGCGGCCGCGAACCGCGCCCTGACAATTTCAGCAGCAATTCAGGTGCGGCGTCTAACTGCGCAGCGCCACGCGGATGTGCAGCTCCTTCAACTGCTCCTCGGTCACGGTGGTCGGGGCGTCGGCCATCAGGTCGATTGCCTTCGCGGTCTTGGGGAACGCAATGACTTCGCGCAGGCTGGGCGCGCCGGTCAGCAGCATGACGATGCGGTCGAGGCCGAGGGCGATGCCGCCGTGCGGAGGCGTGCCGTATTCGAGCGCGTCCAGGAAGAAGCCGAAGCGCTTGCGGGCCTCATCGTCGGAGATGCCCAGCGACGAGAAAATCTGCTGCTGCACGTCCTTGCGGTGAATACGGATCGATCCCGAGCCAAGCTCGAGGCCGTTCATTGCCAGGTCGTAGCAGTCGGCGCGCACGCTCGCCGGGTCGGCAGTGAGATTCGCCATATCGGCTTCATACGGCGCGGTGAAGGGATGGTGCGCCGGAACCCAGGCCGCCGTGGCCAGGTCGTACTCGAACATGGGGAAATCGACGATCCACATGGGATGGAAAGCTACTCCGCCGTCGATCATGCCGTCGCTGCTGCGCTGGGCGGCGTCTTGGACGGCCTGGTCGGTAATCCGGAATGCCCCGTGCCGGTCGGCGTACTTCTTGGCCAGTTCGGTGCGGAAGCTGCCGGCGGCCGAGTAAACATTGATCTCGCGCTCGGAGAGCCGTCCGGAAAATTTGGTATCGCTGGCCTTGATGTGGTGCGCCGGATCGCCGGCCACAACTACGACAAAATCGCCTTCGGCGGCGCCGGCCATCGCGCGCACCGCGGCCGCGGCGGCCGGAAAGCTCTTGGCCAGCCGCTTGAAATCATCGATGAACTTGGCGCCTTTCTTCTGGTCAAAGAGCGGATGATTCTCCTCGCGCTCCTTGCGGCTGAGCTCGCCCACGTTGGGAATGCGCAGCGCCACGACGGGCAGCGCCGGGTCGATTTGCAGCGTGGCAATGGCCTCGTCATTGAATGCGGCGCGGACGTCGGTCAGGCCGGGCAGGCGGAGATCGGGCTTGTCGGTGCCGAACTGGCGCATGGCTTCGTCGTAGGTCATGCGCGGGAAGGGAATGGGCAGCGTGACGCCAGCCGCGGCAAAAGCCGCCGCCATGAACTCTTCCACCACGGCAAAGACATGCTCGCGCCGCGGAAAGCTCATCTCCAGATCGATCTGCGTAAACTCAAGCTGGCGGTCGGCGCGCAGGTCCTCGTCGCGGAAGCAGCGGGCGATCTGGAAGTAGCGGTCGAACCCGGAGATCATCAGAATCTGCTTGAAGATCTGCGGCGACTGCGGCAGCGCGTAGAACTCGCCGGCATGAATGCGGCTGGGAACAAGAAAATCGCGCGCGCCTTCCGGCGTGGACTTGGTGAGGATGGGCGTTTCAACCTCCAGAAAGCCCTGCTTGCTCAGGCTTTCGCGGATGGCCAGCGTAATCTCATGGCGCAGGCGGAAGATGCGCTGCATCTCGGCGCGGCGCAGGTCCACGTAGCGGTATTTGAGCCGCACTTCCTCGTTCTGGATTGCGTCTTCTGAGGGCGAAAAGGGCGCCAGGCGCGTGTCGTTGAGCACGCGCAGCTCGGCGGCTTCGATCTCGATCTCGCCGGTTTCCATCTTCGGATTGATCGCCTCGGGCGCGCGCAGACGCACCTTCCCCACCACGGCGACTACGTACTCGGGACGCACCTGCTCGCCCTTGGCGTGGCCATCGGGCGTCAGCTCCTTGTCCAGCACGATCTGCGCGATGCCGGAGCGGTCGCGCAAGTCAAGGAAGATGAGGTTGCCGTGGTCGCGGCGGCGGTTGACCCAGCCCATGAGCACAACGTGCTGGCCGGCGTTCGCGGCGCGCAATGCGCCGCACAGATGCGTCCGTTCGAGGCTGCCTAAGAAATCGAGCACTAACCCAGTCCTTTATTCATGTGTCGGTGCGGAAAGGAAGCGAACCAGTTCCCCGCGAGGCACCTTGGTTTGCACACCGGATGCGAAGTCCTTTACCGTCAGAATACCGGATTGAAGCTCATCTTCGCCCAGGATGATGATGCGGCGGGCCGTCTTTTCCGCCGCGTCGAATGACTTCTTCAGGCGAAAACCGCCGTCGCCCAGCTCGATGCGCAGGCCGCCGCGGCGCAGCTCGCGCGCCAGCCTCAGCGCCGGAGCGTTGAGCGCTTCGCCCAGCGGAGCGAGGTAGGCATGCGCCAGCTGCGTCTCTGCGGCTTGCTGCGCCTGAAGCGTGAGCACCAGCCGGTCTTCGCCCATGGCAAAGCCGATGCCCGGCGCTTTGGGCCCGCCGATGGACTCGCTGAGCCCGTCGTAGCGGCCGCCGCCGAGCAGGGCATTTTGCGCCCCCAGCCCACCGTGCGTGAACTCGAAGGTGGTGCGTGTGTAGTAGTCCAGGCCGCGCACCAGGCGGTCGTTGCGTACGTAGGGAACGCCAGCCGCGTCCAGGGCCGCCATGACGGCGGCGAAGTGCGCCTTCGACGCGTCGTCGAGCGAAGCGGCGATCATCGGCAACGTGGCGATAAGCGGCTGATCCTCAGGCACTTTGCAGTCAAGCACGCGCAGCGGATTGGTGACGGCGCGACGCTGGCAGTCCGGGCACATCTGCGGCGCCAGCGGCGCCAGCGCCGCGCGCAGCGTTTCGTTGTAGCGGGCGCGGTCGGCCGCCGAGCCGACGGAATTAAGTTGCAGTGTCCAGCCGGTGATGCCCAGCTCGTCGAGGAATGTGGCCAGCATCTCCAGGACTTCGGCGTCGCGCAGGGGGCTTTCGCTGCCGGCCGAGGGCGGGCCCATGACTTCCGCGCCGATCTGGTAGAACTGCCGGTAACGGCCCTTCTGCGGCCGCTCGCGGCGGAACTGCGGGCCGATGTAGTAGAGCTTTTGCAACTGGCCGGTTTCGCCCAGCTTGTGCTCGATGTAGGCGCGGACCACGCCGGCGGTGTTTTCCGGACGCAGGGTGAGGGATTGCGCTTTTTCGCTCTGCGCGCGGGCGCGGTCTTCCCACGTGTACATCTCCTTGGAAACAATATCCGTCTCCTCGCCCACGCTGCGGGAGAACAGGCTCGTGTCTTCGAAGATGGGTGTGCGGATTTCGCCGAAATTGTAGCGCGCAAAGACCGAGCGTGCGGTTGCCTCGATCTGGTTCCATAGCGCGGTTTCGGGCGGCAACAGGTCGCGCGTGCCGCGCACAGCTTTCAGAGTGGCCATAACGTTTCAGTTTAATTGGTGAACCGCCCTGTCTAGCGGGGCTTCTCTTCCCGTTCCAGCGCCCCGTGGATCAGCCTCTTGAGAAAGGATCTGGTAAGCGGAGCGTGGGTTACTTCTTCAGCGGCTTGCGCGCAAAGTGATAAAGCGAGAAAGCCAGGGCGGCGAAGGCCGAGACCGCCACCCACTGGTGATCGAGGAAGGTGTGCGGGAAGCGGAGGATGTTGGGCTTGTCGAAGGTGGTTTCGTAGAGCTTGAGGGCCACGCCCAGCAGGCCCACAATGCCGCCGGCGGCAATCAGGCCGCTGGCGTACAGGCTGCCGGGCGAAATTTCGCTCTGAGCTTCGCCCGTTTTTTCCGCGTGCCGGTCAATCAGCCAGCGGACGAGCCCGCCGGCAAAGATGGCCGCGGTGGTGCCGATGGAAAGATAGGCGCCCACCGCAAACGCCAGCGAGCGAATGCCGAGCAGCTCGACGGCGATGACCAGGAAGACGCCCATCATCACCAGTCCCCAGGGTAGATTGCGGCCCAGGATGCCGCTGATGACCGTAGCCATCAGCCGGGCCTGCGGCGCGGGGGCGCGCTCGCTGCCGATGCCCGGAATCCATTGCACCTCGATCCGCTGCTTCGCGATGGAGTAGAGATATTTGCCGTTGGCCAGCACCGGCGAGCCGATCGCGTTCAGGACGATGTACCCGGATTTGTGCTGGAGGGTTTCCGTGTGGTTGGGGCCGGTAACCGTGAACTGATTGGGCAAGCCGGTCGCGTTCTTTTCAATGCTTACGCCGGGATGAGGGACGTTGATGTTCCAGGCAATCGAAGCGGCGCGGAACGATTCCAGCCCGCTGTTCATCAGGTTGAGCGTGAAACCGATGGCGACCGTGGAGACGATGACGCCGACGAACAGCGCCAACTGCTGCAGGCGCGGCGTGGAACCGACAATGAAGCCGGTCTTCAGGTCCTGCGAGGTGTCGCCGGCATTGGCCGCGGCAATGCAGACCACGCCGCCAATGGTGATGGCCAGCGCGCCGTACGCCGGTGCGGTCCAGCCGCGCACCAGGAAGATGGCGGCGGTGGCCATCAGCGTGGCGATGGTCATGCCGGAGATGGGATTGGCCGAGCTGCCGATCAGCCCGACGATGCGCGAGCTGACGGTGACAAAGAGGAATCCGAAGACGACAACCAGCAGCGCCGCGGCCAGGTTGGCCTCCCAGCCTACGAAGGTCCCGGGAATGGGCCTGAACTGGAGAAAGACAAACATGCAGGCCACCAGCAGAATGGAGCCGCCGACAACCACGGCCATCGAGAGGTCGTTTTCCGTGCGCGCGGGCGCCGGGCGCGTCACCGTGCCGGGACGCAGGTTTTTGAGGCCCGCGCCGAGCGCGCTGACAATGGTCGGCAGCGTCTTGATCAGCGTAATGAGCCCGGCGGCGGCCACGGCGCCGGCGCCCATGGGGCGAATGTAAGCGGCCCAAAGCTCATTGGGACCCATCTGCGCAATGGGCACCACGCCGGGATAGAGCGGATGGGGAAGATCTTTGCCGAAGAAGTAGATCATGGGCATGATGAAGAGCCAGGAAATGACTCCGCCGGCAAAGATGGTTCCGGCAACGCGCGCGCCGATGATGTAGCCGACTCCGAGATACTCCGGCGTGGCGGCCAGCTGCATGGATGCGCCTTTGAGAATGTGACTGGGGCCGAAATTGGGCTCGTACTCGGGCGTGCCCGGCCAGGCGCCGAACAGGTTTGAGTTCTGGAAGAGCGTGTAAACCGCGCCCAGGCCGAGGCCCATGAAGACGCGGCTGGCGAACGAACCGCTGCGCTCGCCGGCGATGAGAACGTCGGCGCAGGCCGTGCCTTCCGGATACGTAAGGACGCCGTGCTCTTCGACGATGAGCTGGCGGCGCAGGGGAATCATGAAGAGGACGCCCAGCCAGCCGCCGATGAGGGCGAGCATGAAGATGCGGGAGTATTGGAGATCGAAGCCCAGAAAAATCAGCGCGGGCAGCGTGAAGATCACCCCGGCGGCGATCGACTGGCCAGCATTGCCGGTGGTCTGGACGATGTTGTTTTCCAGGATGGAGGCGCGGCCAAAGGCGCGCAAAATGCTGATGGACAGCACCGCGATGGGGATGGAGGCGGCGACGGTGAGGCCGGCGCGCAGGCCCACATAGACGGTAACCGCGCCGAAGATGAGGCCGAAGATGCTGCCCAGAAAGATGGCGCGGAAGGTGAACTCGGGTCGTTTTTCGGCATTCGGAACGAAGGGCTGAAAGTCGGACATCCGTTGGCTCCGGGCTAACACAAGGCGATTCTTGCGGAATTTCTCTGAAGGGCGAGTGTAGCAGCGAAGGGCTTTGGGCGCACAATGGGGCCGGTCCAGCGGACCGGCTGGCGCGGTGCGGGGGCGGATCGCGGATGATCGCGGGAGTGACCAGGAACAGGGTCTGGGCTTTTTGCGCCTGAGGCCGCACTTGGCAAAGCCGGCTCAATACGCGTAGGGTGGTTGGCAACACTTCTGTTGATCCGGGCGGAGAAGATTGATGGCCAACCCCAGCTTGACCGCCATGTCCGCGCAGCATCCGGATGCAGCGCCGGCATTCACCAGGCGCCTGCTCTCGCTGGATGTGCTGCGGGGCGTCACCATTGCGTTCATGATCATGGTGAACGATCCCGGCGGTCCGGGCGCGTGGACGCAGATGCAACACGCCGCATGGAACGGATGCACCGCGACAGATCTGGTTTTTCCTGCATTCCTGTTTGTTGTGGGTGCTTCGATTGTGTTTTCCGTGGAGGCGCGGCTGGCGCGCGGAGACACGCGCAGGCAGCTTGCCTGGCACACGGTAAGGCGCGCTGCGGTGTTGTTCGGGCTGGGGCTTCTGACCAATGGATTCCCTTACTTCAGGCTGGCGCACTTTCGCGTGTATGGCGTCTTGCAGCGGATCGCTGTCTGCTATCTGATCGTGGGGCTGCTTTATCTGCTCGACCGGCGTCTGTGGACCAAGGTGGCGCTGCTGGCTGCGGTGCTGGTGGGCTATTGGGTGCTGGTGCGCTGGGTTCCGGTGCCGGGAGCAGGCGTGCCTGGACGCGACATTCCCTTTCTCGACCGGAACCAGAACATTGTGGCGTGGGTTGACCGGCAACTGTTGCCTGGCCACCTTTATGAGGATCGGCCGCTCTATGACGCGCGTGATCCGGAAGGGCTGTTGAGCAATCTTCCCGCGGTGGGCACGACGCTGATCGGGCTGCTTGCCGGACTCTGGCTGCGCCGGCAAAAGAGCGCGTCCGCCAAAACCATGGGGCTGGCGGCGGGCGCGGCGGCGTGCCTGGCTGCGGGGTATCTCTGGTCGGCCTGGTTTCCGCTGAACAAGCAGATGTGGACGAGTTCTTATGTCCTGGTGGCGGCCGGCTGGTCGCTGGCGTTGCTCGCGCTGGCCTTCTGGGCGGTGGAGCAGAGGGGCTGGTGCCGGGAGGGGTGGGGAAAAGCGTCAATCTGGCCGTGGCTGGTCTTCGGGTCGAACGCAATTGTGGCGTACATGACCAGCGAGCTGCTGCCGGGGGCGCTGGGCCTGATTCGCTTTACTGACGGCAGGGTTCGCTCCAACCCGGAGATATGGGTTCATATCCACGTTTTCATGCGCATTCACGATCCCGGCTGGAGGGCGTTTGCTTTTTCCGCCACCTATACCCTGGTTTGCTTCATCCCCGTGTGGATGCTCTATCGCAGGAGAATTTTTGTAAAAGTGTAGTGGCCTGATCGCGTCACTGGACCGTCCCCAGGGCCGGCGTCAGGCGCGAATTGGCTCAGTCCAGAGGCAGGAGATGAGAAAGGCCATTGCCGCATCCTCATCCTCAATTTCCATGCGCAGGCCGGCGGTCGCCAGAGGAAGGAAATCCGGAAAGGACTCGGCGAGCCTGCCCATGCGCACACGGTCTTTTCCCGTCGTGATGAGGGCCGCGGCCCCGGCGTGCTGCGCACTGGCGATCAGCCGGGCGATGTCGCGGTCCGTGTAGGGGTAGTGATCGGGGAACGGAAGCCGGGCGGCCAGTTGCAGGCCGGCGGATTCCAGGCCCTCGAAGAACTGGGCCGGGCGGCCAATGCCGCAGAACGCCGCCACCGGACCGTCAATTTCCGGGATATCGAGGCGCCGGCGCACGCGCCAGACAGGACCCTCCCAGCCCCAGGAGCGGAGATCGGATTCCAGCCCGGGAGCTTCCCCGTCGGCGGGAATGACCACGATGGTGGCGCGGCGAATGGCCGAGCGGGGCTCGCGGAGATTGCCCGCGGGCAGCAGGTGATCCGCCTGCCAGTCATGGCGATCGACCAGCAGGATGTCAACATTGCGGTAAAGCTGGCGATGCTGAAAGCCGTCGTCCAGCAGGTGAACGGCAAGGCTGGTGGTGCTGTCCATCTCTGCCAGCAGGCCGGCCTCATAGCGCCGCCGGCCAACATAAACGGGAACGCCGGCCTCGCGCGCAATAAGCATCGGCTCGTCGCCGTAATCCTCGGCCACCCCGCCGGGATCCACGTGCCCCACCAGATCGCTGCGGCGGGCGTAGCCGCGCGAAAGCACATCGATGCGCCGGTCGCGGCGCGTGAGGGCCCGCGCCAGAGCAATGGTGAGCGGCGTTTTGCCGGCGCCGCCGGCTGACAGGCTGCCGACGCTGATGACAGGGAAGCTCAAACGGCGCTTGCGTTCGAATCCGGTGAAGAGAAGCAGCTCGCGCAGCGCCAGAGCGCCGCGATAGAGCGGCGTCAGCGGCAGCAGCAAACGGCGGGCGGGATAAACTTGGCTCATACCGGCAGTTCCTGACCAGGCTGTCTCTGTCCCGCCTGTCCTTGAGGCTGAGCGGCAGCGAGCAACTCGCGCAGCGCGTGGATGCAACGGCCGGTCGCGCCGGCTTGCTGCGCGAAGACCTGAAGGGAGCGTTGGCCCATGGCCGCGGCGGCCGGGCGGTTATCCAGCAGATCGAGGAGGGCCGCGCCCAGGCCTTCTTTGGCTGCGATGCGCAGAGCATTTGAGGCCAGCAACTCTTCCGTGATGGCGCGGAAGTTGGCGTAATGTGGCCCCATGACAATGGGAACGCCGAATTGCGCCGGCTCCAGCGGGTTGTGGCCGCCCGCCGGAATCAGGCTGCCGCCGATAAACGCAACCGCGGCCAGCGAATAGACCGAGGCCAGCTCGCCGATCGTGTCCAGAAGGACGATCTGACCAGGAACAAGGATCTGCCGGGGTGCTTCCGCCTTCCAGTCAGAGCGCCGGACCCAGGGAATGCCGGAGCGCTGCACGAGCGCGGCCACGGCGGCAAAGCGCTCGGGATGGCGGGGCGCCAGTACCAGAACAAGCCGCGGATCGGCCTGCAGCAGCCGCGGCCATGCTTCCAGAAGAGCCGATTCTTCGCCTTCCAGGGTGCTGCCGGCAACGAGGAGGCGCAGGTCGCCGGCGAGAGTCTTGAGTTGGCGTGTGGCTTCCGACTCCCCGGCCGCGCGCACGTCGAACTTGAGATTGCCGGCGACCAGGACGCGGTCGGGTGCACAGCCGAGGGCGCGGAACCGTTCCGCATCGGTCTCGCTCTGCGCCAGCACCTGTTCCAGCCCGCTCAGCAAGGGCCGCCAGAACCAGCGCAGGCGCCGGTAGCGGGGCCAGGAGCGGTCGGAGATGCGGGCGTTGACCACAGCCACCGGGATGCGGCGGCGAATGCAGCCGCGCAGCAGATTGGGCCAGAACTCGGTCTCCGTCAGAACCAGCAAGCTCGGCTGGAGGCCGTTGAGGTAGGCACGGACGGCCCAGGGCAGGTCGAGCGGACAATAAAAGACGCGCTCGGCGCCGAAACGGCTGCGGGCCAGATCCTGGCCGGTGCGCGTGGTGGTGGAGATAAGCACTTGAAAATCCGGCAGGTCGCGGTCCAGCTCGGCGATCAGGCGGCCCACCGCCAGCACCTCGCCCACCGAGACGGCGTGCAGCCAGATGACGGGACGCGCAAAGGGCAGGGAATCGCCGCCCGCGCGCCGCTCCCGCCCCAGGCGCACAAAGCCCAGGCGTTCCGCCAGGCCCGCGCGGTACTTATGGGTCGTGGCCATGCGCCACAGCCACCACGGCGCACCGGCCACAAGCGCCGCCAGCAGGGCCAGATTATAGAAAAACAGGACCATGTGTGACCGAATCCGGCTTTCCGGTGTCTAATCCTAAAATGATACAGTCGGGCACGATGAGACGATTGAGTGTAATTTCCGTAATTTCACTTGTGTTGCTGGCGACCCTGCCCGCAGAGGCCCGCGATCATAAACTCCCGCCAGTGCGGCCGGCCCAGTCCTATGCCGCCGTAGACGTGCATGCCAAAGAGCAGGTTGCCATTGCCGCCGAGCCCTATGACACAAAGCGGATGGATTCGATCTTCCGCGTGGACTACCTTAAATACGGCTTCATGCCCGTGCTGCTCACGATTACCAACATGGGCAACCGGCCCATCTCGTTGAGCCATGCGCGCATTCTCTTCCAGACCGCATCAGGCGGTTTGATTCAGGCCGCGGAACCGGAAGACGTGCAGCGGAGAATGCCGCAGACTGGACTCGATCAAAGCATCCCCACTCCCAGCCCCATCCCGGGGATTCATTTCCGACACAAGAACTATTACCAGAAGATCAAACAGGACTTCAATACATTTGAGTACCAGTCGCTGGTGGTGAACCCGCACAGCACGCAGGCGGGCTTCCTGTTCTACGATGTCTCCGGGATCCAGGATCCGCTGCGGGGCGCGCACCTGTACGTGAGCGAGATCCGCAACGCCGACGGCCAGGATCTGTTTTCCTTCCAGGTCCCTTTCGACAAGTACCTCCAGGCCCAATCAAAGCAGACGCATTAAGGAAACTCCGGCCTCCGGCGCGATCCCTGGCAGCCCGTGCTGAAAGTCCTGTTTTGAAGGGCGCGAATGGAGCCATCCCATCAGTGGCCTGATGGGAGTGTGGTTTCTTGCGCGAATTTCGCGCCAAACCTGCTGCCGGTGCCGTTCTTGGGCAGTTCGGCCTATCCTGCGGACTGCTTGAGCGCAATTCCTGGCTCGGTCACTTCAAGATTCCCGAGGTGCCGGAAAGTCGCTCTCCGCTGGAGAGCGTGGCACAGCTAGAAGTAATAGGCCAAGCCCACGCCGGCACTAAAGTGCGAACGAGAATATTGGGACGACTGCGCCCTGCCGTTGCCCAGGTAATCCGCTGTTGCGCGCAGCTTGAGCCCGAAGGCTATGGGAATGTCTCCCCCGCCGCCGAGTGCGTAGCTGAGAGCGTCGTAACCCACCCCGGAGAAGCTGGTGAGTTTGGCGTTCTCATGGGCAACTCCCCAGAGACTATGCACAAAGACGTCGAAACCCTTGGCGCCGACAGTGACACGTGGTCCAGCCATGACCAGCAGCACCTGCTGAGAAAAACCTTGAACATTCTGGCTGTAATGCGAAATGTCACCCTCAATGCCAACCAATCGAATCGGCCTGACATCTACCGCAAGCTGCCATCCATTCATGCCGGGGGTATTAACAGCGTACATATTGGCGCCAACGCGGCTATAGCCGAAGTAGGCGTCTGCCTTGACTCCTTTTGCCTGAGCCGCCGGCGCGAACGAGAACAGCAATGCTCCGAGGAACACAACAAAAGTAAACCGCTTCACGGTTGCCTCCGTTTTCGTGGTCGAGCATATTGCGCAATCACACTGACCGCAACCGCAGCGGCCCCAGAGTCGAGACAAGCTGCTGCTGCATATCTTAAAAATTCCGCTTGCGGTTGCGCTATCTGAATCTTTCAGCACCCAACAGAAAGTTGCTTTTCAAGTAAAGAGGTTACCCAACCCTGGCAGCCCACCCTGCAACCGCTTCGCCATTCCCGCGGCCTGCTGGCCGGCACTGGTCCGCTCGGAGAAACCGAAAACGCCTCATCTTGAGGCGTCCCCCAGGAGCTGTCAAGCCCTGTGTGGTCCAACCTCTGCGCATTCATCAGCTTACCGTTGCAGATAATTTCCCCTCCGTCGCGCAGAATAGAAACATCAACAGTTCCAAACATCTCCCTGGAAAGGACACAAGCATGACTGAGCCAATCCCTCCTGCTTCAGCGGAAGCTTCCGCCAGCCCGCTCAGTGCCACTTGCCATCGCGGGCAACCCGGTTGTCGCTCCGGGAGGCACGAGCGCATTCCGCGAGCCCAAGGCCCCGGACCCGTGAACGCACCCACCCCCCTCAAAAATATTTTCTTTTCCACAGGATTTTTTGCCGGTAATTTCGTTTCCAGCCAAAAACGCAGATCCGGATGGCCGCACTTCCCGCATTGCAGCACGTTTTTCCGTCCTCGCCTGCGCGCGCAGGCCCTCAACCTTCGCATGTGGCTCCCGCAAGGGCAGGCCGCCGGCACAGCAGCCAAAAGCTGAGCGCTGAAAGCCGCCTGTTGTCGCCAGCCCGCTGTCAGAGAAGCTCGTCAATGCGCGGCGGACCGCACGCGGCGATCATTATTCGTAGTAAGTGGCCGTGGTGGTGTCCGTCTCCCAGATGGTGCAATCTTTAACGCGGACACGGCCGCCGGTCATGCCGTCAAGCTGCACACTGGTCTCGTCGTAGAAGTATTTGGCCAGGTTTTCGGCCGAGGGGTTCAGCACCGTGAAGGGTTCCAGGTCGTTGAGCATCCTGTGATCGATGCGCTCGATGACCGGGCGCAGCACCTGCTTGAGCAGCTTGAAATCGAGCAGCAGGCCGGCCTCGTCCAGCGTCGTTCCGGCCAGCGTCACGCGCACCTTGTAGTTGTGGCCGTGCGGGTTCTCGCACTTGCCACGGTAGTTGCGCAGGTAGTGGCCGGACGAAAAATCGGCATCCACGGTGACTTCATACATACGCTGTTGGCTCGTTCCTTTGGGGAAGTAAATCCCACTCTTCATTTTACCGATTTGCGGAAGCGCGGCGGCTATAGGGGCTGCGCCGCGGAGGCCGGATGGGCGAAACCGCCTTGTCCGCGGCGTTCGGCTGCGCTCCGGCCGGAATCATGCGCAGATTTGTCCGCTTTCGATGATCTGGACGCCGGTCCGGACGAAATCGGCGCCGGCCTTGGCTGTCGAGCCTTCCAGGTCGATGGCGCGGCAGGCGTCGCGCAGCACCACCACCGGCAGGCCGAGGCGCCGGGCGTCCAGAGCCGAGTAGGCGACGCAGTAATCGTAGGCAAGGCCGGCCAGAAAGACACGCGTCAGGCCGCGCTCGCGCAGATAGCCCGCCAGTCCGGTGGATGTAACGCGGTCGTTTTCAAAGAACACGGAGTAGGAATCGACATCGCGGTGGAAGCCTTTGCGCAGAATCAGCTCCGCCTGCGGCAGATGCAGCGTCGGGTGAAACTCGGCGCCCTTGCTGCCCTGCACGCAGTGCGCAGGCCACAGGGTTTGCGCGCCATAGGGCATCTGGATGGACTCGAAGGGCTGCCGGCCCGGATGCTCCGGGGCGAATGAAGAGTGGTCGTGCGGGTGCCAGTCCTGGGTGAGCACAATGTGCTCGAACCACGACGCCGCGCGATGAATGGGAGCCACGACTTCATCGCCGCCCGCAACCGCCAGCGCGCCGCCGGGGCAGAAGTCGTTCTGCACATCGACAACGAGAAGAACATCGTGCTCGTTGACCTTCATTCCAGCTCCTTTGCGCAGCATGAGGCTTATGGGTCCATTTTCGCAGAGAAGGCGCGACGATGGCCGGTGCCGGTCCGGGCAATTTAGCCGGGCATGCGGTGGAAGCTGTCAGGCGAGGAAGACTTCGATGCCGTGGGCGCGGAGCATGGCCAGGTTTTCGGGTGCGAGATCGCGGTCGGTGACGACGATGTTGGCGGCGCTGAGCGGGGCCATGGGGAACATGCTGCCGCGGCCGAACTTGGTGCGATCGGCGACGATGATGACCTTGTCGGCGGCTTCGATCATCTTCTGCTCCGAGCCGACGACCAGGGTGTTGTTGTTGCTGAAGCCCGTCTCGGAGATTCCGCCGATGCCCATAATGACGGCGTCGGCGCGCAGGGCGCCCAGCATCTGCTCGCAGAACGGACCCAGCATGACGCGGCGGCGCGGATCGAGATACCCGCCGGTCAGCGTCAGCTCGATGTTGCGCACCGATTCCAGGCGCTCGGCGATGGGAAGCGAGTTGGTGATGATGTGCAGCGATTTCGACGCCAGTTCGTCGGCCACCGCGGCCACGGTCGATCCGCCGTCGAGAATGACGGTCTGGCCGTCTTCGATGAGGCCGGCGGTGAGCCTGGCGATGCGATTTTTCTCGTCGCTCAGATGCTCGCTTTCAGCCGCGTAGTCGAAGGCGCGGCTGGGCGGAGTTTGAAGAGAGACCGCGCCGCCGTAGACGCGGCGCAGCGCCTTTTCCTCTTCAAGAATGTCGAGGTCGCGGCGCACGCTTGACTCCGAGGCATCAAGCTCGCGGCACAGCGTCTCCAGGTCGATGAAATCCCTGGACTCGAACATCTGCCGGATTCGGAGTTGCCGTTCAGCAGCCTTCATGGTTGGTCAGCGCGGAACAGTGGCCGTGGCGCGGACCACGCACCAGGCGCGCCGCGGAATATCGGGTTGATTCACTTCGCGCCGATGGTCTCCATCACGGCGTCGGTCACCGACTTGACCAGCGCCTCCAGATCGGCATCGGCCAACTTTTCGCCGCCTTCGCAGCGCGCCGGACTGAGCGCGATTGAACCATTCGCCTCCACATCGGCAAGTTGGCACTCCTTCATGCGCGAGGCATCGAAGCGAATGTCGGGCAGGCCCAGCTTCTTCTTGATGGCCAGCAGATCCGCGCCGTGCTGCTCGGAGATGTAGGAGATGGGTGCGCCCAACTGCGCGGCCAGCATCAGGGTCCAGCAGTAGGTCTCCAGCACTTCGGCGTACCACTCCGCGTGCGTCACCGTGTCCGCCCAGCAGACGATGCCGTGATTGGCCAGCAGAACGGTATTGTGCTGCTGCACATAAGGCACCACAGTTTCCGCAAAGGCCTTTGTCCCCGGGGTTTCATAGGGCGAAATCGCCACCTTGCCCACAAAGACCTCGAACTCGGGAATCACCATGTTCGGCGGCACTTTGCCGGTGATGGCGTATGCGGTTGCGTGCGGCGGATGACAGTGCACCACCGACTTGGCCTCCGGCACGGCCTTGTAAATCTCCAGGTGCAGCAGCAGTTCGCTGGTGCGCGGCCGGACTCCGGCAATCTGGTTGCCATCGAGATCGACGAGGCAGAGGATTTCAGGCGTGAGGTCGTATTTGCTTACCAGCGTGGGCGTGCACAGAACCTCGTTGGGACCGATGCGGTAGGAGATGTTGCCGCCGTTGCCGTCGACAAACTGGCGCATCCAAAGCTTGCGCCCAACGGAACAGATTTCTTTCTTGATGGCTTCGGCCTCGGGGGTCGAAAACAGACGCGCGTTGGACGGCGCCAGGGCGGCAGGAGCCGCCGCGGGCACAATGGCCGTGGGCGCGCTGCTCGCGGCTCCGGCGGCATCCAGCACAATATTGCGCTGCTGCAGCAGATCGCGGGCCGAAGGCGTGACAACACAGTTGGCCGCAACCAGAATGCGGCCTGCGCCGGCCGTGACTGCCTCCTGCACATCGCGCAGCGTCAGCACCTTGCGGTTTCTCAGATCGGTGTTCTTCGCTTCGTCGCTCACTTCCGCACCTCGGGAATTCTCTCTAAATTCGTTTCTGCTTCAGCTTTCTACTGCCCTACGTCGATCGAGTGCACAATCAGCGCGCAATAGGCATCCACGGGAACCGATCCGGGCCAGAACGGATTCGCCGCTTCGCGCCCCTCGGTAAACGCCACCATCTGGCCATCGGCGGCGCCCAGCTCGTCGACCGCGATCAGCGCCTTGCCCCCGCCGCGGCCGTTGTTTGCGCGCAGGTTCTCCATGGTCACGGGCTCGACCACCACGAGCGTCTTGCCGGCAAATGACTCGATCGCCGGATTGAGTACCACGTGACCGCGAACAATACCGAGCCTCATGCCACTTTTCCTTCCGGTTTTTCGAGCGACTGCACGACATCCACAATTCCCACCACCGTCAGCCGTGCCGGCGTGGTGTTGCCGAATTTGGCGCGGGCTATATCGCCGTCGGTTGAAACCATCACCGTAGATCCCTTCGCGGCGCCCAGCCAATCCAGCACTACCACCGGTTCGGCGGCCGCGGTGCCGTCGGGTTCAAGCCGCCGCGCCACCAGATAGCGGCAACCCCCAAGCGTTGCGTGCCGGGCCGCCGCCACCACCGTTCCTTCAATGCGTGCCAGATACATCGCTACACAATCCGCAGTGCGTTGCCGACAACCATTTGGCGCTCGCGCGTAAATGTGAGCGGGGTGGTGATCCCCTCGCCGGTCGGTGTGGCAATGCTGTGGCTGAAGTAACCCGGTCCGCCCACGCCCAGCGAGGCCGGCGAGGCCGCGTTATGAATCAGCAGTGTTGTGTTCATGGCCCGTGCCATGCGCGTGGCGGTGTCCACATTCTTTGTGTGAATCACGGCCGTGTGCCGGTAGCCGTGCTCGGCCTTCACCGAGGCGGCAATCGCCGCATCCACATCCTTGACGCGAACCACCGGAATGAACGGCATCATCTGCTCTTCCACCACAAACGGATGGTCCTCGTCGGTTTCGCCGAAGAGCATCTGCGTATCGGGCGGAATCGATACGCTGGCAGCCGCGGCCAGTACCGCGACATCCTTGCCCACGAAATCCTTCTTGACGTGCGCCCGCGCGCACCCGCCGCCGTCGCCCTCGAAGGTGAACGCTGCGCGCGTCAGTCGCTCGATAGCCGCCGCATCCATCTGGAACCCGCCGTTGCGGCGCATCGCGGCGATGAAGGCATCGGCCACCGACGCCACGACGAAGATCTCCTTTTCGCCGATGCAGAGCAGGTTGTTGTCATAGGACGCGCCGGCAATGATGCATGCCGCGGCGTGCTCGAGGTCGGCGGTTTCGTCCACGACGACCGGCGGATTGCCGGGCCCCGCCGCAATGACGCGCTTGCCGGACTTGGCGGCTGCTTTTACGACGGCCGGGCCGCCGGTGACGCACAGCAGCGCCACCTTGGGGTGGTTGAAAATCTGGTCCGCGGCTTCAAGGCTCGGCTCGCGCACGGTGGTCAGCACGTTGGTGACGCCCATCTCGCGCTCGAACTCGCGATTGAAAAGCTGAATCGCGTACTGCGCCACCCGCTTGCCGGAAGGATGCGGTCCAAAGATCGCCGTGTTGCCGGCGGCGATGATGTTGATGGCGTTCGAGGCCAGCGTGGGCACCGAGTGTGTGACCGGCGTCATCATGCCGATGACGCCCCAGGGCGCGCGCTCGATGATGCACAGCCCGGTGCGGTCACTGCGCGCATCGCTGCGCATCGCATCCACGCTGAGCACAAAGCGCATGTTGGTGAGCTTTTGAATTTTGTGATCGAGGCGTCCGACCTTGGTTTCGTTCAGCTCCATGCGGCCCAGCTCTTCACGCCGGTCATTGCAGATGCGGACGATGATGTCGGTCAGCCGGCCGCGATCGGCCAGGCTCATCGCCTCCACCTTCTTTTGCGCCTCGTAAGCCGCGTTCACCGCTTCATCAACGGTGTTAAAGATACCGTCGCCCAGCCCCGGACCTGCGCTCCTGGCAGCCTGTCCCGCGCCGTTGGCGGGCTGCGCGGCGGCGGAGGCCGGCGACGGCTGCATCTGAGCGCGAAGCCGCGAGACAACCTCCCTTGCGATCTCCGCGATTACCTGCTGCTGAACTTCCATTACGGCTTCTCCAGAATCACGCCTTCGACTTCAACGGCATCGACGATGCCGACGATCACCGCGTCGACCGGCGCGTCCTTGGTTGTGGGCGTCAGGCGGGCCGAACTGCCCTGCGTGAACAATACACACTCGCCGACGCCAGCTCCCACGCTGTCAACCGCGACCACGGAACTGCCTGAAATCTGCAGCTTGCCCTCCCTGCTGATGTAGGGTTGGACCAGCAGCAGCTTCATCCCGCGGAACTTCGCGTTCTTGTGGGTGGAAACAACATTGCCGATAACTTTCGCTATAAACATGCCCGTTCACCTCGCGCGCAGCGGAAACCCGCCGCCGCCGCTACTTCGGCAACACGGTTCCAACGCTTTCGTGCGGCCGGGCGATGACGTGCACGCTCTGCACTTCGCCGGCTGCGCGGGCGGCGCTGGCGCCTGCATCCACCGCGGCGCGGACGGATCCCACGTCGCCGGAGACGTAGACGGAGCAGAGGCCGCTGCCGACCTTGGCCCAGCCCACAAACTTGACGCTGGCTGCCTTCAGCATTGCGTCGGTCGCCTGCACCAGGGCCACCAGGCCCTTGGTCTCGATCATTCCAATTGCTTCATTCGCCATGTGCGTTCTCCTCGCTTCCGTCTTACTTCAACATGCTCTCCACGAGCGCATCGTGGGGACGTGGAATGACGTGCGATGACACCAGCTCGCCGACCACCTTGGCCGCGGCCGCGCCGGCATCCACCGCCGCGCGCACGCTGCCCACATCGCCGCGCACGATCGCCGTGATGTAGCCGCCGCCGATCTGCACGGTTTTCACGAGTTCCACGCTGGCGGCTTTCACCATCGCGTCGCTTGCCTCGACGAGTCCGACGAGGCCCCTGGTTTCAATCAATCCGATTGCCTGACTCATTGCATCTCCTTGCTGGCAGCCTTTAGCTCTCAGCCTTCAGCTTCGTAGCTATGCCTTCTTGGCCGCTGCGGTTTTATTCTGCTGGACGAACGAGGGCAGTTCGTCGTGCGGGCGCGAAATCACCTGCACGCTGACCACCTCGCCGATGCGCGACGCCGCTTCGGCGCCCGCGTCGGTGGCCGCTTTCACGGCGGCGACATCCCCTTCAACGAAGGCGGTCACCAGGCCCGAGCCAACGGTCTGCCAGCCGGTGAAGGATACATTTGCTGACTTGAGCATGGCGTCGGTCGCCTCAAAGAGCGCGACCAGGCCTTTTGTCTCAATCATTCCAAGCGCTTGTTTCATCGCTTCCTCTCTTTTCCCTTGGTGTTACTTGAACAGTTCCACGTCCTTGGTCAGGTGCAGGCCACATGCGTTCGCCTCGTCGGTGTCCATGTGGACGTTGAGCCGCGACGTAGGATCGATGCGCACGTGAACGTTGTTGAAAGTCACTCCGGACGACCCGCCGACGCGCAGCTTCATCAGGTCGCCCTTTTTGACACCGAAGTATGCCGCCTCGGCCGGATTCATATGTACGTGAATAGCGGCGCGGATGAGGCCTTTCTTCAGCTCCACCACGCCCTTTGGCCCTACCACGACGGCACCGGGCGTGCCTTCAAGATCGCCGGACAGCCGCACTGGAATATCATTGAAGCCCAGCGTGATGGCGTCGGTAAAGGCCAGTTCGATCTGCGACTCCTTGCGCATGGGGCCCAGAATGCGCAGGTTAGAGATGACGCGGCTGCGCGGGCCCACGATGGTGACCATCTCTTTGGCCGCGAAGTTGCCTTCCTGGAAGAGATCCCGCTCGGGTGTCAGCTCCGAGCCCGGCCCGAAGAGAGTATCCATGTCGGCGCGGCAAACGTGCATGTGGCGCGACGAAGTCTGCACCACCAGCGTCGGCGGCGCGCCCTTATTGCCGCGCCCCAGGTAGTCGAGAGCAACCTGGCGCACGATGCGCTCCACCATCGACCTGTCGATGGCGCCAATCGAACCCGGAATCGTTGTGCTTGCCATAAGCAATCCTGTGTTGCTAACTCACCACTGCGCGTGGGTGCCCCATCCCTTCCGTGCTGTTTACGGAAAGGGTGGGAGACTGAGCGCGTGACGCAACCTCTGCGGTTTCGCGCGCCACGATGATTTCTTCGTTTGCGGGGACCACAAGAATCTTCACCGCGGACTTATCCGTGGAAATTGGCCCCTCGCCCTTGATGGTCTTGTTTCTGTTTTCGTCCAGCTCGATGCCGAAAGCGGCCAGGTCCTTGAGCACGCCGGCGCGAATCTCGATGCTGTTCTCGCCGATGCCGCCGGAGAACGTGATGGCGTCCAGTCCGCCCAGTTCCAGCATGAAGGCGCCCACATAATGCCGGATGGAGCGTACAAAAAGATCGAGCGCAAGCTGCGCCGTATGATTGCCTGCCGCGGCCGCTTCCGCCATGTCGCGCACGTCGCCGCTGGTGCCGCTGACGCCGGCCAGGCCCGATTTGCTGCCCAGCAACTCCGCCATCTCGTCCGCGTCGAGGCCGAGCTTCTTCATCATGTGCAGCACGGCGAAGGCGTCGATGTCGCCTACGCGATTGTTCTGCGGCAGGCCGGATTGCGGCGAGGCGCCGAAGCTCGTTTCCACAGCCACGCCGTTGCGAAACGCCGCCACGCTGGAGCTGCCGCCGAGATGGCAGGAGATATGGCGAATGTCGCTGCCGCCGAGCAGGGCGCGGGTGCGCTCGCTGGCCGAGCGGTGGCTGGCTCCGTGAAATCCGTAGCGGCGGATCCCGAAATCGCGCCGCCACTCGTAGGGTACGGCGTAGGTGGTAGCGGCCTCATCCATGTGCCGGTAGGGGCTGGTCTCCAGCACCGCGACCAGCGGAACACCGGGCAACTCCTGCCGGAAGGCGCGCATGGCCGCGATGTAGGGGGGATTATGAGCCGGCGTCAGAAAGGTGAACTCTTCCATTGCGGCCAGGAACCTGTCATCAACAATCTGCGAATCGTTCAACGGACCGGCGTGAACGGCTTTGAAGCCGACCGCTCCAATCTCGCTCAGGCTCGCCAGCGGCTTGCCCGGGCCGGCAATCTCAGCCAGACACTTGCGGATGGCGGCGGGATAATCGGCGCATTCACCCCCCGGCTGACCAATCCGCTCCACCCGCCCCTGTGCCAGCACCTTCTCTTCCGGCATATCCAGGACCCGATACTTGAAGGAGGTGCTGCCGATATTTGGGATTAAACATTTCATTGTTGACGGATTCTGACTGAAGTTGGATGATATTCCATAGTTTCGGTCAGAGTCAATGGGAATTTCTGGAAGAGTTTGATAGAGAGTCTGAATATGACGTCAAAAGCGGACAGCTCGGGAGAAATGCCGCACTTGAGCCCCTCGGTAGAGCGCGTGGAAGAACTGGGGATCGTGGGCGCGGGCGGCGGCGGCTTTCCCTCCGCAGTCAAACTCAGGACCAAAGTTTCGATGGTGATTGCCAACGCCGCCGAGTGCGAACCGCTGCTGCACAAGGACAAGGAATTGCTGCTGCATCACTCGGAGCCGTTTCTGCGCGGTTTGCGCATGGTGATGGAGCTTGTGGGCGCGCGCGAAGGTGTGATCGGGATCAAGGAGAAATACCAAGAGATCATTGAGGCCATGGAGCGGCAGGCGCCTGCCGGTGTGCGGGTGGTGCCACTGCCCGACGTCTATCCGGCCGGCGATGAGTTCATCCTGGTGCACATGGTGACAGGCCGCGTGATTCCGCCTGGCGGACTGCCCAAGGATGTGGACACGGTGGTCGCCAATGTGGAAACGCTGATGAACATCGGCCTCGACCGGCCGGTTACGCACAAATATCTGACCGTGGCCGGAGCGGTGCGCACGCCGGTTACAGTGCGGGTTCCGGTGGGCATCACAATTGGCGAGGTGATTGAGGCCGCGGGCGGCCCGGCGGTGGCTGATTTCGGTGTGCTGCTGGGTGGCGTGATGATGGCCAAGCCGGCGGCGGGGCTGGACATTCCGGTGACCAAGACGACCGGCGGGATCATCGTGTTGCCGTCCACGCACAACCTGATCCGCCGTCATAATGCGCCTTGGATTCACGTCGAGCGCATCGGGCGCTCCTCCTGCGACCAGTGCCGCTTTTGCACGGAGTTTTGCCCGCGGTTCCTGCTGGGCCACCCCATCGAGCCGCACCGGGCCATGCAATCGCTGGGCTTCCAGGTGGGCGCCGACGCCATGGTTTCCACGCTTTACTGCTGCGAGTGTAACCTGTGCACCATGTACGCCTGTCCGGAGGATCTGGACCCGAAGAGTGTTTGCGTGCAATGGAAGCCGATGGCGCGCGAGCGCGGGTTGACGTTCAAGGGCTCGCCGGAGTCAATCACGCCGCATCCGATGGCGGAGTTCCGGCGCGTGCCGATGCGCCGGCTGATTGCGCGGCTCGGCCTGGGCGAGTTCAACAATACCGGCCCGCTGGTGGATTACGCCTTCGCGCCGCGCTCGGTGAAGATACTGCTGAAGCAGCATGCGGGAGCGCCGGCGGCGCCGGTGGTCAAAAGCGGAGACCGGGTGCGAACGGGCGATCTGCTGGCCGCGCCCGAAGCGGGCAAGCTGGGTGCGCGCATCCATGCCAGCATGGATGGCATGGTGACGGTGGGTACGGATGCCATCACGATCGAGGCGTAAGGCGGCAATACAGAAGGAGCAAACGAAGTGCCTGAAATCAATTCCATCGGACTCATCGAGTTGTCGAGCGTGGCCACGGGATTCCTGGTTGAGGACACCATGCTGAAGGCCGGGTCCGTGCAGCTTTTGCTGGCGCGCAGCATCTGCTCGGGCAAATTTCTCATCGTGGTTTCAGGCGACGTGACCTCGGTCCAGGCTGCATTGCTGGCGGGCGCGGCGGTGGCTGGCGCGTCGCTGATCGAGCGCCGGCAGATTGCGCGCGTGCATCCGACTGTATTGGCGGCCATCTCACAATCGGTGGAGATCGATCCCAAGAACCTACGTTCGATCGGAGTCGTCGAGACGTTTTCTGCGGCCAGCATCATCGATGTGGCCGACGCGGCTATCAAGGCGGCAAACGTGACGCTGCTGCGTATTCACCTGGCCATGGCGCTGGGCGGCAAGGGCTTTGTGCTGATGGCTGGCGATGTGTCGAGCGTGCAGGCCGCAGTCGATGCCGGCTCCAGGGCTGCCGCGGAGGACGGGATGCTTGTGGGCCGCGGCGTCATTCCCGCGCCTTCACCGGAGCTGTTCCGGGAATATATTTAACATGCTGCTTGGCGTGCGCCGTCTGTGAGTCCCTGCAATTTCAATTAAGCTGAAATGTGATCCAACTGCAGGACCAACTCGACGAGATCACCGCCAGCACGCGTCATCTGGTGCAGGCCGAACGGCTTGCCGTGGGCGAGCGCGCCATTGCGGAGCTTTTTGCATCCGGCATCGAGGAGCGGATTTTACCCGTGGGAGCGCTGGCGCCCGAGTTCGCGCTCAAGGATTCCCGCGGCAAGCTGGTCCGCAGTGCGGACCTGCTCGCGCTCGGCCCGCTGGTCATCAAGTTCTTTCGCGGCCGCTGGTGCCCCTATTGCATCACCGAGTTGGAAGCCTGGCGCGACCTGTATGGCCGCCTTCGCGAGTGCGGCGCGCTGCTGGTGGCCATTGGGCCGCAGACGGAGCGGCAGAGCGACTTCATGGTTGGCCAGCATGGGTTCCCTTTTCCTGTGCTTACCGATCGCGAATGCGCGGTAGCCGAACAGTTCAGGCTTGCCTACACGGTTCCCGAGTACCACCGCGATTACTTCCTGTCCATCCTGGTCAACCTGCCTTTCATCAACGGTGAGCCAAGCTGGAGGCTGCCGCTGCCGGCCACCTACGTTGTTGCGCGGGACGGCCGCATCATTCTTGCGGAAGCCCACGCAGACTTTCGCGTGCGCCCCGAGCCGGAAGAGGGATTGACCGCAGTATTCGCTGCCTGCGGCCGGTAAAAGGCCTGGGAACAACGATTGGATCAACGAGCCGGAATGGACCGCGCCTTTCCCAATGTTCATGGCGGGACCGTATAGGGCTGCTCTAATTGAATGCATATTTATGCGATAAAGATATTCTATGTTGACCGGTAGCAGGCTCCCTACTAGTATCGCCATGTACGCGCTTCGGACCTGCCGGAGCAGGCCAAAGCGGCGATTGCGGCGCATCGCAGCAAATGGGTCACCCTGGAGTTGACGAGATGCTGGCGGAGAAAGAACGGGCGGAATGGCTGCGGCAAAAGGCCAACTGGACCAGGCTGAGTGCCATGACCATGACGCATCATGCGCGGCTGGGCCATACCGGGGGTGATCTGTCGTCCGCCGATATTCTCACGGTGCTCTATCTCGGTGGCATTCTGCGCATCGATCCGGCGCGGCCTGACTGGCCGCAGCGCGATCGCTTCATCCTCTCCAAAGGGCATTGCTCAGGCGCCTTTTACTCGACACTGGCTTCGCGCGGATTCTTTCCGCTGGAGCGGCTCCAGACTTATATGGATTCGCTTTCGATGCTCAACGGTCATCCCGACCGCAACAAGTTGCCGGGCGTTGAGGCCAACACGGGGCCGCTCGGCCACGGGCTTCCCATCGCCGTGGGTGCGGCGCTGGCGGCGCGCATGCGAAAGGAGAACTGGCGCGTTTTTGTGCTGACCGGAGACGGCGAATTGCAGGAAGGCTCGAACTGGGAAGCGGCCATGACCGCCCAGCACTACGGCCTCGACAACCTGATCGTAATTGTGGACAGGAACCGCATCCAGCAAGGAGATTTCACGGAGAAGACCATCCGCATGGAGCCGCTGGCGGAGCGCTGGTCGGCCTTCGGGTTTGCGGTCGAGGAAATCGACGGCCACGACACGGCAGCGTTGCTCGGGCGATTCGACCGCTTGCCCTTTCAGCCAGGCAAGCCGTCGTGTCTGATTGCGCACACGATCAAGGGCAAGGGCGTTTCATTCGCCGAAAATCAACCGTCCTGGCATCACGGCGTTCCTAACGATAAGCAGTTGGCGGCGGCCGCGGTAGAACTGGGCGCGGAGGTAGGATGGTGACTTCGACGGAGACACTGCGCGTCCCGGCGCCGCAGCTATTTGATTGTCGCGATGCGTACATCCACGCCCTGGAAGAGATGGCGGTTGCCGACAGCCGTGTTTGTGCGGTGGCGAACGACTCGCTTTCTTCAGCCAAGCTGAAAAGCTTTCGCGAAAGATTCCCCGATCGCTTTGTGAACGTGGGCATTGCCGAGCAGAACATGGTGGGCGTGGGCGCCGGCCTGGCCAATGGCGGCATGATTCCTTATGTTTGCGGCGCGGCATGTTTTCTGACCGGACGCGCCATGGAACAGGTGAAGGTGGATCTTGCCTATTCCAAATCCAATGTGAAGCTGTGCGGCATGTCGCCGGGCATGGCCTATGGGCAGCTTGGCCCGACACACCACTCCATTGAAGACATGGCCTGGACGCGGGTTTTGCCCAATCTGGCCGTCGTGGTGCCCGCCGATCCGGTTGAGACCGCCGCGGCCATGTACTACTCGCTCATGCACGAGGGGCCGATGTACCTGCGGATCAGCCGCATGCCGGTGCCGCGCGTTCACGGGGACAATTACGAGTTCAAACTAGGCAAGGCCGTACGAGTGCGTGACGGCAATGACGTGACGCTGATTGCGAACGGCGTGCTGGTAGCGCGTGCTCTGGACGCCGCGCAGGCGCTGGCGGCCATGGGCATTTCAGCGCGTGTGCTCAACATGAGCACTGTGAAACCCCTGGACCGTGAGGCTATTCTGGACGCTGCACGCAACACCTGCGGCATTGTGACCGCCGAAGAGGCTTTTGCCGCCGGAGGTTTGGGCGGCGCGGTGGCGGAGGTGCTGGCGCAAGAGCGTCCCGCACCAATGCGCATTCTTGGAGTGCCGGATGTGTTTGCGCCCACTGGAACCGAAGAGTTTTTGCTGGGGCACTTTGGCTTGACGGCGGCAGGCATCGAGCGCGCTGCCATGGAATTGGTCAAGAACGAGGGGTAGATGGCAAGCGCATGGATTCTGGCCGTTGACCAGGGCACGACCAACACCAAGGCGCTGTTGATCGACCGCGAAGGCCAGACCGTCTTCCGCGCGTCGGCTCCGCTCGACCTTGTGCAGCCCCGTCGCGGATACGTGGAGCAGGATCCGCTTGCGCTGTGGCTGTCGGTCTGCCAGGTTGCCGAAGAATGCGCGCGCTTTGCAAAAGCTCGCGGTGCCGCCATCGCGGCCATCGCCGTCAGCAACCAGCGTGAGACGGCCATAACGTGGCGCGCCAATGGTGAGCCGGTGGGCAATGCGATCACCTGGCAGTGCCGGCGCTCGGCGCCCGTCTGCGAGCGGCTTCGTGAGCAGGCTCCGGTCATTCAGTCGTTGACCGGCCTTCCGCTCGATCCCTTGTTGAGCGCAACCAAGTGGGCGTGGGTCTTTGAACAGCAGGCCGAGTTGCGCGCACAGGCTGAAGCCGGAGAATTGCGGCTCGGCACGGTCGACTCGTGGCTCGTTTACAGGCTCAGCGGCGGGCGCGTGCACGCAACCGATCACACCAACGCCTCGCGCACCGCGTTGCTCGGTCTGGAATCGCTGGACTGGGACGACAGGCTGCTTAGCCTTTTTGATATTCCGCGCACGGCGCTGCCTGCTGTGCGCACCTCAAGCGGGATCTGCGCCGAATGCACGGCCATTCCCGTGCTCGCCGGCGTTCCCATCGCTTCGCTGATCGGCGATTCACACGCCGCGCTGGTGGGCCACGGCCGCTATCAGCCGGGAACCATGAAAGCAACCTACGGCACCGGCTCATCGCTGATGATGCTCACGCCTGCTCTTGTGGCGGAGACAAAGCTCCTGGCCCGCACCGTGGCCTGGTCGGCGCAGGGCGATGTGCATTTCGCGCTGGAAGGTAACATCGCCATGAGCGGCGCGACGCTGCAATGGGTGGGCGAGTTTCTGGGTTTGCCGCGGCCGGCGGAGGCGGCGGCGGCTTTGGCCGCCAGCGTTCCCGACGCAGCCGGCCTGGTGCTGGTGCCGGCCATGGTTGGGCTTGGCGCGCCGCATTGGGACGCGGCTGCGCGCGGCGTTGCCGCCAATCTTGAGCGTTCGCACACGGCGGCGCATCTGGCCCGCGCCGCGCTGGACGCCATCGCGTTCCAGGTAGCTGATGTTCTTGAGGCCATGGAAGCTGCGGCCGGCGTGGATCTGCCCGTGTTGCTGGCCGATGGCGGCGCAACCCGCAACAGTTCGCTCATGCAGATGCAGGCCGACATTGTTGGACGGCCGGTGCATCGCTCGACCCAGGAAGATCTCTCCGCGCGCGGCGCTGCCATGCTTGCCGGGCTGGCGCTGGGCTGGTGGAAGTCGCCGGACGAACTGGCCGCATTGCCCCGGACTGTGGACGTTTTTGAGCCGCGCATGAGCGCGGCGGAGCGTGAGCGATTGCGCGATTCATGGCGTCTGGCAGTGCGCCGCGCGCGCCTGCGCGAAGAAGCGAAAGAGGAAAGCAAGCCATGCTGATAATCCACAGTTATCCTGTCGCGGTCGTTCTCTGCGTCCTGACCATGATCTGCTGGGGTTCGTGGGCCAACACGCAAAAGCTCGCGGCGCGCGCCTGGCGGTTCGAGCTTTACTACTGGGATTTCGCCGCGGGGCTGGTGCTTACCTCGCTGATTGCGGCGCTCACGCTCGGCTCGATGGGCCACACCGGACGCACGTTCTTCGCCGATTTGGCGCAGGCCGACTGGGCCAGCATCGGCTGGGCTCTCTTGGGCGGTGCAGTCTGGAACCTCGGCAATCTGCTGCTGGTGGCCGCCATCGCGGTGGCCGGCATGGCCATTGGCTTTCCCATCGGCGGCGGCATCGCGTGGGTGCTGGGCATCGTGCTCAATTTCATTCTGGTCATCATGGAAGGCGGCACCAATCCGGGCAATTCCTGGATGCTCTTTGGTGGCGTCGCGGTGATCGTGCTGGCCATTCTGCTCAGCATGAAGGCTTACGGACGGCTGGCCAGCGCGGTCAAAAAGCCCAGCGTCAAAGGCATTCTGCTGTCGGTGTTCGCGGGCATTCTGATCGCGTTCTTTTATGGCCTGATCGTCAGGTCGATCGATCCGGCATTCGTTGCCGGAGGCGCGGGCAAGCTGATGCCGCTGACCGGCGCGTTCTTCTTCACGCTGGGCGCGTTCCTCACCACGTTTCTCTTCAACCCGTTCTTCATGCGGCATCCCGTCGAAGGCTCACCGGTGCGCTTTAACGAGTATTGGAAGGGGAGCCGGGGCACGCACCTGACGGGCCTGCTGGGCGGCGCCATCTGGAGCATCGGCATCAGCGCCAGTTTCATTGCCGTGGGCGCGGCTGGGCCCGCGATTTCCTACGCGCTCAGCAACGCCGCGCCAGTGGTGGCGATTCTGTGGGGCGTACTGGTGTGGAAGGAGTTTGCCCAGGCGCCGCGCGGCACCAACCGCCTGCTCTCCTCCATGTTTTTGTGTTATCTGGTGGGCCTTGCATTGATCACATACTCGCGTCTGTAAGGGTAAGCATGCGCCGCAGATTGCGCATCACAGGCGGCGGCAAACATTCGTAAGCTGATGCCGAGCGGCATCTTGCGGCACGTAATTCAACAAGCAAAGTTTCAGGTGGTGTGGAATGACAACTTCAGCGACCCTGGGCGTCATCGTAGGCAACCGCGACTTCTTTCCCGACGTGCTGATTACCGAAGCGCGCCGGGATCTGACCAAACTTTTCGCCGTCCTTTCCATCGAACCGGTCTGGCTTTCGCCAAACGAGAGCAAGCTTGGCGCCGTGGAAACTTGGGCCGACGCGCAACAATGCGGCGAACTGCTGCGCCGCAACCGCGACCGGCTGGATGGAATTCTTGTCTGCCTGCCCAACTTCGGTGATGAAAAGGGCGTGGCCGATTCCATTCGCCTGGCCGATGTGCGCGTGCCTGTTCTAGTGCAGGCATCGCCGGACGACCTCGATCAGTTCGGGCTTGACCGCCGGCGCGACGCCTTTTGCGGCAAGATTTCCGTCTGCAATAACCTGCGCCAATACGGCATCAAGTACACGCTCACGCGCGATCACACCGTGGCCATTTCCGATCCGCGCTTCCGCGAAGATCTGGCGCGCTTTGTCCAGACCTGCAAGGTGGTGCGCGGGCTGAGCCGCGTGCGCATCGGCGCCGTGGGCGCGCGCCCCAACGCGTTCAATACCACACGCTTCAGCGAAAAGCTGCTGGAGCTGTCCGGCATCACCGTCAATACCATCGACCTCTCCGAGATTTTCGGCGAAGCCGCCAAAATCGACAGCACCGACCCGCGCGTGCGGCAGCGCGTGGAGCAGATTCGCTCCTACGCCGATGCCTCCGCCGCGCCTGAAGAATCGGTTCTGCGCATGGCCAGGTTCGCTCTCGTGGTCGATGACTGGATGCGCTCGCTCAGCATCACGGCCACGGCCATCCAATGCTGGAGCTCGCTGCAGAAGAACTTCGGCGTGAACGTTTGCACCATCATGTCCATGATGAGCGAGCAGATGCTGCCTTCAGCCTGCGAGGTGGATATCGCCGGCGTGGTGGGCATGTACGCGTTGCAACTGGCCAGCGGCCGGCCCAGCGCGCTCATCGACTGGAACAATAACTACGGCGGCGATCCGGACAAGTGCGTCTTCTTCCACTGCGGCAACTGGGCCAAGGATTTTCTGCCCGACATCCGCATCGGGACCGCGCCGATTCTGGGCACGGTGCTGGGTGAAGAAAACACCGTGGGCGCGCTGGAAGGCCGCACGCCAGCCGGTCCGGTCACCTTTGGCCGCGTCAGCACCGACGATCTGAACGGCAAAATCCGCGCCTATGTGGGCGAAGGCGAATTCACTGATGATCCGCTAAAGACCTTCGGTACGCGCGCCGTAGTAAAAGTAGCTGGATTGCCGTCGCTCATGCACACCATCTGCCAGAATGGCTTTGAGCACCACGCGGCCATGAACGGCAGCCACTGCGCCGCCCCCGTGGCAGAGGCGCTCTCGCGGTATATGGGTTGGGAGACTTATCACCACAACCGCCCCGCCGATCTACCGCCGATTCCCTGACCTGCGCGGCGATTCCATCTCCCGGCTTCAGGGCATGCAAGATTCACGGTCGTATAGCGTGGTCGTCCGGAGAGCGGCACAGGCATGCAGATGCGATTATGCATAATTTCGCCAATCATGCGGCGAATGTGGCAGGATGCTTAGTATGGCGCGCGTAGATGAGCTTCGTCTGATGTCCAAGGTCGCCCGCATGTACTATGTGCAGGGCATTCGCCAGCAGGGAATTACCGAGCGGTTGCAGATTCACCAGTCGACCGTTTCGCGCCTGCTCAAGCGGGCGCGCGCGGCTAACCTAGTGCGCATCAGCGTCAACAATCCTCCCGGCATCTTCGCTGAGATGGAGGACCAGCTTGTTGCGCAATTTCAGTTGCAGGACGCGGTGGTGGTCGATTGCCCCATTGAAGAAGGCCCAATGGTCCGTGACCTGGGCGCGGCCGTCGCCTATTTTGTGGAAACCACCGTGAAGCCGGGCGCGGCCATAGGCATCTCTTCCTGGAGCCGCTCGCTGTTCGCGATGGTGGATGCGCTGCATCCGGGTGACACCTGCCGCGGCGGCAAGGTGGTGCAGATTCTGGGCGGCGTGGGCCAGGTGGGCGCCGAGCATTATGCCATCTATCTGGCGCAGCGACTGGCTGCGCTCATCGGCGCAGCGCCCGTGCTGTTGCAGGCGCCGGCCGTTGTCGGCTCCACCGAAGCCCAGCGCGTGCTGTCCCGCGACCCTTCGATGCGGGCGGCGATGGAGCTCTTCGATCATCTCGATATTGCCTTGGTCGGGATTGGCTCCATGGAGCCCTCGCGCCTGCTTTCAAGCAGCGGAAATTTCTTCTCGCCCGAAGAACGCGCGGAGCTGAGCCGGCTGGGCGCGGTAGGAGACATCTGCTTCCGCTTCTTCGATGCCGAAGGCGAGCCGGTGAAATCGCCGCTCATGCAGCGTGTCATCGGGATCGAGCCGGCCGCGCTAAAGCGCGTCAACCGCGTGGTTGGTGTCGCCGGCGGCCGCCGCAAGACGCAGGCCATTCTGGCCGCTCTGCGCGGGCGCTGGATCAATGTGCTCATCACCGACCAGCGCACGGCTGCGAGCCTGTTGAATGAATCGCAGTAGCTGCCCGTTTGCCGCGGGGAGAGCGCCCTGCGGGATCTCTCGGACTGAATTGAATCTGGCGATTACGGTTCTAAGGTTCCGAAAGCAGGGCCCGGGCATCCAGTTGTGGTTACCGGGATTCGGAGCGCGCCGTGAAGCATGAGGCGCCTGCGGTCGTGTTTGAAGGCGCAGGAAAGACAAGAGCAAACCCCCGCTTTCCCGAACAACTGCAGAAATTTCTTGATCGACTGACCCGCGACCGTTATGCTGGTTTGCATTGCTCACCATGATTTGGGTGAGTTCTGGAAATTGGTTCGCGAAGCTCACAACCTCGCTTCCATACTGTTGCAGAACGGTGTTCTGAAGGTTCGCCCAAGGGTTTGCGCGTATTTCTAGGCAATAACGGAGCGTCTTGTAAAGCTTTTCATAACACAGACTGTACGGGCTGCTGTTGTTATCGAGAGACCATTGCATCGAAGAAATTGCTTGCACGATCAGCCCCACGGGTTTGTCCACTAACTCAGAGATCCACGATCAAGAAAGTGCTCAAGAAAGCTTTGACTGCGGCCGGATGCTACCGGCATTATCGCGGAGCAAGGAAAGTCTAGGACGAGGAGGATTCTCTTCATGAAGCATCAGACTGATCGTTGTAGTTGGCGGATTGGAGTCTGTGTGTCCCTTGTGCTGGCTACAGGGATGTTCATGGTTTCTGCCGTGCGAGCCGAAGCTGCAAGCAAGATGCAAACGGAGTCGGCGCCGAAGAACATACCGATCAAGCACATTCTTATTATTTTTCAGGAGAACCGTTCCTTCGACTCGTATTTCGGCACGTTCCCGGGGGCGGACGGCATTCCCATGCGAAACGGCGTGCCCACCGTCTGTGCTCCCGATCCTGAGACCGGCAAATGCGTCAAGCCCTTTCACACCAACGCCGACGTGACCTGCGGCGGCCCGCATATGGCGGAATCGTCTTTGGGCGATGTCGCCAATGGAAAGATGAATGGGTTTGTTGCCAACGTAGAGGCATCGGGAGCATTCGGTCTATTCCCCATGCCGTGGGCGCGTCTGTACTGTCAAAATCCCAAAGATCCCAAAGAAGCTGAAGAAGTCATGGGATACTACAACGGAAGCGACATTCCCAATTACTGGGCTTACGCAAAGCGTTTTGTGCTCCAGGATCATATGTTTGAATCACTTCACTCCTGGAGTTTCCCATCGCATTTGTATCTTGTATCTGCGTGGTCGGCGAATTGTGCTCAGGACAACAACCCCATGAGCTGCGTGAGCACTCTTATGCCCAGGAATCGTACGCCGAAACATCCTACGCCGTTCGCATGGACGGAGATTACCTGGTTACTGCATAGAGCCAATGTGAGCTGGGTCTACTACCTGGACCGCGGTGCGCTGTCGCCAAAGGCTACGCCGAAGGGTCGAGGGCGCGGCACCTTTCACATGCCCGGGTCCAGCGAGGCCAATAAGGGTGTCCCCCCCATCTGGAATGTGCTGCCCGGCTTCACGGATGTCCATCAAGACCATCAACTCGGCAATATCGAAGACCTCAGCAGTTATTTCGTGGCCGCCAAGAACGGAACCCTTCCTGCGGTAGCATGGTTCTCTCCTGATGGCGTTGATAGTGAGCACCCTCCCGCTAAGGTAAGCGTGGGCCAGTCATACGTGACGAAGATTGTGAATGCCGCGATGAAAAGCCCCGACTGGAAGAGCACGGCTATCTTCATCACTTGGGACGATTGGGGCGGGTATTACGACAACGTCGTCCCGCCCCGCGTTGACACCATGGGCTACGGCATCCGCGTTCCAGCCATGGTGATCAGTCCTTACGCAAAATCCGGTTACATCGATCATCAGACGCTGAGCTTCGATGCCTATCTGAAATTCATCGAGGATGTCTTTCTTCACGGTCAGCGGCTCAATCCCAAGACAGACGGGCGGCCGGACTCCAGACCGGACGTGCGGGAAAACAGTAAGATCCTCGGTAATCTCATGAACGACTTTGATTTTTCCCAGCGCCCCCTGCCGCCATTGATTCTGCCCGTTCATCCCAAGACGGCGCTCGTGGAAAATCCACCGGTGGTGAAAATTCCTCCGGCGGCGAAAAAGCAGCCTTGATACTGGATCGCCGTCGGGCGCCGTTTAGCTGCTGCCCTGGGAAACCCACAGTCCAAAAGCTCGGCAGGTAGAATATGAGGACGAAAGACTTAAAGGAGAAGATCCACCAGATGAAAAGCATCGATTCAGTACGTCGTGATCTGCTTCGGATGGGCAGTTTGGGTTTGGCTGCTGCCTCCGTTCCAACCATAGCAATGGCCGAAGAAGTGAACCGGTCTTCAAACTCTGGACAATACCTGTTTGATGTCAGAAAGTACGGCGCAACGGGCAACGGCAAGACTGTGGACTCTCCAGCGATTAATAAGGCGATTGAAGCGGCTGCCGCGGCAGGCGGCGGTACGGTGGTATTTCCGGCCGGTACCTATATGAGCTTTTCGATTCGTCTCAAAAGTAATGTGCATCTCTATCTTGGCGATGGCGCCATGATTCAGGCCGCAGACTCGCCGAAGCCCGGCGAAGCTACAGGGTATGACGGCGGTACTTATGATGCAGCAGAGCCCAATGCGGCGGCAGACCACTACGAGGATTACGGGCATCGGCACTGGCATAATTCGCTGATCTGGGGCGTTGGCCTGCACGATATCAGCATTACAGGACCAGGCAAGATCTGGGGCAAGGGGCTTTCCAATGGCACGATGGGAAGTCGCGCAGGGTATCAGATTTTCCGCGCGGAACAGCACGGCGTTGGTAACAAGGCCATTGCTCTCAAGGACTGCCATAATGTGCTACTGCGCGACTTCTGGATTCTGAAGGGCGGGCACTTCGGCTTATTGCTCACCGGCGTCGACAATCTGACCATTGACAACTTGATGATCGACACGGATCGCGACGGGATGGACATCGATTGCTGCCAGAATGTGCGCGTAACTCGCTGCACGGTCAATTCGCCGTGGGACGACGGCATATGTCTGAAATCGAGTTACGCGCTGGGTTATCCACGGGCGACGAAGAATAACACTGTGGATAGCTGCTGGGTTACCGGCAAGTTTCAGCTTGGCACCGTGTTGGATGGAACCTTCAAGCCGTATCCGCCGGATGCCAGGATGCCGTTCAATGGGCGCATTAAATGCGGCACCGAGTCGAATGGTGGTTTCATTAACATCGCGATCACCAATTGTGTGCTTGAGGGATGCAAGGGCTACGCGCTGGAAACCGTGGATGGAGCGCTGCTCGAAGATATTGCTATCTCGAATACAACCATGCGCGATATGGTCTACCCTCCGCTGTTTTTGCGGCTGGGTGCGCGCCTGCGGGGGCCCAAGGCGACGACTCATCCCGGCAAGCTAAGACGTGTCTTGATCAATAACCTGGACTGTTACGGAGCCTGGCCTGAGTTCTGCTCCAGCTTCAGCGGAATTCCCGGCTACATGATTGAAGATGTGAAGGTCTCCAATATCTATGTGGAAACCTTGGGCGGAGAAACGAAGGCAGTAACTCAAGTCCCGGAGAACATCAGTGGCTATCCCAAGCCCCGCATGTTTGGGGAAACTCCGGCCTATGGCTTCTTCATCCGGCACTTGAAAAATCTGGAAATGAGCCACGTGGAAATCGCAACCAGAAAGCCGGATGTGCGGCCGGCGTTTTATCTGGACGATGTAGAGCGCGCGGACTTCTTTGCCATCACCGCGCCAATCAAGCCGGGGGGCGCATTCTCGCTGCATGACGTGAAAGACTTCCGCGTGGGATGGAGTCGTGCAACTCCGGACAAGAATCTGGCGAATGCGCCTGACATACTACTGTAGTGGATCGTTGTTTTCGTAACTGATCAAGTCGCCGGCAATAAGTGCAGGTAAGAAAAAGGAAGACTCCGGATGCCTGATGCTATACCCTTTGGCATTTTGGAGGATTCTTCACCGAGTAGGAGCGTGATCTCCCGGGTCCCAGAAGCGGGACCCGGGGCACCTTATGGGGTTCTTGGGGCCTGTGCCACGCGCCAAGCGATCACTACTGGCTTATCCGGGCATTCCTACACCGTAGCGCGGCCAGAGCGGCCGAATGCGGTGATGATTCACAACCGGCGGCTGGTCGCACTCGCACGCAATCACGGTAATCGGGTCATCCGGAGCCTGCTCCGGCAATCCCGTCAACCGCAGCGAAATCTCATCCTGTGTAAACTCAACCTTCTGCCCGGTCTTGAGCAGCCTTGCGGACAGCACTTTGGCGTTGAGGCCGCCCACGGCAACAACGGTGGGCTTTTGAAAGAAGGTAAGCCACTGCGCGGCCGGTGTGTCCGCAGGCCAGAAGTAGACCAGGATGTAGAGCATGTTGCCCTTGCGCGTGAAGTTGTCGTAATTGCCGAAGCTGATCGAGGCGCCGCCCTGCGTTCCGTAGACGGTTTCGCCGTTGGTGTCGAGCCAGCGGCCCACCGTGTCGAGAATGCTCACTTCCTTTGCTGGAACCGTGCCGTCCGGCTCGGGGCCAATGTCGAGCAGGTAATTCCCGCCCTGCTGCGCGCAGAGGGTCAGGTCGATGAGTACTTCGCGCGGCGTCTTAAACTCGTGATCGGCGCGCTGGTAGCCCCAGCCGCGGTTCATCGTTTCGCATGACTCCCATGCGCGCTTTGCAGCCTGAATCTTGTGCTCCGGCGTGGAGAAGTCGCCAGGAAGGCCGTTGCGGTTGTTGACGATGATGTCTGGCTGGAGGGTGAAGACCATGCGGTTCATGGCGTCGGCGTCCCACTCCTGTGCTGTCAACGGCCACGGCTCGTCGTACCACAGGATGTCGATTTTGCCGTAGTTGGTGAGTAGCTCGCGCAGCAGGCCGAAGGTATAAGCCACAAAGCGTTTGCGGGCGGCGAGGTCGGTTTTGCAGATGGCGCCGTCGGGATTGTGCCAATCCATCAGCGAGTAGTAGAAGCCGATGCGCATTCCTTCAGCGCGCGCTGCGTTTACGTACTCACGCACCAGGTCTCGCTTGGGGCCCTGCTGCACGGCGTTGTAATTGGTCAGCTTGGTGTCGAAAAGGCAGAAGCCATCGTGGTGTTTGGTGGTGAGCACCATATACTTTTGGCCGGTGCGCTTGGCCAGCTTTACCCACTCAGAGGCAAAGCCTGGCTTGGGGTTCAAGTGCTTGGCCAGCAACTCATACTGCGGGATGGGAATACCTTCGGACTCCATGACCCACTCCTGCTGGCCGATCACACTGTAAAGCCCGTAGTGAATGAACATGCCGAAGCGCGCGTATTCCCACCACGCCATGCGCCGCGCGCGCGTTTCGCGCTGGTAGGCGAAGTCGCCCGGGTCGTTGTCGGTTGAATCAGCTTCTGCTGCCTGCGGAAAGGCGGAGGGCACGGCCGCGGCAAGCGCCCCGGCGCCGGCGAACTTCACAAAGCTGCGGCGTGAGATGGAATCAAAGGACATCTGTTTCTCCAGAATGGGGTTGGATATGGGTTAAAGCGGAGGCCTCGAGCCAAGCTCGCCGCGTACCGCAGGTTTGTGCGCGCCAATTTTGCTTGACAGCCGAAGCGTGCAAGCTCGGATAATCGAAGCCATGCGACAAATCGGTTTGCTGGCGATTTTTTTGTGTGCAACGAGCGTATGGGGACAACAGGCGATTCTGTTGCCGCCTCCGCCCACGATACCCGGACCCGTGGCCACCACCTTCCGTTTTGTTTCCAACGGTCCCCGAGGGCCGGGGTGGTCGCGTCCCAACCAGATCGCGCGCAAATACTTTCATGAGAATCTGTCGGCGCTGTTCGAGCGCACGCTGGTGCTCGACAACGACATGCCGCAGGGCGCTACGCTGCGCTGGATCTTCACCGGCCCGCGCGCGGGCTTTACGGTCGAGCTGTCGTCGAACATGGTCCGCATCTCGGAACGCTATTACGACTCGATGGGGCTTTACGACGGTCACGGCGATTACCCGCAGAAGACCGTGCGCACGGTGGAGCGGCAGTACATCGGCAACGCGCGCACGCTGACCGTGATCGCCGATTCGCACCTGGCGGTGCGTGTGCTGGTTAACGGCAAGCAGGTGATGGAAGCGCCGCTGCTGTTCGACGTCACGCGCCACCAGTTGATGCTGGCGGCGCCGCGCACCGCGCACGATGTGGTGGCGGGCTTCCTGGTGGCGCCGCAGGTCAAAATGGCGGTCGTCACAATCGATCCCCGTCAGGTGTTCCAAACCATGATCGGCTTCGGCGGCAGCCCCAGCATTCCCGCCTATGACGAGCTGAGCGCCGCGGGCAAGCGCCAGTACTGGCAAATTCTGAAGAGCTACAACCTGCTCATTTCGCGCGAGTATCCGATGGGCGAAGAACTCAAGCCAGACATGAGCAACATGACGGATGTCAAGGATGCCACGCCGCACTACTACGGCGACAACTTCCCCAACAGCGAAGTAACGAGCTTCTCTTACAACAAACACATTGTGCAGATGGGCGGCGATACGATGTACGAGCTGTGGGCGTTGCCCACATGGGCCACCGAGCCGTACCACGGCCCGAGCGTGGTGAGCGCGTGGAACAAGCCCATACGCGAAGTGGCGAACCCCGAAGAGTATGCGCGCATCATCGTGGAGTATTGCCGCAAAGAGGAGGCTGCCACCGGCAAGCCGCCGCTGATCGTCGGCCTGGAGAACGAAGTGGATCAGCCTCCGGCGATCTTTGATGCCATGGCCATCGATGTGCGGAAGGCGCTGGATGAAGCCGGGTTTAAGCAGGTCAAAATTCAGATGGCCGATGCGCCCTTTATCTACGAGGGCACGGAGCGCGCCGAGAATCTGCGCAAAGATCCGGCGGCGTGGAACGACATCAACTATGCGGCGACGCATGAATACGACTTCCAGCAGTTCATGGCCAACCTCGGCATGTATGACGCGCGCCTGGAGGCGATGTACAAGGCCATTGCGGGCAAGCCTTTCCTGGCCACGGAAATCTGCGTCAACGATCCGCGTTATCAAGAGCCGTCGTACCGCATCGCCTTTACGGCTGGGCAGCTCTACTACAAGAACCTGACCATTCTCAACGCGGAGATGATTCTCTACTGCTGGACGATCCTCGACGTGGAGCAGCCCACCTTTGCCAGTTCGCGCGCGCTGCTGGCGCCGGACCGGACCGACGGCTGGATTCCCGTTCCCACCAGCTTCCAACTGCGCGTGCTGGGTGCTTACAGCCGCCACATTCTCAGAGGCATGAAGCGCGTTGGCGCCGCGAGCAGCGATCCCAATCTGCTGACAACGGCCTTCCTGAACGGCAAGGAAGAGACGCTGGTGATGATGAACCGGGGCGTGACGGCGCGCAAAGTTACGATTCACGGCGCCTCCGATCCGTGGGTGCAGATGGAGCGCACCGGCCTGGAAGAGGTCAACGCCGACTCCGCGGTTCCCGCGCAGATTGTGGTGCAGCCGGGCGAAATTGTTGTGCTTTCGACCCTCAAGGCGGAATAGAGGAGAATCGAGTATTCCGCCTGCATAAAAATGCATGAAAGCAATTTCCTCTCACTGAAAATTATAATTAAACTTTCTTTTCGGAATTTTCCCCAATGGGAGAGGTGCTTTTGTGAGCTGGTCGCGACTTAGGCTTCTTTGCCTTATCTTTTCAACCTGCGCGGGGATGGCTTCCGCGCAGGTCGTTATCAATCACCGCTGGACGAATACTGACGCGCAGAGCCTGATTGGCCTGCCTATGGGCAGCCACAAGACCATCGTGACCATGCAGGGTTATCTGAAGTGGTCGCAATGGAGCCTGAAGCGCCGTCCGGCAGCTTCGCCCATCGGCTTCAGCTCTCAGATGGACGGCGAGCTGGCCATCCAGCCCTTTGCCGCCGGCCAGCAGCTCAAGATGACCAGCCAGGTGCTTTACCGCGGCCGCTATCCGTTTATTGTCACGGCGCTCACGGGAGGCGGCCTGTCGCTTCAGGAGCTGGCATTCGCGGTCGATCCGGACGAAAAGCCGGGTGTGTTTCCCAATCGCTACTCCGGCAAGCGCGGCATGGACGTGGTGCGGCTCATCTTCCGCAATGACGGCGCGGCGGCAGTGGACGCAACGCTGGAGCTGAGCGGGCGCGACCATAATCTGCCTGGCCACGTGAACGGCAATGCCCTGATCACGCGCGCCGGCGTGGATGTGACACTGGTGACCGACACTGCTGGCGCCACGGTCTCTTCCAAATACAACGGTCTCGCGCTCATGCTGCACGTCAGCGTTCCGGCGCACGGCACCAAAACGCTGTGGCTTGAAGATCCTTACGACTGGCCCGCTGCCAACAATGCCGAGCTGTCTCACGCCAGCGGTCCGGAGCTGCTGCACGACGCCGTCGCGCAGTGGAACGGCCTCTGGGCGCGCGCCACGCAGATTGATTTTCCGCAGCGCCAGTTGAGCAACTTCTACTACTCCTCCATGGCCTACGTGCTCATCCTTACCGAGTACGACAAGCGCGGCGACCTGTGGACGCTCGACGGGCCGGCCGTGTATCGCCAGTATTGGGGGCGCGGCGAGTACTTCCAGTCGCGCGCCCTGGAAGTGGCCAACCTTCTCAGTCCGGCGCGGCAGAGCGTGGAGCACGCCTTTCACCTGATGAGCAACGACGGCGAGTGGGATTTTCCGCCCGCGAGCGGCTGGCCTGCGTGGGACAACTCCGGCGGCAATGCCGGCTCGGTGTGGGACTACTATGAGTTTTCGCGCAACAAGCAGTGGCTGGCCAACGCGTATCCATACCTGTTGCGCGCCTCGGAGTGGATCCGCTATCACCGCGAGGAGAGTACGCTGGATGGCGTGCCCGGCGTTCCCATTGGTGCGCGGCCCATCCATCGCATGATTCCGTCGCGTTGCCGTCCCGAGCCGAAGCCGCCGCTGGCGCCGGGCGAAAAGCCGTACTGGTATGGCCTGCTGCCGTGGAGCTACGGCGATTCGGGCATTCCGCAGGGTTACTCTCTGGCCCAGAACTTCTGGGGCGCATACACCGTGCATGTGACCGAAGAAGCGGCCAAGGTGCTGGGCCACACCAGCGACGCGGAATGGCTTGGTCGCGAATATAATTCGTACGTGGCGGCGATCCGCACCAGCGTGAACCGCGCGCTTGTCTTTGAGAAGACCAAGCCGCCGTATCTGCCCGCCATGCCCACCTACCCGCAGGCCGCTTACTCGCAGACCTTCGTAGCCGTATATCCCACGCATGTCTATTCGCCATTCAACCCGCTGGTGACGGGGCTGATCGACCGCATGCAGCGCAGCGAAAAGCAGGGCCTGCCGACCAACGTGGCCTGGGCCGGTCCCGCCGGCGTGTGGCCGGGCGAAGCCATGAACATGGCTGAGCTCTATCTCTTGCGCGGTGAAAAGCGGAAGGCCGACGCCATGCTGGTTGCGGCGCTCAATCACAGTTACACCACCGACGTGTGGAAGGAAGAGATCATCGTCGATCCCAAGCTGCCGCGCGCCTGCCTGGGGCCGCACAGCAACCGCAAGGCCATGCAGGGCACCGGCGACATGCCCACAGGCTGGGCCCCCGCCAACCTGGTGCTCTTCATGCGTGACATGCTGGTAAACACCCGCGAGGGCAAGCTGCATCTGCTGGCCGGCCTGTTGCCGAGCTGGGTGCCGGCGGGTAAATCGCTGCTGGTTGAGAATGCTCCAGTCACCACGGGCGGCGAAATCAGCTTGCGTGTGCGGCATGTGAGCGCCAAGCTCTGGCACATCACCGTTGATCCGCACGGAGTGACGCGCGCATTTGTCCTGCATCTGCCCATGGAGGCAAGCACGGTTGCTTCTGTCCGCATCGACGGCAAGCCGGTAGCAGTTGAAAATGCGATTCCCTTCACGGCGCCAGGCACGGTCAGCCAGATTGAGGTGGTGCAGAAATGAATCGACGCAGTTTCCTGGGCCGTGCTGCGGCGGCGGCTGCCGTATCGTGCCTGACGCCGCGTTTTTTGCTTGGGCAGGAGAACGCGCCGCCGTTGCAGGCAAAGCTGACGGTCGATGAGGCGATCACGCTGGCCACCGTGCCGCGGGACTTCGTCGGCCTCAGCTACGAATCCGCGCAGTTGGCCGATCCCGCGTTCTTTGCGGCCGGCAACAAGGAGCTGATCGCGCTGTGCCGCGAGCTGAGCCACGATGGTGTGCTGCGCATCGGCGGCGGGACCAGCGCATACACCGTGTTTACCACCAGGGAGCCGGCAGGTCCTCCGCCCTTTGACGCCTTCGGCCCCGACACCAGCAAGAACGTCAATGTCGACACGCCGGTCACGCCCGCAAGCCTGCGCAACCTGCGCGCCTTTCTCGACGCAACCAACTGGCGCTGCCTCTACGGGCTGAACATCGCCCGCGGCCCCATCCCGCGCGCCGTGGAAGAAGCCTCGTATGTGCAGCGCATCCTGGGGCCGCGGCTGATCGCCTTCCAGCTCGGCAATGAGCCTGACGCATGGCGCAAGCGCTTTCGGCCCGCCACCTGGTCTTATCCGGATTATTGGAAAGAATGGTGGGCGGCCCGTGCGGCCATCGTCAAGCGCGTTCCCTTGGCGAAATTCGCCGGTCCCGACACCTCGAACAAGATGGCTTATGTCACCGGCTTTGCGGCAGACGTGAAGGAACACGGCTTGCATGATGTCGTGATGCTCACCTCGCACTACTACGCCATGGGCCCGGCGGGCGCAAAGGGCATGACCATCGACCGGCTCCTGTCTCCCGATCCCAAGCTTGATTACCTGCTGAAGACCGCTATGGCCGCTGCGCACAACGCAGGAATTCCCTACCGCATGAGCGAGGGCAACTCCTGCTGGAACGGCGGTGAGCCGGGCGTGAGCAATACGCTGGCCAGCGCCCTGTGGGTTGCAGATGTGATGCTGCACTTTGCCGCTGCGGGCTGTGTCGGCGTAAATCTGCACGGCGGCGGCTACGGCTACTACACGCCCATCGCGGGCAATCTCAAGAACGGATTCGTGCCCCGGCCGGAGTTCTTCGGCATGGAGCTGGCCAAGCGCTTTGTCGGCGCGGACATCGAACTGTCGAATCTCGCCTGCGCCAATGACCGCGTGCGCGCCTACGCAGGCCGCAAAGCGGGCGTGCCGATGCTGCTGGCAATCAATAAGACAGATCACCCTGTCGTGATGCAAACGCCCATGCGCCGCGCCAGTCAGCAGTGGCTTCTGTCCGGCCCCTCCATCGCTGCCAAGCAAGGTGTGACGCTCACCCAGAGCCGTGCCACTGCTTTCCATGATGGAACCCTGCACCTGGCACCCTACAGCGCCGTGCTCATCGAGGAATAGGCGAGCAATCAGGCAAGGCAACAATTGCCATTCGAATGCCCGCTCCGTCCAGACGGCCGGCTTTTTCCCTCCGCTGGCCCTCTGCCTGCGTGAACAAACAAACGGGGGAGATGCGTTTCCGCATCTCCCCCGCTGGTTTGGCTTGCGCTGAGGTTTAGAACAGGATGTGAATCCCAAGCTGCAGTTGGCGGTTGGTGTTCAGCTGCTTGGTGATCATGCCGAACGAGCTCGAAGTTGGCGACAGATTGGGATTCGAGAACTGCGGCCGGTTGAACGCATTGAAAGCGTCAAAGCGCGGCTGGATCACCATCAGGTCGCCAATGGCAAAGTTCTTCAGCATCGAAAGGTCGAAATTGTTCGTCGGGTCGCTGCGGAGCAGGTACTTGGGAAACGTCCGGTAGTTGTAACCATTGGGCTGATCGGCGGATTTCTTGTCGAAATCCGACGTATTGAACGACGGCGTCCGGTAATCGTGCGGGTTGTTGTTGAAGTCGTGGAAGTTACCGGTGTAGTTGACGTTCCCCCAGGAATCGGCGGTGCCTGAGAGGAACTGGTAGATCGACGTGATCGTGTAGCCGCCGAAGACCTCATTGAGGAACGTGGAGCTGGGCGAGAAAGCGCGGCCCTTGCCGTATGGCAATTCGTACGTCAGGATGAGTGATGCATGGTTCGGGAAGTCCGAGGTGGTTTCGCCGTACCAGAGTGGCCCGCCGTTGTTGAGCTGCGTGACGTAGCCCAACTGCCGCGAGTACTCGTAGTTGAAATTGAATGTCAGCCCATGGTACATCTGGCTGCCGATGCGGAACAGGAGCGCGTTGAAGTTCTCGCTCGCCCCCGGATTCAGTTGCTCGGTTACGCCACTGTACTCGGGATAGGCATGCAGCAGAGTTGCCACCGAGACGGTCGAGCCCGTCTGGAGGCTGGTGGTGTTGGGAACGGAGGCCGTTCCCGGCATGGTGCCCTTGAACGGGTTTGTTACCGGCTTGTTCAGTTCTGCTGTCAGAGTTGCATCCGGAAATTCTGAATGCACCAGCAGCGGCAGCAGCGGTACTGCGGCCAGGTTGTTGCTGTAGGAAAAGTGAACTCCGTGCATGCCCATGTAGCCGACCTCCACCATCCAGGTTCTTCCAAGCTGTTTCTGGATATCGAGGGTCCACTTCTCAGAGTACGGTACCCGGACATTGGGGTCATAGAACGAAACGCTGTTGCCGAGCTGGGTGTTGTAGCCCAGGGCCGAGCCCACGGGCGGAATGATGGGCGAAGCTGACGGGTACGGATTGGAGAGCGTCGTTGCCGGCGTCAAGTGGCTGTTATTGCTGATGGTCTCAGCCGTGGTCTGCGCATATCCGTACGACTGGCCGAAATTGTAGTCGCCGAACGGATTGACGTAGATGCCGAAACCACCGCGAATGGCCAGCTTTCCATGCCCGAAGCCCGGTGCATACGCAAAGCCGATTCTGGGGCTGATATAGAGCGCAGCCGGCGAGTAGGCATGGCGATTGCTGGACGTCGCATAGGTGATGCCGCCCGTAGGCGAAATGGACTGAGGCGCCAAAGGAGGCTTGTTCGCGATTGCCGCATATGCCGCCTCAGCGGCATTGGTTGATCCATTGATGGCATTCGGGAGCCAGCCGTTGGCCATCTGGTTCTTGCTTTCGGTGACCGGCGTTTCATGGTCAAGACGAATGCCGTAGCTGATGGTCAGATTCGGCAGCATCTTGTAGTCGTCCTGAAAGAATTCGGCAAAATACCAGTTGTTGAACTGGAATGGGGTTTCAATATCGTACGACCCGGCGGTCGGCAGGCCCAGATCGAACAGAGCGAACGCTCCGCCGAACGGCTGCTTGCTCCCGCTGCTGCCGTTGCTGGCGGTCACAAAGTCATTATTCCCGGCGTGGAAGTCGAATTCGCCGTTAGCCGCCGCCGAATTGAGGCGAGACTCCTTGTTGACCCGGAAGTCCGTACCGGCTTTGAAGACGTGCTTGCCCCATACCTTGGTCAATTCGGTGAAGAGCTGAATGTCGTCAAAGTCCTCCCTGGTGTTCGTCTTGCCGCTCAGGCTGGGTATGCTTGCCCCGTCGGAAAACGTGATATAAGGCAGCGCCTGGGCTTTGGAGTTGGAGGCAATGTAGCCGGGAAAGCCCAACGTAGTGGGGCTTGTCCCCAGGCTCTTCGGCCCGCCAAAGTCTTCGCTGCGGCTGAAGCCCAGGCGGCTCTCCAGGCTAAGTGTGGGTGAGAAGTTCTGGACGTCGTTCACCACCCCGCCCAGGAAGTTCGTCGTCGAGTTGGCTCCCGTCAGCGCGTTGTTGAAGACGTCCGCCTTGGAGCTCTTATAGTCGCTGCGGTGGAAATCGAAGAACATCTTGTTGCTGGCGCTGAAGTCGTAATCGACCCGGACTTCGTTGGAGTAGTAGTTGTTGCTCGTGGGATCGGCGGCGTAGAAGTTATCTTCGCCGTCGGCCTTGGCCGATGGGCCTGTGTAATTGGGCATCGGTATCAGCTTCATATACTGCTGCGCGACGGGATCGAGCTGCAGTCCGGCATTATCGTGCGTGGCGCAATAGCTCGAGATGTTCGTCAGGCAGTTGTTGGGAATCGGAATACGCGTGATCACGCCGGCGCTGGATTCGGTAGCGTTGTAAGGGTCGTAAAGCTGATAGCTGGAGCCCTGGCTGAGCAGCGATGAGAAGTCGCCCTGGCGCTCGGCCTGTGTGGGTACGCTGGCGATGGTCGTTGCCGGCGAGTTTCCCTTGTAGCCCTCGAACGCATAGAAAAAGAAGAGCTTGTTGTGTCCGTTAACCACGTGGGGAATCAGCACCGGTCCGCCGACCGTGCCTGCGTACTGGTTGAAGTGCGTTGAGGGAACCGCTTTCCCGGCAGGAGTAAAAAATGGTTCGGCCGTGAAGGGCCTCGATCCGCTGTAGTACTCCGAAGCGCTTCCGTGGAAGTGATTGGTTCCAGCCTTGGTGGTGATGTTGATCACGCCGCCGGAGGTGTCGCCCTGATCGGCATTGGCGGAAAATTCGTCCACGTGAACCGCCTGCACCGCATCCAGCTCGGGGCTGTAGGCTGCTACGCGCCCACCGTCCTCCATGTTCGGCACGCCGTTCAAAAGAATCTCGTTCGATTGTGAGTTGCCGCCGCCGAGACTGAAGTCCGACGCCGCGGAGTTGTCAAACGGCCGCGTCTGCGACGACGAGTGTTTACCTTTGGCGACTGCGCCATACAGCAGATGCGCAAAGCCAATCGGAGACCGCCCATTGCTGGGCAGCTCTTCTGCCTGCAAAGCGGTCAACGACTGGCCGCTGTTTGCCGTGGCCAAGTCGATCAGCGGAGTTCCACCATGAACGGTGACCGTTTGATGAATACTGCCGACCTTAAGAACGATGTTTTCCGTTACCGTCTGCTCTGTATCAAGCACCAGGCCGGTGTGGAGATAGTTCTGGAATCCGGACCGGGTTACGCTGATCTGATATGGGCCGGGAGATAGAAACGGCGCAGTGTAGAACCCCTCGCTGTTCGATGTCACGATGGTTTTTACGCCCGTTGCCGTATCGGTGATGGTGATTTCGGCGTTGGGCACGATGGCGCCGGTTGGATCCGTCACCCTGCCTGTTAGTGTTGCTCGCATCGATTGGCCAGCCGCGAACGCGGCAAGGAACACAAAGGCTACGATCACTGGTGCAATGCGTTTCATGCAACCCCCCTTTCAAGTTGCAGCGCTGATACAGCGCTGAGCACGCCGTGGCGTTCGTGATTCTTCTATGAATTGCTGTTAATGTTTAAAGATTGGATAACAATAGAACGCCGTTGCAGCCCGTGTCAATACATTTAAGAAAATTATGAATATTATTTGAAATTTACAGTTCATGGACAAAAATGATGCGGAAATTCTGAGGGATATCCAGCTAAATCGGCGGGATGTAACTCTTTCTTTCTGTAGGGGATTACCGGCTGCGGACTCTGCCCGGCTCTTGCTCCTCCGCCCGGCGCGGAGCCGGTACGGCTGGATCATTCCCCTTCCGTCCGGCGCGGCCACAAAAGCAAAACGGGGGAGATGCCTTTGAGCATCTCCCCCGCTTGGTGGGCTTGCTGTGTGGTTTAGAACAGGATGTGAATGCCTAGCTGCAGTTCGCGGGGCTGGTTCAACTGCCCGTTGATTCTGCCGAAGGCTTTGGAAGTCGGGTTGGTGTTGGGGCCCGTGAACTGCGGCCGGTTGAAGGCATTGAACGCATCAAAGCGCGGCTGGATCACCATCCGGTCGCCGACGGGGAAGTTCTTGAGCATTGTCATGTCAATATCGTTCGTCGGGTCGGTGCGAAGCAGGTACTGCGGGAAGGTGCGGTAGTTGTAGCCGTTGGGCTGATCCTGCGGATTGGTGTTGAAGTTCGAGGTGTTGAACGACGGCGTAAGGTAGTCGCCGGGGTTGCTGTTGAAGTCGTGGAAGTTGCCGGTGTAGTTGACGTTCCCCCAGCCAACCGGGGTGCCGGAAAGGTACTGGTAGATCGACGTGATCGTGTAACCGCCGAAGACCTCATTCAGGAACGTGGATTGAGGTGCAAAAGCGCGGCCCTTGCCATACGGTAGCTCGTAGGTCAGCATCACCGAGCTGTGGTTCGGGAAGTCCGAGGTGGTTTCGCCGTACCAGAGCGGTCCGCCTTGGTTGAGCTGCGTGACGGCGCCCAACTGCCGCGAATACTCGTAGTTGTAGGTGACTGTGAGCCCGTGCCACATCTCCGTGCCCAGCTTGAACAGCAGCGCGTTGAAGTTCTCATAGGCTCCCGGGATCAGCCCTTCGCTTACGCCGCCGTACTCGGGATAGGCGTTCAACAGACCCGCCACCGAGACCTTTGACCCTGTGTTCAGACCGGTGGTGTTAGGCACCTGCGCGGTTCCCGGCATCGTTCCCTGGAAGGGGTTTGCGATCGGCGCGTTGAGCTCGTCTGTCAGGGCCTTGTCCGGGAACTCAGAATGGACCAGCAGCGGCAGGAATGGCACTTTGCTCAGGTTGTTGGTATAGGAATCATGCACTTCGTGCATGCCCATGTAGCCGATCTCCACCATCCAGACTCTTGCAAACTGCTTCTCGATGTCGAGCGTCCACTTCTCGGAGTAGGGCACCTTGTCGTTGGGGTCATAGAAACTGACACCGTTGCCGAGCTGCGTGTTGCCGCCCAGGGTATCACCGAGAACTGGGATGATGGGCGAAGATGCCGGGAAGGGATTGTCGAGTGTCGTGGCCGGCGTCAAATTGTCGTTGTTGCTGATGGTCTCGTTCGTGCTCTGCGAATACCCGTACGACTGAGCAAACGGGTAGTCGCCGAACGGATTGACGTAGACGCCGAAACCGCCGCGAATGGATAGCTTCCCATGGCCGAAGCCCGGCGCATATGCAAAGCCGAGTCTCGGGCTGAGATAGACCGCAGCCGTCGAGTAGGCATGGCGATTGCCGGATGTGGCATAGACGATCGTGCCCGTAGGCGAAATGGACGCAGGCAATACCGAAGGCTTATTGGGGATTGCCGCGTATGCGGCTTCGGCCGCATCCGTCGATCCATTGACGGCAGTCGGGTTGAAGCCAATGACCATCCGGTTGTTGCTTTCCGTGACCGGCGTTTCATGGTCGATGCGAATGCCGTAGCTGATGGTCAGATTCGGCAGCATCTTATAGTCGTCCTGGAAGAACTCGGCAAAATACCAGTTGTTGTACTGGAACGGAGCCTGGATCTGGTACCCGCCGAAGGACGGCAATCCCAGATCGAACAGGGCGAACGCTCCTCCAAACGGCTGATGGACGCCCGTGACGCCGCTGTTTGCGGTCACAAAGTCGTTATTCGTGGACACTTCGCCAAAATAGCCGTTTGCATACGAATGGCCGATGAGAGACTCTTTATTCGCCCGCCAGTCAGTTCCGAACTTGAAGGTATGCTTGCCCCATACCTTGGTGAATTCGGTAAAGAGCTGGATGTCGTCGTAGTGTTCATTGGTGTTCGTCTGGTTACTCAGCGTCGGAATGTTTGCTCCGTCGGCCCAGAAAAGGACGGGCAGCGCGAGTTGCGTGGAGTTGGAGGCCATGTAACCGGGGAAACCCAGCGAGGTGGGGCTCTGGCCAAGGCTGTTTGGTCCGCCAAATATCACGTACCGGCTGAATCCCAGACGGGTTTCAAGGCTGAGCGTGGGCGAGAAGTTCTCGACGTCATTCACCTGTCCGCCTAGCAGGTTGGTCTGGTTGCTGAATCCAGTCAGCGAGTTGCCAAAGACGTTCGCGCCGGCTTGGATGAAGGTGCTGCGGTGGAATTCCACGTAGGCCTTGTTGCTGGGGCTGAAGTTGTAATCGAACCGGGCTTCGTTGGAGAAGTAGTTGTTGCTGGTCGGGTCGGCCGCGTAGTAGTTATTCTCGCCGTCGGGTGCGGTCGAAGCGCCTGAGAAGTTCGGCAGCGGCATTAGCTTCATATACGCCTGCGCAACGGGACTGAGATGAAGTCCGGCGTTGGCGTGCGTAGCGCAGTAGCTCGATGTGTCGGTCAGGCAGTTGTTGGGAATCGGGTGGCGTTCGATCTCGGTATTGCTTCCCGTACCGCTAAGGTAGGCGGTGAAGGGGTTATAAAGCTGATAGTCGGGGTTCAGCGCGAGCAGCGAGTGGAAATCGCCTTCGCGCTCGGCCTGCGTGGGCACGCTGGTGATCACCGTCCCCGGCGAATTCCCCTTGTACCCCTCCAGCGAGTAGAAGAAGAAGAACTTGTTGTGCCCGTTGTAGAGGTGAGGAATCCTCACCGGTCCGCCGAGGGTGGCTCCGAACTGGTTGTAGTGTACGGAAGGCACCTTTCTGTTGCTCGGAGTAAAGAAGGTCCTGGCAGTGAGCGGTCTCGATCCACCATAGAATTCTGAGGCGGTCCCATGGTAGTGGTTGGTTCCGGCCTTGGTGGTGATGTCGATTATGCCGCCGGAGGTGTCGCCCTGATCGGCATTGGCAGACCATTCCTGCACGTGAACCGACTGTACCGCATCCAGCTCAGGACTGAAGGCTGCAACGCGCCCGCCGTCTTCCATATTCGGCACGCCGTTCAAAAGGATTTCGTTGGATTGTGAATTTCCGCCGCCGAGACTGAAGTCCGACGCCGCGGAGTTGTCAAACGGCCGCATCTGGATCATCGAGTGCTTGCCTTTGGCCACCGCGCCAAACAGAAGATGAGCAAACCCCATCGGCGCGCGTCCATTGCTGGGCAACTGTTCCGCCTGCGCGGAGGTCAATGTTCCGCCCACATTCGCCGAGGCGATGTCGATCAGCGGAGTACCACCCCGAACCGTGACCGTCTGATTAACGTTGCCAACCTGAAGAACAACGTTTTCCGTGATCGTCTGCATGATGTTGAGTTTCAGGTCGGTGTGCAAAAAGGTCTTGAAACCCGCCCTGGTGACTTGGATCGAGTACGTGCCGGGAGGCAGAAACAGCGCTGTGTAGACCCCGGCATTGTTGGACGTGACGATGGTTTTTGCGCCCGTCTGCGTATCGGTGACGACGATCTTGGCGTTGGGCACGATGGCGCCGGTTGGATCGGTCACTCGGCCGGTGAGCGTGGCGCGCATCGACTGAGCAGCCGCGAACCCGGCGCAGAACAGGAAGACCAGTATCACTGGCACAATACGTTTCATACAGGCACTCCATTTCGGCTTGCGCTGGAGCCCATGCATGGGGCTCGGCAGCGAGGGAAGAACATGAAGGGTGTAACGGCATTTTGGGGAAATAACTTGCATTTCCGGGAAGCGAAATGCCACATCCTCAGGGCAACAAAGACGTACTCCTGGGCCAGGGGATCCAGGGTAATTCTCGAGACAAAGCCGGCATCGTATTCCTGTCGTCGCGACTGCCGAAACCCGATTTTCGAGAGAATCGGTCCGCAATCGCGTAACGATGCCTGGCATCAGCACCGGCGCCGCCCTAAAAAGCTCCTGGCAGGGAAGAATTTATCGTGCGTAACGCTCTTCCGCGCGGCGCCATCAATTAAGCAGGGGTCAGTCTAGGGTCCTTGCGTAAACGCTGTCAATTGCGTTTTGGAAATAATTATTGATCTATTTTCAGTCAGAGAGCTTTAGTTTTCACACAAGCGCGCCGCAGAGTCGCCGCAGTCTATCCGGCCGTCGGTGAGTCCACTGGATTGTCCGGGGCCCATACATCTTAAAGGCCTGTATATCTTATAGTTGGATGTGGGCGCGAGACCGTTACGCAGGCTAAAACCTACCTTCGCTCTTGATTCCCAGGGGTAGTGGCCCGGTGGCCGGATACAGGCAAGCTGGATGCAATCCCGCTTCGAATCTGATTATAACGTACCAGTTTTTCCGATATTCGGAACTTATCGCGCTAGGTTTTCCGCTACGCGGATCGCCGCTTCGAGCACCGCATTTCGTGTTTCCACCTCGCGCTCGGCCGTCATGCGCACAACGGGCGTCGAGATACTGAGAGCGGCAACCACAGGCTTGCCCTCCGACCGGATGGCGGCGCCGTAGCAGATACCGCCCAAAGTCGATTCTTCCCGGTCGCAAGCGATACCCGTCTTGCGGATCTCCTCGAACTCCGCGAAAAGGCGGGCGCGGTCGGTGATGGAGTGCTCGGTGCGGCGGGAGAGGCCGTAAACCTCCAGAATCCGGTCGGCCAGGCCGTGTTCCTGAAACGCGGTAATGGCCTTGCCCATGGCGCTGCAATGCGGCGGCAAGACCCGGCCGATGCGGTTCGTCATGCGGATTTCGTGAAATGTCTCGACCGAGTCGAGGACGTGGATGCGGTCCTCGTAGAGGTAGGCCAGGCTGGCGGTTTCGTTGAAGTGCTGCACCAGCCGCTCCAGTTCCGGCCGCGCCTTGTCGCGCAGCAGATGGCCTTCCTCGACAAGCCAGCCGAAGCGCAGTTTGGGCGCGAGCTGGTAGGTCCCATCCACCGCCTGCTTCAGGTAGCTGTGCTTTTCCAGCGTGAGCAAAACGCGAAAGAGAGTAGACTCCGGCAAGCCCGTCCTGGCGCCGATGTCGGTGAGGGCCAGCGGCGCCTTGCCATCGAAGCAGTCGAGCACTTCGAGGGCGCGGCCAATCGAGCGCAGATAATACTGCTCGCTGCCTGACGTGTCGGCGGACTGGAGGGCCCATTTCGGAATGCGGCGTCGGATGACCTTGTCGGGTGGAGATGGCGTCTTTGTCCTGCGGGGCATGGATGGAGAATGGCCTTTCAAGAAATGCGCTAAGAGACCTTTATACGTCGTAATGATCGATTCGTCCAATGTAATGATCAATTCGTTCAATAATTTTCATTTTTTGATGATCTGTTTGACACTCCAGCCCAAGCTGTGTAGAACGGACCTTGCCTGGAGTGCAACCGCATGTCCCCGGCGCGTCGCGTGGAGAACCGGGGCGGTGATCTGGGCCGAGAGGAATGATGGATCGTAGAGAACTGATCAAGCTTGGCGCCGGAGCCATGGTCTCCGGACTGGCCGCCACGGCCAACGCCGCATCAGCGCCCGCCACAGGATCCAGCAGCCGGCAAGTGGAGCGCTGGGGCATCTTCGAGATGCAAGCCCACGGGCCGTCGTCCGGCAATCCCTTTGTGGATGTCAGCATTGGCGCCCGCTTCACGTATGGCTATCGTACCGTGGACGTGACCGGCTTTTACGACGGCAACGGCGTCTACCGCGTGCGTTTTTCGCCGGACACCGTCGGCCGCTGGACCTATGAAACCACCAGCAACGTGAAGGAACTCGCCGGCCTTACCGGCTCCTTCGACTGCTTTCCGGCCAAGGCCGGCAATCCCGGTCCCGTGGGCCGGGCGCACCGCTTTCATTTCCAACATGCCGACGGAACTCCGTATTTCCCCTTCGGCACCACCTGCTACGCTTACGGATTCATCGGCCAGCCCTACCAGAGCGAGACGCTCGAAGACCTCAAGTCCGCACACTTCAACAAAGTGAGAATGTGCCTGTTGCCCAAGCCCCTGGGCAATCTGAAGCCCATCGCCATGCCGTTCGAGCGCCTCAGCCCGACGCAGGTCACGGGCAAGGAGCGCTTCGACCTGACGCGTTTCAATCCGGCTTACTTCCAGCATATGGAGCAGTGCATCGACGATCTGCGCGCCGCCAACATCCAGGCCGATCTGATCCTCTTCCATCCCTACGACGCCTGGGGATTCAAGTCGATGGGCAAGGAGAACGACGATCGTTATGTCCGCTACGCCATCGCGCGCTTTTCCGCCTACCGGAATCTGTGGTGGTCGGTGGCCAACGAGTTCGATTTCATCAAATCCAAATCGATGACCGACTGGAACCGCTTCTTCCGCATCATCAGCGAGACCGACCCGTACAGCCGCCTGCGATCGATTCATTACAGCCAAATGATGTATGACTACTCCAAGCCCTGGTGCACGCACGCCAGCCTGCAGAATTACCAGTTCGAAAAATCGGCTGAGCGGTTGGCGGCCTGGAACAAGCCCATCATCTACGACGAGATTCAGTACGAAGGCAACATCCCCAGCCGCTGGGGCAATCTCTCGCCCGAAGAGATGACCTACCGCTTCTGGCGCGCCATCATCAACGGTGTCTATGCGTCGCACGGCGAAACCTACATGACTCCCGACGGTGCTCCGGTCTGGTCCAACGCCGGCGAACTGCGCGGAACCAGCCCATCGCGCCTTGCCTTTCTGCATCAGTTGCTCAAAAAATCGGGAACCACCGGCCTGTTCGCTCCGCCCGATCCCTACTACACGAACGCGGGTAATCCCGGCCAGCTTTACCTCTGGTACTTCGATTATCATGCCCCGGCTGAATACGCTTTCCCGCTGCCCGAAAACGATCGCTTCAAAGCGACACTGATCGACCCGTGGGCCATGACCACCGAGGCCGTAGCGGGCACCTTCAGCGGCAAAAGTCAGTTGAAACTGAGCGGCAAGCCCTACCGCGCCGTCCTCTTTGAAAAGGTCTAGGTTGTACACGATGAGACAAAAAACAGGCAGCATTGTTGGCGCGATTTCGCGCTTGGGGGGCACATGCGCTCTGGCGCTGGCCCTGTGCGGTGCGGCGTTTGCCGCACCTGCGGTTCCCGTCATCACGGCGAAAGGCGCGTCCCCGCGCGCGCTCTGGGGAGCGCAGCAGCTTCGCTTGGCGCTCACCTCGCTCAAGCAGGCGCCGGCGGGCGCGCGCGTGGTAGCCGCGCTGCGTTCGTCGCCGGAGCTGCAGCCTTTCAAGCTCCCCGATTTCTGGCCCCACGCCGACGAAGCTTTCCTGATCCGGCAGATCGGCAACACGTGGGTCATCGCCGGCAGCGATCCTTCCGGTGTGCTCTACGGCGAATTGGCGCTGGCTCAGCGCGTCCGCCAATCCGGCGAGCTGCCCGCGGGCATCAACCTGATGGAGCATCCGCTGCTGAAACTGCGCGGCGCGTGCATTGGCATGCAACTGCCCACGATCACCTATCAGGGCGCCGAGTACGACTATCCATATACCGTCCAGAATTTCCCTTGGTTCTACAACAAGGCCGAGTGGATCAAGTACCTCAACATGCTCGCCTACGAGCGCTACAACTCGCTCTTTCTGTGGAACGGCGATCCTTTCCCCAGTCTGCTCAGGCTGCCCCGCTACCCGGGCGCGCAAGAGGTTTCCACCGCACAACTTAACCAGAACATCGCCATGTACAAGTGGCTCGCCAGCGAGGCCAGCAAGCGCGGCATCTGGCTTGTGCAGGGATTTTACAACATCAATCTTTCGCACCCCTTCGCCGAGCAACATCATCTGCCCTTTGACCTGACCAAGCCCACGCCTTTGGTCACCGCATATATGCGCTATGTCATCGCCCAGTTCGTCGAGCATTATCCGAATGTGGGCCTGTTCCCCTCGCTCGGCGAGGCGCTCGCGCCCAAATATGGCGCCGAGTGGTTGACGCAGGCCATTATCCCCGGTGTAAAAGAAGGCTTGAAAGCCCTGGGCGAAACCACCGAGCCGCCCATCGTCGTGAACTCCCATGCCACCGATATCGCAAAGGTGTTGAAGGCCGCCCTGCCGCTCTACCCCAATCTCGACACCATGGCCAAGTGGAACGGCGAATCGCTGACCTGGACCAACGATCGCGGCCCATCGCGCAAGCGTTTCGAGTTGATGGCCTCTGAGTCCAAGGTCGCCATCGCCAACATTCATCTGCTCTCCAACCTCGAGCCTTTCCGCTGGGGCGATCCCACCTTCATCCGTGAGACCATCGCCAACTTTCCGCGCATCGGCATCGATGGCGTGCACGTCTATCCGCTGCGCTACTGGAGCTGGCCCTACGCCGGCGACAACACGCATCCCCGCCTGCTGCAGACCCAGCGCGACTGGATCTGGTACAAGGCCTGGGGCCGCTACGCATGGAACCCGTATCGCAATCCTCAACAGGAGCATACGTACTGGGTCAATCAATTTGCCGAGCGCTACGGCACCACCCAGGCCGGCGAAAAGCTGCTGGCCGCCTATACCCTGGCCGGTCCCTGCCAGCCCAGCCTGCTGCCGCGCATTGGCATTACCGATGGCAACCGCGAGGCTTTCACCTTGGGCCTGACCATGCCGGAGATGATCGACCCCAAGCGCTTCAACGCATTCCCCTGGCTCTGGGAGAGCTATTCGCCTCCCGGCGAACGCCTGCAGCAGTACGTCTACGAGCAAGTGCATCATGAGCCGCATCACGGCGAAACGCCCATCGGCGTCAGCGACGAAACCGTGAACTGGTCAACCGAAGCCCTGGCCGACGCCCGGGCCGCCGCGCCCTACGTCACCAAGGACAAGGCCGAGTACGAGCGCGTGGTCAACGACATGCACGCCATCAACCTGCTCATGCTCTTTTACAACGCCAAGATCCGCGCGGCCGAGCAGGTGCTGCTCTACGGCTACGACCACAACCCGGCCCATCTGCACGATGCCGTGCCCTACCTGGCCCAGAGCGTGCAGTACTACAAGCAGCTCACCGCCGTTGCTGGTCCCGCTTACATCACCGCCACCAGCATGGAAACATCACAGCGCCGCATTCCGTTCCCCGGCGGCATGAAGAACTTCCCGAGCTGGCAGCAATGCCTGCCCATGTACGAAAAGGAGCTGGCGACCTTCAAGAAGCGCATTGCCCAGTTGTCCAGCGGCGCGCCGGTGCACGCAAGCGGCCCCGTGAAGCCGTTCCCGCAAGTTGGCTTCACGCTCCAGCCTGGCCCGGGCGAAGCCTTCACCGTCGAGAAGGGTGCGCCGATCTTCAAAGGCAAGAGCCCGGATATCTCCGAGCTGGCGCCGCAGCTTGTCGGCCTGCGCGGCATCCGCATCACCCCGCGCCAGGGCGGCTCGCTGACCTTCACGCTAGCCAAACCAGCGCAGATCCTGCTCGGCTACCAGTCGAACGGCAACGGCAAAGGCTCCGTGCTCGATCCGCAGACCGAGCAATGGAACCTGCTGCTGCTGAACGCGTTGAGCACGCCCAAAACCCCGGCGATGGCCGTCTGGGCCAAGCCGCTGCCGGCCGGCGAAAACCAGATCGATCTCGGCAAGGGCGCTTATGTGGTGCTGGGCTTCATCCCGGCGAACCTGCGCGTCACGCCGCGCGTCGTCTTCCATGCTGGCTCCAAAGGCCCCGCTAATCTCGATTGGCTCTTCGAATAAGGCTGCCAATCGTTTGATTCGAGTGCGCTATTGTGATCCCGGGCGCGGCAAAACAGTGCCGTCGCCCGGTAATGGCACAGCGGATGGGCATGGGGCCATGAGAGAGCCCTCAGATGTGCGACGGCGGGCTTACCCCCCGTGGTAAAAGTCTGGTTTTGAAAGGACACGACTTTAGTCGTGACGTCAGTGGCCTGAAATGAGTGCGGCTTTGGCCGCTGAGGGATAGGTTTCCTGGCATCGTGACTCTTGCCACAGGCTGTTAAGTCGCCGTTCTGTCCATGCGCTCACCGATGGCCGCATTCGTCGCGTTCCATTGCTGGTAGGTCTCATTCGAACGTGCGAAGGTGCCCGCCCGAAAATCCCAATCCCATTGCCTTCCGCGCCGTCCAGCATGCTGCGTCAGTTCAAGCTGCTTTTCCCGTGCTTTCTGCGTCAGTTCTAGCCGCATCAATTCCGTAACATCGCGAACGACACACGCAACCGCGCAAACACCGTCCAGCTCCTCGATGGGGTAATACGACAGGGTCAGGTTTCTTTCGCCGAATTGCTGAGATGCAAGGTTTAAGGTGTATTGGGTGCGCCTTCCCTGAAAGGCCTCATCGAGTTGCGGCTTGATGATCTGCTCGAAGATCTCCTTGCCCACAACCTCAGCCATAAAACGACCCAGGACCTGCTCCGTAGCGACTCCGCGATGCTCCAGGAAGACTCGATTGGCGAGCAGACAATAATAGTTGCGGTCGACGACCACGATCATTTCATCGAGGGATTCGATGGCGCTTCCGAACTGGCGTAATTTTTCCTCGGTCGATTTGTATTCGGAGAAGTCAAGCACTGCGCACGATACGCCCACCACTTCGCCGGCTTCATCGCGTGCTGGCTGATAGGAAGCGAGGAAAGTTCGCTTGCGGCTGCCGGGGTAATCCGGCTCGGCGATTTCCACGCTGTCGATACTTTCGCCGTGCAATGCGCGGCTCACATATGGCTCGACCTGGGAATAGATGTGGGGGATCATTTCAGGCAATGTTCTGCCCAAATGTTCATCGACAGTCGCGTCATGCATTGCCGCAAGCCTGTGATTGATGTTGAGGAACTTCAGATGGCGGTCAATAAAGCCCAGTCCCACGGGGGCGCCATCGTAAACCGCCTGAAGTTGCGCCAGTCGCTGCGCAGGGAGGCCTTGCAGATTGCATACGGAGAGATTTTGCGCGACAGAAAGTTCCAGTGTGGTTGCCGGCTTTTGCGGCGCTGCAATGATCTCTGCGAGCATCTCGGCTGCAACGGGCATGCCGTAGAATTGGCCCTGCCCAAGATCACAACCCAGCCGCAAAAGCAAGTCAGCATGCTGCTGCGTCTCGACTCCTTCGGCAACCGTTTTTAAATCCAGGCTTTGTCCCAGCCCGATCACGGCGGCAACAATCTTGCGGCTCTCGCGCCGCTTGGTCATGGAACTGACAAAGCTGCGGTCCACTTTGAGTTCGTCGAACGGGAGAGACTGAAGATGGAAGAGACTGGAGTAGCCCGTTCCAAAATCGTCCAGCGCAAGCCTGCATCCCATCGCCTTGAGTTCTTCGACAATCTTTCGAGCTCGCGCGATGTTGTTGGCAAGGGCGGTCTCCGTGATTTCAATCGTAAGCCGGTCAAGCGCAAAAACAGATGCCTCTGCTGCGTCACACACCAGTTGTGGCAGATTCGCGTCCTGCAATTGATTGGCAGAGACATTGAAGGATAGTCGAAACGATGGAAACGCCGACATTATTGCCAATGCCTGCCGTAATGTCACATCCATCATGCGCGTGATCCAGCCGTCTCTTTCCGCCAGCGGAATGAAATCCTCGGGCAAGAGCAGGCCGGCGTCGGGATGGTTCCATCGGGCGAGCACTTCGAACCCTGCAAGCTGACCGGTACCAAGCGTCACCAGCGGCTGAAACCAGGGGACGAACTGTCCTGTCTCCAGTGAGCGCTCAATTTCCGCTCGGGTCGAAATCTGCGCAGCGGCCGGATTGACCAGGAAGGGTTTCTGCATTAGGGGGCCAAGCGCCATTGCATTCCTTTGCTACATAAGGATTTATCGACTGAAATGAGGCCCGGCCAGCTCGCTTCTGTATGTGCGTACGCAGCGTGTCAAAAAGAGATACGACCGGAAAGCGCACTGACCACCATTCGATGGCTTGAATCTACCATTTCTGGAAGTAACCGGAATATAGCACTTACGTGATTGAGTAAGAGTGACAGTGTTATTACTAAGTAGATGTTACTAATGTATCGAAACAACCGCTCCTAAGCTGGGCGCACTGCAAGCATACGAATACGAACGCGAAAGTAACTTGCGCCTACCATTTGATGAGATGGTAGGCGCAAGGTAATTGCTTTTATGAAAGAACTTTTTTGAAGATATTAAATTTGTGAACGGCGGCATTCAGCTTCACGCCTGCGCGAAATATCCTCAATCGGCAGAACTGGCTGCGGCCGGGGCGTCATGCCGCGCTATCAGCCGCGCCGCTTCCGCAGCGCGGATCTTCACAAAGCTGCCGTGCTTGCAGTATTTGGGGAATGACGTCTCCGGCGTGATGTCCACCCATCGCTTCCAGTTCGTCGTCGCCACGCCCTCATAGCTTATATGCGGCGCCCGGTAGTGGTCGTAGTAGACGATGTAGCGCTTGCCGACGTGGATAACCGACGGCCCTTCCGACCAGGTTTCATTGATGGGCGCGGAGATATGCTTCCACGGGCCCAGCAGCGTGGGGCCGGTGGCGACGCGCTCCTGAAAGCTGAGCGGATCGTAGCTCTGATCCTTGAAAACCATGCGGTACGGCCCGCCCGGCTGGTGAAAGATGGTGGCGTCGATAGTGACGTAGCCCGGATCGAAGAAGATCCGGGGCTTGGAAAAGGTCTTGAAATCCGGCGTCAGCGCCGACCAGATGTGGTTGCCGGTGGTCGAGTTGTTCATGGCGCTGGACCAGATGACGAGCCACTGCTTGCGGCCTGCGTCCCAAAAGATGCGCGGCGCCCAGACGTTGCGGGTCTCCGGGTAATCCCGCATGATGGGGATCTGCCTTTGTGCCGACCAGGTGAGCAGATTGCGCGAGGTGGCGTAGCCCATGGAGTCGCCGTGCCAGCCCCAGGTCCACACCAGCCGGTAGAGGCCGTGCGGTCCGCGCGTCAGAAACGGATCGCGCATCAGCTCGCCCGGGTGCGACGGCGGAAGCCACGGCTGACCGTTGTTCAGCGGCGTAAAGTGGTAGCCGTCACGGCTCAGCGCGAAGTAGATGCCCTGGTTGGCCGGCTCTTTGAAGTAGACAAAGAGCCAGTCGCCGTGCGCCGGTTGTGCGGCTTTTTGTGGCGCAGCGGCCTTTTGCGCGGCTGGCGCCTGCGCCGCAAGCGTCAGTCCACAAGCTGCCAGCGCAACGCTGCCCGCCAATGCGCGAATCCATCTCCGTGCTGCTGGTCTAGGCGCCCCTGTCGTCATTATTTTTCTCCCGCGATGTTGTAACTGAGCAGCGTTTTGTTGTGCCAGTGCGACTCAGAGGTCACATGGCCCTCGTGGTCGAAGTTGCGCCACGTCCAGCTTCCGTCCGGCGCGTAGGTCTTCTCCCACTTCATCGATCCATTGGGCCGGTAGTAGACCTCTTTGCCGGTCTTGTTGCCCAGGTGGTAGTCGGAGACCCATTGCTTGCGCCCGTTCTGGTAGTAGAAGGTCTGCACGCCTTCGAGCAGAATCTGTCCGTCGTTGGCCAGGCCGCTCGACCAGGTGGCCCGCAGCCTTCCATCGGGGAAGTATTCGCGGTGCTCGGTCACATCGGTGATGGAGTCCGGCGGCGGTGTGGCGGCCTCGGACTTCGACAGGACCCAGGCCTCGTTGAGCACGATCTCGTAGTTGACCGGATTCTTCGAGGTGACAATGTGGATCAGGCCGTTCGGCGCCTGTGTCGCCGTCACGTAGCCCACGGTGAGAATGTTCGAAGGCAACCGCTTCTCGATCCAGGTTTTGCCGTCGTTGCTGGAGAGCGCGACAAAGGCGCCGTCCTTGTGAATGTGCTTGAGGTGATGCGGGTTGTAGTCGGCCACAAAGAACAGGCGGCCGTCGGCGAGGCGAATGACGCTGGGCCGCTCGCCGCTCATCAACTCGTCAAAGGGCGTCGGTACGACGCGCCAGGATTTGCCGCCGTTGGAGCTGATCGCCAGCGGCATGTGCCCGTCGATCTCGGAGTACTTGCCACCGAAGCCAAGCAGGTCGCCGTTTTTCGCAATGGCCAGCGTTGTATGCCGCCCAGCCGTGCGCCCGCCGGTGTAGAACCAGGTCTTTCCGTTGTTCTTGGTCGCCCACACGTCCGACGAAGCGGGGAGCCCGCCTGCGCCGCGGCCGGGGGCATCCGTGGGAACGTAGATGGTGCCGTCCTTGGCCTGCACAACCGAGTTGATGGTCTGCGAATCGTAGCGGGGGATCCGGCCGACGATGTGCGGGAACTGAATTGAGCCCCAATTGGCGCCGTTGTCCTTCGATTGCACAAAGGCGAACGGCGGCCGGCCGATCAGGCGCGGAAAGCCGAAGAAAAACCAGAGCAGGCCGTGGTCATTCCAGAAGACCGGCGCGGCCAGGGCGGAACTGGCAAACTCCGGCCACGGGTCGGGCATGTCCCAGGTTTGCGATCCGGCGCGGCGGCGCATGATCAGGATCGTCTGGTCGGGATCGTCTTCCTTGTTGGGTGAGTTGTAGTAGGCCGCAATCACATCGCCGTTGGAAAGCACCTGCACGGCCGAGTTGTGATAAGTGATGCCCAGCCCGCGCGGCAGCCCGATGCGCCAGCCCACCTTCGGCATCGAGCGGCCGTCGAGGTTCGGGAACAGTTCGTGCGTCTGGTAGAAGGGCGTCAAGGGATCGGGCCCGACCGTCGGCGACACCGCGATCTGCTTTACATCGGTTTTGAACCAGTACTTGCGCCGGGGCGAAGGATGCGGCACGGGCATGGGCGCCTGCACCACGCGAAAGCCGATGCTCCCGTCCTGCGATGCAAAGCTTGGCGCCATGCTGTCGCGGTTGGCCGAGCGCACGAAAAAGGGCGCCATCGCCGGATAGATGTGACCCGGCGTGGGATGGCGCTCATCGAGGCCGCCGCCGCGCACCACGCGGAAATGCCCGTGGAGCGGGCCGGTGGGATTGACCTGCGGCCCGGGCTGGTAAGGCGCAAACCAGTCGGCCACCCACTCCGGCGTGCCGGCGCCAATCACCACCCCCCACGGATTCGCCTCGCCCGGCGTGGGCGGCGTGTCGCCGGTGAAGAAAGGCGTGGTGGTGCCGGCGCGCTCCGTGTACTCCCATTCGGCTTCAGTGGGCAGGCGATAGGGCTTGCCGGTCTTTTGGGTGAGCCACTTGCAGAATGCAACCGCCTGCTCGTAGCTCACTCCGGCCGCGTAGCCGGGAAACCGCGGATTGCCCTTGTAAGCGGGATCGAACTGCTGGAACTCTTTGACCGTGATCAGATGTTTGGCAATAAGAAAGCTGTAGGTGATCGTTACCTTGTGCGCGGGGTGCTCGTCCCACTCGCCATGCGAGGGCCGCGGGGACATCACGCCATAGCCGTTCGTCACCGCTGGCGGAAGCACTTCAGAACCGGCGCCCATCATGAAAGAACCGGCGTGGATGCGCACCATGGGAATGGCTTCCGGCTTCTGCGCCATCAGCGGCACGGCCAGCAGGCTTGCGGCCAGTGTGGCAAAAAATCTCAGCTTCGACACGTTTCTTAATCTCCTTCCTGCAGTCCTGGCGCCTCGTGGGCGCGGTCTCAGTTCTTGGGCAGTTCGGCTTCAAGCGGTCCCAGTGTGGGGCGGCTGGCCAGCTCCTTGCCGTCCACAAACACCGTGAGCCCACGCCCGACATGGAAGTGATTGCCCGTTTCGTCATAGACGATGGTGAGCAGATGGCCGTGGTAGGGCAGGCCATCGATGGCGAAATAGGTCCACTTGCCCGGTGGCAGCAGCGGGTTGAGTACCAGCTTGTTGCCGGCTTGCGGACGCAGGCCGATCATTCCCGTAATCAGCGGATCGGCAAAGGCCGAATGGTTGTAGTAGTTGCCGCGGCCCACCTGCGGGCTATGCCGGGCGATCAGCTTCGTTCGGGCGATCCACTCGTCGGTATCCGCGTTCAGGTCCTCGTCGATCCAGTCGATCCTTTGCCCGTCTTTGAGCGTCCGATGCTGCCCGCGGATGTAGTTGGAAAAGAGCTGGTAGTACTGCTGCTTTCCGATGTAAGGCTGCCGGGGGCCGTTCAGCAGATCGGCCAGCCCCAGCAGAGTCTGCGTGGTGGCGTAGGGCCACGACGGACCGTTCCACGTGCACTGGTCGGGCGACGGAAAATTGAAGCGCGGGCTGCGCCGCTCGGCGGTGGTGGGCCCGTATTTGCCGGCAAAGCCACGGGGGTTGAAAAGCTGTTTCCACGCCACGGCGTGGCTAGGCGCGGGCTTGTAGTACTCCCACGGAATGTAGCCGATCAACTCGCGCACGTTGGCGAATTTCAGCACCGTTCCTGGGTTCTTGAACCGCTTTTCCTTGCGGATGCCCGAGTCCAGAGCTGGCGAAACCACTTCGTAGAACTGCGCCTTGGGATCCCACAGCTTGGTTTCAACCGTGTGTTCGAGCGTGTCGGCCTTGGCGGCATACTCGTTGGCAAGCGCGGTTTCGCCCGCTGCCCCGGCAAAGTCCGAGATGGCCCGGGCGTCGCCGATCATGTAGCTGTTCAGCGTGGGCCGGTAGCCGTCGCCGCTGATCGACTTCTCCATTGCGTCGTGCACATCGAGCGACCAGAACAGGCCAACCGACGGATCGTAATGCTTCGCCACCCAGGCTTTGTAATTCTTGATCAGCCCCGGCAACATGCTGATGCCCAGCCGGGTGTCGCCGGTCGCCAGCGTTACATGGCGCACGCTGGTGGCTAGCGCAAAGCTGTACAAGTGCGGACGGGCGCCCGGCGTTACCCAGTAGCGCGCGTAGTCCTCCGCAATCTCCGGGTTGCGCAGCCAGCGCGCTTCGTCCAGGTGGAACGGCGCCGCATCCGGCAACACGCCGTAATTCGCAAACTGCGGCTTCGGCAGCCACTCCGTAATGAGATAGCCGAACTCCGGCGTATGCACCACGTGCTTCTCAAACGAAAACCAGCGGAAGTAGTACATGTTCTCGAACTTCTTGTCCGAGCAGGCAAAGAAGGGGATGTTGGCCTTCAGCCACGGCCACTCGTTGGGCGCCGCTTTTCCGGTGGCGGCCAGCTCTGCCGCGCCAAATTTCACAATGTAGTGGTGGTAATCGGCCGGATGAAGCAGCATGAAGACGTTCTGCTGCGGACGATTCTGGGCGAACAACAGGGCAGGGAACAGCGCGGCTGCCACGATCAGCACACGGCGGATGCTTATCAACATAGCGAAACAAAGTTTAACGGGCGTGCCCGCCGGAAGCAAGCATTTCATGAAAATAAACTGCGTATTCTGAAAGCTAGAGTTCGCTCTCCCAGCGGCCGTCAAAGGCTGCCCGGTAGATTTGCTCGGCTTCAGGTTGCGCAATTGGGCGCACGTTATTGCGCATCAACCGTGTCACCGCCAGCCCTTCAGCCGCCAGCAAGGGAATCTCCGATTCCGGAATGCGGAGCGCGGAGAGCCGCATCTCAAGGCCGGTTTCCCCGATGAGCCGCCACAGCAGGTTGATCCCAGCCAGCGCCGTGGCTTCGTCGTTGGCCTGCCGCTCGGCGCCCAGAGCCAGCGCAATGGCCGCGTAGCGTTCGGGCGCCGCGGGGATATTGAACCGCAGCACGTGGGGCAGAAGCAGGGCAATGGAGTGGCCGTGCGCGATGTGGTGCCGGCTGCCCAGCGGATAGGCGAGCGCGTGTACAGCCGCCGTATTCACCGGTCCCAGGCACAGCCCGCCATAGAGGCTGCCCAGCGAGAGGTGGGTGCGCGCTTCCATGTTGTCCGGCTGGCCCACGGCCGTCACCAGATGCCCGGCGATGTGCCGGATGCCGTCCAGCGCCCAGGTGTCCACCAGCGGGTGCGCGAAGTGGTTGGCATAGGCCTCAATGCAGTGGGTGAGAGCATCCAGGCCGGTTGCGGCCGTGACCGGCGCGGGCACCGTGATCGTGAGCGCCGGATCGATGAACACCGCGTCGGGCACAAGATGCGGGCTGATGACGGCCTTCTTGCTCTGCGACTTTTCGTCTAGCAGGATGGAGTTGGGCGAAACTTCACTGCCCGTACCGGAGGTGGTCGGAATGCAGAACAGGGGCAGATTCCGTCCCGCAAGATTGCCGATGCCCCACGCCTGATCCAGCGTCTGTGTGCTGTTCGATAGCGCGGCCACCAACTTGGCCACATCCAGCGCGCTGCCGCCGCCGATGCCCACCACCGCATCGGGCTGCGCGGCCCGCGCGGCCTCGAGCAGCCGCTCAAGGTGCCCGTCCGTAGGCTCGTTCTGCGTGCTTACGTCAATGTGCGCGTCCGGGTGCAGCCGCTCCGCGTGGTTGCGCACGTAAGGCACAGCCACGATGAACGGCCGCTTGACGCCCATCGCCTGCAGGCGCTCGCCCGCGCGGGACAAAGCGCCTTCGCCAAACACGAGTTCGGGAACCTGTTGGAGAGTCAGAGGCATGATTCAGCTCCAATCGCCGGCTTTGAAAGCCACCGCCGTTGATCGCGGTTCACCTGCGGTTGCATCCCAGAGCGCAATCGCTCCGTGGCTCTTTCATCAGGAAAAAGCCATGCTGAAGCGGGCCACAAATGGCGCAGTGACAGGAGAACCGCCCTGGTTACCTTCTGCCGCGCCCGTCGCCGCCATCCGATCCGATCTCAACCTTGGCGGCTGTGGCAGAAGTGCGCTCCTGAATTTCCCGCGCATTGGCAAGCAGTTCGCCTGCGGCCTGTTTCAGGCAGGAAATGTCGTTGGTGCAGAACAGCAAATCGATATTCAGGCCCAGCCAGAAGTCATACTCGTCGTGCGCGCTGGCCGTTGCCACGCACTTGTTGTAGTGGCGCGCCGTCTTCACGATCTCGGTGGCCGCCGCGCGCACGCTGGGATGCGAAGTCTGCGATGGCACGCCCAGACTGGCGGCCAGATCGGCGGGCCCGATAAACAGATCCACATCCGGAACTGCGGCCAGCTCTTCCAGCCGGCTCAGCGCGGCGCAGGTCTCGATCTGTCCCATCAGGCAGAGTCCGGCGTTCAGGCGTTGCTGCTTGGCCACCACCTCGCCGGGAATGCCGTAGTTGATGGCGCGGGAGACGGAGAAAAAGCCGCGGCTCCCCGCCGGCGCGAAGCGCGCGTATTCATGGAGTTGGCGCAACTGCTCCGGCTGCTCGATCATGGGCACATCCAGAATGTCCGGACCGCACTCGGCGCCCTTCAGCACGTTCGCCCGCTGCACATCGGGAATGCGGATCATGCTCAGCATTCCGGTGCCCGCCGCCATGCGGCACAGGTCCGCAGCCTCGGCAAAGGTGATGTGCCCGTGCTCCATTTCAATCCAGATAGCCTGATAACCCAGATGAGCGCATATTTCAAGAAAGACGGGATCGTAAAAATAAACGGCAGCTCCCAGCAGGGTCTTTCCACCGTTGTCGCGAACAGCTTGCTGCAATCGATTCATGGTATGTCTCCCAGTTGAATAGCGTGAAGAGAAGACCGCTTGTTTTCCGCAAGCCAGTCCCAGAGTGTATGGCGCGAAGACGCCCCGCCGCGCGCCGGAAAAAAAGCCGCAAAAAGAAGCCCGGTAATCAGCAACAGAACATTGCCGACTGCCCCGATCGTGTACTCATTCCATGCATAGTTGAATTTGCCAAGGTTCAGAATTTTGCCGCCGTTGACGGTGAGCGTGGCATAGGCGGTAAAGATCAGATTGGCGAAGATGCCGGCCCATGCCGCCATGCGCCCCGCGCGCCGCATCAGGAACGCCAGCAGAAACAGGCCCGCCAATCCACCGGCCACAATCGCCGTGGCCGTGTAGTAGAGAGCCAGCGCCGTGCCGTGCGTGCTGGAGAGCCGCATCGCAATCGCGATGGCCAGCGCCCCGCACAGCACAATCGATACCTTGCCGAAGCGCAGCCGCTGCTCATCCGAGTGGCGCGGAAAGAAGTGCGAGTAAAAGTCTTCGGTCAGGATCAGCCCCAGGCAGTTCAGGTCCGAGGCCAGCATCGACATGGCCGCGCCGAACAGCGCCGCCAGAAAGATGCCGCCGACGCCGGTCGGCATCTGCGTGACCATGAAGTAGGGAAATACCTGGTCGGGCCGCGTAATCGTCGCCGGCAGCACGTCCCCGCCCAGCTTGTAAAACGCCCACAGCAGCGAGCCGATGAACATGAACGCCGTCCATACCGGCAGGCACAGCCACGCGCCCATGGCGATGCCGCCCAGCGCCTGGCGGTCCGATTTGGCCGCAATATAGCGCTGCACCACCGTCTGGTCCGCCGTGTACTTCTGCAGGTAGAAAAACAGCCCGTAAATCGCCAGCGTCCAGAAGGTCGGCTGGGCCAGGTTGAAGTGCATGCTGCCCAGCCGCGTCTTGTGACTCGCGGCGATCAGGTGCAGCATCGCGCCGGGCTGCGCGTGCGGCGAAAACAGCAGCATCCCGATGGTGACCGCGATGCCCACCCACAACATGAACCCCTGCACCACGTCGGTCCAGATCACCGCTTTCAGTCCGCCGATGAAGGTGTAAAAAATTGCCAGCCCACCCAGCCCCGCGATCAGTGCGGTGATCGGCCAGCCCGTGAATCCTGCAACCGACAGGGCCAGCAGGTAAAAGACGAATCCCATCTTGGCAAATTGGCCGGCGGCGAAGGCGAACGCCGAGTACATCCGCGCCCACGGGCCAAAGCGCTTGCCGAAGTACTCGAAGGCCGACATCGAAACCACGTGCCGGAAAAACGGCACCACCACCGGCCCGATGGACACGATGACCAGAACGAAAAGAATGCCGGGAACCAGCAGCGTCCAGTCTCCGGCATACGCCGCCCCGGGGTAGGCGATGAAGGTGACGCTGGTGATGATGGTCGCCACCAGCGAAAGACCCGCGGCCCAGCCGGGGACCGAGCGGTCGGCTACGAAATAGCTGTCGGTGGTCTTCTGCCGCCCTGCAACACCCACGCCGATGACGACGAGCGTCAGCAGGTAACCGCCGATAATAAGGACGTCGAGCGCGTGCATTTCTAGCGAACGTCTCCTCGTAGCGTCTGGCCGGCAAATTCCCGCGGGGTTCGGACGATTGCCCGGGTATTACTCCGCAAACCGGAACCATGACCGGCAAAGATGGCCAGGCGGCCGGCCCAAACAGCAGATTTCGGCGAGCAGAGCCCCTCGTGCGGAGTTCCTGGACGATCCGGACTGGCAGTTGGCAGCGGCATAGCAAAAAATCACTTTATTTTCGAGAGTATACATTTATTTTCTGATTTGCGAGACGGACGTGCGTGCCAAAAAGTTTAATTGAGGCACATTTTGCCGAATTTTAGAGGGCGGAGCAGACGTTCCCGGTGGGCGAAGATGTTCCTGATGTCGATGTAACCATATAATTTTCTGCAGATTGCAATGGCTTCGGCCGCCTGCTTCCAACGCCCTCCGGGGCGATGCCAGGGGGCGGAAAATTGCCGCCGAAGCCAAAATTTCGCCTTCCCATTATGGGCGACCGAGATCTTCAGGCACTTCGGATAGCGGAATGCGCTCAAACTTGATGGAGACGCGCCGCCACGAATAGGTGATCAGCAGGTCGCCATTCGATGCCTGAATGATGGCCGGATAGGAGTACTGTCCAGGCCCGCTGTCTACGGTCTTGAAGATCCGGAAATGGACGCCGTCGCGGCTGACGGCCAGGTCCAGCGGCGAGCGTCGGTTGTAGCTGTCGTCGAAGGCCAGCACGATGCGCCCGTCCTTCAAGCGCACCGCGTCGATTCCGGAATTCGGACAGGGCAGGTTGATGAAGCGGGCCTGTGTCCAGGTTTTTCCGTTGTCCCAGGAATCGGCGATGACAATCCGCGCTGCCTTGGTCTGGCTGCGCGCAAAGAAGCGCAGATGGCGTCCGCCCATCCACACGATGGTCGGCTGAATGATGCCGACCGTCTTTTTGGAGGGCTGATAGAGTTTCGTGTGCACGCCATCAACGGGTGGCGGCGTCTTTTCCCGGCCGGCGGCCAGGGCGGCGGCATTGGGCACATCGTCGCTGGGAGGAACGGTGATGGGGCCGAATTTTGTCCACGACTGGCCGTTGTTGGTCGAGCGGTCGATCCACGCATTCCACTTGCCGTTTTCCACCGACGATCCGGCCACGATAGTTCCGTCGGCGAGCACCAGCGGCTTGTCCTTGATGGGACCCAGAATGCCGTCCGGAAGATCCTCGGCCGCGCTCCAGGTGCGGCCATCGTTATCGCTCCACTTGCGCGCGCCCTTCCAGGTGGTGGTGTGTTTGCCGTACTTGTAATAGAGCCACAGCCGCCCGTCGCGGGTATGGAAGAGCACCGGATTCCAGCACGCCACGCCATGGCCGCTGGCCAGCACCACGGGTTTGCTCCACACGCCGTCGTGCAGCCGCGCGCCGTAGATCTTCACATCCGGCGCGCCTTCGTACGGACCGCCGAACCACGCCGCCATCACGTCGCCGTTCTTGAGTTGCACCACGGTGGACGCGTGCGTGTAGCGCGGTGTGCCCGGCCACGCCTTGGCGGTGCCCTGAGGCGGAAAGATCAGGCCGTCGCCGTTTTGCGCATGTGCCAGGGGCATCCCGAAACACAATAGAAACAATATCGCCGCGCATCTTTTCAATTGCATCGTCTGTCACCTCTTAGTTGGCCTTGAATTGGGGGCCGGAATGTTTGCGGTTCAACATGGCGTGCTCATCGCCGCAGCCGCTTGTCGCACTGCGGGCAGACAGAATGCGGAATGTAAACGCCGGCTCGTCGGGCTCGGTCTTGGGAAGATCGATAAAGAGCCCGTCTGCTCCCTGGCTGAAGTGGAGCATGCCGCCGCCGAGCATCTTCACCGAGCACACCGGCCCGTTCAGATAGGGCGTGCCGTGGAACAGGGTGCGGATTTGCAGCTTGCCGCTTGTGGGCCAGCCCAGATCGATGGCGTAGAGCGCGCCGTTGTGCGTGGTGAAGCGAATATCGGCGGGCGTGTAATGCTGCCGGTCGGTATTCTTGGCCGAGCTCTTCACCAGCGTCGGCCCTTCGCCGTACACATACCACGGCCGCGAGCCGTAGATCGCCTCGCCGTTCACCTTGAGCCATGCGCCCATTTGTAGCAGCACGTTGCGCTCCTGCACAGGGATGGTTCCATCCGCCTTGGGACCCACGTCGAGCAGCAGATTGCCGTTCTTGCTCACCACGTCCACCAGTTCGTCGATCAGTGATTGGGCGGTGCGGTAGTGGTCGTGCTTCACGTAGCCCCAGGAATCCACGCTGATTGACGTATCAGTCTCCCACGGCAGCAGCCGCAGATGATTCAGCTTGCCGCGTTCCACGTCCAGCACCGCCGCGTTGGCGGGGAAAGCGCCGTCCTTGTAGGTCAACACCACAGGCTGGTGCCGCCGCGCCGCCTGGTTGTAGTAGTAGGCGGCAAAGCGCTTGAGATACGGCCGGAATGCCGGCTGGCCAATCCACCAGTCAAAGTAGAAAAAGTCTGGATGGTACTTGTCCACAATCTCGGTCGAGCGCGCCAGCCAGTCTTGCAGGAATGCCTTGTTGGGCGGCAGCCAGCGCTCCAGGTGGTTGGGATTGGGCTCCTTGGTTTCGTTTTCGCCCGGCAGCGCCATGGGTTCGGCAGGCCCGTACAGCCCCGCATAGCGCGGGTCGCGCACGTCGGAGTTGAACTGCATGCCGCCGTCGTACCACCACCAGTGTTCTGCCCGATGCGACGAAACACCGAAGTGCAGCCCACGCTTGCGTGCCGCCGCTTCCAGCTCGCCGACGACGTCGATATGCGGGCCCATCCGCACCGAGTTCCATTTGCTGATGGTGGAGTTGTACATGGCGAATCCGTCGCAGTGCTCGGCCACTTGCACAACGTAGCGCGCTCCGGCGCGCGCAAACAGGTCCACCCACTGGTTGGCGTTGAAGTCCTGGCCGCGAAACATGGGAATGAAGTTCTTGTAACCGAACTTCGACTGCGGCCCGTAGGTCGCCACCTCATGTTTGAAGGCCGGCGTGCCTTTGATGTACATGTTGCGCGAGTACCATTCGTTTCCGAATGCCGGAACGGAATAGACGCCCCAGTGGATGAAAATTCCGAACTTGGCGTTGCGAAACCACGTGGGCACCTGATAGCCGCCAAGCGAACGCCAGGTGGGGGCGAATGGGCCCTGCATGTGCGCACGCACATACGCCAGTTGCCGCTGCACGCGCTGCGCTTCAGTCGTTTTCGCACTGAGCGGCGCGGCCGCGGCAAGCCCAACGCTCGCGCCAACCAGCAGTCCCCAAAATTGATTGAATCGAATACGGCTCATGCGAATGAAACTATCAGACGCCGATGTAGATTGCATTCCCGTCGTCGGCTGCTGTATCACCGTGAACAGGAACATGCCCGCCAGCCCGCCCATCTTTTCCCTTCCAACTCGCATCCTCAATGCCCGCGTCGTGCTTGTGGTTGTCTTTTGCATCGCGGCCTGGGGCGCCGGCGCGCAATCGTCCCGCCCGGTATCCGATCTGCTTGCGCCCGGCGGCCTGCGCTCGAACGGCTGGCGCAATCCGCTCGCCGTCAGCAGCTTGCGCCCGCAATTTTCCTGGCGGTTGAGCGCCGCTTCGCCGTCGCTGCACGGCGTAATCCAGACGGCCTACCGCATTGAGGTCAGCGCGGCGGGCCGCGGCTTTGCCTCCGCAAATCACATTCTCTGGAACAGCGGCATCGTTCACAGCGCGGCAACCTCCGGCATCGCCTACGCCGGCCCCGCGCTCCAGCCGCGGCATGAATATGCATGGCGCGTTCGCGTGTGGGACGCGCGCGGGCGCGCCTCAGCGTGGAGCGCCGTCGCGCATTGGAGCCAGGCGCCGGTCTGGCATGCGCACTGGATCCAGGCGCCAAACAACAGCCCCACCGCGCCCATGCCGCTCTTTCGCAAGAGCTTCAGCCTTGCGCGGCCGGTTGCCCGCGCCGTCCTCTACGCCTCCGGCCTCGGCCAGAATGAGCTTTTCATCAACGGCCGCAAGGTGAGCAACGATCTCCTCACCCCCGGCTGGAGCGACTATCGCAAGACGGTCTTCTATGACAGCTACAACGTCACCTCCCTGCTGCGGCGCGGATCAAATGTGCTCGGCGTGATGCTGGGCAACGGCATGTATCGGGTGCTGCATACGCCCGGTCGCTACACCAAATTCGCGGGCAGCTTCGGGCCGCCCAGGTGCATCGTGCAGCTTGACATTGAATTTGCCGGCGGCGGCGCAGTCGAGATCGACAGCGACGGAAGCTGGAAGACGCTGCCCGGCCCGATCACGTTCTCATCTACCTACGGCGGCGAGGACTACGATGCCCGCCGCAATCCGCGCGGCTGGGACCGCCCTGGATTCAACGCCGCGAACTGGCAGGCAGCCGTAGTCACCGCCGGTCCCGGCGGCGCGCTCACGCCTGAGCTTGCGCCGCCCATCCGCGTGATGCATATTTACTCACCGGTCAAAATCACGCATCCCGCCCCCGGCATCGCCGTCTACGACTTCGGCCAGAATTTTGCCGGCTGGCCCGCCATTCGCGTCGAAGGGCGCGCCGGCGCGGTGGTCAAGCTCATTCCCGGCGAGCTGCTCGACCAGCGCGGCTTTGTTACGCAGCGCGGCTCCGGCGGCCCGCAGTGGTTCTCTTACACGCTGCGCGGCGGCGCAATCGAAAGCTGGCATCCGCGCTTCAGTTATTACGGCTTTCGTTACGTGGAAGTGCAAGGCGCAACGATGCGCAACGGCGTGCGCCTCGTAAGCATACGCGGCCAGGCGATCCATTCGTCGTCCCGGCGGGCGGGCAGCTTTGTTTCATCCAGCACGCTGTTGAACCGCATTCACATGCTCATCCTGCACGCCATCGAAAACAACTCCATGAGCATCTTCACCGATTGCCCGCACCGTGAAAAGCTCGGCTGGCTTGAGCAAACGCACCTGATGGCCTCGTCGATGCTCTATGACTTCAACTTTGCGCATCTCTACGCCGCCACCATGCGCAACATCGCCGGCGCGCAGAGAACCAGCGGAAGCAAAGCCGGCATGGTGCCGGAGGTCGCGCCGCAATATGTCGTCTTCCCCCAAAAATACGATGTCTTCAACGATTCGCCGGAGTGGGGCAGCGCCGCCGTGCTTGTGCCCTGGTATCTCTACAAGCGCACCGGCAACCGCAGCTTTCTGGCCGCGCAGTTCGGCGTGATGCGCCGTTACGTGGCCTATCTCCGCACCCGCGCTCACAACGGCATCGTCGCCTACGGCCTGGGCGATTGGTACGACGTTGGTCCCGGCCCGCCCGGCTTTTCGCAGCTCACTTCGCTGGGCGTAACCGCGACAGCCATCTACTACCAGGATTTGCAAGTGATGCGGAAGGCCGCTGCGCTCCTTGGCTACAGCGCGGAAAGCGCAAGCTATGAGCGGCAAGCCGCGCAGGTGCGCGCCGCATTCAATGCGCGCTTCTTCCATCCCGCGCTGCACATCTACGACAAAGGCAGCCAGACCGCGCAAGCCATGCCGCTGGTGCTGGGCATGGTTCCTGCGGGGCAGCACGCCGCGGTGCTGCATGCGCTGGTAGCCAACATTCGCGCCCACCACAACCACACCACCGCCGGCGACATCGGCTTCCACTACGTGGTCGATGCGCTGATGGACAATGGCCGCTCCGATGTTTTGCTCGCCATGCTGTTGCGCACCGATGCGCCCAGTTACGGCTATCAGCTTGCCCAAGGCGCCACTTCGCTGACTGAATCGTGGAATGCGAATCGGGACGACTCGCAGGACCACCTCATGCTCGGCGACGCGGAAGAGTGGTTCTATCGCGGTCTGGGCGGCATTCAGATCGACATGGCCCGGCAGGGAGCCGCGCGGCTCGTGCTCGATCCCGCCGTGCTCAGCCCGGTCCAATGGGTGCGTACCCGTTATCGCTCTGCGCTCGGCCTCATTGAAAGCGACTGGCGGCGTGAAGCGTCGCAGACTGTCTACAACTTCACCATTCCCGCCAACGCCACGGCCACCATCGAACTGAAGACGGCGGCTCCGCGCGCGGTCACCGTGAACGGCGTCGCGCCATCCAAAGCGCCGGGTGCAATTTCAACCCGCACTGGCGCGGACTCCATGCGCATGGTAGTCGGCTCGGGCCGCTACCAGATCCGCGCCGCCAACGCTGCTGCCAACTGAATCAATCGCTCGCCGCTTACCACGGCGCTGCTTACCACGGCTTGGACCGCGCCACCGAAATGCCGCGTATATCGTGCGGCCACTTGCCCGACACCGCGCAATAGAAGTGGTAGAGCGCGCCGTCGTGGTAAATCACGCAGGGCTTGTGCGCAAAATCATCGTCCACGCTTCCCGGCGGTCCCGGGTTGATGATGATCTGATCCACCTTGGTGAAGTGATAAGGATCGTGCCCCAGCGCCAGCAGCTCGCGCGCCACGCCGCGCCGGTTCAGGCCGTAATAATACATCGCCCACCGATCCTTGTAGCGCACCACAAAGGGATTGCTCGCAAACCGCGCATCCCATGAGTCCGGCCCGCCGTTGCGCAGGATGGGATTGCCCGCGTAGCGCGTCCAGTGCTTCAGGTCGCGCGACGTGGCTACACCGGTCTGCTCGTGCCATCCTCCGCCTTCGCTCTTCGGCAATGTATCGGTCTTGGCGTTGTAGTAGAGATAGAAGACATCCTTGTACTCAACCAGATTGGGCCGGTACAGTCCGCCGTGTTCCCATGGCGCGCCGTCCTGCGGAAACAGAATCGGCTCGGTCAGTTCCCAGTGCAGCAGATCGTCGCTCCAGGCCAGGCCGATCACGCCCGCGCCCGATTCGTAGCCCTTGTGAGGATACGCATTCCACGCGCCCAGATAGCGCCCATGCACCTTCTTGAGCTCGCCCGGCGAGTGCAGTTCGTCCTGGCGCACGATACAGCTCATCGCGACGTTATAGCGCGTGTACTTCGATTTGGGATTGCGCCGCGCCACGCAGGCCACGCGCTCCCAGTGCACCAGGTCCTCTGACCTGGCCAGCCCCGTCTGATAGCCGATTCCATCGAAGCCGATATAGAGCATGTAGAACGCGCCGTCATGACGAAACACGAACGGATCGTCCACGGACTTGCAGTCGAAAGCTCCCGGCGTGGTCGATGCCGAAAGCACCCGCTTGCCATATTTATATGGCGTCAGAAATGGCGCAATCTCCTGCTTGCTGAAGGTTGCCGCCAGCAAATTCCTGCTGTCCAGCAACGGCAGGCCCGCCATCGCCATTCCCAGGCCGCCGGCAAACTTGCGGCGCGTAATGTTGCTCTCCATCCAATCCTCTCGTCTTCATGGGTTGTTCTTGCGCGCGCTGATTCAGTGCGCCGGTGTTTCAAGCACAGCAACGCCCTGCGATGGAAGCCGCACTTGTGCCACCCGCGCATCGCCCTTGAGCACATTCTTCATCGGCTCGGGCAGCGTCACATTCGCCGGCTCGACCCCGTGATTGATCAAAATGAAAATCGTGTGATCCGCGCCCACGCGCCGGCAGACCTCCACGCCTTTGGGCACCGGAGGAAACTCCGGCCTGACGTGCGCATCGCTCGCCGCCCATGCCATCACGCGAGTCATCAGCGCCGGATCGAGCACCGCGCCCAGATAGGAGATGCGGCCCTTGCCCACGCTCCGCGTAATCATCGCCGGATGCCCGTCGAGCCATCCATTCGCCTTGCCGTAGCGCAGCAGCACCTTGTCATTCTTTGCGCGTACTGAGAGCCGCTCGGCCCACAGTGTTGCCGTTCCCGCGCCCAGCTCGCCGCTCACCGGCACGGTCGTGTCCAGCGCGTAATACTCCACAACGCGGCCGCCCAGCGGGCCAGCCAGCGGCCCCGGCTGCCGCTGCACGTTGAGCCCATCGTATTGGTTCTTCATGCCCGAACGCGGCCCCAGCAGCAGATCGCCGCCTTGCTCAACGTAGGCAAGCAGGTGCGCGGCCAGGTGCGGCGAAATCACGTTCAGGTCGGGCGCCAGCACCAGCTTGTATTTGTCCAGCGGCGCACTGGCATTCACAATGTCCACGGTGAGCCGCTCATGGCGCAGCGGGCGATAGTAATCCAGCAGCACACTCAGTTGATGGTAGTTGCGATTGAAGCGCTGAAAGTCAATCGCCCAGCGGCTGTCATAGCTGTCCAGAATGGCCACCTGCGCCACCGGCGTCGTTCCGGCCACCGCCGCCGCGGCACGCTGAAACTGGCGCCCTGTGCCGCTGATCTCCTTGTAGATGGGCAGCGGTTCGCCGTCCGGCCCCACCAGCGAGCCGTGATACTGCTCCTGCCCGTTGAGCGCGCTGCGCCACTGCCAGTAGAGCACTGCGTCGGCGCCGTGTCCCACGTCCTGCCAGGCGATGGCACGCGTCTCTCCGCGATCGAGCGTTGTGTTCACCGGCGCCCAGTCCACCGCGCCCGGCTGTGTTTCCATCACCCAGAAGTTGGCGCGTTTGAAGCCGCGCACCAGGTCGTTCATCGCGCCGTTGCGCGCCACGTGCAACTGTCCTTCGCCCACGTAGTCATCCCACGAGGCCAGGCTCAGATCGCGCGCAATCACGTAGTGATCGAAGTGATCGGACCAGCCCAGTCCGCCGAAGTTGGTGGTGATGAACTGCCGCGGATCGGCGTACTTGCGAATGATGTCGGTCTGCACGCCCTGATAACTGCGCCACGTATCGGTGACAAACTGCTTGTAAGCTAGCAGCAGCCCGGGATTCTCGTCCGCCGACATCGGCAAAGGAATCTCGCTCCAGTGGTCGTAAGTCTCGCTCCAGTAAGCCGTGGTCCAGTCCCGGTTGAGCGCGGCAATGGTGCCGAAGTGCGCCTTGAGCCAGTTGTCGAACTGGCGCCGCGTTCCGGCGTCGAAGGACTCGTCGGTATACTCGTTGTCAATCTGCCAGCCGATCACATCGGGGTTGTGGCCGAAGCGTTGCGCAAGTTGAGTTACAATCTGCGCGCAGAATGTGCGATACAGTGGATCGGCATAGTTGAATTGCCGCCGCGCCCCATGTTGCGCGCGGCGGCCGTCCCGCTTCACGCGCAGCGTCTCGGGGTACTTGTCCGTCAGCCACACCGGCGGCGCATCGGTAGGCGTGCCCAGCACCACGAAGATGTGATGCTCCTGCGCCAGGTGAATGGCGCGCGCCAGCCAGCCCAGCTTGTACACGCCCTCGGCCGGCTCCTCGGTGCTCCACGCAAACTCGCCCACGCGCACCACGTCCAGATGCGCGTCTTCCATCAGTTGCAGATCTTTGTTCCAGCGCGACTCGGGCCACTGCTCTGGATACCAGGACGCGCCCAGCAGCAGCGCGGGAATCTTCGGCCCCGCGCTTTGTCCCAGTGTTCCAGCGGGCGCAACCAATGCCAGCGCCAAAACCAGGCACAGCGCCGCGCGCCCTGTTCCAATCCGCCTTTGCGCCGCTCGGAGAAACCTCTTTGCGTCGAGCTTCTTCATGCAACGCTCTCGAAGTAAGTCGTGTAACTTTCATTGCGCGCAAAATAAAGCGGTGCATGGACTCGCATCCGGCCGCCGTCATTGAAGCAATACAGCCCCGGCGAAGCTCCGGCCAGCGGCCGCAGTTTGTCCAGCGGCGCCATCGAAGCCCATCCCTCCGGCGGATTCAGCAGCACATAGAGCAGCGGCCCGCGCAGAATCGCCACCGTGTTCGTGTGCAGATCGTCGATGGCTTCGGTGCGAAAGCTCTGCGGCAAGTCAAAAGTCACTGTGTCGCCACCGCTCCAGCGCCGCCGCAGCACCGCAAAGCCGCGCTGCATCTCTGCCTGCATCGGTTTGCCGTTTACCAGCAGCACCGCTGTCTGCTTTAGCCATCCGGGAATCCGTATGCGCAGCGCAAACTCGGCGGGCGCTGCGCATTCGACGCGCACGGTCACGCGCTCTCCCAGCGGATAGTCGGTCTCCTGCGTCAGCGTAATCTCCGCGCCGTGGTGAGCCCAGCGCAAACGCGACGGCGCAAAGAGATTCACCACCACGCCATCCGGCGCGCGAAAATAAATGTTTTTCACGTAGTCGGCCACGCCCTGCACCAGCGTGCCGGAGCAGCAAGGCCACTTTTGCGGATAATAGACCTTGTCCGCCCGCGAGTTATAGGACGAGTAATAAAAATAATCGCCGTTGGAGTCCGGTTCCTTCACCATCAGCAGCGCGTTGAAGACCACGCGCTCCAGCCCGTCGCCATAACGGCTGTCGCCGGTGGCGCACAGCAGATACCGCGCCAGCTTGGTGGCCGCATAGGTGCCGCAGGGCGTTTCGAAATGGTCTTTGGTGGTCAGCAGGCTTTCATAGAGCAGCCCTTTATGCGGCTCCACAAATAGCTCGTTCGGGCCCCATCCGCCCGACGCATACTGCTGTTCGGTCGCCAGAAACCTCCACGCATTTTCCATGGTGCGCAGATACTTCTCTTCGCCCAGCACCAGCCGCGCCTTGCCCGCCGAACTCAGTGCGATCACATGGCTGTAAGCCTGGCGTCCCGGCAAAACATCTTCGCCGCGCGCCAGCGGATCGAAGTATGGGCGGTTCAGCAGATAAGTCACGGCGCGGTTATACATGGCGCGCTCGCCGGTCATCTCGAATGCCGAAAAGAGATTCTCCGGCATCACGTAAGTCTCGTCGTAAGGCGGATTCTTTCTGCCCATGCGGTCATGCCCGTGTGCGGGAAGATAGGGCAGCGCCAACTGAAACACATGCGGCAGCATCTCCCGCGCCTGCTCCACGCCGCTCATGCTATAAGCGTCCATCAACCCGATCAGGTGCTTGTCGAGTACGTAACAAGGCCACACGTTTTGCGCATTCGGGCCGGCATAGACGGTGCCGCTTGCCTTCACCGTCGCCGCAAAGCCTTCCACCAGCTCGCGCACTTTGGCCTGGCAGTCGGCATCGCCGGTGGTCTTTCCAATCCGCGCCAGTCCGGAGATGTACTGCCCCAGCGAATGGCCGGGTATGAAGCCGTTGTGACCATACCAGCCGCCCATCGGCGCTCCCGGAGCGGGCAGGCCGGCGCGCTCGCGGTAGGGCCGCAACAGCCGGTCGTTGTCCAGGTTCAGATAAGAAGCATGCACGCGATCGTACTGCTGTTTCAGCGGCCCGCCGGTTAGCTGCACCGCGGCGTAGTCGAATTCCGCAAGCGGCGTTTGGGCGGCGGGTTCGCCTGCAGCTTTCGTGTTCAGTCCGGCTCCCGCCAGCGCGGCAGCCGCGCCTGTTAGAAACTCCCTGCGTGAAACTTGACTGCTCACCCCGTGTACTGCTCCTCAATGCAACTCTACGGCTTACACGCACGCGCTCTGAAGCGCAGAATTCCGCGCCTCTTATATTCCAGTATCCGGAATCGTTCCATCCACTGCAGTTCCGCTTCCCTCTCTCCCCATTTCCACGGTGTCGAGCGGGTAAATCAGGTTTACATTCCTCGGGGTCAACAACTGGTGCTTTACAAACACCGCCGGCGGTGTCGGCTTTTTGCTCAGGATATTGATCGCCAGGGGAATCAGTTCTTCGCCGTAGCGCTCGGGGAAGTAGGCCACCGAACCTATCAGCCGCGTACCGGGCCGCCGCAGCTCGTCCCGGGCCATGCGCAGGGCGTTCTGGCCCATGACCGCGCATTGCTCCAGCGCCCCGGCCTCTTCAAAGGCGCGCAACGAAGCCAACGCGCAGATATCATTGACCGCGCACACCAGCGTTCGCCGCGGCCGCCTGCGGCGCAGATATTTGCGCAGTTCATCCAGCACCTGATCGAAGCTCCCCCGCCCATCCAGACGAATAAGCGGCGTATTCACAATCTGAGGCAACTCCGAGCGCAGTCCATCCACCATGCCCGACAAGCGCAACTCCAGCAGCGAACCGGCAATGGGCAGTCCCATCAGCACCAGTTGGTCCACATGCCCGCCCCAGTTTTCGCGGGCCCAGCGGCCCAGCGCCTTGCCGCCAATCAGGCCGGCCTTGTAGTTATCTGCGCCGAAATAGGTGGCTCCGGGGTGAGGAACTTCAATGGCGATGACCGGTGTCTTGGCGGCTAGAAACTTGGCGGCAATCGCCGGAGCCACCCGGTCATAAGTCTGGAATTCCAGCACCAGGTCTACGCGGTCGCGAATCAGCAACTCCGCGTTGCGCATCGCCTCGCGCGCGCTGTAACGATTGTTCAGCGTAATGAGCCGCACGTGTTCGCGCGCGGCCACGACCTCCAGCCCCCGATTCACCTCGCGGGCAAATTCCGTATTTCCCTGCGTGGCAAAGCCGACGCGGAACTGTTGCGCCGCAATCGGTCCAAAGCTGTTGCGGTAAATTCCCGCGCCCGCCCGTTCGATCAGCCCGCCGTGAATCAGGGTGCGCAACAGCCGGAAGGTGGTCGTCTTCGGCAGCCCGGTTCGTTCCATTACCTCGGCCAACTGCAACTCTTCGCCTGTCTGCCGAAATGCCTTGATCACTTCGCAGGCTCGCAATACGGTTTGGGATTCGTTACGGTCTCCGTTGCGATTTGCGCTGTGCGCCTGCTCGATTACAGCTTGCTTCATTGGATGATTCCGCCTCTCATGAATGGGGAAAAGGAGCTTTCTCTCTAACGCGGCTTGCAGTAGAGTACATTCCGAAATTCGGAATTGGCAAGTTCTGCCTCCGCTGCCTGACGCTCTGCGCTTGTCTTCCATCGCGCGCACCATGCTGCATCTGGTTTTGCCTCAAAGGCATGCACGGCCTGAAATCTTGATATAAGCTCGCCATCTTGGCGGTGTTGCCTCCGGTAACTGCCGAGCTCATTACTGCAACTCCCATCGCATCGGTGCGGCTCGTCCAAAATCTTTTCATGCATCTTGAAACTGGCCGAAACTTCGTTGCCCAACGGCACACTCGCTCTATCTTCCGCCTGGAAACTGAGTGCCGAACACCGGCGCATTTGCACTCTCACGGCGCATCACGTGCCTGGCGCGCCATCCTGTCTATGCCGCAGGAGCCGGAGTGAACTTTCATGGATGTAAAAACTTGCACGTCTAAGAGCGAGGGGCCACACATAAGGAGAAGCTATCGGCAAACCCGTGCAGTGCCATATTCAATGCGCGGCTTGGTGAATCGCTGTGAGCACAATCACACAAAAAACAAACTTAATGAAAGATTCGCTCCCATGCCGCTTAACTGACCCTGCAGGTAAGCTGCCCGGCACTTGTTTCTGCGTTTGCGTTATAGATTCGCGTATGCGCAGCGGCTCTGGAAAGAGCATTTATCGCTTTGATCGGTGATTTCTACTGGCGATTTAGCTTAGATAGTGCTTTTTCATTTTACAAAGCGACCGAAAAGCGGTTATGGTAATCAAAACAAGGAGTTAATCCCGCGCGGCTTGCGACTTAGCTCCAGACTGCTTGCACCCGCCATTGGGATGAACGGAGGAAATATGGGAGTATCAGAGATACTGGCATCGATCGATCGCGAGATTGCCGTATTGCAGCGGGCGCGCGCACTGCTCGGCGGCCGCGCTGCTGCGGCGGCGCCCAAGAAGGCTGCGGGCCGGCCCAAGAAAGTGGCCGTAGCGGTGGCCAAACCCGCGAAGAAGAAGAGACGGCTGTCCCCCGAAGGTCGCAGGCGCATTGCCGAAGCCGTCAAACGGCGCTGGGCCGCGCAAAAGAAGGCTGCGGGCGCGTCGTCGAAGTAGCCGGCCGCATTCCCGCTTAACAGGCAGGCGAATCTTTGTTTTTGAGCGGCGCTGAGAGCCTCAACGCTGGGTCCCCGAACAAGTGAGTCCCGGATCTCTGTTGCGCCGCTGTTTTCTGCTGAAGATCTTGTCTTCGCACAGTTCCCATCGGCGCATTGCAGTTACCGTCCGGGAGCTACCCACTGCCCGGATTCGGCGGAGCGGAACAGAGCTTCGATGACAGCCATATTGCCGATAGCGTCTTCGAGCGTCACCGGCGGGTCGGTATCTTCCGATACAGCTTTGGCAAACGCTTCGCCCTGCAGCGTGTATTGATCGGCCGCGGGGAAGGTTTCCGTCGTAATTCCGGAGCCGGTAAGATCGCCGCTACCGTCAATAAAGATTCGCGTTGGCCGGTCCAGAGGCGCATTGACCGGAATCTCCATTTCGATGCGTCCGCGCGTGCCCAGAAAGTTCACCTTCTGGTAGGGAACCAACTGCGTGCTGCACGTAAAGATGGCGTGACCGCCCGCAAACTCAAGGATTGCTGAAGTTAGCCGGTCTGTATGCATCGCTGGATCGCGATCGATGCACGCCACCACGCGCGCCGGCTCTTGCCCGAAGGCGTAGCGCGGCGCGTGAATCATGTAACACCCGATGTCCATCAGCGCTCCGCCTGCGCTTTCCACCTTGTTGCGGATATTCTTGGGGTCGACGTTGAAGTAACTGAAAAATCCCGTCACCGCGCGCAACTCGCCGATGCGCCCTTCGTCAAGCAATTGGCGCAGACGCAGCCACTGCGGATAACTCCGGATCATGAATGCTTCGCCAATCTTCACGCCGGTGCGTGCCCGGACGGTGAGCAGCGTCTTGGCTTCTGCCACGCTCACGCTCAGGGGTTTTTCGCATAACACATGCTTGCCCGCCTCGGCGGCCTTCGCGGTCCACTCAACATGAAGATTGTTGGGCAGCGGATTGTAAATTGCGTCGATCTCGGGATCGGCAAGCAGTTCCTCATAGGACCCGTAAGCCTTGGGAATATCGAGTGTCGCCGCCGCCTTGCGCGCCTTGCCCAGGTCGCGCGATGCAATCGCGATAACTCGCGTGTGTTCGCCCCGCTGCATGGCGGGAATGACTTTCTTCAGGCCGATAGCTGCGGTGCTGAGTACGCCCCAGCGAAGTTGATTTGACATAGAGGAATCATAACGCCGCTACCTATGTGGGCGCCGTGGCGCGAATAACGAGGTGTGGGGAAAGACTAACTCTATCGATCGCCGCCGCGCTTGCGAAACACCACCTTGAGCTCACGCCGCCAGTGCTCGCTCAGCGCAATCAGCTCCCATTCGATCTCCGGCGATAAATAGCGCAGCACCGGCGCATTGGCGGGGTGAATGCGCAGAGCGGGCGCCGCCAGCAGCAGGCGCGGTGCGAGCGGAGAAACCGCGGCGCCCGCAAAATAGCCCTGCCGCTCGAAGGCCGAGAGCGGCCGTCCGCCGCCCTCGGCCGGTTGCCGGTCGGCATTCAATGCCCGCACGCGAATCCAATAGTCCAGCGCCTGCAGCGGCAGGTGCAGGTCTTCATCGGCCTTCAGCTCCAGCACGTTCAAGCGCCCGCTGTGGTCCAGCGCTAGCAGGTCCAGCATGCTGCGGTCGCCGCTGGAAAGCGCCGGCACCTGCGAATACATCGCATCGCCGCGCAGGTTGGGCAGCAGCTCCGCGATGTTGCCGCGCAGGCGCGACTCCAGCCAGCGCTCGGGTTGCATGCGGAACAGCGGATCGGTATGCGCGCCGTCAGGATGGCGCGAGGCAAAGAGCCGCGCAAGCAATTCGCGGCACAGCGCCTCGCTCTCCGGCGTAAGCGGAGTTTCATTGGCTCCCGCGCCGAAGGTCACCTCATCTTCGCGGGCGAATGAGTGGGCCGCTGCGCCATGCCGCGTGCGCGCAAATTCCAGCCCGTGCAAAAGCAGCGCGGCTTCAGTTGAAGATTTCGCGCGCACTTCCACGCGCTCTCTGGCCGCTTCGGGAACCAGCGCCATCAGCCGGTCGATGCCGCCCTGGCAACGCTCCAGCGCGGCCGCTGCCGAAAAAGCGTGTACCAGCCGCGAGTCCAGATTGCCGGTATCGCGAACATCCACCGGGGCAAGCTCTTCGCTGCGCTCGTCCAGCGTAAAGAGCTGAAAGTCCGCGGCGGCCCGGTTCAGCCACGCCATGCGCTCCCCGGTGGTGCGCCAGGTTCCGGCGGGCACCACCACCTTGAGGCCGCCGAAGTGGCGGCGCGCGTTGCTGTGCTGGCGGCAGTGATCGAGCCACAACACGCCCAATGTCAGAACGCCATCCGCCATGGCGCCGGATTCGGTCTCGCCCACGCCGATGACCGCATCAGCCGCGGTGCCCCGCAGCAGCCGGCCGCGCGCGTATGCCGGGCCGAAGCTATGCTCCAGATCCATGGCCGAGCGAAAGCCGTCCACCTTGGCGCCGATGAAGCTGCGCGTCAGGGCGCGCTCCAGCAGCCTTTGATAATTGCGTCGCGCCGCATCGCGTGTCGTGGGCGTGCGGCGGTCGCTGGTGGGAACGAATTCCAGGCTTTGTGGACGTGTTGCGCCCATGCGCCGCGTGCTGACGCGCAGGCACTTTGTCCGCTCCTCCACGCCAACCACCGTGCGGACAAGATTGCGCTCCTCGCTCCACAGTTGCAGCAGGCAGCGCCCGTGCGATTCGCTCACCGCGTAGCGCGCCGAGCGCATGTCGAATGTAACGCGCCCGTCTTCAAGCACCGCGGCCGCCGGGTGCGCGGCCAGATAGGCTTCAATGCGCTGCGCCAGTTGTGTGGATTCGGTCCCGCTTGTCATGGCTGTTCTATCTGCCCCGCCGCGCGCGCAGGCGCGCACACGCCGCCGGCAAGCAGGCGGAGCCGCATAGTTTTTCGCATGGCTCGAATGTAGCACGGAGCCGGCCTCCGGCATAGCGCAGAGTGCGGCGCACGCAGGGCAATCGCATGAAGGCCATTTGTTCACTTCAGTGCTTCCGATTTGCTCGCGCCGTAGGCGCAATGTTCGTTAGCCCAGCGTTTCAACTCCGAAAAAGCCCTGCGGCGTACACTGAAGATACGATGACTCACGCGGATTCTTCCCCGGTTGCCGACCACAAGCGCTTCTTCTTCGATAAGTTCGGCATCACCGAGCGGTTGCTGGAGCGCTGCCTGGGCGAGGCGCTTTCGGCCGGCGGCGATTATGCCGATCTCTACTTCGAGTCGGTCATGGCCACCTCCCTGGGCGTGGACGAGCAGATCGTAAAGTCCGCCAGCCAGGGAACCAGCGCCGGTTGCGGCATTCGCGTGCTCTCCGGCGAGCGCACCGGCTATGCCTACACCGACAATCTCAGCCCTGAGCGTCTGCTTCATGCCGCGCGCACAGCCGCGCTCATCGCATCCGGCCCGGCCAAACAGCCGGTGCAGGGCTTCATTGAGACGCCTTCTGCCGAGCTTTACCCGGTTCCGCTGGGCGGCTACGATCTCGATCTGGCCGCGCGCCTGGAGCTGATTCTGCGCGCCGACCGCGCCGCGCGCGCCTTCGATGCGCGCATCGTGCAGGTGCGCGCAGGCTACTCGGAAGAGCTGCGCCGCATCCTCGTCGCCGCATCCGACGGCTCTTTCGCCAGCGACACCCGGCCCCTGTGCCGCCTTAACGTATACGTCATCGCCAAGGAAGGCGAGGTGACCACCAAAGGCGCGGCGGGCGGCGGCGGACGCGCCGGTCTGGATCAGTTCACGGGCAGCAAAAGCCCGGAGAGCCTGGCCCGCGAAGCCGCGCGCGGAGCGATTCTGCAGCTTGGCGCCGTGCCCGCCCCGGCCGGCGAAATGCAAGTAGTTCTCGGTCCCGGCTGGCCCGGCATTCTCCTGCATGAGGCGGTAGGCCACGGCCTTGAAGCCGACTTCAATCGCAAGAAGACCTCCGCGTTTGCCGGCCTCATCGGCCAGCCGGTGGCCAGCCCCAAGGTGACGGTGGTCGACAACGGCACCATGGCCGGCCGCCGCGGCTCGCTCAACGTGGACGACGAAGGCTCTGCGACGCAGGAAACCGTGCTGATCGAAAACGGCGTGCTCAAAGGCTACCTGAGTGACAAGCTTTCAGCGCGCCTCATGGGCATGGCCAATACCGGCTCGGGCCGCCGCGAAAACTACCAGGCCATCCCCATGCCGCGCATGACCAACACTTACATGCTGGCCGGCGACGACTCCCCCGAAGATATCCTGCGCAGCGTCAAGCGCGGCCTTTACGCCGTAAACTTCGGCGGCGGCCAGGTCGACATCACCAACGGCAAGTTTGTTTTCTCGGCGTCGGAAGCATATCTGATCGAAGACGGCAAAATAACCGCCCCGGTGCGTGACGCCACGCTCATCGGCAACGGCCCCGAAGCGCTCAAATACGTCTCCATGGTCGGCAACGACCTGAAGCTCGACGAAGGCATCGGCACCTGCGGCAAAGATGGCCAGAGTGTCCCCGTCGGCGTAGGCATGCCCACGGTAAAGCTGGACCGGATGACAGTGGGTGGAACGGGAAGGTAATTTGATAGCTTCAAGACATGCCCCAAACCACCGTTCAACCCGACCAGACCTCCGTTGACCTCGAATCCCTGACTGCCGATGTCGTCGCCCAGGCCATCAAGGCCGGTGCCAGCGACGCTGAGGCCGTGGCCCGCGAAGGCGACGAGTTCAGCGTCACCGTGCGCATGGGCCAGGTGGAAACGCTCAAGGATTCCGGCTCGCGCGGGTTGGGCCTGCGCGTCTTCGTCGGCAAGCGCTCCGCTTCGGCCTCCACCAGCGACCTCACGCCCCAGGGAATCCGCCAGCTTGTCGAGGGCGCCATGGCGCTGGCCCGCGTCACCGAGGAAGATCCCTTCACCGGCCTGCCCGAAGCCGCCGAGTTCGGCGCCGTCCAGGGCGACCTGCACCTCTACTACGATGATGTCTACTCGCTCCCCGGCCCCGAGCGCATCGAGTGGGCGCGGCGCGCCGAAGCCGCGGCCCTGGCCGTCGACCCGCGCCTCACCAACTCTGACGGCGGCAGCTTTGACGCGGCCACCGGCCGCATGGTGCTGGTCAACTCCCGCGGATTTGCCGGCGGCTATCGTACCAGTTATGCGGGCGTCTCCGCCGCGCCGCTCGCCGTGGACGCCAACGGGCAGATGCAGCGCGACGGCTGGTGGTCCAGCGCCCGCCGCCTGGCCGACGTTGAATCGCCCGAATCCGTCGGGCAGGAGGCCGCGCGGCGCACTCTCCGCCGCCTCGGCGCGCGGCGCGTGCCCACACAGCAGGTTCCCATCGTCTTTGCGCCGGAGGTGGCGCGCTCGCTGATCGGCTCGCTCTTTGAAGCCGTCTCGGGCGACGCCATCTGGCGCAGCGCCTCATTTCTCGCCAGCCGCCTCGGCCAGCAGATCGCCGCTCCCGCGCTCACCATCGTCGACGACAACACCCTGCTTTTGCCCACCGGCGCCGGCGGCTTTGGCACCTCGCCCTTCGATGGCGAAGGGCTGCCCTCGCAGCGCACCGTGGTCATCGAAAACGGCGTGCTCTGCAGCTACCTGCTCAACACCTACACGGCGCGCAAACTGGGCCTCAAGTCCACCCACAACGCCTCGCGCGGCCTGGCTGGCACGCCCGGCGTCGGCTGCGGCAATCTCTATCTGCAGCCCGGCACGCTCGCCCCCCATGCGATTCTCGCCGCCATCCCCGCCGGGCTTTATGTCACCAGCCTCATGGGCTTCGGCGTCAACGTCGTCACCGGCGACTACTCGCGCGGCGCTACCGGCCTCTGGATCGAGAACGGCCAGCTTACGCACGCCGTCGAGGAAGTAACCATTGCCGGCAATCTGGCTGAAATGCTGCGCAATGTGACCGCTATCGGCAACGATCTGGTCTTTCGCACCTCCGTCGCCGCGCCCACCCTGCGCATCGACGGCATGACCATCGCGGGCAGCTAGCCCAGCGGAGTCTGGTTTCTGACCGCTTGAACTTATACGAGCAAGGGTGCCCCAGCGCCCGATTTTGGGACCTGGGATGGCTATCGACAGGCCCAAAATCATTCCTGCGCGGCTTAAGCCGCAAGGCTTCTCGAATTTAGACTTTCAATGGTGGCTCCGAAGATTTGCAGGCGGCCATAGGGCACCGGGAATTGCGATGAACGAAGCGGAACAGCGTCGAACAGCAGCCACGCCCGCCGAAGGCCTGACGGAGCAACTCGCCTTCGATCCCGCCGACCCCAAAGCCTCTCTGGCCCAGCTTCCCCAGGCATCCGCTGTCTTCGCCCTCTACGGCGCCCAGGCGCACGCCGAGCCGTACATCGGCCGCACGCCCAACCTGCGCGCCCGTCTCGAACGGCTCCTCCAGCCCTCGCCCCAACATTCGCGCCGTCTGCAACTGGCCGGCCGCGTGCGCCGCATCGCCTGGCGGCTCACCGGCTCGGAGTTCGAGTCCCTGCTCGTCCAGTTTCAGCTCCTCGAAGCGTCCTTTGGCGCAAAAGCGCTGGAGCGGATGCACCTCCGCCATCCCGCCTTCGTCCGCTTCCTGGGCGGCAATCCCTACCCGCGCGTCACCGTCACCTACCGGCCCAGCCGCAGCGAGGCCGATTGGGCCTACGGGCCGTTCCCTTCGCGCGCTGCGGCCGAGCGCTTCGTCGACGAGGCGCTCAAGCTCTTCCTGCTGCGCCGCTGCACCTTCGATCTCGCGCCCGATCCTGCCTATCCCGGCTGCGTCTACTCGGAGATGAAGATGTGCCTCGCGCCCTGCTTCAAGGGCTGTACCGGCGAGCGCTACGCCGAAGAATCGGCGGCCGTGCAGAGCTTTCTGGCCACGCGCGGTGCCAGCCGTCTCGTCACGCTCCGCGCCCAGCGCGACCAGGCCTCCGCCAATCTCGAATTCGAATCCGCCGCCGCTCTCCACGCCCAGGTGCAGCGTGTCGAAGCCGTTCGCGCGCTAGCCCCCGAACTGGTGCGCCCGCTCAACCAGTTGCGCGCCGTCATTCTGCAGGCTGCGGCCAGCCCTGGTGAAGTTGCCGTGTTCCTCTATGACGATGGCCGCCTGCGCGGGCCAGTGGGCTTTTCCACTCTTGGCATGCGAATCCAGAACGAGCAATCCGGCTCCACCTCGCTCTTCGCGCATCCCGTGGCCATCGAGCCAATTCCGGAAGATGCAGGGAACCGGGAGCAGGGAACAGGGAACCAGGAACAGGGAACAGGGAACCAGGAACAGGAAGCGGCGAGCAGCCAAAATACGCCTGCTCAAGCCGCCGGCGAAGCCCAAATGCCGCCGGCTCCGGCCAAACTCCCCCGCGGCGTGCTCGAAGCTCGCATGGACGAAGTCCTCGCCGTCCTGTCCGCCCCATCCGCCTCTGCCTCGGCAACCGTCCGCCAGGCCCATCTCGCCCTGCTCAAGCGCTGGTATTACCGCCCCGAGGCGCGCCGTTCCGGCGAGATCTTCTTTCCCGGCGCCGAAGGAAATTGGCCCGTCAAGGCCATGCTCCGCGGCATAGGCCGCATCGCGGCAAAGATGATGGCTCCCGCCAGCCGCCCATAGCACGCGCGCCAACAGCCTCATGCCCAAAGGCCCGGCTTCAGCCGTGCCGTAAAGCACCACAAATTCGGCTAGGCTTTAGCCCCTGAGCGGCGCTTTTTCAGGGTAGTCTCCCCATGGCCGGTTAACCGGTCAATACCGACGGAACGGCCGAGATGGCGCCACCGAGAACTCCGATATTGACAGGAAGTAGCATTATGCTACCATTCATACATGAGTCAGCCAGTCAAGCTCTCGGATGCTCTTGTCCTCGACGCCCGCATAACGGGCAAGATCGTTGAGCGCTCCATTGCCGGCCAGGTCGAATTCTGGGCACGGCTCGGCCGGTCCATCGAACCACTTCTCCAGGGCGACCAGGCTCTGGCGCTATGCCGCAAGGCAGCGGCGCGGCCCTTGTCGGAATGCCTCAATTCGGCGGACAGCACGAAGGGGCGTAAACGGCTGAAGGCCTACCTCGAAAGCCAGCCGTTTCCCCATTACGAAGCGCACCCAGATATTGCCGGCTTGCTGGTTCGTATTGATGCGGACGGCCGCCGCACTACCGGCCGATTCATCAAGCGACAATTTCAACCGATTAGATCGGCAAAAAGGACGGCTGCAAAGTAGTGGATCTCCCGCTGGATCGCCGTCCGGTCATTGTGGCCCTTGCCGGACCCAATGGCGCAGGCAAATCGACCTTCTACCACGCTCATCTTGAGGAAGCAGGCCTGCGTTTTGTCAACGCCGATGTGCTGTCCCGTGAACTGAAAATTGGTCCGTATGAAGCCGCAAAAGTGGCAGATTCGCTCCGGCGTGAGCTCGTAAAGCAAAGGGAGAGTTTCGTCTTCGAGACGGTCTTTTCCGATCCTGCCGACGACAAGTTGGCATTCCTCAAGGACGCCGCTGCGGCAGGATACACGGTCATTCTTTGCTTCATCGGCATTTCCGGCCCCACAACCTCCGAGCAGCGAGTAGCAATGCGAGTCTCGCAGGGCGGCCATGACGTACCCACGGACAAGCTGCAGACCAGGTTTCCGCGGATATTGGCGAATCTCAGAAGCGCATTGCGCGAACTACCCCACGTTTGGGTGTTTGATAATGACGACTTGCGTCACCCCTTCCGGCTTGTCACCGTCTACGCGAACGGGCAACCGGTTCGTTCGCAAAAGCCGACTCCCCAATGGCTCGCGTCGGTGCTGGATTGATGCTGGATCGGGTGCCTAGCAGCGTAATTGATTCGCGACGAATTGGCCTTGGTAGCCCCTCATCGGTCCTCTCAGGCCAAACAGGACGATTCCAGCAAAGGTAAGCGTCGCCGGTGATCCGCCCGCTTCCTCCAAAAGAGGAGCTGTCATCCTGAGCGCAGCGAAGGAACTGCCCTGAAAATTCATGCTGCCTCTGGTGTGAGTGTTACCTGAAGTCCGAGGTTTTGAAGCTTGCGGACGTGAAAACGGATTAAGTGGGTGGCGCGCAGGTGATCGAGGAAATGCGGGCCGAGGTCTCGATATGCCGAATCCTCCTTAAGCATGTGATAGATGATGATGAGCAGGGAATGTGCCACGGCGACCAACCCGCGTTTGCGGCCGCGGCGATGCATAAGGTTGCGTGCATGTTCCTGGAAATAGCTATCCTTTTTGTGGCTGGCGGCCCATGCCGCTTGCACCAGAGCTTGTCGTAACCAGCGGCTGCCCTTGGTGGTTTTGCCGCTGCGTTTTTTGCCCGCGCTCTCGTTATTGCCCGGAGATATGCCCGCCCAGGAGGCCAGGTGTGCATCGCTGGGGAACGGCGTCATGTCGGGGCCGATTTCTGCGATCAACACCTCGGCCACACGCCGATCAATCCCTGGTATCGCATCCAACTTCTCCAGGACGGGCTCGAGAGGGCGCGCCAGTTCTGCGATCCTCTCATCCAGTCGGGCGATGAACTGCTCAGTTGTCTGCAACTGAGCGAGGAGCAGCTTCAGCATCCAGCGATGGTGGTCGGTGAGTTTCCCGTAGAGCGCCTGCTCCAGTTGTGGAATCTTGCTGCGCAACCGGCGCTGTGCCAGGTCAGCCAGTTGAGCCGGGTCATTTTGCCCCGCGATGATCGCTTCCAACATCATCCGTCCGGATGTGCCAACCACGTTGCTCGCCACCGAGCCCAGCTTCACGTTGGCGTCTTCCAGCACTTTCTGAATGCGGTTCGAGATACGGCTCGCCTCATCGACCAATTGCGTCCGCTGCCGCGTCAAATCGCGCAGTTCCCGCTGTGGCCGCGGCGGAATGAAGCTACCCTTCAGCAGCCCGTGCTGCAGCAGTTGTGCAATCCACTGACAATCCTTGATGTCGGTCTTGCGTCCAGGAACGTTCTTCAGATGATGAGCGTTGGCCAGCAGAATCTCAAACTGCGCTTCCAGAATGTTGAAGATCGGCTTCCAGTACACCCCCGTCGATTCCATCGCTACGTGTGTCACGCCCTTGTCCAAAAGCCAATCCGCCATCTCCACCAGCTCACGTGTGGTCGTGCCCCAGTGGCGAACCTCATGCTCCACCTTGCCACCTGCGCTCACGTGGCGAACACAAGCCTCCACGCTGTCTTTGTGCACGTCCAGACCTGCACAGCATCTCAGGATGATCTCCATAGGTCCTCCTTCGGCATCTGTGAGGGGGACATCGGCAATAACGTTCAGTCTGCCCTGCGTGCTTAGCTTCAGCTACAGTCTTGGGTACGCGGCGATGTCCAGGTCAGACTGCAGTGCGGGCTACTTCGGCTCCACAGATCCTCGACCTTCACCCACGCAGATCGCTGCCTCTATTTTCATGCTCTTCGGGTGGTCCGAAAGACCATGCATGACTGCGGTTGTCTTTTTGGCGCAATCCCTCACTCCCCAGAAGCCTTTGGGGCGAAAACCTGGCATAAGGAACACTAGCCGGTCATACAACCGCTTCCGGCCTCTTTGATCACCGGAATTTTAACGGCACAATTTGCAGCCAAGACCATCGCAGCAGCGTGTGTTTGTAGACGAAAGCTCATTGCTGCCATGCTCTCCTTCAGAAGGTCGCGACGCAATGATGAAGACGAGGTCGAGCACAAAGAGCGCGATGGCGATGTCATTGCAAACGGTAGCCAAGCGCAGATTGGATAGGCACTGGTTAGCTGCCCAGAGGAGGAATGCAGTGGAGAGCAAAATAGCTTTGAGCGAGTCGCGGAATGATGCGCGTTGAAGTGCATGGTGCAGGAGCCATGTGAAGGCAATCATCGCCAACGGAAAGGCACCAAGCAGGGCGTGAGCTTTCGGCGCGAAGAGTTGCGGGCGCACATCCCAAACCAGCAGAGCGCAAATCCCGGCAATTGCGAATGCTGCAAGCATTAGGGATATGAGGCGAAGCGCACGATAGAGAGAATCTGCCATAGTCCAAGCCTAATTACCACGGCATAAAGATTGCGTAAGAGGGTTGGCTCGCACCCAGTTATCTAATCAGCCTTATAATGGGCTGCGACATCCCTTTAGAGGAACCGAAAATGTCTCGAAGAGTCGTCGGATCCTTATGCCTTCTCGCTTTCGTATGTGTGAGCGCTCGCTCCGGTGTCGCACAAACCCCAGCCCCTCAAGCGAGGTTCGCTGTCGAGATCCTCGGCGAAAGCCTGTATCCCCTTTATGCAACGATCCCCGCCGCTACCTCACAGAACTCTTGTTCGACCTTTAATTACCAAGGCAGGCTTAGACGGGTAACCAACGCGAACGCCGGCATAGAGCAGCCTTCGGGGCTCGAAATAGAGGTTTGCGTCCAGGGAGACACATTTCTCATCACACCGATTGTTTTTTACGGCGAGGTCAACCAGCCACTTTGGTTTACTTCTCTCCAAAAGCTGCGGCGCCAGGCTCTGGCAGCACACGCAGGGAAGCTCAACGAGTCTGTCGTCTTCCCGGAGATGGAAGAAGTGGGGCTTGAACCGATCACGATCCGTATCGTCACAAATGAACCGCGTTCTCCTTACCGGCCGGTGACTCGCAGCGAAGTGAGTTCTGTTCTGATCGACTACACACCAGTCGATCGACGAGAGGGCATGATAACCCTACGCAACTTGTCCGGCAAGGCCGTGGACGCGTTTAGAATCGGCCGTTTCCAGGAGGAAGGCTCACGGGAAGAAAGTGGCATCGGGTCATACAAGTCCAATGGATTCTCTTCAGTGATTGCCCCAGGCGCCAGTCATCAGATGCACATCGGCATTCCCCGCTCCGGCAGGATGGTCAACGGAGTGTTTGTTGAGGCTCCGAAACCCCAATACATGGTCCTTCAGTCAGTGCTTTTCGCCGATGGCTCTTACGAAGGAGACGAACAGATGGCTGCGAAGATGGCGGCGAAGGTGTTTGGAGCCCAGGCGCAGCTTGTGCGCATTGAGCGCGTGGTAGAGCCGATCCTCGCTGAAAAGGGCCCTGACGACTTGGCCAAAATCGAGCGTATTCACGCCGCGATTCAACAACTGTCCACTCAGGCCGGCCCTGAAACAATCGCCCAATTTCATACGCAATACGCGAACTTTCCAGCGGCAATGCTGCTAAATGCCGAGAGCAATATTGGCTCCGCGATGAAGGAAGAGAACGAGTCGATGGACGGTCAATTTGAGGAGAACGAGCTGTTTTA